>NZ_JBQCIV010000049.1:0-97478 GCF_051953405.1 Trinickia sp. | reverse complement strand
GGCGCTCGTGATGATGACCTTCAGGTCGGGCCGCTTCGGCAGGACCCGCGCCAGGTAGCCGAGCAGGAAATCGATGTTGAGGCTGCGCTCGTGCGCCTCGTCGATGATGATCGTGTCGTAGGCCTCGAGCAGCGGATCGGTCTGGGTTTCCGCGAGCAGGATGCCGTCGGTCATCAGTTTGACGGACGCGCCCGGCGCGAGGTTGTCGGTGAATCGCACCTTGTAGCCGACCACTTCGCCGAACGGCGTGCCGAGTTCCTCGGCGATGCGCCGACCCGTCGCCGACGCGGCGATTCGGCGCGGCTGCGTATGGCCGATAAGGCCCGTGCCGCCGGCACCGAGCCCGCGGCCGAGCGACAAGCAGATTTTCGGGAGCTGAGTGGTCTTTCCCGAACCGGTTTCGCCCGAGACGATCACGACCTGATTGTCGCGAATCGTGCGCGCGATTTCCTCGCGCCGCCCGGAGACAGGCAGCGCCGCCGGAAATTCGATCGGGGGAATGGGATTGGGCTGGACGGCGGGACGACGGCGACGCTCGGCATGGGCCGGGGCGGCGCCGGGTTGTTCGCTGTTGGCGCGCGGCGCGCGCGGTGCTCGGACCTCGCTCGCGGCCGGACTTTTGGATACGTTCGACATGGGGGCGCATTATAATCCCGGCATGAATTCTCAAACCGACCTCGCCCCCATGCCAGAGAGCGCCCCGGCCCGCCCCGCAGCGCCCGAATCCGAAGCCGTCTCGCACGCCCAGTTCGTGGACTGGATGCGATCGGTCGCCCCGTATATCCATGCGTTCCGCAATAAGACGTTCGTCGTCGGGTTCGGCGGGGAAGTGGTCCATGAAGGGTTACTCAGCGCGCTCGTATCCGATATCGCGCTGCTGCAAGCCATGGGGATCCAGATCGTGCTCGTGCACGGATCGCGCCCGCAGGTCGAAGAGCAGATGAATCTGCATGGCGTGCAGTCGGAGTTCTCGCACGGGATGCGCATTACCGATGCGCGCGCGCTCGAATCGGCGAAGGAAGCCGCGGGCGAAGTGCGGCTCGACATCGAGGCCGCGATCAGCCAAGGTTTGCCGAATACGCCGATGGCGCACGCGCACATCAGCGTCGTCTCGGGCAATTTCGTCACGGCGCGGCCGGTGGGCATTCTCGATGGGGTCGATTTCCAGCACACGGGCATCGTGCGCAAGGTCGACGCCGAATCGATCAAGCATTCGCTCGCCAGCCGCAAGCTCGTGCTGCTCTCGCCGCTAGGCTTTTCGCCGACGGGCGAGGCGTTCAACTTGTCGATGGAGGATGTCGCTTCGGCGGCCGCGATCGCGCTGCGCGCGGACAAGATCATCTTCCTGACCGAAACGCCGGGGCTCATGAACGACGCGGGCGAACTTACGCAAGAACTCTCGCTCGACGATGCCTACAAGCTGCTCGACAGCGGCGAAGTCAAGGGCGATTCCGCGTTCTACTTGAAGCACGCCGTGCGTGCTTGCCGCGGCGGCGTGGCGCGGGCGCACATCATCCCGCACTCGCTCGACGGCAGCCTGCTGCTCGAATTGTTCCTGCACGACGGCGTCGGCACGATGATCTCGTACGAGAACCTCGAAAGCTTGCGCGAAGCCACGCCGGACGACGTCGGCGGCCTTCTCACGCTGATCGAGCCGCTCGAATCGGACGGCACGCTCGTCAAGCGCGGCCGCCATCAGATCGAGCGCGACATCGATCACTTCTCGGTCATCGAGCACGATGGCGTGCTGTTCGGCTGCGCGGCGCTTTACGCCTACCCGCAAGAGCGGATCGGCGAAATGGCCTGCCTGACCGTCGCGCCCGACGCGCAAGGCGTCGGTGACGGCGAGCGGCTGCTCAAGCGCATCGAGCAGCGCGCCCGCGCGCGCGGTCTCACGCGCATCTTCGTGCTGACCACGCGTACCGAGCACTGGTTCTTGAAGCGCGGCTTCGTCAAGGCCACCGTGGACGATCTGCCTGAAGACCGCCGCCGCCTCTATAACTGGCAGCGCAAATCGCTCGTGCTGATGAAGCACCTTTGAGCGAACGCGTCGCTGCCCGCCCCCTATCGACTACAGGAGAAATTCACATGGCCCGCATGATTCAATGCGTCAAGCTCGGCAAGGAAGCCGAAGGACTCGATTTTCCGCCGTTGCCCGGCGATCTCGGCAAGCGAATTTACGAAGGCGTTTCGAAGGAAGCCTGGCAAGCCTGGCTCAAGCAGCAAACGATGCTCATCAACGAGAACCGGTTGAATATGGCCGACCCGCGCGCCCGTCAGTATCTGATGAAGCAAACGGAAAAGTTTTTCTTCGGCGAAGGCGCCGATCAAGCGGCCGGATATGTGCCGCCGACGCAAGGCTGACAAGCGGCCGGCGCGATCTCCGATCGCGCCTAATCTGACGGCCGCTGGCTTGTCGCAAATCTAGTGCCGGTGCGCCGTCCGCTTGTTTTCGTTCGTTGTTCCCTCTTCCCCGCCCCGCCCCGCCCTTACTCGCTTCCGTCGCTATATCGCCTGCGCGGGCTCGCTCGAGTTCAAGCAGCGGCAGCCGCGCCTTGACGATGACCGAGCAACCCGCGCGAGCGATGCAATGCCGCGCGTGCACCGCGCGTCGCCATCACGGCGCCGACCTGCCCGAGATTGAAATCGAGCGACACCATCAATTCCATGAGTTCGACCATCGGCAACACGACGGTCGGGCTGTACAGCCGTTGTTCGATAAGCTTTTTCATGGCGATTCTCCTGGCTTGCCTGCGGGGCAGCCTATGCCCCGTCATGCAACCTTGATCGCCATTGTAGGGACGCGCGCGAAGCCGATAAATGCGCTAAATCGAAAGTCACAAGTCGCGAGAAGCGAACAATCGCAGCGCGTGCTTCGGCGTCGCCCGAGCGCGCTATTCGAGCGGTGCGCCGACGAACGCCGGCAACGCTTCCGCACGCTGCGAGAGCGCCGCCAACCCAGGATAGCGGCCGGGTTCGACCGCACCCGCGATCGCATATTGCGTAAAGCGCCAGGCCACGGCGACGGTGATGTCGGGCTGCATGAGACGGTCGCCGCACAGCCACGCGCCGGTGCCCAGCATGGCCACATCGCGCTCCAACGTGTCGTAAGCAGCCGCCAACTGCGTTTGGAGGCGCTCGAGCCACGGCGCGTGCTGTTTTTCCTGTGGGCGCAGGTTCTGCTCGTAGACGATCTGCACCGTCTTTTCGCAAGCCGCGAGCGCGAACCCGATCAGGTGCAATGCGCGCCGGCGTTCCGCCAGCGCCGGCGGCATCAATCGGGATTCCGGGGCGACGCGCAGGTCCAGGTAGTCGAGAATCAGCGTGGAGTCGATCAACTGTGTGCCGTCGTCGTCGATGAACGTCGGCGCCTTAACCGTCGGATTGATTTGCCGAAACTCATCGAAGTGACGAAAAACAGAGACGGAGCGGTGCTCGAACGCGATGCCGAGCACGGCCATCGAAACGGCCACGCGACGGACAAACGGAGAATCCATCATGCCGATCAGTTGCATCGATGCCTCACTTTACGTGTGATAGGGACAAGGTACCGCGTGCAGCAGCCGCCAGTTTGCCGTCCCACGCAGCCAACCCGCAAGCAGGGACGCGCGGATTGGCAGAAAAAGAAGGCGATGTGTACGAAGAAGCTCACGGGCACGAGGCAGCCGATACGATCGATTTCAAGATGAAAGCGCAGCGTGCAACATCGCCCCGCCCGGGCGGGTCGAACACAACACGGGGTTTCGATGCGGAGCGACCGATCATGGCCAAGACGTTCTCTCGACTCGCTGCCTGCGCCGCCGCGCTGTTGGCGAGCACGGCCTGCGCACCTATCTCGTCCGACTACGCCTATTCGACGACGGTCCGCTTGCACGACGGAACGATCGTGAATTGCGACGTCAACGAGTCGCCGGTCGATAGCACGCCGGCACCGCCGGAAAACGGCCTGAGCGTGACGCAGGAGCGTCAGGCCGAAGTGCTCGCCACTCAGAGGCTGCGTGTGCTGAGCGGCCCCTATTCGCCCTATCCGTCGCCTTATACCGCGCCGATCGTGCACTGCAGGCCGGCCACCTGAGCGAGCGTGCTCCCCGGCTGCGCGTCGTCGGCCGGAACGATCGACCTCGACCGACCTCGATCGATCACTCGCCGATGCGCACCGGCAGCGCGTTGTCCTTGGCGAAGCGCATCACGAACTCGAAGGCCTCGGGACAGATCTCGGCAAGCTCTCCCGAGACGTTCAAGCACCTGACGCCGTCTTCGACGAGCGGCACCGCTAGCCAGGTCGATGCGACGCTGCAGCCCGGTCGCCGCTCTTTGACGAACAGGGTAATCACGCCGGCCAGCCGCTCGGCCCAGTCGCCCGGGCGAAACGGCTGGCCGCCTTCGGTCGTGCCGACGATCCGATGCGTGATTCGGTGTCGGATCAAGCTCGGATGCGGTCGATGTTCTAAGGTGGTCGTCATGCGGGGGTGAACGAGTGTGTCTGTCGCGTGCCATGCGCGAGCGGCATGGGTGTCGGCGCCATCGCAGCTAGGCCTTCGCCCGCGTGCAGACGAAAGGTCGCCACCGTCTCGTCGAGCATGCGGGCTTGCTCCTCGAGCGACGCGCTAGCGCCGGCCGCCTGCTCGACGAGCGCGGCATTTTGCTGAGTTGCGCGGTCCATCTGCGAGATCGCGACGTTGATTTCGTCGATGCCCGACGATTGACGCTCCGATGCCGCGCTGATTTCCGCGACGATCTGCGTGACTTCGCGTGCGGCGCCGACCACGTCCGCCATCGTTGCGCGGGCACGCTCGGCCAGTTGCGTTCCGTCTTTCACCTTCGCGACGGAAGCCGTCATCAATTCGCGAATTTCCTTGGCTGCGACGGCGGAACGCTGAGCCAGCGCGCGCACTTCGCCCGCAACCACGGCGAATCCCCTCCCCTGCTCGCCCGCACGCGCCGCCTCGACCGCCGCATTGAGCGCGAGGATGTTGGTTTGAAAGGCAATGCCCTCGATCGCGCGGATGATGTCGACGATATGCTCGGAGTCGGCCGACATATCGGCAACCGCATCGACGATCTCGCCCACCGCCTGGCCGCCGCGCTGCGCCGTGGAAGACGCCGTCTCGGCCACGGCGCGCGCTTCGCGCGCATGACGCGCATTTTGTGCCACGGCGGCCGTGAGCGCTTCGACACTCGCGGCGGTTTCCTCGAGCACCGCGGCTTGGCGCTCGGTTCGCGCGGACAAATCCGCATTGCCGCTCGCCATATCGTGCACGCCATGGCGGATTTCAGCCGTTCCCTCGCGCACGCGCGTGACGGCCGCCGCCAGGCTCTGCTGCATGCGCGCGAGTGCCGACATCAGCCGGCCCATATCGCCTCCGCCCGCTGTCTCGATCGTTGCCGTCAGATCGCCCTTGGCGATGCGCTCGAAATGATCGATGGCCTTGGCGATCGGCGTCACGATGGCGGCGCGCAAGAACGTGCGCGCGAGCACGGCAAACGCAACCGCTGCGAAACCGACGATCGAAAACAGCCCCAGCAAGCCGCGAAAGCGATCGTGCACGGCCGAAAAGTGCCGGCTTTGCGCCTGCACCTGGAAATCCATCAATTGCCGCGCCGCTTGCTTGTAATCCGTAAAAATCGCTTCGGGCGCCTGCCGTTCGATCATGCGAAACGACGCGAAGTCGTCTTGGTCGAGTGCCGACACCTCCGGGGCGATCACTTCCTTGATGAGCTTGCCGCGCGCCGCGCGCAATGCCGCTGCGAGCGACGCCTCGGTATCGCCCGCCAGGGGCAGCGCGCCGAACGTCGCCAGTGCGCGATCGCTGGCCGCTAGCGCCGCATGCACGCGCTCGAGCGTCGGCGCCGTGGGCTTGCCCTGCGCCATGAGCGTCTCGTAGCCGCCCAGGTCGATCCGCGCTTGGGACAGGTTGTCCGTACTGTCGGCCAACGCCGTCAAAGCGGCGGTCTCGCCGTGATACATCTTCTCGAATGCCACGTTGGCCGATTGCAGCACGGCGATCGATGCGGCGATGACGAACAGAAGCGCCCCTGTGTAGCCCAGGACGGTGAAGGTCAACGCGGCACGAATGTTAGTCGTCCTTATCATGCTGTCTTCCTCGCTCTGCATGAGAACGGAGTGCAACCACTCCGGCCGGCTCGCAAAAAAAAGGCGGCAAGCGAGTGGCTCGCCGCCGCCTATCAATTGCCGACTGCAACCGGCAACGTCTTGGAGGAGGTCAGAAAAATCAGAAGCGCGTGCGGATACCCGTGGCGACTTCGATCTGGTTGCTGTGGCCGTGCGTTCCGCCGACCGTGTAGCCGCCATGGAGCTTCATGTAATCGGCGGCCAAATACAATTCCGTGCGCTTCGAGAGGTGATAGAAGGTCGAGGCGTAGACCGTTTCCTTGTAGCCGCTGTGAACGCCGCCCGCCATGTCGAAATTGGACGAGGAGTTGGCGTTCGGAATCAGGCCGCCGCCGTTGCCGTCCGCATCCGCAGCCGTGTAAGCCGCGTTCTTCACGTGCATTTGCTGATAGCCGACCTCATAGTCGAGCGGGCCGTGCGGAGCGATCTTCATCGACACCGTCCATGCGTTGTCCACGCGATCCGGCAACGAGCCCTGCTTACCCGTGTAGTGGAAGTAGCCGGCATTGATACGGCCGATACCGAAACGGAAGTCGCCGCCGATCGATTCGGTCTGGTCGACGAAGCCGCCATTGTTCACGTGGTTGTAAAAGCCACCCAACGAAAAGTTCGGGCCGTTGTACCCGAGCGCCGCCTGGTAGCCCGAACCCGTCGCGAATTGCGTCGAGTTGCTGAACTGGTAGTCGGCGGCCGCATAGATGCCGTTGCTGAACAACTTCTTCCACGCGATGCTGTTTTCGGAGCGCGTACCGGTCGGGCCAGCCGCGTAGAACACCAGTTGCTTGAAGTTGTTCGAGTTCGTGTACGCGCCTTCCTTCGTCGAGAACGTCGAGCTCACGTACGGGTCGCCGTACAGGCCAGAAAAGTCCTTGGAGACCGTATCCTGGAAGCCGACCGTGACCTGGCCGAGCGTGGGATTCACGAGACCGACCCACGAATCGCGGTCGAATAGCTGACCGCTATCTTCCATGTTGCCGTTCGTGGGAACGAACTCGCTTTCCAACGTGAAGATAATCTTGTTGCCGCCGCCGATATCCTCGGCGCCGCGCAAGCCCCAACGGCTACCGCTGAACCACGGTTCGCCGCCCGCGTCGCCCGGATGCCCCATCGCGATCAAATGATTGCCCGCTGCGTTCGCATTCGTCGTATAGGTGACGGCGCTCAAATCGATGAGACCGTAGAGCTGCACGCTCGATTGCGCATGCGCGCCCGTTGCTACCAGAGCGCCTGCCGTCAGCGCCAATGTGCGATACGTCTTTTTCAAGATCGTCTCCTCTTTACTGCGTTGAAATTTTGTTCTTGCGTCAGCACGCCCCGCATTCGGAGCATCGCTCTTCATCGCCGCAATGGAGACCATCGTATTCGCCGCTATCCTTCACGCTCCTTTCGCGTATCTTTAGTACAACTAAGTACTTTCACTTAAATCTTTCTCCCCGATCGCACGTTCGAATCCCACGGGACGAATTAAGCCGATCCTTAGGATCCGTCCTTCGCCTTCAGCACATAACCGAGCCCGCGCAACGTCATGATTTGTGCAGTCGAATGAGTTAGATGCTTGCGCAACCGATGAATGTAGATGTCGATGGCGTCGGCGCTGGGCTCGTCCTCCAAGCTGTAGACGCTATCCATCAGCGCCGTCTTCGATACCGTCTTGCCTTGCTTGAGCATCAGCGCCTCGAGAATCGCATGCTCGCGCCGGCGTAGCGCGAGCGGCACGTCTTGATGGCTAAATTCGCGTGTATTCGTGTTGTAGTGCAGGTCGCCACAGACCATCGAAACCGACTTCCCGCCCGCCTGCCGCCGAATCAGCGCTTTGATCCGCGCAATGAGTTCTCTCGCATCGAATGGCTTGACGACGTAATCGTCGGCCCCCGCACTGAAGCAATCCACCTTATCGTCGATCGAGCCATGCGCCGTGAGCATGAGCACGGGCGCATTGTCGCCACGCCGCCGCAAACGCGCGAGCACGTCCTTGCCGCTCATGCGCGGCAGCCTCATATCGAGCAGGATCACGTCGTAGCGCTCGGTGAGCAGAACCGCATCGGCCGTTTCGCCGTCCGGCACGCTATCGACGGCGAAATTCTCGCCTTGCAGCAAGTTCACGATCCAATGCGACAACTCGGCATTGTCTTCCACGAGCAGCAGCTTCATCGTTTCAATCCTTCCATGCCGGCAGGCGCACGGTGGCCACGAGCCCCACCCGCCCCTTGCCCGGCGCGACCCCGACACTTCCGCCATGCGTCTGCGCAATGCGCTGCACGATAGCGAGGCCGAGGCCCGTTCCCTCCACGTCCGTCATCCCGCGATAGAAGCGCTCGAAGACGTGCGCACGCATTTCGGCCGGAATGCCGGGCCCATTATCGACAACTTCAAGAACGACCTCCTCTCCCGCGAGTCGGCAACGCGCGGTCACCGCGCCGCCCGCCTGCGTATATCGGATCGCGTTGTCGACGAGGTTAGACACAAGCGCGGTCAACAGTTGCTCGCTGCCCGCCACCCGCAGATCGCCTTCCAGGTCCGCGCCGAGATCGATGTCGCGCCGCTGCGCAGCCAGGAGCGATTCCTCGAGCACCGACGACACGACCTGGGTCATATCGACCGACACGTTCGGCGCAGGCGACGGCGCCGATTCCGCACGCGCGAGCAGCAGCAACTGATTCGTAATCTCCGTCATCTTGCGGCTGGTGCGATGAATGCCCGTTAGCGCATCGGAAAGTGCGGGCTCGTCGGCCACGCATTGGCGCGCACACTGCACCTGCGTATCGAGCAACGTTAGCGGCGTGCGCAATTGATGCGCGGCATCGGCAATGAACTGCCGCTGCGTACTCGTATGCAGCTTTAGACGCGCGATGCACTGGTTGATCGCATCGACGATCGGACGCAGCTCGGTCGGCAAGTGATCGACGCGCACGGGCTCGAGTTGCATCGGATCGCGATCGGCCACGTCGTCCTTCAACTTCATGAGCGGGCGCAGCTCGCTCGTCAGGCCGATCAGGACCAACACGACGGCCAGCACGAGCATCAAGCCCTGCCGGATCAATTGCGGATGCCACAGTTGCGCCAGCATCCCCGCGCGCGACGCCTGCGTCTTGCCTACCACGACCACCACCGACAGCGCCTCGCCGGCATTGTAGAGCTGACGTTGGTAAGCCACTGCGCGAATCGCTTGATCGTCGAGCGTCGTATCGTAGAACACCGGATAGGCCGCATGCTCGCTCGGCAATGCGAGTTCGGGTGTGCCGCCCAACAGCCGATCGCCGTCGGCGACGATCCGGTAAAACACGTGATCCTGGTAAGGCGATTCGAATATTTCCAACGCGGCGGGCGGAACGTTCGCGAGCAACTCGCCGTTGCTCCATTCGACGTCCTCGCCGATCGTGCGCGCCGAAGCGAGCAGCGCGTTGTCCTGCAGCAGATCGGCTGTTTGTCGAGCGGCATCGTAAGCCATCACACCGGCCACGACCATGAACGCCGCCAACGGCAACAACACCCACCACAGCAGGCGGGCGCGCAAACTATGCATCATCGACCGACGCCCTATGAATGAACTGTGGCTCATGCCGCGTCGACGCACGCGGCGTCGGCGCGGCATGAGCCTGCCGCCTCGATCGCGCCCGACCGGCGCGATCCGTCGGAATCAGAATGCAGCGGGTCTCCATTTCAGCAGACGCTTTTCCAGCCGGGTCAGCAAGTAGTCGCAAGCCAGCGCCACGACGGCCAACACGATCATCGCCGCGAACACGCCGCTCGCATTGAACGCGCCTTGCGCCGTGGAGATCAACAAGCCGATCCCTTGCTTCGAGCCGAGGAATTCGCCGACGACCGCACCGACGAGCGCAAAGCCGAAGCTCACGTGCAAGCTCGCCAAGATCCACGACAGCGCCGACGGAATGACGACCGCCGTCGTCAATTGCCGCTTCGACGCGCCCAGAATCTGCGCATTCGCGATCATATAACGGTCGGCCTCGCGCACGCCTTGGAACGCATTGCCGAAGACGACGAAGAACACCATGACCACCGCGAGTGCCACCTTCGATGCCATGCCCAAACCGAGCGCGATCACGAACACCGAACCGAGCACGACGCGGGGGATCGAGTTGGCAACCTGGATATAGATGCTGAATACGTCCGACAGCAACTTATTGCGCCCGAGCACGACGCCGCAGATGACGCCGGCCACCGAGCCGATCGCAAAACCGATCGCCGTCTCCTCGAGCGTCACCCACACTTGCGTGAGCAGCGGCCCTTGCGAGGTGCCGTTGGCGAACCAATCGAGAATTTGCGCGAAGATCAGCGAGGGCATCGAGAAGAAGAACGGATCGATCCATTTCAGCCGGCCGGCGAGTTCCCAGCCGCCGAGCCAGACCACGAGTACGAGCAGGCGCAGGCCGATAATCAATGCGCGACGCTGGCGCAACCGCCGCTGCGCCGCCTTTTCCACTTCGGCGAGCGACGCTTCTATCGGGCTCGCTTTGGGTTGTTCGAAGGTAGTAGCCATAGTAGACATCTCAGTCTTTCCGGTATTCAAAGTCAAGCAATCTGCACTTCTTCGCGCAGGTCGTGCCAAATGTCGCGCGAGAGTTCGATGAAACGCTGTTCATAGCGAATCTCCGAAGTAATGCGCGGGCGCGGCAGGTCGATTTCATAGACCTTTTTCAGGGTCGCGGGGCGCGCCGTCAGCACGAACACGCGATCGGCCAGCGCGATGGCTTCTTCGAGATCGTGCGTCACGAAGACGACCGAGCCCTTGTTCGCCGACCACAACTGAAGCAACTCGTCTTGCATGAGCGTCCGCGTTTGCATGTCGAGCGCCGAAAACGGTTCGTCCATCAGCAAGATTTCGGGCTTGTTGATGAAAGTCTGGGCCAGCGCGACGCGTTTGCGCATGCCGCCCGAGAGTTGATGCGGGTAATGATTGCCGAATTTCTCGAGGCCGACGCGGCGCAGCCAGTCCTTCGCCTCGTCGTAGGCGGCGGCCTTCGAGCGGCCGCGGAACAACGGGCCTGCGGCGACGTTGTCGAGCACCGAGCGCCACGGGAACACGGCGTCGGCCTGGAATACGAAGCCGATGCGCGGATCGATGCCCGTAACGGGATTGCCCATGACGCGCACGCTGCCGGTCGTCGGCTGAAGCAGGCCCGTGATCATGCTGAGCGTCGTCGACTTGCCGCAGCCGGTCGGGCCGACGATGGCGATGAATTCGCCCTTGGCCACCGACATGCTGAAGTCGCGCAGCGCGATCGTCGCTTTGCCGTCGGGCGAAATAAACCGGCATGACACCGAGTCGAACTCGATGACGGGTGTGTTATTGGAAGCAGCGTGGTTCATCAGAGCAATCCAAGCAATTTGGGTGGGCGCCCGAACGGCGGCGCCCGGGGTACGACAGGGGGAGACCGTGTTAGGCCCATCGAACCGCGCGCTCGCGCATCGCGGCTCGGCAGGCCGGTTAATGCTTACTTCGCGGCAACGAACTCGTTCGTATAAGTCTTCGACAGATCGACGTGCTTGCCCTTGATCGCCGGGTTAAAGCCCGACAGGACCTTGAGCACCGTCGTCGGGCCGTCGGCCGGCATCTTGCCGTCCGCCGTGTACATCGGCAGCGACGCCTTCAAAGCGGAGAGATACAGCGCTTTGTCCTTCTGGTAATCGGCCGGCATCTTGGCGGCAATTTCCTCGGCGCTGTGCGTGTGGATGAACTGCATCGTGCGCACGAACGCATGCGCGAGCTTCGCCGCTTCATCCTTGTGCGCGTTGACCCAGGCCGATTGCACGTACAAGCTCGAGGCCGGATAGGTGCCGCCGAGCGCCGCCTTGGTGCCGTCGAGCGAACGCATGTCGACGAGCACCTTGGCATCGCCCGTCGCGAGCAGCTTCGAAACCGTCGGCTCCGTCGTCATACCCGCGTCGATGCGCGACTGCTTGATCGCAGCGATGAAGCTCGCATCGGCGCCGACCGGCAGCATCGTGTATTGCGACGACGCGATGCCGTGCTGGCCGGCCAGATATTGCGTGAGGAAGCTCGTCGACGAGCCCAGACCCGTCACGCCGAGCGTCTTGCCTTTGACGTCGGCCATCGATTTGATGGTATCGGCAGCCTTCGTCGAGACCATTTCGACCTCGCCGGGCACGTGGCCGAACACGACGATCGCCTCGACATCCTTACCCTTCGTCTGCAGATCGATCGTGTGATCGTAGAAGCCGACCACGGCTTGCACCGCGCCCGCGAGCAATTCGTTTTCGGCATCGACGCCGGCCGGCTGCGACAGCAGCTCGACATCGAGTCCTTCATCCTTGAAATAGCCCAGTTGCTCGGTTAGCTTCGCCGGCAAATAAATGAGCTTTGTGATCCCCCCGACCATGATCGTGATCTTGCCGCTGTCGGCGGCCATGGCGCCATGGGAAGCCAGGCCGAACAGCAAGGCGGAAGCGAGAGCGAAAGTGCGGATTTTCCGCGGCGTCGGGTGCATGCGAGTGTCTCCTCATTTATGTCGGCGCGGTGTTGCGCCGGGTTGCATCGATGGAGCGATTCTAGGTGGGGCAATCCTTCCCGAGCCTTTCACAGCATAGGCGCAGATATACGGGATTACCATGACGAATCGCGGCGGTTTTTCGGCTCGCTGCGGCGGCGCCGGCGCAATACATGACATTCCTTGTCATCTATTGGGGACTATAACCGCCCCATCCGCGGCCGCACGCGCATCGCCTCGCGCGGCACTCGGACACGATAAAGCCGCGGCGCCCCGCCTGCGCGCGAAGCCACGAGGATACGCACACGAGATGAGCCCGTCGACGAACGCTTCTTCCCCTCCCGGGCGCCAACCCGGGCCATCGCACGGCAGCCTGACCGTGCTTCAAGGCGCGGCGCTTTACGTCGGCGCCGTGCTCGGCACCGGCGTCATCGCCCTGCCCGCCTTGGCGGCCGAGGTGGCCGGGCCGGCCTCGCTGGTGGCTTGGCTCGCGCTCGTGGTGCTGTCGGCTCCGCTCGCCGCGACGTTCGCCGCGCTCGGCGCGCGCTATCCCGATGCGGGCGGTGTCGCCACGTACGCTCGCCAAGCATTCGGCCCGCGCGCCTCGGCGATCGTCGGCTGGTGCTTCTACTTCGCCGTACCCGCCGGCGCGCCGGCCGCCGCGATCTTCGCGGGCGCCTATGTGGCTGCCGCGGTCGGCGGCGGCGAACAGACGGTGCTGGCGACGAGCGCGGCCTTACTCATCGTCGTCACGGCCGCGAACGCATTCGGCGTCACGATCTCCGGGCGCATGCAGCTTATCCTGTCCTCGCTGCTCGTCGCGCTGCTGGTCACGGCCGTCGCCGCGTCCGCCCCGCATGCGCGGGCCGGCAACCTTCATCCGTTCGCCCCTCATGGATGGCTGGCCGTCGTGCCCGCTGCCGCCTTGCTCGTCTGGAGCTTCGCCGGTTGGGAGGCCATTACGCATCTCGCCGGGGAATTCAAGCATCCCGCGCGCGATCTGCCGCGCGCCTCGGCGATCGCCGTGGTGGTCGTAGGGGTGCTGTATCTGGCCGTCGCGCTTGCCAGCGTGCTCGTGCTCGGCCCCTCGGCCGGCCGCTTAAGCGCGCCGCTCGCCGAGTTGCTCGTGCGCGGTATCGGCGGCAATATCCGGCTGCTGGCCGCCGGCGCGGCGCTGCTGCTAACCCTCGGCACGATGAACGCCTACTTTGCCGGCGCCGCCAAGCTCGGGGCGGCGTTGGGGCGCGACGGCGCCCTGCCGGCCTGGTTCGCCGCCGGCAGCCTCGCGGGGGACGTGCCTCGCCGTAGTCTCGCCGTCATTTGCGCCCTAGCGGCAATCGGCACCCTTGCGGTCGAGTTAGCGGGCGTGGGTCCCAAACCGCTCGTCTTGCTGACGACCGGATCGTTCGTGACCGTCTACGCGCTCGGCTGTGCAGCGGCATTACGGCTATTGCCCCGCGGGACGGCCGCCCATCGCTGCGCCCAGTGCGCGCTTGCGTGCGTCGTCGCGCTCTGCTTGGCAACGGGGTGGTTTTTGCTGTGGCCGCTCGCGATGAGCGCCTGCGCGCTGCTCTACCTGCGCGTGAGCCGCCGTCGAACGCGCGACGCCGCCGTTCGGTGCGACGTGTCTTGAGCCTTCGTGGGCGGCGAGCGCTCCTCACGCGCTATTCAAGTAACTATTACTTCATCCCCGACTTCATCCCGGCCGCTCCGCTCACGCAAACGTGTGCGGCCGCGGCACGCCGGCAGCCCCTTAAATCAAGGCCAGCCGTTCGTCAAGCTGGGACGAGCGCCCCTCAAGCTTTACATTCCCGAGCCGTTAAAGAAGCAGGCACACATTAGATGATCGAACGCTGTCGTCCTTCTTTGCTCCATGCTTTCGGAACGCTCCCCTCGCGGGCACAACCCGCACCCGCTGTGCCGCCTTGCGCTCGTGCTCTCGATGCTCGTAGCCGCGAGCCGCGTCGCCGCCGCACCGGCCGATACGGCCGGCTCGGCGAGCGATCTCGCTTCGATGCCGCTCGAAGCGCTGATGCAGGTAAAGGTTAGGACTGCTACCTTATTCAGCCAGCCGGTGGCCGATGCACCGGCGGCCGTCGTCGTGCTCACGGCCAAGGACATCCAAGCCTTCGGCTGGCGCACGCTGGCCGACGCCCTGGCTTCGCTGCCCGGGCTCTACACGACGTACGACCGAACCTATTCGTACCTCGGCGGCGGCGGCTTTCAGCGGCCCGGCGACTACAACAGCCGCTTCTTGCTGTTGATCGACGGCATGCGCGTGAACGATTCGGTCTACGATCAAGCGCCGATCGGGGACGATTTTCCGCTCGACATGGATCTGGTCGAGCGCATCGAATACGTACCCGGCCCCGGCTCCGCCGTCTACGGCTCGAACGCGCTGTTCGGCGTGATCAACGTCGTCACCAAGAAGGGCAGCGACATCCACGGCGCCGAAGCCGCCGCGTCGGTCGGCAGCTTCGGCGAAAAGCGCGCGCGGGCCACCTACGGCTGGCATGGCGAGAACGGCGCCGACCTCGTCTTGTCGGCCACGAGCTTCGTGCGCAGCGGGCAGGATCTTTACTACCCCGAATTCGACACGCCCGATCAGAACAACGGCGTGGCGCAGCATCTCGACTACGACCGCGCACAGTACCTGTTCGCCAAATTCGCGTACCGGGATTTCAAGCTCAGCGCCGGCTACGGCAACCGCACGAAGGGCGTGCCCACCGCGCCCTATCAGGCAATCTTCGATACGCCGGAAAGCACGAGCGATACGCACAGCTTCATCGATGCCAAGTACAGCCATGCGGTGACGAGCGGACTCGAACTGGCGTCGGAGGTCTACTGGGAGCGTTACGACTATCGCAGCGACGGGTTGTACGGTACACCCGCGCTCGAGAACATCGACGGCGACAAAGCGATTTGGTACGGCGCCGACGTGCACGCTACCCTTACCACGATCCCGCGCAACAAGCTCGTCGCGGGCGTGAGTCTCACGCGCGACGCCAGTCGCAACCAGTACAACTACAATGCCGATCCGTATCAGTCGATCCTGGACGATCGTCGAAGCAGCCATTCCATCGGCGTCTATGCGGAAGACGAGATCCGGTTGCCATGGCGTTTCACGCTGACCGCCGGGTTGCGCGTGGACCGGGAAACGATCTCGGGCACGAACGTCAGCCCACGCTTCGCACTGAATTACAAGCCGACGAGCGCCGATACGTTCAAGCTCATTTATGGGCATGCCTATCGTGCGCCGAACGCGTACGAACTCTATTACACGATTCCCGGCGCGGGCGGCCAGGACGGCAATCCGGCGCTCAAGGCCGAGCACATCACGACGACGGAATTCGTCTACGACCGTGCATTCGGCGAAAACGCGCACGCCACCGTATCGTTGTTCCAATACGACGTGCGCGATCTCATCACCGAAACGCTGGAGCCGTCGGGGCTCTACATGTTCGAGAACACCGACCACGCGCGCGCGCACGGCGTCGAACTCGCCTACGAGCAAAACGTGGGTTCGGTCGCGAAAATCCGCGCGAGCTACGCTTGGCAGCTCGCCCGCGATACCGACACGGGCGCCGTGCTGCAGAACTCTCCGCGCCAGCTTGGAAAACTCAACGTGACCGTACCGCTCTTTCGGCACGGCGCACGTCTCGGCGCGGAGCTGCGCTGCGAATCCGCCCGCTTGGCGCAGGCCGGTGCCGCTAGCGGGTACTGCCTCGGCAACGTGACGATCGGCAGCGCGCGCTTGGTGCCGCACGCGGACGTGTCGTTCTCCATCTACAACGTGACGAACAGAGTCTACGCTGACCCGGCCGGCCCGAATTTCACGCAAAACACGATCCCGCAGCAAAGCCGGACCTTCGTGCTCAAGCTCGTCTACGGTTTCTGACATGCGAACCGCGAGACCCGTCCTTCGTCGCATCGCGCTTTGCTTGCTGGCTGCATCCGCTTGCGCGCGAATGTGCGCCTACGCGCAAGCGGATCTCTATTCCCTCGAAGCCGCCTACATCTACAACTTCACGGAGTTCACCGAGTGGCCGGCCGCACCTGCCGGCGGTACCAGCCTCACGGTCTGCGTCAGCGCGCATTCGCCGCTGGGTGCGACGCTGGCCAAGCTCGACGGGCGTGCGGTGGCGGGCCGAGCATGGAGCGCGAGGCCCATTACCGATAACGCGGCGCTGCCCGCGTGCAATGTCCTCATCGTCGACGACCCCGCTTCGAACACCCTCGCGAAAGCCGCGCTCGCCCTGCCGATCTTGGTGGTGCGAACCGCCGACTCGGAGGGCGGCGACAGCCGCTCCGTCATCACGCTGTTTCGCGAAGGCGACCGGCTTCGGTTCGACATCGACAACACGGAAGCGGTGCATCGCCATCTCGGGCTCAGCTCGAAACTGCTCCGCCTCGCAAGGAACGTGACATGAAACATAGCGAGAACCCTGCGCCGAGCCCCATGAAAGAGATGGCACGCGTCAAGCTCGCCGGTTTCGGCGTCGCCTTGTTGATCTCGGGCCTCGTGCTGCTCGCCTATCAAGCCATTGCGTTGCGCTCGACCTTGATGGCCGACGCCACCGTACAAGCCGACATGATTGCCGACAATGTGTCGGCCTCGGTCTTGTTCGACGATCTACGCTCGGCGCAGGAAACGCTGCATTCGCTGCGCAACGTCCCTTATGTCGCCAGCGCCGGCATCTACACCGCGGACGGCAAACGCTTCGCCGCCTATGCGAAACCAGGGCTTTCTCCTCACGAGCGCCTCGAAGCCAACCCGCTCGACGTCGAGCGCACGAGCCGGCGCTTGTTGTTCGACGATGTCTTCGTCGCGTCGACCATCACGCAAAACGGGAAGACGCTCGGGACGGTCGTCGTCGTCGCCACGACGAAGCAAATGGCGGCCGAATTGCTGCATTTCGCGCTGTTCATCCTTGCGGCATCGCTATGTGCGCTATGGATCGCGTTCGTCATCACGTCGCGGATGAGCGCTCGGATCGCGCAGGCGGAAGAGAAGCTCGAATACTTGGCTTCCACCGATCCGCTCACGGGCTTGCCGAATCGCCGTGCGTTCTACGATGCGTTGACCGAGCGCTTGCAGCGCGGCGCCCCTGGATGCTCGCGGGCTGCGTTGATTCTGGTCGATCTCGACGATTTCAAGAATGTGAACGACACGCTCGGGCACGGCGCCGGCGACGAATTGCTCAAGCATGTCGCCGACGCGTTGCGGCAAAGCGTACGGGTGGCGGATCTCGTCAGCCGGATCGGCGGCGACGAATTCGCCGTGCTCGTCGCGATCGCGAAAGAAAAGGCCGAAGGTATTCGCACCGCCGAGCGGATCGCACGCGCCCTCGCCCGCCCGTTCGATCTCCCGCGCGCAAGCATCGTGGCGAGCGCCAGTGTCGGCGTGAGCGTTTATCCCGACGACGCAGCCGATATCGCGGCGCTCGTGAGCAGCGCCGATATCGCGCTGTACGCCGCCAAAAGCACGGGCAAGAATGCAGCGGTCGAATTCCATCCGAATATGACCGTCGAGGCGCGCCGCCGCACGCGGCTCGAAGCGCAGTTGCGCAAGGCGATCGAGGAAGACGCCCTGAGCCTCGTCTATCAGCCGCAGTTCTCCTGCGAGACCGGGCGCATGATCGGGGTCGAGGCACTGGCCCGTTGGATTCACCCGGTGGACGGGGAGATCTCGCCGATCGAATTCGTCCCCGTGGCGGAAGACAGCGAACTGATCGTGGCGCTGGGGCGATGGGTGCTGCGGCGCGCTTGTCGCGACGCCGCGCGCTGGAACGCGGAGCCCGGTGTCGAACTGCACGTGGCGGTGAATGTCTCGGCACGCCAGTTGCGCGAGGCCGACTACAGTCAAGACGTGATGGCGATCCTCGCCGATAGTGGTCTTTCTCCGCATCTGCTCGAACTCGAACTCACGGAGAGCCAACTGATGGCGAACATGACCGCCGGGGTCGAGGCGATGCGCCAACTGCGCGAAGCGGGCATCCGCCTCTCGCTCGACGATTTCGGCACGGGTTACTCCTCGCTATCGTACTTGCAGTCGTTCCCCGTCAATAACCTGAAGATCGATCGCGCATTCGTGAAACCGTTGCCGCAAGCCGGACAGCCGATCGTGACGGCCATCATCTCCATGGCCCACAGCTTCGGTATCGGCGTCGTCGCCGAAGGCGTGGAAGACGCGGCGCAACTGGCATGGCTCACCGACGCGGGCTGCGATATCGTGCAAGGCTATCTGACAGGCAGACCGATGCCGTTCGAGCGCATCACCGATCTGTTGCGCAACGAAAGCGAGTGCGAGGATTCGGAACCGTTGGGCTAGATCGCTACAGATCGGCGTTCGACGCGGTGAACGCGCTGAACGCCGTGTGGGTCGGCTCGATCGGCGCGAGATCGTTCATGACGATCCCGAACGTTTGGTCGCCGCTGATCAAGTCGTAGTACATCACCGCCTGAATCCCTTCTTGCTTGCGCGCCGCGTAAAAGCGCTGAAGCTTTTGTTGTACGTAGTTCGCCCGGAATTGCTCGTTTTCCTCGGGCGCCGCGTTCCACTCCGTAATCATGAACGGCACCCCGTAGCGCGCCTTGCAGTACGCGGGCAGATTGAAGCCCGGGCCCGCGCCGTCGATGCCGATGTCGAAGATGTCGCCGTACGGCTGGTAGTTGTGCCACGTCGTAACGTCCCAACGCATCTTGCGGTAGCCGCCGGACCCGTCCGGCTGCTCGCCGTCCCAAAGAAGATCCGACGCACCGATATCGGCCACCGTGAAATTCACGCCGCACTTCGCATTCGGCTGCACGGATTTGACGCCGTCGATCATGCCTTGAATGGCGCCCCGGAGGATGGGCCAGTTCGCGTTGTTGAAATCGCGCGGCCCCGTCCCGGCCTGAGTGGCGTTCAGAATGATCGCGCGATCGCGCGTGAGTTCGTTGCCGCATTCGTACAGCGCGATGCCATGCGGGCCCAGTGCTCGGGCCACGGTAGCCGCGCCGGCACGAGTCGCGAAATAGGCGGCGCTCTCGCTCGGGTACAAGTTGCCGTTGCCGTCGCGCAAGCCGAAGTTCAGCATCGGCAACAGCGTGAATCCCACCGAACGGAATGCATCGGCCAGTCCGATCAGCGCATTCACTTGCTTGGACGACCCATCGCAGCCCACGCGATAGCTCGTGCAACCGAGCGATTGCAAGGTCGCGACGATCTGCTGCGGCGTGAACGGATAATCGAAGTGACCGTTGATTCCGTAGAAGCCGCCCGACGGTACGGCGAGTGCGATGCGCGGGTCGCTACACGGCAGCCAGCGGTCGGCCCACGTCATCACGTAAAACTGGCCGCCCGTGCCGCGCTGATAGACCATGCCGCCGTACCAGAGCAGGAGACTCACGTTGTAGGAGTCCTTATCTTTTACGCCGTTCTTGTAAATAAATCCGTTGCTGACGGTCCATACATTGTGTAGGCGGTCGACGATCGCGGTCGCGGAAGGAATGACCGTACCGTCGGTAGACACTGAAAGTGCGGCACCTGTTACCGAGGATGTGCTCGCGACATTGCTCGCGGCGATAGCTTCGCCGGCTCCCAGGCCACCGAATGCAACGAGCACGTGCCCGCCCGCGAGAGCGGCCACGTTGCCCAGGAATCGACGTCTCTTCATCATCACGTAATGCCTCCATGATCGAGTAGCAAATGAGTAGGTACGACCCTTGCGAGGTCGGCCACTCTGACCATGCGAACGTCGAAAGAGTTCGGCGCGAAGGGGCTTTTTTTCTTCGAAAACGCGCATACGTCCCCCCGTTTTCATATCGTGACATCGCATAGGCGTATCATCCGTAGCGCGCCGATCGGCCCCGTTCCGATGTCGACGGGTGCCAGCCCCTCTCTTACGTTTATGCGTTTATGGATACGCACGACCTCGAACGCCTCGTGACGCTCGCCATGCCGTTCGGCAAATACCAAGGCCGACTCATCGCGGATTTGCCCGGCCATTACCTCAATTGGTTCGCACGCGAGGGGTTTCCGCCGGGAGAAATCGGCCGCCTGCTCGCGCTCATGCAGGAACTCGATCACAACGGCTTGCGTCCATTGCTCGATCCGTTGCGTGCACGCGAAAACGCCAACGCTGTCGATCGGAATGCGAAACGATGAGTTCGTATCGCTGGACCGAATATCGTTAGGATGCCTAATCGATTGAACAATGCGCGGCGCATTGCGCGCGCTAAATCAGCAAGCACTCGATTCGTTTTGCATAGTCGGCACACTACGCGCCGAAACGAGGCTCGCTACGTGGGCCCGCCTATGCGCCGGCAAAAGCGGCTTGCCGGGACAATGCCGTTCGCGGCATTCGCCGCGTCATCCGGCGGACATCGAACCATGGCGCAATACCCTGGGGCTTTGCGATCCGCATAGCCGCGTGACCGCATAGGCCGGGTGCACCTTTTTTAAGGCTCTACCGGCCAGATAGTGGGTAATATCCGCCATGCGCCCTCGCGTGGGTCGCGCATTGCGTCAGTTATCCCCATTTTCTGTTGGCAATGCTGTGGACAAGCTGCAGATTAACAGCGTAAGTTGTTGATTGAATTAAGAGCGGAGCGCGGTGCACGCAATGGTGCGCTCCGCGCTTTCCACCTGCCGGTTCATTCGTCGATCGAGAGTATTCGCCATGCTTAGAAAGCTCGTTTTGCTGCTCGCCGCCCTATTCGTCACGATGTCCACCGCGTTCGCCGGCCCCGTGGACGTCAACACCGCGGACCAAGCGACGCTGCAAACCCTCAAAGGAATTGGCCCAGTCAAATCGAAAGCGATCGTCGACGAGCGGACCGCGCACGGTCCGTTCAAGAATGCCGACGATTTGGCGCGGCGCGTGACCGGGCTGGGCATGAAATCCGTCACGAAACTCGAAGCCGAGGGGCTGACGATCGGCGGCTCCTCCGCCCCGCCGACCGGTGCCGGTGCCGGTGCCGGCGCCAAGCAAGAGAAGGCGCCTGCGGCGATGGCGCCGGCGCTGGCGGCCAGCGAACCTCGAAGGAAATGGGGCCTGCGCGCCCTCCCCTCACAGGCGGCTTCGTCGTCCTCCGCAAGCGCGGCATCGAACGCGCAAGCCACTCAATCGAAAAAGAAAAAGAAAGATAAAACAAAGGCCGGCTCGGCGGCATCGGGTACTTGAGCGCGCCGCATCCGGTCATTCCCGCGCCGTAGGGCGCATTTTTCTTCGGCGCCGCACGACACCGGGCTGCGCCGCTTCAACAGGAGCGTCATCATGGGTCTACTCGATGTAGTGGGTTCTTTTCTGGGCAACGCGAACGCGGGTGGCCAACAACAGAACGTACTGACAACCGTGACGGAGTTCGTCAACAACCAGCCGGGCGGGTTGCAAGGGCTGATTCAACAATTCGAAACGCAGGGCGCGGGCGGTCTCGTTCAGTCGTGGATCGGCGGCGGCGCCAACCAAGCCGTCTCGCCCGATACGGTTCAAAACGTCGTCGGCTCGGGTGCCCTGGGCGAGTTGGCCGGCAAGCTCGGCGTGTCGCCCGAGCAAGCTTCGAGCGTGCTCGCGCAAGTGCTGCCGCACGTCGTCGACCATGGGACGCCGAACGGCGAAGTGCCGGCGAGCGGACAACTCGATACCGCGAACATCCTCGCCTCCATCGGGCAAGCCGGTGGACTGGGTTCGCTCGTGGAAGGCCTGTTGGGGAAAAAAGAAGGCTGAGCCGGCGCGGCTCGATGTGCTAAGCGGCGGTAGCGATCGGGCATTGGCCTCGATCCTACCGCCGATTCGACGCGTTACGGCGATGCCCTACGCAAGCCCGTAGGCAGGCAGGCGAGCCAAGGCTCACTCCGGAGATGCATCGCTACCCGTTTCATTGCTCTGCGGCTGCGCGCCCTGTGCTTGCGCTGCGTTCGCGTCCGCCTGTGCAGGCTCGGCGCTGGCGCCCTCCGAACTCGGTTGGCTCGGTTGCGATTCGCCGGCAGCGGCCGGAGCGGCCGCGTTCGGCTTGCCTTGCGCTTTGCGGCGCCCGCCCGGGCCGCCCTTCGCCTGGTTGCGTGCGAAGGCCGCATCGCGCGCCGTCACCGTACCGGCCGGGGCGCCGGACAAATCGACGCGCGCCGCGCCGTCGGTCAGGCACGCCCAATAACGGCTGCCGCGGCACCACGTACTGACAGCATCTCGAATCTGCGCCTCGCTCAGTTGCAGCTCGGCGGCCTGCGCCAGCAAATCGGCCAGGATACCGACCTTGAGCGGTACTTTCGGGGCCGGATTCTTCGGGAAGGCAGCCGGGAAGCGCTTTTGCAGCGTTCCGATGACGCGCACGACGGGATCGACCGGCGGCGTCTTCTCGCCCGTGCGCACGGGAGCGCCGGCTCGCGCGGGCCGTGCGGGCCGCGCAGGCCTATCCGTCTTCGGCGCGCCCTTGCCCGCCGGCTTTGCCGCCGGCGCGGGCGTATCCGCCGCGCGCTCTTGCTGCTTCTTCAACTTCGCTTCTTTCGTCAGCTGCGCCTTGAGCGCAGCCAGTTGCTCGAAACCCATGCTCTGTCCTGTCACCGCAAACCTGAATCGGACGACAATAGTATCAGCGTCGCCGCTCGCGCGCCGCATACACCGACATTCGCGCGCGATCGGCACCGCTGCCGGCAACAGGGATCTTGACTCGATGCACGTCAAGATCGTGCGTTGCCAGCCCCGCGCCGTCGAGCCGTCCGTTCAGACGCCGTGTCGCGGTCCTTCTGCCGGATCGCCTCGGAGCACGGACATACCGATTCTCGGCCCCCAGTGGCGGCTATAGGCCAGTTGCACGAGCAGCATCGCAGCCGGTTCCGCATAGCGCGCCAACGATAGCGGCCCCGCATCGACCGGCTGCGCATCGATCTCCCGCACGAGCCGGCAGACCACGGCGCGCGCAGGGTCGTCGTCGCCGCAGACGAACACATCGGTTCGCTGATCGCCGATCCGCATGCTGGACGAATGCAACATCTGCGCAAACGGCGGAATCGCCTTGACCACCGTCGCCCAGGGCGCCAGCCGCGCCACCTCTTCGCCGCCCGACGTGTCGGTACCGATCGCCAGCCCGCTCAGGTCGGGCTTCAGCGCGTTCGTACAGTCCCACAGGATGCGCTGCGGCGGAGCACTGCCGGCTTGAGACAGCGCCTCGTCCACCACGCTCCAAGGCACGGCAAGCACGATGACGTCGCCGAACTCCACCGCCTCCGACACCGTACCCACCCGCGCACGCAGGCTGGCCGCTGTCGTCGATAGCCGTTGCATGTCCAAGCTAAAGCTGAGCATCGCGCAATGCCCTTTGGCGATCAGCCGCTTCGCGATGCCGATGCCGACGTTGCCCGCGCCTATGATTCCGATCCTCACGTTCGTCTCCTTCTCAAGTATCAGCGATGTCAGCCATTCTGGGTATGGCATAGCCGCCGGTCTATAATCGTCGGTAGAAAAACAGTTATGAGCACGAGTAATAAATGAAACCGGACGGCAATAGCTCCATCGATCTGCTCAAGGCGCTGCGCACGTTCGCGCAAACGGTCGAATCGACGAACTTTTCGACGGCGGGCCGCGAATTGGGCGTGACGCCCGGCGCCGTCAGCAAGCAGATCGGCATGCTCGAATCGTTTCTCGGCTGCCGGCTGTTTCAGCGCACCACGCGCCGCCTGTCCGTCACCGACGAAGGGCGGCGTTTGTACGCGATGGTGCGCGAGCCCGCGCGGCAGATCGACGATGCAATCGCAGCGCTGTCCTCCGATGAAACGCAACTGGCGGGCACCGTCAAAGTGTCGCTGCCGATGGCATTCAGCCGCGCGGCGATTCTGCCGACTCTCCAAGGCTTCGCCGAGCGCTATCCGCGCATCGCCCTCGATCTGCGCTTCGAAAACCGCGCCGTGGATCTGATCTCGGAGGGTTACGACTGCGCCATCGGGCAAATGCACGACGGCGATTCGAGCCTGGTCGCGCGCACGCTGTTGCCGTTGACGCTCGTGCTGTGCGCAGCGCCCCAGTACCTCGCGCGCGCGGGCACGCCCGAATCGATCGACGATCTCGCGCGCCATCGGCATGTCGTCTTTCGCTCGCCGCGCACGGGACGCGTCGCGAGTTGGAAGCTACGGATGCGAAACAAGGAAATCGTGTTCGAGCCGAGCGAGCAGCTGGCCGTCACCGATGCGGAAGCGGTGACGGAGCTGGCCGTGGCCGGGTGCGGTATCGCTTTGCTCGGTGCCCACCACGCCGCCCCGGCAATCGCCGCCGGCACACTGCGTCTCGTACTGCCCCAATACGCGGCGCAGCGCAGCCCGATTTGCATCTATTACGCCGCGCGAAAGCATTTGCCGCCGCGCGTGGCCGCGTTCGTCGAATACGTTGTCGAGGAAGTGCGCAAGGGGCCCCTCGTCAAAGCGAGCAAGGACCTCTTGCAGCGACGCTTACATTCGCCGCGTTGAAACGCCGCCCCCCCGATTCGACAGGGTTCCTCCTAGTGAAGACAACCTCAAGATAGCGCTACCATCATTCGCCAGACCATTCGCCAACCCCTGTCCGACTTCGGCCGGCAATCGGAGAATCCTCAATGCGATCGACTCAGCAAGCGCGCGCACGAGCGCGCCGTTCCTTCGTCAGTCTGACCGCCTGTGCGGCGGCCGCATGGGCCTACGCATTCGCCGCAAGCCCGGCACAGGCCGCCTCGGTCGAGGTATTGCACTATTGGACGTCGGGCGGCGAAGCGAAATCGGCGCAATTGCTCAAGCAGATGCTCGAGCAAAAGGGCGATACCTGGGTCGACTTCGCGGTGGCGGGCGGCGGCGGCGGCAACGCGATGACCGCGCTAAAAACGCGCGTCGTGGCGGGCAATCCGCCCGCGGCCGCCCAGATCAAGGGTCCCGCAATTCAGGAATGGGCCGATCAGGGCGTGCTCTTACCGATCGACGATGTGGCCCGTGCCGGCAATTGGGATCGCCTGTTGCCCCCCGAGATCGCAAGCATCATGAAATACAAGGGCCAATATGTGGGCGCCCCTGTGAACGTGCATCGCGTGAACTGGCTCTGGATCAACGCGCAAGCGCTCAAGAAAGTCGGCGCGCAACCGCCGGCGACATGGGACGCGTTCTTCAAAGTGGCCGATGCCCTGAAGAAAGCCGGCATCACCCCGGTGGCGATCGGCGGACAGCCCTGGCAGGAAGCGGAAACATTCGAATCCGTCGCGCTCGGCGTCGGCGGTGCCGATTTCTACAAGAAGGCATTCGTCCAGCTCGATCAGGCCACGCTGAAAGGCCCGACGATGGTCAAAGCGTTGGAAACATTCAAACGGATCAAGGCCTATACGGACGAAGGCCAAGTCGGGCGCGACTGGAACATGGCCACCGCCATGGTGATCAACGGCCGTGCCGCCATGCAATTCATGGGCGATTGGGCAAAGGGCGAGTTCACGGTAGCGGGCAAGGTGCCCGGCAAGGACTACCTGTGCGTGGCGGCACCCGGATCGCAGAAGGACTTCACGTTCAACGTCGATAGCTTCGTCTTCTTCAAGGTCAAGACGCCCGGCGTCGAGAAGGGACAAAAGGATATGGCGGGCCTGCTCATGAGCCCAGCGTTCCAAGAAGCCTTCAACCTGAACAAGGGCTCGATTCCCGTGCGCCAGGATCTGAGCCTCGCGAAGTTCGACGATTGCGCCAAGCAATCGTCCGCCGATTTCAAGGCCGCGGGGACAACGGGAGGCCTCGTGCCCTCCTGGGCGCACGACATGCTCGTTTCCCCCGCCGTGGAAGGCGCGTTTTACGACGTGCTCGGCAACTACTGGGTCAGCAAGGACGAAACCGCGCAGGAAGCGGCCGACAAGCTGGCCGCGGCCGCGAAGACGGACTGACGAACAGGCGATCCGCCGCCCGCACCCGGGCGGCGGATCGGATCGTCAGGCTTGGCTTTTAGTTAGGCGCGCGCGCCGTTCGTGGCCTCGCGCATCGCGCGATACTCGCGCCGCACAATTTCCATGAGTTCGGGCACCGAGGTCTTCGCGCTGTGCTGCTCGTACGTCACGCGGCCGCGCTGCATGAGCATGATGCGATCGGCGATATCGAGCGTTTGGGCGTAGTTGTGCATGATCATGACGATCGACAGTCCGCCCTTGTCTTTGAGCCGAAGAATCAAATCGATGATGAGCCCCGCTTCGCGCGCGCCCATCGCCGCCAGCGGCTCGTCGAGCAGCAAGATGCGCGCGTTGGAATTGACCGCGCGCGCCACCGCGATGGCCTGCCGTTGTCCGCCCGACAAACGCTCGACGGGCATCGTCACCGACGGCACATGCACGCCGATATCTTCCAAGCACTGCGCCGCGCGCTCGCGCATCGCGCGGTGGTTCAGAAAGCGGATCGGCCCCGGGTAGACGATCTCCCGGTTCAAGAACATGTTGTGGTAGATGCTCAGCGAATTGGCGAGCGCAAGGTCTTGATAGACGCATTCGATGCCGAGCGCGCGCGCATGATCGACCGAGCGCAACAACGTCTGCTCGCCGTGGATAAACAGCTCGCCTTCGGTCTGCTGATGAAAACCTGTCAGGATCTTGATCAACGTCGATTTGCCGGCACCGTTGTCGCCGAGAATCCCGAGAATTTCGCCTTCGGCGAGGTGCAGCGAGACGCCGTCGAGCGCCGTGACCGCACCGAAACGTTTGACGATGTTTTGCGCCTGCAACGCGAGCGGCGCTTCGTTCGTGGCCATTACGACCTCCCGCGCCGGCCGAGCCGCGACACGTGAATATTGAAGATCATCGCGGCGAGAATCGCGGCGCCGAGAATAATGTTGAACGTGAAGGCGTTGATGCCGATCAGCGTAAAGCCGTCGTTCAACATGCCGAGCACGGCGGCGCCGATCAGCCCGCCGATGATCGTGCCCGAGCCGCCCGTGAGCGGCGTGCCGCCGATGACGGCTGCCGCGACCGCGAGGAACATGATCTGATTGCCGCCGGCCTGCGGGTCGATCGACGTGATCCGCACGCCCTCGAGAATGCCCGTGAGCCCCGCGAGTACCGCCGCCAAGATGAAATTGCCGAGCTTGAGCCGGTTCACGTGAATGCCGGCCTCCGACGCGCCCAGCGGATTGGCGCCGCTCGCGACCGTATGCAGCCCCCAACGCGTGTGCTTGAGCATCGCGTGCATCATGAGCGCGATGACGACAGCCCAGCAAATCTCGCTGTAGCCCCAGCCGCCCATGACGGCCGTGAACACCGGCCCCCCAGGCGTCGAGACGGGCGTGCCGCGCGAGATCGTCAGCGTGACGCCGTTGATCAAGAACAGCGTGCCGAGCGTGGTGACGAACGAAGGCAAACGGAGAAAGACGGTAACCGCGCCGTTGACGAATCCCACCAGCCCCGCCGCGGCCAACCCGGCTGCCACGGCGAGCCACATCGGCGCGCCGGCATCTTGCGCGAACGCCATGATGAACGGCGCGAACGCGAACACCATGCCCGCCGATAGATCGATTTCCCCGCCGATCATCAACATGATCTCGCCGAATGCGATGATCGCGGCCGGCGCGACGAACTGCGAGAGATTTTGCAGGCTCGCGCTCGTCAGCAGGAAATCGTGGTTGGCGGTTTCGAAATACGCGCCCACCGCCACGGCCACGAGCAAAATCCGCAGCTCGGCCGACCACGCGAAGCCGCCGAACCTCGCGCGGGGGCGCGAGGCGGCGGAACGTCCATGCGCTTCGTTCACACTATCGCTCATTCGATCGTTCGCTCATCTCTATGACTTGATCGCGCCCGAGCGCGGTACGATCTGCGCCTTCGTGCTCTTGCCTTCGTAGCGGGTGGACGTGTTCAGGTACGGATCGACGGTCGACTTCGTCACGAACTTCAAACCGCTATTGACGTCCGCCGGCCCCACGAGCCCGCCCGAAGCCAAGTAGGTGAAGGCTTCGACGACTGTATAGAACCCTTGCACGTAGGGTTGTTGGTCGATGGTGAAATCGAGGAAGCCGTCGTGAATCAATTGGACTGTGGTCGGCAAGAGGTCGAACCCGCCGCCGTGCACGCCCTTGGCCGGCAAGTTCGATTCCTTCATGACTTGCGCGACGCCTTGCGTGCTGCCCGCGTCCACCGCGAACATGCCCTTCAGATCTTGGTGACCGAGGTAGAACGACTTGATCTTCGACAGTTCCTCGTTGACTGTCGCACCCGTCGCGATCGTTTGAATCTCGATCTTCTTGCCGGACTTCTTGATCGCATCGGAGGCGCCGTCGAGCCGCGGCTGAATGTTGAGCTGCCCCGGCGTGGCGATGAACAGCGCCACCAGCCCGCTATCGACGAGATTCACGATGCGCTCGCCCATCTGATAGCCCGACTGGTACAGGTCCTGGCCGATATAGGCGAGGCGCGGGTTCGAGCTGCCGCGCGGCGCGTCGGCGTTATACGAGAACACGGGAATACCGGCGTCGAGCGCCTTCTGAATCGGCGCGTTGAACGCTTTCGGATCGACGATCGGCACGGCGATCGCATCGGCCTTCGCGGCGATCGCGGCATTCATCGCGTTGACCATTTCGCCGACGTCCGCATTGGCCGAGCCGGTCCACTGGTAATCCATGTTCAGAATCGCACAGGCATCTTGGATGCCGTATTGCGTCGGAACGAAGAAGGGGTTCGTGGTGACGTGATTGACGAAAACGATCTTCCAGCGCTTGTGCGACGGAAACGGCGCCTCGGCCGCCTGAGCGGGCGAGATCATGCCGCCCATCATCGCCAGTGCCGCGCCTAGGCCGGCGCCCTGCAACAACCCTCGCCGCGTCCGGTTCATACCTTCATCGGCCGCCGCTTGCAACTGATCCTGCGCATCGTCTCGCTCGCTCGTCATCACATCCTCCTTCGTTTTCGTTGGCTGAATGCTTCTTGCGAAACGGCGCAAGCCTTGCTCTGCCTGCGCCGCACTTCGCCCCCGGCGTGCCCCGCTCGCTCGCGAGATAACGAGCTGCGCGGTGGCCAATGCATAAACGCATGCCATGCTAGCTCACCGGCTTGGCGACCTTAATCCATAGATACCCTTAACTAGTCGGACTATTTGAAGCCTTCGTCGACAGAAGGTTCATCCGCATGAAACGCATTTCCGCTTGTTTCGAAACAGCGCGTGTAAAACACAGCAAGACTACCGTAAGGAACCGTGCCCTCGGCATGCGGGCCGATATCGTCTGAAAATTGAAAGCCCTACAGAGTAAGACTATTTCGAGGCATGTATATCGCGCACACGGCTCATGGGCGGCCTATATCGCGGCCGTCGCCGGCGCGCTCGCGCGCGCTGCGCCGCCACGCCATGCACAAGGTTAGTGGACAATGCGTGTCGAACCAAGCCAACCTGTCGCACGTTGCACTTTTCGTTTCCAGCCTCGCGCTTTGTGCGCCGGCACGAACGGACGCACCAAGACGCTCAACCGATGACATGAATACGACTCCCGCCGCACCCGCGCCCGGCGATATCCGCTTCGTCGGTCTCCCCGCGTGTGGAGACCGAGGACCTTTGTCGATCGAGTGCCAATGGATTCATCCCGACCGTACCGAGGCGCCCGTTGCGCTGTTCCTCCATGAAGGGCTCGGCTCGATCGCGATGTGGCGCCGCTGGCCACGGCAGCTTTGCGATCGGCTCGGCATGCGCGGGCTTGTTTATTCGCGCCCCGGTTATGGACGGTCGACGCCGCGCGCGCACGAGGAGAAGTGGCCGGTCGATTATCTTTCGCGGCAAGCGCGCGATGTGCTACCCGCCCTGCTCGACGCCCTCGGCATCGACGAAACGCAGCGGCAACGGATGTGGCTGATCGGGCACAGCGACGGCGCCTCGATCGCGCTCTTGTATGCGGCGGCCTTTCCAGGGCAACTCGCCGGTGCCGTCGTGGTCGCTCCCCACGTGTTCGTCGAGGACGTCTCGGTGCAGGGAATCGAAGAGACGAAGCGGGCCTACGAGCAAACCGATCTGCGCGAGAAGCTGAGCCGTTATCACGCCGACGTCGACTCGGCCTTTTATGGCTGGAGCGACATATGGCTCGCCCCCGCGTTCCGCGCGTGGAATATCGTCGAGCCATTGGCGACGATAGAACGCCCGTTGCTGGCCGTGCAAGCGCACGATGATCATTACGGGACAATGGCGCAACTCGATGCGATCGGACAAGCGGTCGAACATGCACACCTGTGCAAGCTACCCTTCGGTGGGCATTCGCCTCATCGGGATGCGGGCGAGATGCTGGACGATGCGATCGTGCAATTCGTCCTGGCTCACGACGGCGGTTGATCTTCCGTACACGGACGCACCTGTACCTGCGAGTTCGACCACGAACGCGCGCTCGCCGAAATCGAGATCGACATCGAACGCGTTGGCGGGCACATTTTCTGCTGCGGCGGCATCCGCATGCGCTCGCGCCTATCCGGCCATAAAAGTTTAGATTCGGTCAGCCACGCTCGCGCAAACGACCGCGCGAGACATTCAAACGTTTGCGGCGCATCAAAACGATCGAAAAGCCGCACCGGCCCTCATTCCGCTTCGAACGCAGCCCCTACTTATGACTTTTAATAACCCTACGAGTTATGGTATTTTTGCGCGGCGCAGGAATCGGCGAAAACAGCCGGCATCTAGGTCTATTCGGCAGACGAACACGTCAGGGCCTACCGAACGGCCGTAGAAGCGCATACGTACATAAATGGGTCGGCATACCGCCCATACCGGGGAGCACGTTGAAAATCCGCTTTTCTAGACAGCACGGTTCGCACCGTCGAACCCTGCCGGGCATTGCGCTCGGCCTGGCATCCATTGCAATGGCGTCGATCGGCCTTGCACTCGGTACGTGCCGGCCAGCGATCGCGCAGACGCTCCCCGCGCCGATGCATCACGTCAATATTGCGCTTTACGAGGGCGAAAATCCGCCGATCGCGCTGCTGCAAGCCTTCGATGCATTGATTCTCGACCCGGCATCATCGTTCGATCCTAGTACGCATCCGCTTGCGCACACGGCTTATATTGCCCATATCGGCGCGTCGTCCGACGCAAGCGTCGACGCCTTCGTCGCGCAAGAGCTCGAGCCGCTGTGGCAACGCGGCTATCGCGGCGTGCTGCTCGACACGCCGGCCGGCTACGCCGCCATCGACGCGATTCGTACCGCGCACCCGGACGCGAAGATCGTCGTCGGCGGCGCGCGCGCGCTGGACGTCGCTCGCGCGCATCCGGGAAAAATTTACGCGGTGCTCGTCGAGGGGTTGTTTCGCGCGTCTTCGGATGCGGGCGACACGATGCCGGTCGCCGCCGACGCGCGTGCTGCCACACTAGCCGCCGCTCAGGATGTCGAACGCACAACGGGTACGCCGGTGGTCGCCGTCGACTATTGCGATGGGGCCGATCGTTCGTGCGCGCGACGCACGGCGCAACAAGCGCTCGCCGCGGGGCTCGACAGCTACGTGACCGATCCGGCACACGACGTGGTGGGCATCGGCCGCATCGAGGTCATGCCGCGCAAGGTGCTGGTCGTGCAAGACCTTCAGCCCGATCAACAGCTCGATCTGAGCCCCGGCGTCACCGCGGTGGCGACCCCGCTCAACTATCTGGGTTACGACGTTCAATACGCGCAGCTCGGCGCCCCGCTTCCGTCCGACGTCACACCCGACCGCTACGCCGGTGTCGTCGCCTGGATCGCGCACGATAGCGCGCCGAACCCGAACAAGTGGCGGGCGTGGGTCCAGCGCGCGATCGACGCGCATGTGCCGGTCGCGTTCTTCGGCCACTTGGGATTCGCCGTTGGCGGGCAAGGCGGCGCGCTTGGCCTGCAACCCATCGCCGCCACGCTGCACGGGCCTTTGAAGATCGTCGAGAAAGCGCCGATGATCGGTTTCGAAACGATGCCCACGCCCGATCCGCGCGATCTTCCGGCGATCCGTATCGTCGGCGGCGGCCAGTCGCTGCTCGGCATCGACGCCGCCGGAACGCGCGTGGATGCGGCCGGCATCATGCCGTGGGGCGGTTTCGCGCTGAACCAGTACAACGTGGTGTCGCTCGACAGCATCGAGCAGCAACGCTGGGCCATTCAGCCGATCTCGTTTCTGCGCGCCGCGCTGCGCTTGCCCGCGTTGCCCGCGCCGAACGTCACGACGGAAAACGGCAGGCGTCTGCTGATGGCACACGTCGACGGCGACGGTTTCGCTTCGCGCGCCGAGTTCCCGGGCCCCGATTATGCGGGACAAGCGCTCTACGACCAGATCTGGACCCGATATCCGATCCCGACGACGTTGTCGGTGATCGAAGGCGAGGTTGGCCCCGACGGGCTCTATCCGAAGGTCTCGCCCCGCCTCGAGCAGATCGCGCGACAGATGTTTGCGTTGCCGTACGTCGAAATCGGCACGCATACGTACTCACACCCGTTCACGTGGGAGAACGTCGATGCGAAGACGGGCGCGCACACGGACCGCGGCGGCAGCGACGCGGCGTTCTCGCTCAATATCCCCGGCTACACGTTCAATCTCGACCGCGAAATTTCGGGCTCGATCCGCTATATCGACAGCAGGCTCGCACCCGCGGACAAGCATGTCGTCGTCCTGCAATGGTCGGGCGACTGCATGCCGCCCGCTGTCGCCGTGCGAGCAGTCAGCGAAGCCGGCGTCTATAACTTCAACGGCGGCGACACGACGATCACGAAGGCCGACAACAGCTGGCTGAACATTGCGCCGATCGGGATCGACAAGGGGCCGAACGCCTACCAGGTGTTCGCGCCGAACCAGGACGAAAACGTCTATACGAACGACTGGCAGGGGCCCTTCTACGGCTTCACGCAAGTGCTGCAGACGTTCGACATGACCGACCGGCCGCTGCGGTTCAAGCCGATCGACATCTACTACCACATGTATAGCGGCACGAAGATGGCCTCGCTGCGCGCGCTCGACCAGATTTACCAGAGCGTGCTCGCGCAGCCGGTGCTGCCCGTGCATGTATCCGACTACATCCGCAAGGTACTCGACTGGCGTACGTTCGCGGTGGCGCGCGAGGCAGACGGATGGCTCGTCCGCGGTGACGGTGCCGTGCGCGAGCTGCACTGGAGCGGCGCCGACGTGCCCCGACTGGACGATGCGAACGGCGTAACCGGCTACTTCGCCGGTCCCGACGGCACGTACATCCACTTCGACGGAGGCAGCGCGCGCTTCGCGCTCGCACCGGCCGGCACGCGCAACGCCCTGCCCTACCTCGCACAGGCGAGCGGTTTCGTACGGCACTTCGAACGCGTGGGCCACGGGCTGCGTTTCGAGTTCGGCGGCTACTACAAGCCGTTTTTCGATGTCGCCAACGCGGCGCAGTGCCGGGCGTCGAGCGCCGGCAAACCGCTCGAGGCGCAGCGCGACGGCAACACGCTACGCGTGCGGATCCCGGGCGTCGCCGGACAGCATGTCGTTTATCAGCCGATCGAGGTCGACTGTGGCGGTTGACCGTCCGCGCATCGCTGCCCCTTTCATGCTCGCCGGCGCCGCTTGCGCCGTCGTTTGCGCGCTCGCCGCCACCTATGTGGCGGGCGGACTGCGCACGCGCATCGTGCACGACTCGGCCCCGAGCGAGTTGACCGTGGCCTATCTCGAGGCCTGGCTGCGGGGCGCGCCGACCGACCCGGACTACCTCTCCGCGCTCGCGAATCAGTATCTCGCGCTCGGCCGCTGCGACCAGGCACAAGCGACGGCGAGCCGTCTGTCCGCCCTTGGCGTGCAGCAGTCCCGCCGCCAAGCGATCCAGATCGAACTGCGCTGCGACGAGCAGCGCGCCTTCGCCGCCCCGGCCGATTCGCCGCGCCGCGCCGCGTTGTTGGCACGCGTCATCGCGCGTCTGGACGCCGCGGCCCAACTGGATTGGGACGTTCCTCAACTCGAATCGCTCAGCAAGCAGGCATTGTCGGTGGGCGCGCCAACCGTCGCCGCGCGTTACCAGCAGCGGCTCGCGCAGACCGATTCGGGCCGCCGCGTGTACTGGCAGCGCCAAGCGGCGCATCAATGGCTCGCCAGCGGCGAGTACCGTCGCGCCGCAGCAGCGTATTTCGCGGCGCAAGCGAGCGCCGCTAATATCGACGAAGCGCGCGACGCCTTCATCGCGGGCGTGCGGGCCCTGCAAGCGGGCAATTTGCTCGACGAAGCGCTGGCGCAGGCTCAGGCGCACGTAGACGGTCTTGCCGACGATCGGCGCACCCTGGAAGTGCTGCTGCAGTTGGCCCGCGCCGCGCAACGCCCCGATCTCGTCGATCGCTATGCGCGCGCCCTCATGAAGTTCGTCGATTCGCGCACGAACGAGCGCTCGCATGCCGAACGCTTGCGCCTCGCCGCCCTCGCCGGCACGCCGCCCGGCGGCGTCTGGCTGACGCTCGCGATGCCGCAAGACGGCAGGCCGGCCGAACGCTTCGCCGGCACGCCGCGCATCGGCTCGCACGAACACGCCATGCCCGCGGTTTGGAACGGCTCGCGCAGCGTAGGCCTGCTGCGTATTGCGGAGAAGGTGCCCGTGGGCGCATGGAGCGATACCCGCGCGGCGGCTGCAATCGCGGCCAGCCAGGCCGCGGGCGCGAAGGCCGAAGTGCAGGCCGCCGCCAGCGCACGCGCCAGCGAGGTTGCCGCCGCACGCTCGCCCGCATCGGCATCGGCATCGGCATCGGCTGCGAAGGCGCCGGCGTCCGCGCCGGCCGACCTCGCAACGACGCTCTATCAATCGTTCCTCGAATCGAACGATCTCGAGAACGCCGCGAAAATTGCCGGCGATCAAGTCGCCCGCCATCCCGACCGGCCCGAATGGCGCAAGCGACTCGCGCAAGTCGACGAATGGCGCAATCAGCCGGCCGCGGCGCTGCAGGCATGGCTCGCCTACGCTCGCCAGACCGACGATCCCGCCGGCTGGTCGAACGTGCAGCGGATCGCACCGATGCTCGACGACGATGCGTCGTACGTCCAAGCCCTGACCCACGCGGCCGACGCCGCGCCCGACAACCTGCAGCTCGTCGATGGTGTCATTGCCGCCGACGAGCGGCTCGGCCGACCCGACGACGCCCTCGCCTTCCTCAAAGCCCGCATGCACGGCGCGCAGCAAGAGCCGATGGCGAGCCGCTACGCGCTGTTGTCGGAACGCGCCGGATATATGCGCCAGGCGCTCGACACCTGGCAGACGCTACAGCACGCGCACCCGGAGAAGGTCGAGTACGCCGTGCACAGCGCAAACCTGCTGTACCGCACAGGCGACTACCGCGGTGCGCTGGACGCGCTCAAGGCTGTACGCGCGCACGCGACGGATCGAGACACGCTGTATTGGCGCACATACGGGCAGCTCGCGCGCTTGCTGCAAAACGACGCGGACAGCAACCTGGCCTTTCGCCACCTGCTCGCCGGCGGCGAAGCGACGCCCGAGGATCTGTCGGGCATGACGTTCTTCTACGAACGTCAGCCGCTGGATGCCGCGCGCGTCGCCGAGCTGCAATACGACAAGGGTCATGACGTGGCCGCGTTGCGCGAGGCGATCGACGCCTATCTGTCGGCCCATTCGCTCGCCCGCGCGGGCGCGCTCCTGCGGCGCTTAACGCCCACGCAGCGGCAAGACGCCGAGCGCGATCCCGCATTCTTGACCACGCGCGCGGAATTCGAACGCCAGCGCGGCGAACTCGATGCCGCGCTGGCCGATCTTCGGCGTGCGGTCGCGCTGCCCGGCGTCGGCGGCGACACGCGCGCCGCCTATCTTTGGATGTTGGTGGACGCCGGCAGCGCGGACGAAGTGCGAGCGGCGCTGGATCACTGGCGGGCGCGCTCGCTGGCCGACGAATCGCTCTGGGGGCCGTTCGCGGCCGGCGAGATGCGTTTGAACCGGCCGGTTGCCGCGCTACGCTACTTGCGCTTGCAGAGCGTGTCGAAGCAACGCGACCCGCTATGGCTGCTCACCTACGCGGATGCGCAGGAGATGGCCGGGCATCCGGGCATTGCTAGCGCGGTGCGGCGGCGCGTTTGGCTCGGGCTGCTCGCCACCGAGCGCCGCGCGAGCGCGACGACCGCCGCGAAGACGACAGCCGGCGAGACCGCCGACGCGGCGAAGGCCGCGGCCCCGTTGGAACTGCCGGCTCGCGGCGATTGGGAATCGGTCTCCCAACTGCAGGGGCGGCGTGCCGCGCTGGCCCAGACGCTGGCCAACGGCGACGCGGCGCTACGCCTGCTCGATTCGCTCACCTCCGGCGCCGATGCGTCCGGAGCGTCCGATGCTTCCGATGCTTCCGACGAGTCGCAACACAGCTTGCTCGGCAACACGCGCGGGTTGTCGCCCTTGCCGAGCGCCGAGGCGGGCCGCGCCGAACACCAGCGCGTGCGCGAAGCGGTCGCGCGCGATGTCGCCGTGGCGTGGGCGATCTCCGACGAGCGTTACAGCGTGGCCAAGCGCTGGCTGGCGCGCCGCTATGCGCACCGGTTGCTCGGGACGCAAGACGAACGCTTGGCCATCGCGCTGGCCGACGACGACGTTCAAACGATCCAACGCCTGCTGGACGAGCGCACCGCGGCGCTGCCGCTTTATAACCGTATCGACGCATCGATGCGCGTGGACCGCCAAGGCGAGGCGCAGGCGCGGGCGTTCGACGGCTTGGACGGCGCCCCGGACGATACGGAATTGCACACCCGGCTCGTCGATGCCACGACGTTCTGGAATCAGTCCGTCTATGCCTCGGTGGAAGACTACGTCGAACATCCGCTCGACTACGTCCAGCAAACGCTCGCCGCGAACGTGAAGCTGTCCGATCACTACATGCTCGGGCTGCACACGCAGCAACGCATGCAACGCACGGCCGACACGACACAGCTCGTGAACCTGCCGTCGGTCGACCGCTCGGCCGATCTCTACGCGCGCCGTCTCACGCACGATACGCAAATCACGCTCGACGTCGGCCGGCGTTACGCCGCCGATGCGTTTTATACGGCCCGCGCCGACGCCACGTTCGGACGCAACTCCCCCCTCTCGTTCACCGCCTCCGTTCAGCGCAGCGGCGAAGTGACCGAGCAGCAGACGCTGACGGTGGGCGGCGTCAAGGACGACGTCAGCGGCGGCGTGACCTGGCAGCCGACGCCGCGCTGGTCGTTCAGCGCCAGCATCGAAGCCGATCGCTTCTACAGCCAAGCGCGCACGTTCGTCGGCAGCGGCGTGCTGCAGCAAGCCGAACTCGACTACAAGATCAGGACCGAGTACCCGGACTACACATTGCGGTTCACGGGCGAGCACGGTGCTTACAACAACAGCGGCCAGCCCGACGCGCTGCTCGAGCATCTGGTGCCAGCCGCGCTCGGACCGTTCAGCGCCGCCAACTTCATGCCGAACAGCTTCACGCAGTTCGGCGCGTTCATCGGCTTCGGCAACGATCTGGCCGATCGCTACACGCACGCATGGCGCCCCTATCTGGATGTCGGCATGGTGCACGACACGAACCAGGGCTGGGGGGTCGAGACCGACGTGGGGATCGCGGGCTCTGTATTCGGCGGGGACCACGCGGCGGTGTACTTCCAACACGAGCGGGTCGCCGCGGCCGGCACCTCCTTAACCTTGATCGGCGTGCGTTACCGCTGGCTCTATTGAGCCTGGCACGATCGGCCGCTCGCGCTCACCGCTTTGAACTATCGAATGACCACCCAACAGGAAAACGACATGAAACCTTTCGACGCTATCCGTAAGGCTGCTGGATCGGCGATGGCCGTGGCCGTCGTGCTGGCGGCGAGCGCCTGCTCGTCGATCGACACGACGCCGGCGCCGACCCTTCATGCCGCCGATACGGTCGCCGTGCTGCCGATCGCGAACTACACCGAGACGCCCGATGCCGGCGACGCGGCACAGGCGATGGCGGCCAACGCGCTGCGTCACCTGGGCCTGGCCACGGTCGAAACCGTACCGGCCAACGCAAGCGACGATCAGTTCGATGCCACGAGCCATCCGGATCGGGACAAGGCGTTGGCCTGGGCTCGCGCACACCACGCCCGCTATTCGCTGTCCGGCGCCGTCGAAGAATGGCGCTATAAGGTGGGCGTGGACGGCGAGCCGGCGGTGGGCATGACCTTCGAGTTGCGCGATGTCGCCTCGGGCAAAATCGTCTGGAGCAGCACCGGCAGCCGCAGCGGCTGGAGCCGCTCCTCGCTCGGCGGCGTGGCACAAAGCTTGATCGGCAAGCTGCTTGCCCCGCTGGCGGCTCGCCGGTAAGCAGCGCATCATCGGAACCATCATGGACGCGAAGACTCCGGCTGCCCAGCCACGCGGCGCAGCAACCGCCCCCGCGCAACCCTCCGGCGCCGGCCAGTCGGCGGCAGCCGCGCGCAGCCTGCGCCGCTCCGAGCCGTACGGCAATCTCGGCCGGCTGCGGCGCTTGCTCGCACCCGCGGCGCAGCGTCCGTTCGCGATCCTCGAAAGCGCGGCCTTCACCGTCGCGGTGCTGGCGTTCGCTTGGGCGCTCGATCATGCGGACCCGCTGTTGCTGCACGGCAATTTTCCGTGGCTATGGCTCGTGCCCACGATCATTGCGCTGCGCTACGGCGTGTTCCTTGGCGCCGCTTCGGGGCTTGTGCTGGCCGGCGCCTGGCTGCTGCTCTATCCGGCCGGCGCCGCGTGGCCGGGCGCCTACTTTGCGGGCGGGCTGATACAGGTCATCGTCACCGGTCATTTCGGCGATACGTGGGCCGCGCGCGCGACGCGTGCCAATTCGACCAATCACTATCTGAACGACCGGCTCACCGCGCTGACGAACAATCACTACCTGCTGCGGTTGTCGCACGAGCGGCTCGAGAAAGATCTGCTGACGCGGCCCACCACGTTACGCGACTCGATCACGGAACTGCGTCAACTCTCGCTCGCGCGCGCGAGCGCCGACCGTACCGCGCTGCCCGGCGCGGCGAGGCTGCTCGAGTATGTCGCCCGCGTGTGTCAGATCGAAGTTGCCGCGCTGTACCCCGCGCGCGCCAGCAAGCCGGGCCGCACGCCGCTCGCGACCGTGGGCGCTGCCTCGGCGCTCGTCCCGAGCGATCCGCTCGTGCGGCTTGCACTCGAAAGCGGCAAGCTCGCGCACTTGAAATCCGAGCATCCGGGCGAGCAGGAAAGCCGGTATTTGGTGTGCGCGCCGTTGCTCTCGGCCGACGACACGCTGCTCGCGCTCTTGGTCGTCGAACGGATGCCGTTCTTGTCGCTGAACTACGACAACCTGCAGATGATGCTCGTGCTGCTCGGCTATTACGGCGATGGGGTCGAACATTCGCGCGTCGTGAGCGACGTGCTCGATGCCGTGCCCGGCTGCCCGCTCGAATTCGCGCTCGAATACGCGCGGCTCGCGCGACTGCAACGGACCAGCGGCATCGATTCGTCGGTCGTCGCGCTATCGTTCCCGCGCGACGAAGCGCACGATTCGCTGTTCGAACACGTCCTGCGGCGCGGCCGCTCGCTCGATCTCGCCTGGCCGCTGCAAACCGAGCGCCGATCGGTGTTGATCAACTTGATGCCGCTCACCGATTCCGCCGGTATCGACGGCTACGTCACGCGAATCGAGACGAACCTGCAAAGTCAATTCGACATCGATTTCGAACGTGCCGGCATCGCGGTGCATACCTTGCACGTCAGCGGCACCTCGACCGGCGCGAACCTCGCCGGGCTCGTGCATCGGGCGGATGCTCATGCGTGACGTCCGCTCCACGGCGATCACGGCGGCCGCGCTCGTCGCCGCAACGGCACTGCAGGTGGCGGCAATCGTCGGCGCGCTGCACGCGGGCCGCTTCGCCGATCCCCTCGTGGCGCTGCTCGCGTTGCAAGCGATCGTGGCCGTGGCCGAGGCGCTGGCTTTCCGCCGCCTGTTGCCGCCCGAGTTGCGCGAGCCGCGACGCACGGTGCTGCTGCATTTGTGGCTCGCCTGCATGCTCGTGCCCTGCGTGGGCGGACTCATCGAAGTCCTCGCGGCGACCTGGGGCAAGTGGGTCCCGATGCGGCGCGGCTTGCGCGACGCCGGGGTGGTCGGTCGCCCGGAATTCGTCAGCTACCTCGTCTCGCGCGTGGCGCACGGCGGCGGCGCACGGGTCCAGTCGCGCCTGGCAAACACGCGCGCGGCCACGAACGATCGGCTCGCGGCGCTGGTCGCCATTCAGGGATTGCCGACCCACACCACGGGCGCCCTATTGCGCGATTTGCTCGGCGATCCGGTGGACGATCTGCGTCTGCTGGCCTATGGCACGCTCGATCAGGCCGAGAACGAAATCGTGCACAAGATTTCCGACAGCAAGGATGCGCTCGTCGTCGCACTGAGCGACGACGAGCGCCGCGCCTTGCACCGCCGGCTTGCCGAGCTGCACTTCGAACTGGTGTATCAGCAGCTTGCGCAAGGCGACGTCTACCAACATACGCTCAAGCAAGCCGACGAACACGCGCAACGCGCGCAAGCGCTCCCCGGGGGCGAACACGACGCCGCACTGTGGGTGCTGCGCGCCCGGCTCGCGCTCGCGCAGCATCGGCCCACCGATGCCGCCCCGCTGCTCGAGCGCGCCAACGAACTCGGCTTTCCGCGCGAGCGGTTGCTGCCGTGGCTGGCGGAAGTCGCCTTCTTACAGGGCCAACATGCACGTGCCGCCGAGTTCGTCGCGGCGCTCGCGCAAGGCGCCGCCGCGCCGCCGCTCAAGAGCGTCGTGGATTACTGGACATCTTGATGAATACGTCGCTGAACCGTCGCGCCGCCGATGCGGACGTCTGCCTGCTGCTCGAAGGGACTTTTCCGTTCGTGCGCGGTGGGGTGTCGAGTTGGGTCAACGAAATGATCCGCGCCTATCCGAACACGCGCTTCGGCATCGTGTTTATCGGTAGCCGCGAAGAAGACTACTCGGGCGCCGCCTATGCGCTGCCGGACAACGTCGTCCATTTCGAGGCGCACTACTTGTACGAAAGCGCGCCCGCCGATGCGCTCCCGCCACGGGAAATCGCCGGCGACGCCGCGGCATTCGCACGCTCCGCACAGTTTCACGAAGCGCTGCGCGGCGCCCGCTCGCATGCCGACATCGGCAAGATGATGTCGGAGCTGCTCCCCATGCTCGGCACAGACGGGGCGCTCAGCGAAGCGCAGTTCCTGCACAGCCGCGAGGCCTGGCGCTTCATCGAAGAACAATATTCGCAGCACTGCACCGACCCCTCGTTCACGGACTATTTCTGGACGGTGCGGATCATGCACAAACCGCTGTGGCAACTCGCGCGCGTGGCCGCGCAGACATTGCGCGCACGCGTGTATCACACCGTCTCCACCGGCTACGCGGGCTATCTCGGTGCGCTCATGCACTACCGCACCGGCCGCCCGCTGATCGTCAGCGAGCACGGGATCTACACCAAGGAACGCAAGATCGATCTGCTGCAAAGCCGCTGGATTCGCGACAACCGCGGCCTATTCGAACGCGATGTCTCGAACGTGAGCTACTTCCGCGAGCTGTGGGTGCGCTTTTTCGAGGCGCTCGGTGCGCTTGCATACGGCGCAGCCGCGCAGATCACCGCGCTTTACGAAGGCAATCGGCTGCGCCAGGTCACGGACGGTGCCCGCCCCGAGCTGACTTGCACGATTCCCAACGGGATCGACGTCGATGGCTTGCGTCCGCTGCTCGCCCTTCGCGAGCGCGAGCGGCCGCGGCGCGTGGTCGCGCTCATCGGCCGCGTGGTGCCGATCAAGGACATCAAGACATTCATTCGCGCGATCTTTATCGCGACGCGCACGATGCCCGACATCGAAGGCTGGATCGTCGGTCCCGAGGAAGAAGATCCGACCTACGCGCGCGAATGCCGCGCACTCACGCAAAGCCTCGGGCTCGATACGAACGTGCGTTTCCTCGGATTCCAGCGGATACCCGACGTGCTGCCGAAAATCGACCTCGTCGCACTGAGTTCGATCAGCGAGGCCTTGCCGCTCGTCGTGCTCGAAGGATTTGCCGCGGGCGTGCCCGCCATCACGACCGACGTCGGCGCATGCCGCGAGTTGATCGAAGGCTTCAGCGCCGAGGATCGCGCGCTCGGCGCCGCCGGCGCGGTCGTGCCGATCGCCAACCCGGGCGCCTTCTCGCAGGCGGCGCTGACGCTGCTCGGCGACGACGCGCTCTGGCATGCCGCGCAACGTGCCGGCCTCGAGCGCGTGCAACGCTATTACGCGAAGCATCAGATGATCGACCGATTCCGCACGATTTACGAGCATGCCGCGGCGCAGCCCGATGCCGACACGGGCGCCGGCGATGCCGGCGCGCGCTGCCCGTTCCACCAAGAGCGCGCGAACCTCGCCCCGCGCCGCCTCTCGTTCAGGAGCCGCTGATGGCCGGCATCGGATTCGAACTGCGCAAGATCATGCGGCGCGACACCCTGACCGGTGTCACGCGCGCTTATGTCTACGCCGCCCTGATCAGCTCCGGTCCGTTGATTCTGTCGATCTTCGGGATCCTCATCATCGGTCTGCTGACGCTGACGGTGGTGGTACCGACCGTGCTGATCACCCAATTCCAGGTGTCGGTCACTTATATGATCGCGTTCAGCCTGATTCTCACGGGCCCGGTCCAGCTTTGGTTTACGCGATTCGTGTCGGACCGCCTGTTCGAAAAGCGCGACGACCTTGTGCTGCCGAACTATCACGCGGTGCTGCTCGTGACGACGCTGGCGGCCGGGACGTTAGCCACGATCGTGATGCTGCTGGGCTTTCGCGATCAGTCGCTGCACTACCGGATATTGATGGTGGCGGGCTTCGTCATCGTCAGCAACATTTGGATCGCGGTGATCTTTTTGTCCAGCGTCAAGCAATACTGGCAGATCCTCGCCTCGTTCGCCATCGGCTATGGCTTCGTGGTTGCGCTTGCGCTGTCCTTCGCCCACTACGGGCTGACCGGGCTGCTCGGCGGCTTCGTGGCGGGCCATTGGGTGTTGCTGCTGTGCTTGTCGGCATTGGTGCATCGGCATTACCGCAGCGAACGTTTCATGTCGTTCGAGGTGTTCCATCGGCGCTTGGCCTATCCGAGTCTCGCCTTCGTCGGCTTGCAGTTCAACCTCGGTATTTGGATCGACAAGATCATCTTCTGGTACGCCCCCGGCACGGGCAGCCGCGTGATCGGCTGGTTTCACGCGTCGATCATTTACGACATCCCCGTATTCATCGCCTACGTGTGCGTGATGCCGGCAATGGCGACGTTCCTCGTGCGCATCGAAGCCGATTTCGCGGAGTACTACGACGCGTTTTACGATGCCGTGCGCACCGGCGCAACGCTCCGGCGGATCAACGACATGCGCGACATGATGGTGCGCAGCGTGCGCACCGGGCTTTACGAAATCATCAAGGTGCAGACGGTCGTGTTGCTGCTGGTCGTCTCGTTCGGCGCGCCCCTGCTCTCGGCCCTCGGCATCTCGACGCTGTACCTGCCCCTACTGCTCGTCGACGTCATCTCCGCCAGCCTTCAGGTGCTGTTTCTCGGGCTGCTCAACGTGTTCTTCTATCTCGACGCGCGCATGGCCGTGTTGCGCCTGACGACCGCCTTCGTCGTGCTGAACGGTGCGTTCACGGGCTTCTCGTTGTGGCTCGGCCCGAGCACTTATGGCTACGGTTTTGCGGCGGCACTCGTGATCGTCGTGATCGCCGCCGTGCGGATGCTCGACGCGAAGTTCGCATCGCTCGAATATGAAACGTATATGCTGCGCGCGTGATGGGTAGGGGAATGGAATGAGACGATCGGTCAACTCGCGCCTGGCGCGCGGCCCTCGCCGGGAGCAGTGCGACGGCCGTGCGAAGAAGCCGCTGCGTTTTTTTGCGGTGGGGGCGTTGGCGCTCGCGCTTCGCGCATTCTTCGGCGCGGTGCCGGCCTGGGCCGAGGCGACACAGTCCGATCGGACGCCGACGGTCGCGTTCTACTATGGCGCGACGCCGCCCGTCGATGTGCTGGCCAGCTACGATATCGCGGTGCTCGAACCGGACAGCGGCTTCTTGCCGCGCGAACATCCCGAGCCGCAAACGCGTTGGTTCGCCTATGCGAGCGTCGGCGAGATCGGGCCGCAGCGCAGCTACTACCGCGACATCCCCGCCGACTGGTTCATCGGCCGCAATACCGATTGGAATTCGCATATCGTCGATCAAAGCAAGCCCGGCTGGCCCGCCTTTTTTGTGCGACATGTGATCGATCCGCTATGGAATATCGGGTATCGCGGCTTCTTTCTCGATACCCTCGATTCGTACCAGCTCGCGGTGAAGAGCGATACGGCGCGCGCGCTGCAGCGCGATGGCCTGGTGCGCGTCATCCACGCGATCAAGATGCGTTATCCGCACGCGCAACTGATCCTTAACCGGGGGTTCGAACTGTTGCCGCAGGTGCATGCCGATGTCGACGCGATCGCCTTCGAATCGCTGTTCAACGGCTGGGATCAGGGCCATCAGCGCTACGTGCCGGTGCCCGAGGCCGACCGCGCGTGGCTGCTGAGCCAGGCGCGCATCGTGCGCTCGCAGTACAAGCTGCCCGTGATCGCCATCGACTATTGCGCGCCCGACGACGACGCCTGCGCGCGCTCGAGCATCGAGCAGACCGACGCGTTGGGCCTCATTCCTTTCGTGACGGACGGCGCGCTGCAAACCGTGCGGCCGGCGCCGGTGCTCTCTCCGGGTGTGGGACAGACGACGGGCGGCGCACGCTAGATGTAGATCGCTAGATCGATATACCGGGGGTTACGACTTGTTCTTGCGACGATGCGGCGTCTTCGTCATAGCGAGCAACGCCCTCGAGCGCATTCGCCACTTGAATAGGTCGACGATACCCCATCCCAACCAGAGCAAGCAGAAAACGCCGCCTATCAGCAACAGCGCGGGAAAGACAAAGCTCCATCCGCTCGTATCCAGGACAGCATCGTTGCGCACCGCAAGCTGAGGATTCGTGGGCGACACGCGCAGTTGCGTCACGCCCGGCGCGCCGCAGTACCGCGCCTTGGCCGCCGCCCGTTCGCCCGCACTCGCGTCGTCCTCGCTCGGCGCCTTGTCGGCCGACCACTGTTCGTTGTAGCTGCGACGCTCACCCTCTCCATAACGCCAAGCGGCCGACACCTCCCAATAGCGGCTGCGCCGGCCTGGCTCGATCCACACCTCGCAACGATCGAGCTTGGCTTCGATCACCGGCCACCCCCGCGCTTGCACCAACCTCGTGGCCTCGGTCAAACCGTCCACCCCGAGCGAAGAGAAAAGACCGCCGAGCGCGAGTCGCCACGCAAGCCCGAAACCAATCAACAAGCGGTATGCGCCATTGCTCGGCCAATCGCGGGTTCTCATATCGAAGCGTCATATGCGTGGAAACGGGCTTTGCATACTACCAGGCGGTGTGCTAGCTTATACTCTCCCCCAGTATCTTGAACCCCGGCATGCCGCATACCGCAGAAGAGAAAAAGCGCGTTCTAGCTCGCGTCCGTCGCGTCAAAGGACAGATCGACGCGCTCGAGCGCGCGCTCGAGGAAGGCGCCGATTGCGGTCCGATTCTTCAGCAGATCGCGGCCGTGCGCGGCGCCATCAACGGCTTGATGGCCGGGGTGCTCGAAAGTCATTTACGAGAAGAGTTTTCGCATGTCGCGCAAGCGAACGGCGCGCAGCAAGGGTCGATCGACGATGTCGTCTCCCTCGTGCGTTCCTACCTTCGTTGATTCCGTCGATCGGCCCTGTCTTGAACGCGTCGATCGTACTTCGCCTCTTTTGCCCCAAGGATTGATATGAAATCACGTGCTGCCGTTGCGTTCGGGCCCGGCAAACCCCTCGAAATCGTCGAGATCGACGTCGAGCCGCCTCGTAAAGGCGAAGTGCTCGTCAAAATCACGCACACGGGCGTGTGCCACACCGACGCCTTCACGCTGTCCGGCGACGACCCGGAGGGGCTATTCCCCGCCGTGCTCGGTCACGAAGGGGCGGGCATCGTCGTCGAAGTCGGCGAAGGCGTGACCAGCGTGAAGCCGGGCGATCACGTGATTCCCCTCTACACCGCGGAATGCGGCGAGTGCCTGTTCTGCAAGAGCGGCAAGACCAATCTGTGCGTGGCGGTGCGCGCCACTCAGGGCAAAGGCGTCATGCCCGACGGCACTACCCGGTTCAGCTACAACGGCCAGCCGATCTATCACTACATGGGCTGCTCCACCTTCAGCGAATACACGGTCGTGGCCGAAGTTTCGCTGGCGAAGATCGATCCCGATGCCAACCCCGAACAGGTCTGCCTGCTCGGCTGCGGCGTGACCACGGGGTTAGGCGCGGTCAAGAACACCGCCAAGGTGCAGGAAGGCGATTCGGTGGCCGTGTTCGGCCTAGGCGGCATCGGCTTGGCCGTCATTCAAGGCGCCAAGCTGGCCAAGGCCGGCCGCATCATCGCGATCGATACCAACCCCGGCAAATTCGACCTGGCGCGCGTGTTCGGCGCGACCGATTGCGTAAACCCGAAAGATCACGAAAAGCCGATCCAGCAAGTGATCGTCGAGATGACGGGCTGGGGCGTCGATCACAGCTTCGAATGCATCGGCAACGTGAATGTCATGCGCGCAGCGCTGGAATGCGCCCACCGCGGCTGGGGCCAATCGGTGATCATCGGTGTGGCGGGCGCGGGGCAAGAGATTTCCACGCGGCCGTTCCAGCTCGTCACCGGACGCCGTTGGCTCGGCACCGCATTCGGCGGCGTGAAGGGACGCTCGCAATTGCCCGGCATGGTGGAAGACGCCATGGCCGGAAAGATCCAGTTGGCGCAGTTCGTGACCCACACGAAAACGCTGGCCGAGATCAACGAGGCGTTCGACCTCATGCACGAAGGCAAATCGATTCGCACCGTCGTTCACTATTGATCGGAGCGGAATCGGCTCACTATCGGCTCACTATCGGCTCATTATCGGCTCATTATCGGCTCAGGGTCCGGGCGAAACTGGCTCACATCGGCTCACTAGGCTGAAATCGGCTCGCAATCGGCTCACAATCCGCTCAGATGCTTGCGTATCGGCTCATATCGGCTCACAATCAGCTCACCCATGAGCCGATTGTGAGCCGATTTCATGAACGCATCTCTTCCAGACGCGGAGATCTTGCGCGCGCTTGCCACGTTGAGTGCCGAGAGTCCGTTGCCTGCCACCTCCGCCCGCCTCGCCGCGGCATCCGGTAAAAGCCCGGCAACGGTCAAACGCGCGCTCGAAAAACTGATCGCCAGTGGGCGTGTCATTCGGCACGGCAGCGCCCGGGCGACGCACTACACGCTGGCCGAGCCGGCCGGCTCCGTTGCGGTCCCTGCACCGATCGCAACGGTCCAGGCTGAACCGAAATGGACCGCTCAGAGCATGTCGATTAAAGCGCAGCTCGCCGTGCCTTTGGCCGCACGGGAGCCGGTGTCGTACAAGCGCGAATTCGTCGACCGCTATGAACCCAACCGGAGTTGGCTCCTTCCCGAGACGCTGGCCATGGACCTCGCACGCGAGGGACGCATGCAAGGTCGCCAGAGCGCAGGCACCTATGCGCGCAAAGTGCTCGAGCAATTGCTGATCGATCTGTCGTGGTCGTCGTCGCGGTTGGAGGGAAACCGGTATTCGCTGCTCGATACCAAGCGTCTTTTCGAAAGCGGCGCGACCGATGGCGATTTCGATGCCATCATGCTGCTCAACCATAAAAGCGCGATCGAGTTTCTCGTCGACGCCGTACCGGAGGAAGGGCTCTCGTCCGGGCTCATCCGAAATGTACACGCGGTGCTCATGCGCGATCTGCTCGTGGATGTCCACGCGCTCGGTACGATCCGAAAAAAGATCGTGAACATCAGCGACACCGTTTATCTGCCCGCGCAAGCTCCGTCGGTTCTTCAAGAGATGTTTGCGCATATCGTCGATAAGGCGAAGTCGATCCGCAATCCCGTTGAGGCAGCGTTTTTTCTTTGGGTGAATCTCGCGTACCTACAACCTTTCGAGGACGGTAACAAGCGTACGAGCCGCCTAGCCGCCAACATTCCGTTGATGCTCTACAACTGCGCCCCCCTATCGTTCCTCGACGTCGATCAAAACGACTACGCGACTGCGATGATGGGCGTCTACGAATATCGCGACGTTTCCATTGCCGTCGATTTTTTCGAATGGATCTATCGTCGCTCGATCAAGAAGTACGCCGTCGTACTCGAAGCGATGGGCGCACCCGATCCGCTCCGCCTGCGCTACCGGCAAGCGCTCAACGACGCGATCGCCCTCGTGGTACGCGAACGCAAAACATTGGATGCCGTGATCGCGGAACTGGGACTCGGCACGCAAGCCGACTCGGGTTTCCGCACGCTGCTCGATGAAGAGCTGGCCGCGCTCGAAGTGTTCAATTGCGCGCGCTATCGTCTGACGATGAGTACGACCCAGGCCTGGATTGACGACGGACGGCCTCGATGAACGAAGACGGCCATGCTCCGCGCGCGTGCGACGACGGCATGGCGAACGGCGCCTCGCACCAAATAGTGCTTGACCTTCCCATGGTGGGAGAGTCGAGAATGGCGCCATTCCTCAACGCTCGATGCCTCATGCTTCGTTGGCGCACGCTGATCCTCGCTATCGTGCTCGTTCTCGGGTTGCCGTTCCGGTTCGCCGAGGCGGCGCAGATGCCTTGCCACGCCGCCTCGGCGGGCGCGGCCGCCACCGTATTGGAGCAAACGCATCATGCGATGAAAGCGCACACGCAAGCAACGCCGAGCGCTGTCGCGATCATGGCCCCCGGCGAGCGTAGCCACGCCTGTAGAGGATCGATGACCGATCGCCATCCTTCGGGGCAATGCGGCATGAACGCGCCCTGCTGCGGCGGCGCATTGCCGGCCGCGCAGCCGCGGATCGATGCTCCAGCCCTGTCCATGCTATTCGTCATTCGCGTGGTATCGGATCCGGCTTCGCCCTTTCTAACGGACGGCGTCGATCGCCCGCCGCGCCCCGCCCTCGTTTGATCGATCCTGCCGCCGTACTACGCTCGTGCGGCCGGACGAACGACCCGGCAGCCGAGGGCTGTCCGGTTAGCGACTAACGAGGAAATCACATGCTTAACTTCGACGATGCGCCGATCGCCACGGCGCCGGATACGCACGCGGCAAACCGCCGTTCATTCCTAAAGGGCGTTGCGGCGAGCGCGGCCGCGGTTGCCTTGGGCCCCCTTGCCTTGCCGTCAGCTCGGGCCGCTGGATCGCCGGCCGCCGGTTCGCCGGCCGCTTCATCGACAACCGCCACAGGCGCCGTACGGCTCGCCGTCGTGCGTCGAACCATCGAGGTGAACGGCCGTGCGGCGAACGTCTACGGTATCGAGCAGCCCGACGGCACGCCAGGCATCAGGCTGCGCGAAGGCGATGCATTCGATGTGGTCCTGCAAAACGCGATTGCGGAAGCGACCAGCGTGCACTGGCACGGCCTCACGCCCCCATGGCCGAGCGACGGCATGCCCGGCGCGCCGCTTCCCCCCATCGCCGCCGGCGCCTCTCGGTCGTTCGATTTTCCGGTCGGGCGCGCAGGGACCTATTGGATGCACGCGCACTCCTTGCAAGAGCAGCAGCTGCTCGCCGCGCCGCTGATCGTCGCAGAAAAAGACGCCGAGCGGCGCGACGAACAAGAGGTGGTGATCCTGCTGCACGACTTTTCGTTCAAATCGCCCGAGGACATCCTCGCTGGGCTCACGAAGAACACGCATGCGGGCAGTCGCATGAATCACGGCGCGATGAGCGGCATGTCCATGGACACGCACGACATGTCGGGGATGAATATGGCCGGCATGGACATGTCGGGGTCCGGGCACGGCTCGATGAAGGGCATGCCAATGGACTCTGCGATGGCGCCCGATCTGAACGATTTCGACTACGACGCCTATCTCGCGAACGACCGGACGCTCGCCGATCCGCAGATCGTGCAAGTCGAACGGGGCGGCCGCGTGCGCGTGCGCGTGATCAACGCGGCGGCTGCAACGGCCTTCACGCTTGACCTCGGTGCGCTCGACGGCACGCTGATCGCGGTCGACGGCCAGCCGATCCGGCCCGTGACGGGCCGGCGCTTTCCGCTTTCCATGGCGCAACGAATCGACGTACTGCTACGGCTGCCCAACAGTGGCGGCGCGTTCCCGATTCTTGCGTTGCGCGAGGGTGCGCGTGAACGCACCGGGATCGTGCTCCGCACGACCGGCGCGGCGATTGCCAAGCTGGCCTCGACCGGCGCGGCGTCGGGGCCGGTCCTGGGTCTCGGGCTCGAGTCGCGCCTTCGCGCGCTGACCCCGCTTGCGCAACGACGTGCCGACAAAGCATTCGACATGGCGTTGACGGGCGACATGGCGACCTACCGTTGGGGGCTCGAGACCCGACCGCGATTGACGGTCGATCGCGGCAATCGCGTCGAGGTCACGCTGCGCAACACGACGATGATGGCGCACCCGATGCACCTGCACGGTCATCACTTCCAGGTCGTGGCGATCGACGGACGGCGCTTTCCAGGCGCCGTGCGCGACACCGTGCTCGTGCCGCCGCAACGCGCCGTCACGATCGCGGTGGATGCCGACAATGTGGGGCAGTGGCCGTTGCATTGCCATCATCTCTACCACATGGAAACGGGCATGATGACGACCTTCGCGTACCGGGTCTAAGCGGCACACGTGCGGGATCGCCGTGCGATCTCGCGCGGCGGCGGGGCGCTTGGGGGTATTCGCTGACACTAGCCATGACGTTCGTCCTGCGAGTATCTTTCTCTTGGCGAACGTCTCGAACGTCGCGAATCGCGAACTCTCCGCCGCCACCGAAAACATGAACTATCACGTCACCTACGAGCACAGTCTGAAGAGCGCACCGGACGACTTTATCGTGCATGTCCCGTGTCAGCTCGTCGACAACGTCCCGGACGACATCCCGCGGGCGCTGCTCCCCGAATTCATCACGAAGCTGATTCTGAGCCGCTCGCCGCAGATCGGAAAAATTCGCGACTTGCGGCTTTTGTAAAGCACATGACCGATAACACCCTGCCGTCGAGCGATGCAGCCCTTTTACAGGCGTACTACGGAGCGTGGTCGCAGCAGTGGATCGATACCCGCCCCCTAAAGAATGTGCTCGCTCGCGCATCGAACGTCCTATGGGTCGGCAGCTATTTCTCGCTGGCCGAGCCGTGGGCGAACGCGTCGTGGACGCTTGCGGACGTGGACCGCGATATGTTGGACATTGGGCGGCGCGTCTTGCCGGACGCCCACACCGTACAAGCGGATATCCGCCAATTGCCCTTTTGCGGGACATTCGACACGATCGTCGTGCTCGGTGCCGTGACGGCTTATCTGCTCGACGACGACTCGGTCGAACGCGCCGCCGCTTCGCTCGCCGGCTGCCTCGCGCGTACCGATCGCGCCCGAGTATTGATCGATGCCTACGATGCCGAATCGATCCATTCGACTTCCTATTTCGAAGGCGAAACGACTTGGTCGTCGGACGACGCAACATGGACACGGCAGGCACGGGTGCAGCCGCTGCAAACCCCGTTAGACGTATTTGCGGCGTCGCTATCGGTAACGCGAGAAACGCCCGACCAGTGCCGCTCGGCCCGTTTTCATTTCACCCAGCGCGCGTTTTTCGGCGAACGGTTGGCGAATTTGATGGGAAAGCGCGGGCTACGCTTGCTGACCGCCGAATCGAATGCAAAACATGGCCGTTTGTATCAGATCTATTCCCTCGAAAAATGAAGCGCTCCGCAGCGACAGGCGGCGCTCACACCACTCCCCCACCGCATACGAAAATGCCCGCTCGCGCGGGCATTTTCTTCAAGCGTCGATACGCACGGCGCTTATTGCTTGGCGCGATCGAGTGCCGGCCATTTCGCAAAAGCGAAGACCCAGATCATGATGAGATTGACGATCGGCACGAACATCGTCAGAAACCACCATCCCGAATAGCCTGCACGGCGGATGATCCGGACTTGCGGATAAAGCATCACGATCATCATGACGACGACCAACACCCCGTACCATATACCAAAAGCTTGCATTTTTCTTCTCCAGTGGCGCATGACATCGTTATCGATGCAGGATGCCGCCTGCATCGCGGTTTCATCTCAGGCCGCGATTCATGTGTGGCCTGCTTTCGATGCAGCGCGTTACGTTCAATGTCTTCGGTGGCAAACCGATATACCTGCGCGACTCTCACGCGCAGCTCCTAAACGGAGCGACGGCATTATATCGCTATGGGGCGCGTCGCGCGCCCCCGGCCTCGCGTCGCGAGCTTAGGAAGCGCGTGCTGCTGCCGAATGATATCGATCAACGTCAACAGCGCCGGATGTTTAAACCGGCGACTGCTGTAATAAATGTGAAACGGGTCCTCCGGATAAGCATGCTTTTCCAATACGATCCGCAGTTCGCCCCGTGCCAATTCGTCGGCAATTCGGGCCTCGAGCACGTAAGCGATACCTAAGCCGGCTTTACAAGCGCTAATCGTCGTGGCCGTATCGTTGATGGTCAGCAGACCCGGAACGCGCAGACGGCGCGCTTGCCCTTTCTCTTTTAACTCCCAGCGATAGCTCGAATTATCGCCCAGCAGGAGCTGAAGGCCCGTGTGATTGGAGAGTTCATCGAGCACGCGCGGCGAGCCATGGCGATCGAGATAGGCAGGCGCAGCCGCGAGAACCCAACGCTGCGGCCCCGACAGTGGAACCGCGACCATATCCTCAGGCACGTAATGCCCGTAACGAATCCCGGCATCGTAGCCCTCGGCCACAATATCGATCGGCCTGTTTTCGACGACGACCGTGAGCCGCGCATCGGGACATTGACGGGCGAATTCCGGCAGCGCAGGCGCAATCAGCAAATGCGCGGCATCGGCGAAGACGTTCAAGCGAATCTCTCCGAGGCGCGCGGTGCCCGGCGCGTCGAACGTCTCGAGGGCCGAGCCGATTTCGTTGAACCCGTTTTCCAGCCGGGCCGCTAAATCGGCGCCGACCGCGGTGGCGGAAACCGCCCGGCTCGACCGATTCAACAGCTTCGCCCCGAGTCGATCTTCGAGTCGGCGCATGGCATGGCTGAGCGCGGACGGCGTTTGCCCCAATTCGATCGCAGCCAGCGTGAAGCTACGGCACCTGACGATCGTCAAGAACGATTTGAGGTCGGCGAAGTCGATCCGGTCCGTCTTTGGCATGATGAGTGCGCTTCAGTAGCTCGATGAATGCCGTTCATTCTATACCGTGCAATCATGGCGATCAGGCCGATGCGCGCGATACGTCGGCGCCACCAGCCAAAGCCATTCGGCCTTTCAACGGGGGAAGTCATGCCCAGTTTCGAACACATGCGTATCAGCGATCTCGCGGGAACGAAGGTTCTCGTCACGGGCGGATCGACCGGCATCGGTGCGGCCGTCGTTCGCGCCTTCGCCGCGCAGGGGGCGCACGTCGTGGCGCATTACAACGAGAGCGAGGCGCAGGCGCGCGCGCTATCCGCCGAATGCCCCGATCGGATCAGTCTTGTTCAAGCCGATCTGAGCGAAGCCGGCAGCGCCGTTCGCCTCGTTCGAGCGGCGGCCGACAAGCTCGGAGGACTCGACGGACTGATCAACAATGCCGGCGGTATGCTCGGCCGCATCAAAACCGTGGATATGCCGCCGGGCCATTTCGACCGCGTCGTCGATCTCAACGCCCGCTCGGTATGGGATGCAACGCTCGCCGCCCACCCGTTCCTGAAGCAAACGGGCGGATATGTCGTCAACACCTCGTCGATCGCCGCCCGCACTGGCGGCGGCGCGGGAGCGGTGCTCTATGCCGCCACGAAAAGTTTCGTCAGCAGCTTGACGCGTGGCCACGCGAAGGAATTCGTCGCCGACGGCATTCGCGTCAACGCCGTGGCGCCGGGACTCATCCAAACGCCGTTCCACGACAAATACACGCCGCCGGACATTCTCGCCGCGCAAGCCGCGGCGATCCCGATGGGCCGAGCGGGTCTGCCGGAAGAATGCGTCGGCGCATTTCTGTTTCTGGCCTCGCCTACCCTGTCGGGCTACATCACCGGGCAGATCATCGAAGTGAACGGCGGGCAATGGATGCCTTGAATGAAGAAAACGAAAGAGGAAACAACATGAATCAGCGGCCATTTGGGCAAACCGGTCGAACGGTGTCGGAAATCGGGTTCGGTGCATGGGCCATCGGCGGATCGTGGGGCGATGTCTCCGAATCCGATGCGAAGGCAGCCTTGCATGCGGCGCTGGACACGGGCACGACGTTTATCGATACAGCCGACGTGTATGGCGACGGACGTTCCGAGCGAATCGTCGCGGCCGTCCTGAACGAGCGAGGCGGCCCGCGGCCGTTCGTGGCCACCAAGGCGGGCCGTCGGCTCGCCCCGCACGTGGCGCAGGGCTATACCGCCGCCAACTTGAATGCGTTCGTCGATCGATCGCGGAAGAATCTCGATACCGACTGTCTCGATCTCGTCCAGCTTCATTGCCCGCCGACCGAGGTCTACTACCGGCCGGACGTGTTCGAGGCGATGGAGGGCATGGTCGCATCGGGGAAGATTCGGCACTATGGGGTCTCGGTCGAAAAGGCCGAGGAAGGCCTGAAGGCCATCGAATATCCCGGCGTGAAATCCGTGCAAGTGATCTACAACATCTTCAGGCAACGGCCGGCCGAACTCTTCATGCGGGAAGCTCGAAACCGAGGGGTGGCCGTCATCGTGCGCGTACCGCTTGCATCGGGTTTGCTGACCGGGAAGATGACCGCCGAAACGCAGTTCGCCGCGGACGACCATCGCCATTTCAATCGCGAAGGCCAAGCGTTCGATAAGGGCGAGACGTTCGCCGGGGTTCCCTACGCGGTCGCGCTCGAAGCGATCGACCGTATTCGCCCCTTGGTTCCCGAAGGGGCGAGCATGGCGCAGTTCGCGCTGCGCTGGATCTTGATGAACCAAGGGGTGACGACCGTCATTCCCGGTGCCAAGAACGCGGAGCAAGCAAAAGCCAACAATGCGGCAAGCGATTTGGCGCCGCTCACCGACTCGGCCATGACCGCTTTGCGCGCGCTGTACGTGGAGACGATCGCTCCGTACGTTCATCATCAGTGGTAGTGGGCCGACCGGTCATGGGGCGTCCTCGTCGCCTTCGCTTCGCGAGCCCGAGCCCGATGCCCGAGCCCGATGCCCCCTCTATGACCGGCGGCCGCCGACCTGCCCCCCGTCCGCAAGGGCGGGGTAGCTGGCCGAGCCGCCGCGGTGGCGCACGCGAAATCGCTTGACCAATCCTTCCGCGGCACGTACAGTGGCCGACTCAAGTCTCCAAGAAGCGCGATTGCTGCTCATCACTGACCGCGACAGTAGCGGTATTCGTTGTCCTCTCCCTCCTTGATTCTTATTCGTGCCCGATCACGGGTGCATCAATTCGTTCGTCCAAACATCAAAGGATTTTTCAATGGATACCGGTATCGTCAAGTGGTTCAACGACAGCAAGGGCTTTGGTTTCATCTCGCCGGACAACGGCAAGGATGACCTGTTCGCCCACTTCTCCGAAATTCGTGCGGACGGCTTCCGCACGCTCGTCGAAGGCCAACGCGTCAGCTTCGAAACGAAGCAAGGCCCCAAGGGTCTGCAAGCCTCGAACATCAAGCCCCTCTGATCCGCCTCGGCGTCTACCGCCTTGCGCATCACGAAGCCGATACGCGGCAACGCCGCGATCGGCTTGCATCGGCCGGCGCATTCGTGCATCGCCGGCCTCTTCCGCAAAGCACTCCCGGTTCATCGAATATTGCCGCCGCGCGTGACGATTGTCTCTCGTCGGCAGCTAGCCTTACACGGCCCGCCGCGCGCGTTCCGTCGTTCAACCCAAGCACCGATCGGAGAAATCAATTTGGCCAAGGAAGAGTTGTTGGAACTGGATGGCGTCGTCGACGAAGTGCTGCCCGACAGCCGATATCGCGTGACGCTGGAAAACGGGGCGGTCGTCGCGGCCTATGCCTCCGGCCGCCTGCGCAAGAATCACATCCGCATCCTGGCGGGCGATCGCGTGAGGCTCGAGCTGTCGTTGTACGACCTGAGCAAAGGTCGCATCAACTATCGGCACAAGGACGAGCGGGCGACGACAAGCGCGTCGCGGCCGCATTTCCAACGGCGCTGACGCGCTGATTCGTTCTCGATTCGTGAGGCCGAGACACTGTTTTCGGCTGTTGCGACGCAAAATTCTTGTATCGAATACGCTATCGCCTGTCCGCGACGTCGGATGGCATAGGCGCGGCCGTCAGGCCGTCGCGCAAGGGAAAGCGGGAGGTGCCGCACACTCTCCCCTTCGTCGTATCCGGATACAAACGGTAACGACGCGACAATGATTGCGCCTGGATTTCTCCGACAATGCGACCACTCGCACTCGATCCGGAGAACGCTATGCATACGAAACGTTGGGCACTTCTCGCTGCCACTAGCATTGCCTTGGCCTTTTCATCGGTTTCGTTCGCCGCTGGTGGCGGTGGCGGTGGCGGTGGTGGCGGTGGCGGTGCGGGCGGCGGAAGCGGCGCGGGTGGCGGGCACGGCGCAGGGATGGGCGGCGGGACGGGCAGCGCCAAAGGCAACGTCGGCGGCCTATCGGCAAGCCACATGAGCGCGGAAGGCACCAAGAACGCCAATGGCCCACTGTCCGGCGATCGCGACAAGGGGCTCGCTCGCGCAGAGGACCGTTCCGACACGCAAGCGGATCGCACGGCCGATACCGATTCGACTAGCGCAAGGTCTCACCGCGTGGGTAAGGCGGCGAAAACGAAAGCGCATCATCATGTCGTGACGCACAAGACCGAAACGCCTTCCGATGGCACCTGAAGCAATGGGCGCCCGAAGCGCGTCGCCCCTTCGCGAAGCATTCGCTCGGCGCCCTCCCCTCAAACCGACGTTAAGCTTGCCGCGTCCATCGCGCGTCTCAACGTTTCATAGACTTTGGGCCCCTTGCACTGCGATACATTAAATCGCATGAATTGCGTCGCTCGCTCGGACACGCTGAACACATTGCCCGGCGCCAAAATCACGTTTTCGGCCAATGCATGACGAGCGACGCGTGCCGCATCGAGCCCATCCGGTAGCCTGGCCCACAGGAACATGCCGGCGCGCGGGCGCGTCCATATTTCCAGCCCGGCCTGCGCGAGCCGCCTAACGGTTTCGCTCATCGCGTCGGCCAGTTGCGCGCGCAAACCGTCCAGATGCCGCCGATACGTGCCATCCACCAATAGACGATGCACGACGCCGGCCGCAACTTGCCCGCTGCCGAACGACGTCGCGAGCTTCAGATCGATCAAAGGGTCGACCCATGCTTGGCGAGTCACGATGTAGCCGCAGCGCATGGCAGCGGACAGCGTCTTCGAGAAACTACCGATCGATACCACGCGTGCCAACCCGTCGAGGGCAGCAAGGCGCAGCGACGGCTCCGATTCGAAATCGGAGAAGATATCGTCTTCGACGATCAGGAGATCGTGTTCGCCCGCCAGTTTCAACAAACGATGCGCCACGGTGGGTGTCAGCGTCGCGCCGGTGGGGTTGTGAATCGCCGAGTTCGAGATATAAAGACGCGGGCGATGTTCGATCAACGCGCGCTCGAAGCCAGCAAGATCGGGCCCGTTGGGCGTGTACGGCACGTTGACGATCGACACGCGGTGCGCCAGCAACAGTGCGCGGAAATTGAAGTAGCACGGATCGTCCAAGAGGACGGTGTCCCCGGGCTCGAGCAGGAATCGGCAAACGAGGTCGAGCGCATGCGTGCCGCCGTCCGTCAGCACGATTTGCGACGGCTCGACATCGATTCCTTGCTGAGCCAGACGCAACGTCAAATGTTGCCGCAACGCGAGTAACCCCGACGGCGTGGCATATTCGACAACAGCGCTGTGCGGGTCGCGCGCGACGGCGCGCAAGGCGCGACGCATATTGTCCTGCGGCAGCCATGACGGCGGCAGCCACCCGCAGCCCGGCCGGAGCGCTTGGCCGGTCGTTTCCAGCGACTGGCGAGTGAGCCACAGCGGATCGACTTCGCGGTCGAGCCTCGGGCCGATGTCCGCCAACGCCAGCGGCGCGGTATGGCCGGCCACAAAAAACCCCGCCCCGCGCCGTGCGACCAGCACGCCTTCGCCGGCCAACCGATCGTAGGCCTCGACGACCGTGGACTTGGACACGCCCAACGCGTCGGCCATCATGCGAATCGACGGCACGCGCGCGCCGTGCATCAGCGAGCGGTTGGCGATCCGCTCATACAGCACGTCCATCACCGCGCCCACACGCGTGCGCGACACCCCTTTCGCTTCGATCTCGGCCATCCCTCTCGCTCCCGCCACTGTACTGATATTTGTTAAGTACAGTTCGACAAAATTGTGCCGATCCGTAGCTTACTCTTTATCGCCGATCGATCGATGATGACCGGCTTATCGACTCGAGCAAGCAGCATGAAAAAGACGACCGACGGATGGCTCAGCGGCCTGCTGGGCGTATTGATCTTCAGCGGATCGCTTCCCGCCACGCGTCTTGCCGTGCAGGGGCTCGATCCGATCTTCGTCACCTGTGTCCGGGCGACGATCGCCGGGGGGCTCGGATTGCTGCTGCTCGTCGCCTACCGCCAAGCGCGGCCCGAGCGTGGCGACCTCTTGCCGCTGGCGCTCGTCGCGCTCGGCGTCGTACTCGGATTTCCGTTACTGACGGCGCTCGCATTGCGCCATATCACGTCAGCGCACGCGATCGTCTTTATTGGGCTCCTGCCCCTCGCGACCGCCATCTTCGGCGTGCTGCGCGGCGGCGAACGTCCGCACGCGGCGTTTTGGGTCTTTTCCGCGCTCGGCAGCGGCGCAGTCGTCGCGTTTGCGATCCGCAACGGCGTTCACGCGTCTCCGATCGGCGATCTGCTGATGCTCTCGGCCATCGTGGTGTGCGGTTTAGGCTATGCCGAAGGCGCACGTCTATCGCGACGGCTCGGCGGCTGGCAGGTGATCTCTTGGGCCCTCGTCCTCTCGCTGCCGATCATGCTGCCGCTTTCATGGTGGACCCGACCGGCAACGTTCGAGGGTGTCGGCTACGCCCCGCTTTGGGGGCTGGCGTACGTATCGCTGTTCAGCATGCTGATCGGATTCATGTTCTGGTACCGAGGGCTGGCGCTGGGCGGCATTGCGGGCGTCGGCCAACTGCAGCTGTTGCAGCCGTTTTTCGGGCTGGTGCTGGCAGCCGCGCTGCTGCATGAGCAAGTCCCCCCCGCGATGATCGCCGTGGCCGTCGCGGTCGTCCTTTGCGTGGCGGGCGCCAAGCATTTTTCGCGCGGATCGGTAGCGCCTCGCGCTAGTTGAGGCCACCGACTGCTGCGCCGGACCGACTCGACCGTGCGCGCGCGATCGGACCGGCCAGGCTCAACTGTCGTCTTCGCTCGATTCTTGCGACGCCGGGCAAAAGAACGCTTTGTCGGCGCCGTCCTCGGTATAGTCGACCGACTTTTCCCGATCGATGATCGATACCGTGCCGTCCACTCCCAGCGCGTAGAGCGTACGGTGGTCGGGCGCGAAAATCGTTTGAACCAAGGCACTGGGGGCCGGGTACTCGCCGACCGTGCTGTGCGTCGCGGTCTTGATCACCTGAACCGATGAACGGTTGTAGTCCGACACGGCGAGGTACTTGCCGTCGTCGCTCGTATCGACGTTGTACATGGAATTCTGGCAGATGGCGCTCTGTTTGTTCGCGGCCAGCGTCGTGGGATCGGCCCAATCCAGCGACGCCTGCGAATAGAGCCAGACACCCGATCCCGATGGAGCCGGGACGGCACTGAAAAAGTCGGAACCGACCGGGTAGGTTCGCACCACGGTATTCGACGAAGTATCGAATGCGACGATGGCATTGCGCGCCACCGCGTACGCGTACAACTTGCTGCCATCGTGCGAGAGCCACATCGAAAGCGGGCGACCGAACGGCATGTTGGCCGCTTGCGCGCTGCCGCCGAGATTCAACGTCGCCACGACCTTCGGCCATTGCGAGAGACTGATGACCGAAATCGTATCGTCCACGCCATTGAAGACATAGAGCGTGTCGTGCGCGGGCGAGGCGATCAGGGTTCTAGGAAAGACGCCCACCTTGGCGCTGTCGACGATCGAACCTTGAGCAAGATCGATGCGCACGACACCGTTCTCCCGCATCGACGCCACGTAGGCGTAACGCTCGTCCGGGCTGACGACGACACCCGCCGCGCCGCGGCCGCGGCACATATTGCCGGGGCAGCCGTCCAGACCGGTCGAAAACGGCTCGCCTCGTATCGTACGGAGGACGGCGCGCTGTTCCAGATCCAGCACGGTGAGTTCGTTGTCATCCATGCTGGTGACGTACAAGCGTTTGCCGGTCGGCCCCAATACCATGGCATACGGTGACTTGCCGACTGGTAGCGTCGTGCCGGCGGCGACCGCTGCCGAAACGAAGGGCGGACGGTGCTGCGCATCGAACTTGGCCTGCTCCGCCATTGCCTGCGCTTGCTGTTCGCGCTCGGCTTTCAGCCGGTTCTGAGCCAGTTGTTTCTCGAAGGCAACCCGCCACTGCCGCAGTTCGGGACTCGAACCGTGCAACGCCGCCGCGACGATCGCCAGCGTGCCGGCGGCGCCCAACGTTAGCACCCCCACTTGTCGCCACGCCCGAGGACCGGACCGCCGCGGGCGATTCACGATCAGCCCGACGACGAATCCGACGATCACGCCGCCGACGTGTGCCGCTTGGTCGATACCGGACACGAAAAAGCCGGACAAGAGATTGATCGCGATGACTTGTCCGATCGCGCTGCCGCTGATCGGCACGGGTGCCTCTTGCGTCTGGCGACGGATGAATGCGTGTCTCAAGCAAACGGCGGCCGCGGCCGCCGCGAGCCCCATCAACGCGCCCGACGCACCGACGCTGACGACCGGGTGGATGCCCTGAGCGGGCACGACAACGCCCAAGGCTGTGGTGAAGCTGCCGACTTGGTGATGGCCGAACCAATACGCGCTCAAGAGGCTGGCGCCGAGCGCCGACAATAGATAGACCACGATGAAACGCAACGCGCCGATCGTCCGCTCCAGCAGCGGGCCCAGCACCGCCAGCATGTACATGTTCATGAACAGGTGTGTCCAACCGCCATGCAGGAACGCGCCGGTGAGCAACCGCCAAGGCTGGCCCGTCAACGTGAGCGGCGCGAAGTTCGCGCCCCAGGCCAACAGCCGCTCATTGGTCAGGCCCTGGCCTCGAATGGGCCACCACATTAGGACGAAGATCGCGATGTTGACGATCCCAATCAGAATCGATATGCCGTAAAAGCGCGGCGGTTTTTCTTGTGAGTTCAATCGCATACGTACCAATGGTTGAGTTGAGCGGACGCAATTCGATCGATGGGTGGGTTCGGTCATTGCCGTCGACCTGATACGAACGGCGTTGCGCCCGCCACATGGACAGCCGGATCGAGCTATTCGCTATTGAGCCTAAGCATGGATTATTACAGACGACGATTCGGAATAACCGCGATCTGCTTCGGAAGCACCCGGAACCGCCGAATGCCGGCATTTTTTCCACGCTGCCCCCGGGTTGTCTCTGTGAAGAGGGCATCTTAAGCTCATCGCCAACCACCCGGTCCGATCGCCAGTGCCCCTTAAGCTGGCGTTAAGGCTCGGCGGGCTAGTCTTGCAGCACCCGACCTCCGCTCTCATTGTTTCCCATGTCCAAGCGCTTACCCCATGTTTACCTCCAGGCGCTGCTCTTATGCGCACCGCTCGTCGTTGGCGCCCAAGCAGCGCACGCCAGCGAGATCAAGGTCGACATGAAAGATATGAAGCGCGCGATGCAAGGCGCGATGGCCAGTACCTCGATGCCGGAATTGAGCCGCTACGTCGCCCAATTGGAAAAAGACGCCGATCAAGCGAGCCGGCAGCCCTACCGTGACGACCAGGCCACCTACGACGAAGGCATGCAAAAGCTGAAGCTGCAATTGGCTGCGACAGACGAAGCCATCCGCGCGAACGATATGGCCGCAGCCAAGCAAGCGCTGCGCACCATCAACGCCACCAGAAAGCATTACCACGACCTGCTCAATTAGACGGTTGGCCCCTTCTTTACCCTTCGGAGTAACGTCCAATGAGGCATGCGCCCCGCTACCCGCTTTCGATCAGCCTGCTTCATTGGCTGCTCGCCGTCGCGCTAGTCGGCAATCTGGCCATCGGTTGGCTGCTTGACGATCACGAGGAGTTGATCGCACTGCACAAATCGATCGGGATCGCCATTTTGGGCCTCGCATCGATCCGTATAGCGAATCGGCTGCGCTTGCGGCGCAGCTTGCCCACTTCGATCAACGCGCCCCGCTCGCTGAGCTACTTCACCGAGAAAGCCGTCCACCATCTTCTCCTCGTTCTCATGCTCACCATTCCGATCCTTGGCTGGCTGAAGACCAATGCCGCGGGCCACGTCGCCAATTGCTTCGGCGTTTTCTCGCTGCCCACCCTCGTGCAGAAAAGCCGCGCGCTGTCGCAGTGGTTCGGCGAACTGCACGCGCTGGCCGCCTATGGGCTGGCCGCACTGGTCGGTCTGCATGTACTCGGGGCCGTCGCCCATTGGCTGATGAAGTCGGAGAACGTCCTTCCGCGAATTAGCCCGTTGCCTGTCCGCCTGCGGCCGAAGGTATCGACCCGCGATTGACGCGCCGCCCGCCGGAACGAAGCACCGCGTGCGCCCGCCCGATATGGTTTCCCCTAGTATCCCCACGCCCACGATCGGCGGCGAGAAATACGCCCCCCATCGCCGTCGAGCGCGGGGCCCCGAATGGCGCAGAACGCGGATATTTTGGCAAAGAACGCGCGGCTCGGCCCGGCGATTTCGCTATACGATGAACGGCAATCGGCCGACAGACCAGAGACGAACAGCATCCGGCCGACAGACTAGACCCGCGCGATACAGCCAACGATTAACCGCGGTCTAGATCTTGCCCCTCGAAGCGGGCGCATGCCGGGGTCGAAACCATGAAGTATTGGCGCAAATTCTTCATTGTCGTACTGCTTGCGCTGAGCCTGCCGGCTCAGTCGTTCGCGTCCGTCTCGATGAAGTGCGCCATCGCAGACGCCGACGCCGCGCAAGCGCCGCTCGGGTATGCCGAGCATGACCCGTTAGCGGACGAACTCGCAACGTACGGCGCGCTAGCGCAGCCAGCCGATCACGGTCGTCGCCCCTGCGAAACTTGTCACGCGCATTCCTGTGCGACGTGCGCGTCCTGCTGCATCGCAATCGCTTTGCCGGTCGATCCCATTCTCGCCATCGCGCCAGAGGCCACGCGCGTCGTCACACACCTTCCACCCTCTGCCGGCGCCGTGTCTTTCCTGACCGGCGGCATCGAGCGCCCTCCCCGATACGCATCGATCTAGCCGCCCGCATCGGTCGAAGCTCCCCGATGTGCATCCGAACCGGCTGTCCTAGGGGGATCCGCCCGATGCCTGCCGCCACAAAAATCGATGCGACCGAGTTTGCACGGCGCGGCTTCGCGCAGCGGATTCACGGCCAACGCACGTTCGGCCCCTCGACCATCCGCTGTAGAACCTCAACTTAGTCCGACTCTCACCCAACGGAAGCAATATGAGAAAAACAATCGTCGGTCTTGACGCCATGCGCTTCGTCCTTGCCGTTTATCTCATGGTGTTCCATACCATCCATGCCTACCCGCAAGCCGAGAGCCTGCCCTTGATGTGGCTCACGGATCTAGGCGGGTTCGCTACGAGTACGTTCTTCATCCTATCCGGATTCATTCTCACGCACGTCTATATCGACCGGGGCATCGCGTTGCGCGGCGGGACGCGCAATTTTCTGGTCAAACGCCTTTCCGAAATCTATCCCATCAACTTCGTCGGGCTGTTTTTATTCGCCATTGTTTTATCGGTCAGCCATCGATCCTTCGACGCCTTTCTCGTTCCCTCGATGGGCAGGGGTTTTCAGCAGACGATTCAACTGACTACCGCCCCGGCGGCATTCAACTGGCTGCTCAACGTCCTCATGCTGCAGGTCTGGGACCCACGCTATTCGTCGATCAACGCGCCGTCGTGGACCTTGGGTTGTCTGCTGTTTTTCTATCTGTGCTTTCCGATCGTCGCCCCCCGGTTCGCGCGCCTGCGCCGCAGAGCGCTCGCGCTCGTCGTTCTGTGGCTGCTGTATTTAGTCCCTCCCCTCACGATCGTACTGAGGCAGGCATATACGCCGGTGCCTGTCGGCATGATCGAACATAACCCGATCCTGCGCATCCCCGAGTTTTTGAGCGGCATCTTGCTCTATAGCCTTTATTCGTCCGGACGCTTGAGTTGGATGCTTGGCGCTCGTTGGCGCAAGGCGGCAGCGGCGGCGTTCGTTTCGGCCTCGTTCGTCCTAGCGTCGCGCCTGATCGCAAGCGGGCCGCTCGCAGTGCTTTACATCGTGCACAACGGGGCGTTGCTGCCCGCCGAACTCGTGCTCGTGGCATTGTGCGCCAACGCGTACGTCCCGCAATGGGCCCACAAGAGCGTCTCCCGGCTCGGAAACGCCGCGCTGTCGATCTTCGGCATTCACGTCGCGCTATTCGAACTATCGATGGACGGGCTAAAGTTGATGGCCACCCACGAGTCGATATCGCGCTGCGTCGCCCATTTCTCGGTGTGCGCCGCAAGCGCGAAGGCGATTCATCCGTCGATGGCGTCCTACCCGATCTACCTCATCGCGACAATCATCGCCGCCCTGCTGTTTCAAGAGCGCTGCTTCGTCCCGGTTCGCACGGCGATACGGCAGGCGCTAGTGAGAGGCGATCGTCGTCTTGCCGCCCCGTCTGGACTCTCTAGCTCGGCACGATCTCGCGGCTGAACGCGTCCAACTCGCGAACGAGGCTGCGCGCCGCCAATTCCACCAGCGCGCCGCCTTTCTCCCTCGACGCCTGCGCCGGGTCGGAGCCCATTCGCCCATCGGCAAAACGTGCACGAAAATCGAGTGCCTCGCGAATCGGCCCCGTCGGTGCCACGCGTGGGGCGTAATCGGCCGTCTTGACGGACTCGGGAAACGCCCATTGCGTAATGGCGATCTCGGAGGGCGTCGCGTGCGAACCGTGGCCTTCGGGAAACTGCGTGCGCGCCAATTCGCCCACCCCTTCGAGGTCCCACCAGTTGCAAAGCTTCATCGCGTATCCCAGACGCTGCTTCGCGAAACTCGCCTCGGCGTAAATCTCGGAAAACGCCGCTTCGATCGATGCGATGTTCCCGCCGTGACCGTTCAGAAACAGAATCTTCTCGAATCCATGGACCGCCAGCGAGCGAACCCAGTCTCCGATCGCGGCGATAAACGTCGACGGGCGCAGCGAAATCGTACCCGCGAAGCCTAGATGATGTTGCGCCATGCCGATGTTGAAGGTGGGCGCAATCAGAATATCCGCATGTTTGTGCGCTTCGTGCGCGATGATTTCCGGACAGAGCCAGTCGGTGCCCAGCAGCCCGGTCGGACCATGCTGTTCGTTCGAACCGATCGGCACGACGATCGAACGACTGCGTTGCAGGTATCGATCGATTTCCGCCCACGTAGACAGAGATAGCAGCATTTCCACTCCTCTCTTTCGAGATGCGCCGCTTTCGAAACGGCGGATTAGGTTGAATACAAAGCGAAAGTCTACCTACATTCGACAGAACGAATCGGATCGTCCACAATCGGGCGGCCAATCCGCGCCGACGACCGCCGGTCGGATCGCTCTGCGCGCACGAAAACGAGACCCGCCCATGCCGACCACCACCTGTCCCAAGTGCAACCGCTACACGACGGTCCCGAACATCCAGAACGCCGAGCGGTATTCGTGCCCTTACTGCACCAGCACGACGCGCGAGCCGATGCTTCTTTACAAGTGCTTTTCGTGCATGAAGGTTTCCATTTTCGCCGCTGCACGCGTACCGCGCGCGTGTCCGTATTGCAGGACAATCGTGCGCACGCTCCCACGCGACGTGATCCCGCCGCCCGTCGTGGTCGCACCGTTCGTCGAAACGGATTGGCTCTATCACGTGACGAACATGACGATCGCCCGTTCGATCAAAAGACAAGGCCTTCGATCGGCATTTCGACGGACGGGCAGCATCGCCCCAGACCCGAACGGCTCGTTCGCGCTCGATCGAGTGAACCGAATCAACGGTACGATTGCGTCGCGCATCACGAAATATCTGGTGATCTGTCTAGCCAACGCGGACACCGGCGATGCGTGGCGAGATGCCGTGATGGCCTACACGCCCTTCGCGCATGCGGCAACGGGAAGTAACGACGACTACATGTCCTTGAGTACGTTAGAAGATGCCGCATTGCTGCGGTTCGGCAGGCAAGTCCAAGGTCCCGATTTCAAGCTGAAGCCGAAAGGCACGGTCGGCCTGGCGAAGAAGCCCGGCACCGTCTCGCTCTGCAATACGCTTCTCGGCAATCCCGATCACTACCTGACCCGGCTGGCCACGCAATCGGCGAACTATGACTTCGGCATCGAGGCCGCGATCACGGCGTGTCACGTGTACTTCCTGAACACAGCACTGGAACGGCTGATTTTCGAAGGCGGATACAAGGACTACACCAAGCTTCGCAACCCCTCTTCGATCGTCGTGCTACGGGTGCGCCGTGCCGACGTGATCGGTCTCGAGCAAGACATGGCGGACTTTCGGGCGGTACGCACGAGGTCGGATGTCCTCCCGGCGAAACTGCAAATCCTCGTCGGCACGGCGATACACACCGAGTTCAAGCGGCTCGACGTGCGCAGCCGGGACGACAATTGGATGCCGCTTGCGCAGTGGGGGTGACGCGACGAGCATCGCCTCACATCGCCACCTCGAGCACGCCCCGCTGCCATAGCCATTTCAGAAGATGGTGTGCCCGATCCGTTCCCATCGACGTGCCGAGGAACGGGATCAGTTCGAGCGGACGCACCGCGCTATGCAATCGATCGAGCATCGGAAAAAGCGCGACTTCCCCCCAGAACGCGATGGGGCGATCGAGGCTCGGATGCTGTAAGGCCGGTTGCGCGGTCACTCGATCGCCGGTCGCGCAAGGCATCGAGACGACTTCGGCATCCCGAGCGAACCGGATCGGATCGCGCAACGAGAACGGCGGCACGGCTTCGACCGGCTCCGATCGAACCGATGACGCTCGCGCCCATTCGGCGTGCAGCGCGCGCGTCATCTCGCTCACCCGCGCCGCCACCGCTTCATCAGCCGAAGACGGAGCGAGCACGTCGTGCGTCAAAGACGGTGCCGAGCGCTGTTGCCAAAACGGCGCCTGCCGGTACAACGATTGACGATAGTAGCCTGCCGTCCACATGAGGTGGCGCGCCGCAGTCTCCACCAGTCGGGATTCGAAAAAGCGCCGCGCCAACGCACGCTCGGCAGCATCGCTCGTCCGGCACCACGTATTGAGCGCGACAGCCGCCTGGAGCGAGAATCGCATCGCCTTCTCGACCCCCGACGACGAGATCGGGTCTAGCGCGAAGGCTGCGTCCCCGAGCTTGACCCGTGCGTCTTGCCACGAAAGCGCGTCGACATACGGCGTCGATACGCACATGCGCAGCGAATCGGACCATGGCAAATCCCTCAAATCCTTGAACAGCACGCTTCGTGCACAAGCATGCCTCAAGCGCGTTTCGTGCTCATGCGTCCATGCGTCGTCGCGCACGGCTGGATCGAAGGTGAACATGATGCGGTAGCGGCCGTCCGGCAATGCAGCGCCCCACAGCCAGCCGTCTGGCAGCGCTTGCACACGGGTCGATCGATCGGCGCCCCGCGCCGGCATCGCGACGTCGATCTCGGCCCACATCGTCGATAGGCGAGGCGCGCGCAAGTGGTGCGGTTCACGTCGGCTCTGCCGGCCGTTCGCGTCGAGCAATGCCTGGACGTCGACGTGCTCCAGGCCTGCCGACGTTGCGACTTGCGCCCGCCATGCACCCGGCTCGCCCTCGACATGCGTCAAGCTCGCCGGCAGCAGCACCTGCACGCCCCGCGATTGGGCGAGACGCAATAGCGCGTCGTCGAACGCAGCGCGATCGACGACGGCGCCATCATGTGCCACCGTCTGGATCTCGTCGCTCGTCCAGTGCACCCGCGTGGGGTTGCCCGCCAGAAGCGGTACCTTATCGAGCACCGCGCGCGCGTCGAGATAATCGATGATGTTCAATACGCCGGGCGTCAGCGCCTCCCCAATCTGCTGCCGGGGCCATCGGCCGCTCCGATCGATAAGCAGCACGCGATGTCCGAGTTGGTTCAAGCGCAGCGCGGCGGTGAGGCCGGCCGGCCCGGCACCGATCACGAGCATGTCGAATCGGCGCGTCATGCGCTGCCCGCGCCGCCGGCCGAACGATTGCGCGCACCGGCAAACCAATCGGGTGCATACCGTTTCAGCCTGCCGTGCGCACCCAGCACATAGTGCAGCCACCCACGGATGTAATCGCAAGCGCTGCGTCCACGCTCGAGCACTTCATGATGGCATCCCCCACCGCACAGATACCGCGCCCAGCATGTCTGGCAAGGTTGTTGTCGGTGCACGTGACGCTCGGCGAGCCAGATCGTTTGACGTTCGCGATCGACGCCCGTCGATAGGTGGCCCATGACACCGGCCTCGTCTCCCACGAAGCGATGGCAAGCCGACAGCTCGCCGTCCGCGGACACGCCAAGGTACCCCGCACCGGCACCGCACGGATAGGGACGGTGCGTGCCTCGCTCGATTTCGCGCAAGGCGTTCTGCATGTTCAGGAACGGGTAACGCTCGCCACGCATCGTCTTTTGCTCGAAGGCCAGCCCACAAGCGATCATCCCTTGCAGCATCTGAGCCATGTCGCCGGGCCCCATTTCCGCCCGTCCATTCGACGCGCGCAGCAGCGGCGAAAATCCGACGCTGTGAAAACCCATATCGATGAACGTGTCGAGCGTCAGTGGCAAGTCGAGATTGAACGGCGTGACCGTCACGCGCGCCGATACCTGCATCTGCCGTTGACGTGCAAGCAACGGCGAGACGCGCTCGACGATTCGATCGAACGATCCGCTTCCCCCCTTGAACGGGCGCAACCGGTCATGCACAGGCGCGGGCCCGTCGAGACTCACGGTGACCGCGAAGCCGTACGCCTCGAAGAAATCGGCGTCGTCTTGCCGCAGGAGGCTGCCGTTGGTGGTCACCGAGAAATGGCAGCGTATCCCCCGCGAAGTCGCACGCTCGCGCGCGTGGGCAGTCGCGGCGCGCAGCACCGCGCGATTGGCAAGCGGCTCGCCTCCCATGAATGCGAGATTGATCTTCCCGCCTTCGCTAGCCTCGTCGATCAGCAAGTCGACCGCCGCGATCGCGGTTTCGAGCGGCATGTCCTTCGCTTTGCCGCCGAATTGGCCCTGCTGCGCATAGCAGTAAGTGCAGCCGAGGTTGCACTTCTGCGCGATGGCAAGCGACAACGCATGCGTCGGCATCGCGGCCAACGGCTCGTCGTCGATGGCGGGCGGTTGCGTCAAGCCATAGCGCGCAATCAGCGCGTCGACTCGCCCTTGCTCCCCGCTCTCTAGCGCCGCCCTAAACTCGCGACGCAGATCGGGCGGCACGTGGAATAGCCGGCTTCCGTCCACGAGCAACAGGTGCGCCCCCGACGCATCGTCGATCATGTGGAGATTCGGATGTCGCGGACGCGATTCGCCCACGATGCGCGCCGCCATCGAGGACGCCATGGCGCCCAGCCGCGTGCCTGCATCCGGGACCGGCATCGCCTCGTCCGTCGCGGGCAGATCGATTGTCGAATCAGCTTTCATCGGCATCCTTGCCGCGGATGATGAACCGAAGATCCTCCTGCCAGGATTTGAACAGATCATCGTAGGACCATAGCCGCGAGTCGACCCGATTATCGGGAATGTACGTCCCGGTGCGGCGCTTCGCCAACCACATGTCGCCACGCGCCAGCCCGTCGTCGCCCGCTTCGACGTTGACGAAGTCGGGACGCGAGGCAGCCCAGTAGTAGCAGGCGCATTCGCGGTAATCGTTCTGCCAGGGCGAACACAAGCCCTGCGTCAGTTCGCCCGGCTCGAGCAACTGGCGATTGAAGCTGGCCGTGTCGCCATCGAAAAAGCGCCGCAGGACAAGATGCTCTTTGAAGGTTTCCCTTTGCGATTCGACCAACACTTCATCCGTCGCATTCTGGTAAGCCGTGAACTCGCATTCGACCGGCTGTCCTTGCAAATGAACGATGCGAGCGATGGAATTGGACCACTCCATGAACGAGACCGCATTCGGATTGGGTGTACTCGCGAGCGTGACGGGATCCCCATCCGGCATCACCGGGCCCTTCGTGACCACCATCGTGCCGACGTCCAGCCCGGCAAACCGCAGAAGACGGCGCGTCTTGAGATGCGCGAAGCGCGGCTCGGCATCGACGACATAGTTGTTGTTCTCGACCAATGTGATGCCTTCGAACGCACGCCGCCAAAGGTTGCGGAAATCGAATTCGAGGCCGGGAAAACAATTCGAAATCGCGCTACGCGGCAGGACCGATGCCGGATTGCCGACGCCGCGATGGTGGATCTGTGCCGTCAGATTGGCAGCCCGGATGTCCCGATCGCCCGTTTTCGTCTTGTCGTGCGGTTGGTGGGCAGCGTTAGTCGTATCAGTACCGTTAGCGGACATTGTCGTCTCCCGTCGGATCGGGTTGTCCAAACATCGCATCGTGCGCCGCCTTGATCACTAGGTCGATGTGGCGGCGCGTGAGCGTGAGGCTCCGTCCATCGGCACCGCGCATCAAGGCCGGCATTTTGCGCAGGCCTTCCGCTGTTAGGTCGCCGATCTCTTCGGGCCGGCGCAGCACCTTGGCGAACCATGGCGCACCGCCCGCCGACAAGGTGCTGAACACACGCTCGTGCAGCGCGCGCAGGGCCAGGTTATCGACGATCGATTCCGCCGCGATCGGCTCGTAGTAGCGCTCGAAATCGGCCGTGTTCTGTCGCACCATCGTGCTCGCGACGTTGAGCCGCCCGTTGACCGGGTTGCCGTTCATGACGGCCGTGTTCATCAAGCGCACCGTTTCCAGCGCACGAAGAACGATCTCGGTAGCTTCGTCGATGGATACCCGTTCTTGCCCGACATCGGGACCGTACAGTATCTGCTCGATCTCGTCGGAGACGACGCGCACCGGTAACGTATCGGGCGCATACGCGGGCGGCCCCGCGCCGATGTACCCATGCGCGCGCAACGTGGGGCCGTCCCTTCTCGTCAGCACTACTTGAACATGGCCGTCGCATTCGTCGTCGAGGTAACCCCAACTGACCTGATTGCCATCCTTGCCGGCATAGCCCGCGTAGATCTGCGCGGGATTGGTCAGCGTGGGGCCGGCGCTTTCGGTATAGCCGAGCCAATCGCCGCGCTTTTCGTCGTAGAGCACCAGGTCTTCGCGATCGATGATCGGATCGTCCTCCAGCTTCACGTCGTGCTCCGACTTGCGGCGTTTCATGCGCGTCCCGTACACGAGGCCGGCTGCGGGGGTGTACCTGAGGCGGATCTCGGGAAAGGCTTGCGTCGGTTTGATGAACTGGACGTGCCCGAGCGGAAGATGTCGGCCATGATGAAAGTTCTCGCAATGGCCTTCCATGGCGTGCCGCTTATGATCCTTGAGGCCGGACAAGTGTGCGTGAATCTTGTCGCTCGCGTTGCCGGTGCGCCGATATATTTTGATGTTGCCGAGTTCGACGTTCCAATGCAGGGCATCGATGCCGAGCTGTTCCGCCGCTAAGAGCGCGAGTGTCAGCGGCTGCAGCATATGCGGTGCCTCGCTCGTGCGCGCATAGACTTCAAGGAATGGCGCGACCGGCCGCACCTTCTTGTTTTCGTCTTTGAAACGGATCCGCTCGGGCACGTAGGCCCTCGCGATTTCACCGGTTTCCTGATCCACCTCGAGCGTGGTGCGCGGAACGATGCGACGGAAGTCGAGCGGCTTGTCCGGATCGACGGCAAGTTCGAACGCTTCCAGTGGCGTCGCCGCCGCACCCAGCCTTCCGACCGCGATAGGCGGAAGAATGCGGAGTTCCAATATGGGCATGTTTGGCTCCTTAGGGCACTACAGCAATGCGGTGTCGACGTTGCCCGACAAGATGCGCTTGGCAAGGGCGACCGTGTTTCTGTCGGCTTCGCGCAAGCTGAGCAAGTACGGATGGTGCATGGTGTCGGATCTGGCCAGCAACACGTCCACCAGACGCTCCGATGCGTCGAGCAGATCGAGGTGAGCGCGCCACCGGTTCGCCTCGCCGAACGGGATAGCGAGCGTATAGGGCACTTGGAACGGCGGCCCCGCGAACGGCGCGTCCAATGCATCCGATACACGCGAGCGCATCAGAATCTCGGACAGCGCGCGCAAGTTGTACATCTCGCCGAACGCGGCGTTGACGATCGCCCCGCGCGGCGTCACCGCGCCCGCCGTATTGAGTCCCCCGTAGAGCGCGAAGCTGTGGATCAGGTATTGCAGCAACATGCGGTAGCGCAGGTTGGACAGGGCCGCCCACAATGCCGTTACCGGCTCGGTAATGGCCGTCACCGGCATGCCGCCCTGCTCCGGCTCGAGATCGGTATCGAGCGATACATACGGGTTCACCGCGACCGGACGAGCGGGCCGCCAGGTACCGTGCGAAGTAGCTAACACCGCGGCGCCCGCGTGCAACGCGGCCGCCGCTGCCGGATAGGCCTCGCCCCACGCCTCTTCGAGAAAATCGTCCGGGCGCGCGTCGTGCCAATCGGGGCCGCTGCACAGTTTGCGTTCCAGCGCCGCGCGCATTTCGACGTAAATCTGCAAGAAGCGCACGAAATGCGAGGGATGCGTGCCATGCGTCGCCTCGCCTTGCTTTGCAATCGCCTTCAGTGCATTGACCGCGTCGTCGCGCGACGTGGCGGGCTTCACCAGCACGTCCGGCGTCCCGTTAAGCGATGCGTGACCGCTGTTGCCGCGCTTGCCGCCGCGATAGCCGCGTCCCCATTCCGCGAAATCCGCCTGGCAGGGGTAGGTGTCGGCTTGAAATACCTCGTCGGGAAGATAGTCCGGATCCTCGACGAGCGGAATCAGCGTATCGAACAATTCCGCGACTTGGTGCGGATTGGGCGTTTGCGCATGCACGCGTGCGCGGATTTCATCGCCCAACGCGCCCCCAGTCCAATCGCGCGGCGCTTCCGTGTAGACATATTTCGCCAGCGAATCCAGGGTCAACGGTTCGAGCATGAAGGGGAACGGATAGAACGGCGTGTCCCACGGATAATCGTTGCGCTCGAAATGCAGGGGCGCGCCGATCAAACGCAATACGTTCTGCACGGTGATCAAATGGCCCATCTCTTCCTTGGCAATGCCGAGTATCGCTTCTTGCCAGCGGCGCACCGCGTCGTGAAACTGAGGCGGGACCTGCGGGCCGCCTAATGAATAGCCCGCATAGAGGTACTGCACCATCAAGCAATGCTCGATTTCGGCATCGACGGATAGCAGATAGGTCACGTAATCGCGCGGCGCAAACTCGCCCGGAAGCCACGATTGAACGGGGCCGGGAGCACGCCCGGCGGTCAGCGCGCGCGGCGCGGGACCGGCGAGCGGGCGACCCGCCAGTGCGAGATGGCGCCAAAGTCTGAACGATTGCATTGCCGCTCCTTATTGCGATGACTGCTGGATGGGCCCGCCGCGGCGGGCCGATAGCGCGCTCACCCCCGCCGCTTGCGAAACTCGCTACGGTGTCGGAATGTCGGGATGTCGGGTGCTGGGCGACCGTCGCAATCTGACGTGCCGCCTATCGAACGTTGGATTACCCCGGGGGTACGCCGAATATGGAATAAACACTGAATTCGGGTGATGTATCGATTACGTGGCAGCGTGCGATGCCCCGTTGCTGCAACTCGATCCGATTTGCCATCAGGCGTCCCCATGTGCGTTCCGAGATTGCCCGCGGAATCGGCCACTTAGCGCGAGCCCTATTCAGCTAGGCCGTATGCGCAATGAATGCAGGTCTTCTTGCTACTGAAGCTTTTTCAGCTATCGATTTGTATTTTGGTGATGCCATTACAACTTTGCAGAGCAGAAGAAGTAACTGTCAAATCTGACAGGTCAATGTTGTGTCGCACCCTAATTTTAATTATTGGTGTCAGCCACACGTGAAGTGACGTCAAACGATTTATCCGGTTTTATCATTCTTTCTTTTCGAATCGTTCAAGCCGCGCGCGCAGTCTTTGCAAGCGCTCAATCCGCACTCCAGCTCGGCATCAAACGCCCGTGTTCATCGAACCGATACCGGTGCTGTGCCCACCCAACGCCGAACAGGACGAGTACCTGGTCGTAGTAGGCGAGCGGCTGCCTCGCATCGTTGGCCGCGGCCCGCATGGCCGCGATTCGCTGCGCCTGTGCGGCGGCGTCGGTTTCGTCGCCAAGTGCGATCAGATACGGCACCAAGGCCGCCGAAAAACCCACCGGCCCCGTACCGGCCGTCTCGCCCGTTTGCGTCGCGACACGTTCGGGCGGCACAGCGGCCAACTTCACTGCCCGGCGCATTCCGTCAAGCGCCGCCAGCAAAGGTTTCGCGAGCGGATCGCGCGGCGAAGTCAGTCCCGCCCATAGGTACGTACGTATCGCATCGTAGCTGCCGATGTCGCCTTTCACGGGATCGATGCCCGCGTTGCCCGGCGCCCGCCATGCGAGCCAGTCTGGCGCAAAGCCTCGCGCTGACGCGGCAGCGGCGAGCCGAACCGTATTGGCCGCGATGTCCGGCCAAGGGCCGCCGGCATCTGCGACCTCGAACCGTCGCAAAAGCGGCAACGGCAAATAGCTCAGATTGAGGCGCCATGCGCCATCGTCCGTGGCGAAGCCGTGCCCTCCCGGCAGGAGCATGGGGCCCAGCCCCGGCAGCTCGGCGGTTTCCGCACTGCGCATATGCGCCAACACCGCACGCGCCGTGTTCGTGTATTGCGGCGCCTGCCAGAGCCGCCCGGCTTCGAATAGCGTGTACGCGATCCAGGCGTCGGCATCGGCTGCGGAATTGGCATCGATCACGCCATAGCCGCCATCCGATTTGCGCCCCCACTGCCACGCCGGCAGCTGTGCGTCGAGTTTGCCCGCGCATAGATTGTCGGCCGTCCATTTGAGGACGGTATCGAACGTCTTGCGATCGTTGGCGACCAGTGCAAAGAACAGCGCGTAGGATTGCCCCTCCGACGTGCTCTGGTAAATCGAGGTGGTGCGATCGACGACCCGACCGTCCGCCTGAACCTGCGTCTTCACGAACGCATCCCACGCCGGCCACCTCGTTTGCGCGACGGCCAGCGACGTCGTGCATGCGAGACACGAGGCGACGCCGACAAGGCGTTTAAACCGCAGGCCCGGCAAGCGTAGCGGCGCAACAGCAAACGCATTCAGCGCCATCCACATGGCGCGCGCAACGGGAAAAGACCGATTAGTCGTGATCGTCATCGAGTCGCAGATAAAAGTCGCGTGGGCTGCGGGCCACGTCGCGACTGAAAACCGCCGCGCGCGGCGACAGGAAATAACGCACGAATGCCAGCGCGGCGAACTGCTTGTCGCGGCCCGGTGTCACATTGGCGTCGCCAAGCACCCCCGCTTGCCACCGCGACGAGAGCCGGAACGTCGCCGCAAGCCGCAAGTGGGCGTAAGGCCCCTGATCTTGACTGCCGGTACAGACGAGGCGGCTTGCGTTGGCGAAGGCCGCTTGCGCCGCATTCGCCAACCCATCCGGGAGCGAACGGGGGAAACACGGCACGCTGTTCTGGTGCGACACGTTCCATCCCGTTTCGACATTGCCCTGCCATTGCCAACGCCGCCCTTCCTGCGATAGCCACTGCAGCGCAACGCCGCCGCTCAGGGAAGACTGCGGACTATAGTAGCCGCCCTGCCCCCACGTATAAAAGTTCTCGTTGCGAACGTACCCGAGGTAATGGAATGCCGGGCCGATACTGAAGTAATCGAAGTGCCGCAATTTCAGATCGTAAGCGGCCGAAGCGTCGGCCGAGCCGCCGAAGTTACGCACGACGTTCATGCCCGTCAACCATTGCAGTTGCGCACCCGCGCTGACGTTCCAGCGCGGCGCGACCTGCCAGCGGGCCCGTGTGCCGATTTCCGTGCGCTGCACCGCCCCCCAGGACGAGCCGTCCGGCAATCTCATGCCCCGCCACGATAGCAGCGAATCGCGCACGGGTTCGCCAGTCCCGAAAAAGGCCGACCAGGCGCCCCATCGCGCGTCCTGACCGACTGCCGCGCGGACATTGGGCGTGAGCCCGCCAGGGCCGCCTTGCACCGCACCGCCGGCAAGCTCGACATTCAGCCGCTGCTCCGCCCCGAGACGCACCGTATCGGAGACCAAGGCCTGCAGCTCGTCGGCCCGCACCGTGCCGCCCAGCGTCTTGCGCTGCACGAAGTCCTTCGTGGCGCCTTGGTCGGCCATCGCTGCGAGGCCCGGCACCGTCTCGTCGAGCGAAGCGCTTCCCGCATCGAGAAAGAGCGTTCGGTACCGCAACTCGAACTGCCGCGTCCCGTCGATCCACTCGCCGCGCACTGTCGGCGCAAGCACATCGAGCCGGCCCTGTGCGGCAGCACCGATGTGATCGCTCCAAGCGAGGCCCGCCGAGACCGACGCCGCGCCGATACCGGTCAGATCCGCAGGCACTCGGCGCAGCACGCGTTGTGCGTCGACAGGACCGTCGAGCGCCGTCTGCAATGCCGCGCCCGATTCGACAAACTGTTTGCTGTAGAAATCGCGTTCGGCGTCCAGCGCGGCCACGTAGCGGCGAAGCGGTCCCGCATCGCCGGCCGCCGGGCGCGCGTGGGCACCAGCCGCCTGCATCGCGAGGGCCAGCCCTTCGGCGCTGTCCTCGTCGTGCCGGCGAGCGTAGCGCGCAGAGAACTGTGCGGCCGCATCCCGATACCGCCCGAGCGCATACAGCGCCCACCCGCGCGGCAGTTCGGTATCGGCTGGCTGCAGGCCTTCGCGTTCCGCCGTATCGAGCCATGCAAGGCTTTGCGCGTAGCGGCCTCGCCGATAGGCTTCGTTCGCCTGGGCCAACGCGATTCGTGCTCGGGCCGCGCGCGCGCGTGGATCGTCGCGCAGCGCTTGCGCGGCGAGCAATGCGCTCGCTTCATCGTAGGCGCGCTGCTCGATGCGGACATCGGCAAGGCCGAACGTAGCGTCGGTTGCATTCGGGTCGAACGCGAGTGCGGTTTCGAACCAATCGCCCGCGGCATCGGTCGCACGATGCGCAAGCGAGATCCACCCGGCGAGCGTCGCCGTGCCGGCGTCATGCCGGGCCCGGATCGTCGGAGCAAGCGCAGCGAGTTGCCGCGCTGCCGCCTCGCTATCGGTCGGCACAGCGGCCAGTTCGGTGACGGCACGGTCGTAGCGCAGCTTCTCGAACGCCGCCTCGCTCTCGGCGTCGCGCTTACCCGACGCCGCTTCAAGCGCAATCAGCGCCTCCGCCTCCCGAGCAGGCAGCTCGTGCTCGGCGCGGTAGAGCGTCGCGATGCGATTGCCATCGGGCGTGCAAGCCGGCACGATCGAACGATAGAGCGAGGCCGCTTCGCCGATCCGCCCCGCAGCGGCAAGCACCGCGCCCGCTCGCCAAACGCGATCGACGTGGGCACAGCCAAACGCGTCGGGGTCCTGCGCGAGCAAGCGGGCGATCGCCTCGGCATCGCCGCCGGCAAGCCCCCCCGCAACGCGCGCGTCGCGCTCGCGCAGCGCGTAGTCCGCGGCCAGTGCCGGTGCCGGGTGCCAATCCGGGAATCGGCGTTTCAATGCGGCCAGCGTCTGTCTGTAGTCCTCGAGCCGGTTTGCTTGCAGCAGTTGCCATAGCGGCCGGTCGTCCGGCGCGGTCGCGGTATCCGCGCCGACCGAAGTCACGAGAGGCGCGGGAGCCAAGGCCGATGCTGGCGCGGCCGCCGACGAGGCCGATGCGGGCGCGATCACGACATCGTCCGCCACCAGATTGCGCTGCGGAGCGTGCGTCACACGTGCGAGGCCGAGCGCCGAACGGTGGCTAGCGAGGTCGCGCTGCGCCCCTCGCACGACGTCTTGACGCGTCGGCCACGCCTGCTCGGCAGCCGCGCGCGGTCGCCGCGTCACGTCGACGAGATTCGCCTGCGCGCCCAGCACGCGCATCGGCGATGCAAGCAACAGCGCTGCGAGCGCGGCGTAACAGGCCAGTGCCTTACTTGCGCGCGTCACGGTGCCGTTTCAAATTTTGTCGCCTTAGCAAGAGCGCCGTGGTCGCGGCCAGCGCCGCAAGCAGCACGACGAGCGCAACGTAGCCGAACCAAGGATGGTTCGAGACCAGGAAGCCGAGGTGATCCCACACACCGGTACTGCCGAATTCGAACGTGGAGCCGACACGGGCCGTCCACCATTTTCCCTGTCCGACATCGAGCAGCGAGACATCGCCTTCGAGGCCGCTCCACAGCCCCGGTTCGACAAGGCGATCGACGCCCTGCGCCAGGTCCGACGCGCTCGCCGCAGTAAACAGGGTCGTCGCCCTCCCCGACGAATCGCGGTACTGCATGACGAGCACTTGCCCCGCGAGCGGCAACACGCCGCGCAACGCCACCTCGCCCGACGCGGTACCGCGCGGCGCTGCGTCGGCCCGGCCGACCAGATCCCACGGTAGCCAGCTCTCGGCATGAGCCTCGCCGGGCACGAGCGAATCGGCAAAGCGTTCGCTACGTCCCGGCTTCCACGGTGCACCGACGAGCGCTTGCGCCGGGAGCGCCGGCGCCGCACCCATGACGATCGTCTGACGCGCCGCCGCCGGCGCGCCGAACGTGATCTGCGCGCGAGCAAGCGGCCCCCCGGCCTGCTGCGCCAACTTACCGGTCAGCGCCCAGGCAGCGGCAAGCGTATCGTCGTCGCGCCCCGCAACGGTCAGCGCCAAATCGCCGCCGTCGGGACGCGCGGTATACGGAAACCCGCTTTCGGCAAACCGCGCGAGGTCGGGCAGCGTCGTGAAATGCGAAGCCGGCGGCAGCTTGATCGTCGAATCGTCGAAGATCGTGAGCAGCAAGTTTCCCGTCTCCGGCAGCGTACAGCGGTCCGAGATCAGGGGCACCAGCACCGGGCGCAACGAGAGCGTGTTCTCGCCGGCGCGGAAGCTGCGCAGCGGGATATTCACGCGATAGTGCCGAATGACGCCCCCTTCGCTGTGATCGAGCGCGATCACCTGTTCGAAGCGATCGTTTAGATAAAGATTGAGGACCGAATCGCCGCGCATCTTCGCACCGGCGGTAAAGTTCAAATCGATCGAAACTTGGGCGTCCTCGGGCGCATAGATGTCGGCCGGCAAATCGATGCGCATCTCGGCGCGATCGTCGGGACCGAGCGTGCGCGAATGGAAATCGAACGAGCGGAACGTGCGCGGTGCGGTTCCCGCCAGCACGCGCGATGTCGACCAGGGGGCGGCGGCGCCCTCGTCGAGCGCATCGACAGCAAGCTCGCCCGAGTGCGGCAACGGCAGTTCGCGGTGCGCGAAAACCCGCGCGGCGCGTTCCACTTCAGCATCGTCGCGGCCGGTCACGACCAAGAGGAACCGATGCGGATCGCCGGGCTTCGGATAGAGACCGAGAAAGGCCCCCGAGACCTTGGCAAGCACTTGCGGATCCAGATAGGGACGCAACTGCTCGCGAGTGCCGATCAAAAAGACATCCGCGCCATCCAGCTTGCCGAGCGCGAGCCCTGGCGCGACGCCACCGCCGGTGCCGGCTTGCGCATCGAGCACACGCGCCGGCGCGCTCAGATACCGCAGGCGCAGCGCAATGCCCTGGGCGATGAGACCGCCCGTTGCCAACTGCACATCGTTGACCGGGTGCGACGCGTCGACGATCTCGAACGAGCGCGTCCCCCACTGCTTCGGATCGATCAGATCGTCGAGATCGGACAGGCGCGGGTTGGCAAGCGGCATGAGCGCGGTTTGCATGCGCAGCGTCGAAGCGCTCGTGTCGACTTCCGTCCACAGTTCGGGGGCGTGCGGGTCTTCGCAGTTCTCGGTCGCATGCTGCGCGGCCGCAAAGGCTAGCGTGTTGTAGCCGGGACGCAGCAGCTCGGGCGGGATGCGGATATCGGCCGTCGTTTCGGGCTGCTTGGGCGACAAGGCAAGCTGCGCGACCGTTGTGCCGTTCACCCGGACAGCCAGTTGCGATCGATCGGCCAATAGCGAAACGGAATTGGTGACGACGAGGTGCAGCGTCGCACTTTCCGCCTGCTCGCGCGCCGAAAGCGGCAGGCTGATCGAAGTAGTGGCGTGCGCGCCGGCGAGCCGCAACGGTCCCGACAGGTTATCGAGCGTGGCGAGCGAGATCGGCGCCTTGCCAACGATCGCTTCACCTAAGGCGGCGACGGACGATGCGGCCGCTATCGGCGCGGCGTGCGTTTGGGTGGCCGGTAGTGCGGCCGCGGACGCGCCGGGCGCCCAGACGGCGCAGCACGCGATCAGCGGCAAACTTGCGCGGCGCACCGCGCACAGAAGTTGGACAGCGTTCATCACTGGCTTGGCAGCCCCCGAAAGACGCGCGCATAAAGACGCGCGGAGAAGAATAACGGCGCGCGCAGGTGGCGCTTGACACCGGAAAAGAAAAGCCGCGAGTGGACCCACGCGTGGACCGTACCGAGCGAAGCAACCATCGCCAAACTGCGCAGGATGCCGATGCGCCGGTTACGGCTCGCACGGAAATCGCGCCAACGACTGCTGTCGCCGAACACGAGCGCGACTTGTTCCGCACGACCGGCCACACTGTCGTCGCAGAACTGCGTGCCGAGCGCGAACGCCCCATCGGTCGCGGGCAGCACATTGCGCACGACGAGCGGAACACGGCACTTGCGCGCAAGGGCTAGCGCGAACACTTCGATGGTCACGATGCTGCCCGGTGTCGGCTTCACCGCGTCGCCCTCCTTGACGACGAGCTTGACGCCGCCCGCCGACATATCGACGATTTCGCACGCTAATGCGGGGCGACCGTCGCCGGCTTCGATCTGCGCGGCGAGACTAACGGGCACGCGCGGCACGTTGCGCCGTTGCTTGCGCTCGTTGAGCACACCAATGCATGCGTTCAGTTGAAGCAGATTCAACGCGATCCAGCAGAGCGAAGACGTGACGACATCCGCATGCGGATCGTGATGCAGGAGACGCCAGATACCGACGATCGCCCCCATGACGATGAAAGCATAGACGACGTAAAACGGCCCGGCCAGTTCCGAGATCGTGTCTTCCTCGATACGTTCGCCCTTTGGCGTCACTTTGAAGCTCGGCGCACGCGGATTCAGGACAACCGAGATCACGGCACGCAGCGAGAACATGGACTGCAGCAGCTCGTAGACTTCGGAGATCAGCGTCCAGCGGTAACGGCCGAACAGAAAATCGCTGGTCAGGATGGACGCAACGAGTTGCGGCAGGCCGTAGGCAAAGAATTGCGGAATGGTTGCGTTATAGAACTGCAGGCCGAACACGAGATACATCACGGGCGCGAACAGGAAAACCAGGCGCGCGTAGCAAAAGAACCAGAAGAACGCATTCGAGAAATAGCAAAGGCGCTGCGGCAGCGATAGGCCTTTCAGCCGCAGCGGGTTGCGCAGCAGGAAGATCTGGATCATGCCCTGCGCCCAGCGTGCGCGCTGGACGATGAAACTCGCGAACGTTTCCGGTTGCAGCCCCGAAATAAGCGCTTCGTTCAGATAGACGCTACGATAGCCGCGCGCGTGCAGCGCAAGGGCCGTCTCCGCGTCTTCGGTGATCGACGTGCCGGACACCCCGCCGATTTCCTCGAGGCAGCGCCGTCGCAGCACGGCTGCGGAGCCGCAAAAGAACGCCGCGTTCCAGAAATCGAGCCCCTTTTGCACCGCCGAGTAAAACATTTCGTTCTCGGGCGGCATTTTGCCGAACATGCCGAGGTTTTTCTCGAGCGGATCGGGATTGATGAAGAAGTGCGGCGTCTGCACGAGGAAGAGCTTGTCGTCCCGCTGGAAGAAGCCGACGGTCTTCTCGAGGAAATCGACGGTCGGTACATGGTCCGCGTCGAAGATCGTGATCAGATCGCCATGCGTGTGCGTCATCGCCGCATTGATGTTGCCGGCTTTGGCGTGTTCGTTGCGCGCCCGGGTCAAATACACACCGCCATGGCGCTCGGCAAGCTTGCGCAGCGCGCTAGCGCGTTCGCGTGCCGCGGCGGCTTTCTGGGCGTCGGGCTGCGTGCACTTCTGTTCGGTGCCGCCATCGTCGAGCAGATAGACGTTCAAGCGCTCACGCGGATAGCGCATATTCAGCGCGGCGCGCAGCGTGACTTCGAGCAGCTCGGGCTCCTCGTTGTAAGTTGGAATGAAGACGTCGACGCGCGGCAGTACAGCACCGGGAATAAGCGGCGCGCTCGCGCGCTCGAGCGGACGGCTATTGACGAAAAGGCCGAGCAGCGTGACGACGATGCCATACAGTTCGGCCCCGTACAGCAGAAACATAAAGACGGCATCGGCTAAACCGTTGTAGCCGAGCGTTTCCGTCGTGCGCCAGTAAAGGTAGCGCAGCGTGAGAAACGCCGAGCACAGTAGGAAAAACAAACGCGTGCGCTCGTGGCGAGCACCTTCGAGCCGCGCCCACTGTCTTAGCACGAGCATCGCGGCAACGACGGCAAAGGCCAATGGGAACTGCGCGCGCAGATCGAGCTTGATGAAGACGAACGGCGCAAGGCCGACGATGACCGCCACCCAGGCTGCCATCGGCACCCAATTTGCCGCTCGCGGCCACGAGCGCGCAGGGCGCGCCACGTGTACGAGGGGGTTGACGTCTGTCTTGAGCATCGATTACCTGGGCTGTCTCGGATCGTTCATGGTCTATGCGCGCGACGGCAAATGCATACCGCGCCGCATGCCGCGTTTTTGCCCGAGCCTAATATCGCAATCCGAAGGATCCAGTCGATATTTTCTTAAGCAATCAACGCAGGGCAATCGACTACGATTGCGCATGACCGAATAATCGGCAAACCCGATTGAGATCTCAAGGGCGATACTCAGCAATATCTTGTAGGATTATCCTGAAACGCGTGTGCGGATTTTCCACGGGACTGTAGTTGAGTACGACGAATGGCATCGGTTTCAGGTGGTGACGGGCTGCCAGAAGGCCGCCGGGCTTGGGCTTAGGCCTCGGTGAGCTGAATATCGGCTCCGGCGATTCGGTTTAGTTTTGCGAGCCGGATCGGGGAAGATAATCCCTTGTGCGAACGCCCGCGACTCCGGCAGTCATTTTACGAATCGAGCTTATTCGCATGCGCTCCGCGCGATCAGCTTGATTCGGAGGAGCCGATTGTCGATGTTGCTATAGAGCACGTGCAACGTGTAGCGATCGAAATGCCAGACGGCATGCCCCGTTAGTATGGAGTCCGATTGTTGAACCGGCGGCGAGGAAATCTTCTCGAACAGGACCGTCGGGCTATCCATTACCGTAGAAGATCATGGCTGCGGCTTACGTCTGCTTTAGCGATATCCGCCTATATTTCCCCCTGCCCCGCTCTTGGGCGACCGCTATGCTTTCCCGTCCGCAATCGATCGTTCCTCGATACCGCCAGCCCTCTCTCAACGGCGGTGGGCATACCCTGTACCCTGCACGTCACCAGTTGGACGCCCGTGAGCGCGGGGTCGCCCAACACACCGGAAGAGTCCCCTGAAACGACACCGCTTCTTGCGCGCGAAACGCTCAAAGATGCCGCGTTTCGAGGGGCGCGTTGCCCCAGTCGTTCGCCAGCCCGTTGGCGTATGAAATAGGCGCATTCAAGGCTTCGTTCAAGTCGAAGTCATCGATGCACATGATGTTCACATTGATGTATGGGTAGCCCGAAAGACGCCACAGCGATCGATGACCGGCATCGGTCCACTGCGACAGCTAGCCGCCGCGATATCGCACACGGAGTTCCGCGGCCCGCTTATCGAAGGCGGATTCGAGGCATTGCGCGTTCACGCAATCATGCACAACGGATTCGAGCCAGCGCTCTTGCTCGAGCCGAATCCCGGTATCGACACCCCCCAGTCGCCGTTGAGCCGCTTGATATTCCCCGAGTTCGCGTTGGTAGCTTCCCGCCACATCGGGACGCTGACATACGATCTTGCCGAAGAACGTTCCATCGTCTTTGCAGGCAATGCCGCCGGCATTATTCGTCGTGTCCGCTGCCACCGCTGCGCTCGGCAGCTCAGGGTTGGCCGGCCGAAGTGCAACGATAGGCCGTGCCGGCATTCGATTCGGGTGCTCGTTGGGTGCCTGGAGGGTTGGATTGGACACCCCGTAAGCAGCAGGAGTGACGCCGTCACTTGCCCGCATGTGCGCGAGCAGATCTGGAAGCGAAGTCGACCGACCCAGTCTTTGCTGTCGCTCATAGCGGGCGATCGCCGCAGTCGTGAGGGTCCCGAAATTGCCGTCGGCGCGACCACGTAGATACCCATGCGCAATCAGGAATCGTTGTACGGCCCGGCGAGTATCGGCTGGCGATTCCGCGCCGGCCGACGCACTTGGCGACGGCGTCGAGTTTGCCAGTTCAGCGAAGAATCGGTTAGCACCGAGCCCTGGCCACGTATGCGCAGCCGCATAGTTCAGGACCGGTGTCGTCACTGTCCGGATAGTCGGGAGCCACTGCATGGCTGCCGCCGCTCCATAGAGGGCACCAATTAGCGACGCGGACATGGCGAACAGGCAAGCCCCCTTGAGCGGAGCCCAATTGCGACCGCGCTGCCGGCCTTTTTTTCTGCTTCGCTTGCACGCGTCCTATTTCTCGCGAGATCCAGCAGTAGCCAGGGATCGCCACAAGCACGGATGCGTTTGCGGACAGAGATGCGTCAATTCCGGCAGACTGCGCATCGATTGGGGAACACGGCTCCGCTCGATATCAGTGAACCCACGGCGCGCAAAAAAAACATACGCCGATTCATCGTTGGGAATGAGATACAGTGCCCGGACGGACCGACTTTGCGCTAGCGCCAGCGACGTGTCGACAAGACGGGAACCCAACCCCGATCCGCGTAATCGCGGATGAACCGCGACCGAACGCAGTAGCGCCATATCGCCAACCAGTTCTAGGCCGGCAACGCCCACGATCTCACCGCCCTCCATCGCGACATGGAACGCGCGTAAACTTCCCTCGGTCAGGTCGCTAGCGGGAAGCCCGCAGGCCGCCAGCAAGGCTCGGATACCCCCGAAATCAGCGACAGTTGCCTGTCGAATTGTGCAGTCAGCCTCGTTCATACCACCCCTTGGACGCATTGACGATTTTCACGACCAGCAGCATGACGGGCACTTCGATGAGAACGCCGACTACGGTAGCCAACGCCGCCCCGGACTCGAAGCCGAACAAGCTAATAGCGGCCGCCACGGCCAGTTCGAAGAAATTGGACGCACCGATCAACGCCGACGGGCAAGCTACATTATGCTTCTCGCCGACAGTGCGATTGAGCCAGTACGCCAGCGCGGAATTGAACAACACTTGAATCAGAATCGGCACCGCAAGCAGTGCGATGACCAACGGCTGCTTGAGAATGGCATCACCCTGGAATGCAAATAGCAGCACCAGAGTGGCCAGCAGTGCCGAGATCGACCATGGGCCAATTTTTGTCATCGCGGCATCGAAGGCCGCTTGCCCCTTCGATAGCAGTGTTCGTCGCCAAACCTGAGCGAGCGCCACAGGGATCGCGATATACAGCACAACCGATGTGACCAGCGTCGCCCAGGGCACCGAAATCGCCGATACGCCCAGCAACATGCCCACGAGCGGCGCAAACGCGAACACCATGACCGTGTCGTTCAACGCCACCTGCGATAGCGTAAACAGCGGGTCGCCATTCGACAGCTTGCTCCAGACGAACACCATCGCGGTACAGGGCGCGGCGGCCAGCAGGATAAGCCCGGCGACATAGCTGTCGAGCTGATTGGCCGGCAGCAACGGGGCAAATACATGGCGGATGAACAGCCAGCCGAGGAACGTCATGGAAAACGGCTTCACCAGCCAGTTGACGAACAAGGTTACGCCGATGCCGCGCACGTGTTGCCCGATTTCATGAAGCGCGCCGAAGTCCACCTTCACGAGCATCGGGATAATCATCACCCAGATGAGTAGCCCGACCGGCAGATTCACCTGTGCCACGGCGATGTGACCTACGACATGAAACACGCCCGGCGCAGCTTGCCCGGCCACGATACCTGCGACGATGCATATCAGCACCCAAACCGATAGATAACGCTCGAAGACGCTCATCGTTGCTTTAGCGGCCTGCTTGCCGGTGTTTTCGCATTGAACGGACATCGCTCGCCTCACAGTCCAAGCGCTTCGCGAACGGCCGGCACTAAACGCGCGCGGATATCGTCTCGGACGGCGATGAAACTGTCGAGCGATTCGCCGTGCGGGTCATGGAATGCGACGTGAATACGCTTTACCGGACGCGGAAAGACGGGACAGCTTTCCTTCGCGTTGTCGCACACGCTGACGACCAAGTCGATCGGTTCGTCGATCACCGCGTCGACGGTTTTGGGAAAGAGGTCCTCGGTTTGCAGGCCAGCCAGCTTCAGTGCCTCGATCGCGCCGTCGGCCACTTTCGGTTGGGGGGAAGTCCCGGCCGAAATCGCTCGAACCTGACCGCTCAGTTCGTGGTTGAGGATGGCCTGGCCCATCTGGGAGCGGCATGAGTTGCCGGTGCAGAGCACGAGAACGGTCTTAGTCATGATGTAATCGGGTGCATCCATTGTGTTTCGAAAAAGTGCGACAGCGAGCCGTGTCTTCAGCGCGGACGAACCCGTGCGGCCAGATCCGCAACGGCCGCATCGACAGGCAGACGTTTCAAGATTGATTTTCCGGAAGTTGCTTGCGAGCCCGGCCGCGCACGGGAGTACATGGATGGCCGCCACAGCAGTTCTCGGTCAGAAATCCCAGCAGTTCGTTCATCGCCGAGTAATTTGCCGAATAGATCATGAAGCGGCCCTGCTGCAGAACCGTCACCAGCTCGGCATGCGCGAGTTCTTTCATGTGAAAAGACAAGGAGGACGGCGCAATGCCCAACTGCTCGGCAATTCGACCGGCGGGCATCCCCGCGGGACCCGCCTGAACAAGGAGCCGGAAGACGGCGAGCCTCGATTCTTGCGCCAACGCGCTCAGCGCGCGGACCACGTGTTTCGTTTCCATGTTTCGATGATATTCGAAATATCGAATAATGCAAGACGGATTTCCACTTTCGCTCGTCACCGGGCGTGCGCCCCCGGGCCCCAGCGCTCGCCAGCCTCAGGCGCTTGCCCGGTTGGCACTCATCAGTCGCTCGCCAACGCCCGCTCCATACCAGCAATAGCAGTTTCGACGTATGCCCTGAAGCTTGCGTCCATCGCTGCGTCCGTGCCGTTCTGCCAGCGAACGATAAACGCCCTGTTGGCCATCGCCGGGAGGTACCTCGCCAGCGTCGGAAACTCGAGCGCCCGGATCGAACTCACCTTCTCCTGCAACTGCGCCGCCCATCCCGCAGGATCGTCCGTCGGCATCGCTGCGAATTCGAGCGTCGAAAAGCCGACCATCGTGGCGATAACGACGTTATACATATCGACAATTCGATCCTCCTTGAACCCAGCCGTAACAAGCACCGTAAGAATTCTGTCGATCATGCCGGGGCTCAAGCTTGCGTTCGCGACGAGGTGCCCGCCGAGCAGCGGCGCTACGTTCGGGTGTCGACGGATCACCTCGCGGCACCGGGAAAACAACTGCCTGAGCCAGTCTTGCCACGACAGGTCGCCGGGTTCGGGGGCAACATCGGCCATCGTGGCTTCGACAACCGACGCGAGCAGGTCGTCGCGCGTCGCAACGTGCCAATACACGGCGGACGGATAGACGCCCAGCGATCGCGCCACATCGCGCAAGCTAAATCCCATGAGCCCGTTGCGATCGATCTGCTCGATCGCGGCAGCCACGATTCTTTCCTTGCTGAGCCCGGAACCGGAAGTCCCCTCTTTCTTCGTGCGCGTGCGCCCTGCCGGGGAAGTCCCGCTCTCGCGAGTTCGACCATTACCTTCGCCCGTGCTGCGGCTCTTTCCGACGGTGCCCGTTTTCTCCGCGCGGGTCGTCTTGCGAGCTGATGTGGTCATTTGCCGGTTCGTCGCCTGAATGCGGTTGTGTGCTGAACAAGGCGTCATTGTAGACCGGGCAATCGAGCCGCCGCCTTTTGCGCGCGCGGCTCCTAACTGCCCGGTTTTCGCCCGACACATAGGGGAACTTGCGCATTCAATTGTACGGTGTACAATGAATTGTAGTTCGTCGTCCCAATCGGATCTATTTCGATTTCGTCCCGGGGGCCGCGATGCCATGTATGAGGACATCTCGATGGAACACGCCAATACATCAGCCCTTTCCACGCTTGCCGAGGCGATCGATCGCGCGGCCCTGCGTTTCACCGAACGCAACCCACGAAGCGCGCTTCAGCACGAGCGGGCCGCCCGGGTCATGCCTGGCGGCAATACGCGGTCGGTGCTCTTTTACACGCCATTTCCGCTCGCCATCGCCCGTGGCGAGGGCTGCCGTCTCTGGGATGCGGACGGTCACGAATACATCGACTTCATCGGGGAGTTCACGGCCGGTCTCTATGGGCACTCGAACCCTGTCATCCGGGAGGCCATCGATCGTGCGCTCGATACCGGCATCAATCTGAGCGGACATAACCTGCTGGAGTCGGAGCTTGCGCGCCTGATTTGCGATCGCTTTCCGGCGGTCGACGCGGTGCGGTTCACGAACTCGGGTACGGAAGCGAATCTAATGGCGATCGCGGCTGCACGGGTCCATACCCGCCGTAACAAGATCATCGTCTTTGCGGGCGGGTACCACGGCGGCGTGCTGACGTTCGCGAACGGCCACAGCCCCGTCAACGTCCCGCACGACCTGTTGATCGCCGAATACAACGATCTGGGGAGCGCGCAGCGCCTTTGCGAATCGCATCCCGGCGAGGTGGCCGCCCTCGTTGTCGAGCCGATGCAGGGCGCGGCCGGTTGCATCTGTGGCGAACGCGAATTCCTGGCCGGGTTGCGCTCGCTTGCGTCGAAGCACGGCGCGCTGCTGATTTTCGACGAGGTGATGACTTCGCGGCTGGCACCCGGTGGGCTCCAGGAAGCGTTGGCGATCGAGCCGGACCTCACGACGCTCGGCAAGTACATCGGAGGCGGCATGTCTTTCGGTGCGTTCGGCGGCCGGACATCCATCATGGATCAATTCGATCCGCGCCAGCCCGGCGCGACACCGCATGCCGGCACGTTCAACAACAATGTCCTGAGTATGGCTGCCGGCATAGCAGCTCTGTCGAGGCTATATACCCCGAACGTCGCGCGGGAAATGAACGCCCGCGGCGATCGCCTGCGCGAGCAACTGAACGCGATTTGTGTTCGGCGCAATGTTCCTCTCCAATTCACCGGAAGGGGGTCCCTCATGAATCTGCAAGCCGGCAGGCACGCCATTCGATCGATCGAAGACCTGCTGCCAGAGGGCAATAGCGTCAAAGATCTCTTCTTTTTTCACATGCTCGAACACGGCATCTATCTCGCGCGCCGTGGCTTCATCGTTTTGAGCATGCCGATCGCCGAGAAGGAAATCGAGCGATTGTTGTCGGCCTTCAATGAGTTCGTCGAGCGCTATGCAAGCGTCCTCGCCTGAAAGCAATGGTTTCGCCGCACAAGGTAGTGCGTTTTGGTAAGGAGCATTGGAATGGAAGATACGGCTGAAAAACGTCTCGTCGGAGACACGCCTCGCGGCGGAAGCGTCATGAGTTTCTACCTCCCGAAAGGCGCGGCGCGACCGCCGCGCATCGCGCGCGGCGAAGGTATCCACCTCTACGACGAGCATGGCACCCGCTATCTCGACGCCACCTCGGGCGCGGTCGTGAGCAACCTTGGGCACGCCAATGGGCGCGTCGTCGCTGCGATGGCGGAACAGGCACACCGCGTCACCTTTGCGTATCCGCGCTTCTTCGAGAGCGAACAGAACGTCCGGCTGGCCGGTAAGCTCACTGAGCTTGCCGGCGAGGGGTTCGATCGTGCGTTCTTTGTCTCGGGCGGCTCGGAGGCGAACGAGGCAGCACTGAAGCTTGCAAGGCAGTACGCCGTGGCCCGTGGGCAAGCCACTCGCTGGAAGGTGATCTCCCGCGATCCGAGCTACCACGGTTCGACACTGGGCGCGATGGCCGTCACCGGCGACTCGTTCACCGAGTCGATCTACGGCCCGATGATGCGGCAAATGCCCAAGATTCCCGCGCCGCTGGCCTACCGGTTGCCGCCCGGCGTGACGGCTGAGGCGCATGCCGCCGCTTGTGCCGAAGCGCTCGAGCAACGGATCGTCGAGGAAGGCGCAGACACCGTGCTCGCGTTCATGATCGAACCGGTCGGCGGCCTCTCGAGCGGTGCGCTCGTGTCGCCTCCGACGTACTACCGGCGGGTGCGCGAGATCTGCGACCGGCACGGCGTGCTGCTCATTCACGACGAGATCATGTGCGGTGCCGGGCGCACGGGCGCTTTCCTGTCCTCGCACCACTGGGAAGGCTCACGTCCGGACATCGTGACGTTGGCGAAAGGTCTTGCCGCGGGCTATACGCCTTTTGGAGCGCTGCTCGCGCCAAACCGGATCGTCGAGACGATCGGCGCGCAAGGCGGTTTTGTTCACGGTCACACCTACTTTTCGAACCCGTTTTCGTGCGCCGTTGCCGAAGCCGTTATCGACGAGGTAGTGGAACAGGGTCTCGTCGAACGCGCTGGGACGATGGGACAGTATCTAGAGCGGCGACTTCGCGATCTGCAGCAGACCTGCCGTCTCATCGGCGACGTGCGCGGCAAGGGTTTGCTGATGGCGATCGAACTCGTTGCGGACAAGGAGACGCGACGTCAATTGCCGCCGGCGATGAATGCGCCGGCTCGCCTGACGAACTATGGGCTCGCGCACGGCATCGCGCTTTACAACCGGCGTGCCAACCGCGGGCAGTTCGGCGATATCCAGCTGATCGCGCCGCCGCTGATCATCACGGAGCCGGAAATCGACGATCTTGTCGAACGGCTCGAGCGAGCGCTGATCGATTTCGAACGCGATCTCGAGCGTGAAGGCGCACTTGACTGACATACAACCGGCGCCTCGCGAGTTGGGGGCGCCGGATGAGAAAAGCAACATGAACATCGCACGCTCATTCGAATCGACAAAGCTCGTTCGCTTTCAACATTGCGACCCGGCTGGCATCGTCTTCTATCCGCAGTACTTCGTGCTTTTCCACGAGCTGATCGAGGACTGGTTCAACGAAGGACTGCGTGTGAATTACGCGGATTTCATCGCTATCCGGAAGTTAGGTGTGCCGACGGTCCGCATGGAGGTCGACTTCGTCGCGCCTAGCGAAATCGGTGACACGCTGCAGTTTCGGCTGGCCGTGAAGCGGATCGGCACGCGTTCCATCGTGCTTTCGCTCGCAGCATTCGCCGGTGACGCGCTACGCGTGCGCGTCCGGCAGACGATTGTTCTGTTCTCGCTCGAGCGGCGCGAATCGGTCGCCATTCCAGATGATCTTCGCCAGCGCCTCTCGCTATTTCTGGGTGAAGAGGCCACGCAGTCGAAGGACGCCTCGCGACCGGCGGCTCATGACGACCCGGAACAATCCAACTTTTCACGGAGACATTGAAATGGCTACGAACAAGGTTATCGTCCTCGTCGCACCGACCGGAGGGATGGCATTCAAGTCGCAGAACCCATACTTGCCTACGCAGCCGGACGAAATCGCAAGGGACGTGTACGACTGCTACAACGCCGGCGCCAGCGTCGTGGCCGTGCATGCACGGCGGCCCGATGACGCGGCGACGTGCAACGCCGACATCTATCGCAACATCAACGAATTGATTCGCGCCAAATGCGACGTCGTGATCAACAATTCGACGGGCGGTGGCGTGCATGGCGACATGGTGCGGCAGATCGACGGAGGGATGTGGGATACCGTATGGGAGGAGCGTCTAAAGGGCATGGAAGCCGGCGCCGAGATGTGTACGCTCGACGCCTGCACATTCGTGGCGAGCTTTGGGGGCAAGGAGGTCCTGCTCAATACCTCACCGTCGCGATGCCGGTACTTGGCCGAGGGAATGAAGAAGCGCGGAATCAAGCCCGAGTGGGAAGTTTTCAGCCCGACGCATATCGTTCAGGACGCCACCGCCTTGATCCAGATGGGGCTCGACGAGCCACCATATGTATTCAATCTGGTGATGAATGCGCATCGAGGTTTTCAGAATGCGATGCCTTATAACCCGAAGTCCTTGCAGTTCATGGTCGATCTGTTACCGAAGGACAGCATCTTCTGCGTGAGTGGCATCGGGCCTGCTCAACTCCCTGCGGGTGTCAACTCACTGCTGCTCGGCGGACAAATCATTCGCGTGGGCCTTGAAGATAATCTCTATTACCGCCAGGGGCAACTCGCGCGCAATGTCGAACTGGTAGAGCGCACTGTGCGGATTCTGCGAGACATGGACTATGAGATCGCGACGCCTGCGGAAGCGCGCCAGATCATGGGGCTGCCGCGCAAGGATACCTCGACGAAACCATACTTTTCAGCAGCCTAGCTGCTAGGGAGTAGCGATGAATTGCGGACGGCGACATGAACGTCCGGATCGGCTCCGAGCCGGGGTCCGGACTATGCCGGCCATGGTTGGCTGCCGGCTAGCTCGTCGATCGTCGTAGCGCTTCATGAAAACGGATGCTCGGCCGCATCGGTCGCACGCCACGCGTACTGCCGGACGAGCGCGCCATAGCCGCCGATCACGAAACCCCGACACTTTTTTCGATAGGCTTGACGGCGCATCCGGTAGGCGCGCGGCAGGTGAAACCAGGGAAGCGCCGGCAGATCGTGATGGACGAGGTGAAAGTTATTGTTCAGGAACAATAGCCGCATGGCGAACCCGGCCTCGTTGATGGCAATGCGCGCCTTCGGATCCGGCGCTGCGCGATGTTCGTACAGCGAGCGCACCATGGCGAGCCCGAGCGCCGGCCATGTGACCATGACGAGGTAATACCACCACGGCATGCCAGCGAAGCGCTGAACCCAGCTCAGCAGTAGCACGACGCCCGTACCATGCGCGAGCCACATCGGCGCGCGACGCCAATCGCCGCAAGCGAACGCCCTTACCTCCGCGGCGATCATCGCTACGATGCTTGTAGGCGGGCCAAGCACGATGCGCCCGATCAAGGTCTTGCGCGCAAGCCATAGCGACCTTCTCCAGCCGGGCAGGCGCGCCCAGTGTTCGGCCCGCACGTAGTTCGTCTCCGGATCCATGCCGGGGACTGTCAGCGCCTCGTCGCGATGATGCGCGAGATGGCTATCGCGATAGAGGGCGTAGGGGTACCACACCGCGAGCGGCAGCCAGCCAAGCAGCATGTTCAGCCTCGCGCGACGGGTCGGATGTCCGTGTATGAGTTCATGCTGCAACGACATATGCCACGTACAGAGCAGAACGAGCAACGGCGTTGCCACGGCGATGGACAGGTACCCTGCCCGCAGCGACGTCAACACGCTGTACCAACCCCCGTAGATGACGGCAATCAGCATCCAGGTGGGCCACTCGGTGCGCGCCGCGAAGTCGGCTTGGAGTGCGGCGACCTCGCGGGCGTGATCGGCATCGAAATATTGGGCCATGTTCGTCGAAAACGGGTTCGAGCGGCAGGTCGGGACCGACGCCGCGACCCCACCATACCGAAAGCGCCCTACCCGGCGAACCAACAAATTCGAATTTGCTTATCGGGCCGGCAAGACATCCGATCCCACACGCAGTTTCGCGGTTGACGACTACAATGCGCCCATGAACCGCTGGATCGCCGCCCTTCCGATGTACAACGCGACGCCGCAACACGGTCGGCTATGGCGTTCGCTGCTGGCCGACACGCTTGCCGCTTTCGCTCGCGCGGGTGGGCCGAAACACGTAGACGTGCTCGAGGTAGCGCCCGAGCCGCTGCCGGCATTCTGGCGACGCAACGATCTGCTGCTGTCGCAAACATGCGGATTTCCCTACCGCATGTTGGGTCTGCGCGATGCGGTCCATCTCGTCGCCACCCCGCTCTTCGACGTGCAAGGCTGCGACGGACCGCGCTATCGGAGCGTCCTCGTCGTTTCAACCTCGGCATGGGCGCGCGGTGCTACGGAGCTGGCCGCTTGCTCCGGCCTGCGAGCCGCGTGCAACAGCGACGATTCGCACAGCGGAATGAACGCGCTGCGCCATGCCGTCGCGCCGCATGCGTGCGAAGGTCGCTTCTTCTCCTCGGTCCTATTCACCGGCTCGCATTCGGAATCGTTAAAAGCGTTGTGCGACGCACGTGCCGACGTCGCCGCGATCGATTGCGTCACGTTCGCGCTATTGCGCGACGGCTGCCCCGAACTCATGCGCGGCGTGCGGGTCATTGGGATGACGGCCGCCGCATCGGCGCCCCCATTCATCGCTTCGAATGCCCTGGACAAAACGCGCTTGCACGCATTGCGCGACGCACTCGACCAGGCGGTCGCAATCGATCCGCGTCGCTCGCAATCGCTGCGGCTCCGCGGCTTCGCCAGGCTGGCGGCCGACGACTACGCGGACATCGAAAAGATGGCGAATGAAGCGAGCGCGCACGGCTATCCGGTGTTGCGCTAAGCGGGCAGTGCCGCACCCAGATGGGCGTCCGTTGGCAACATCGATCTGTCGCGCCCTGCGCTAACCGGCATCCTTCGCGAATATCTCTCGATCCCCCGCGCAAGCCGAACTATCGGTTCATTCCATCGCGGTGCGGTGGCGTGCCGAATTGCCTCGCATATTCCCGGTTGAATTGGGAGGGACTTTCATAGCCCACCTCGTAGGCAACGGTCGACGCATTCAAGCCCTTGACCAACATCAACCTTCGAGCCTCGGTCAGACGCAGCCACTTCTGGAACTGCAGCGGACTCATCGATGTGAGGCGCTTGAAGTGGTGGTGGAAGCGGGACACGCTCATGCCCACCCTGGAGGCTAGCTCACCGATTCGCAGAGGCTCACGAAAATGGTTTTTCAGCCAGTCGATGGCCCGAGCGATGCTCTGGTTCTGATCGGCAGTGGAAGCCATCTGCCACACGTGGTTCTTAACGTCGCTGCGAAGTAGGCGATAAACGATCTCGCGCTGTAGCAGTGGGGCTAGTACCGGCAATAACTCGGGCTCGTCCAACAGCCCGATCAGTCGATCCAAAGCAGACAGTAGCCCTGCCGTCGTCTTGCCCAACACGATGCCGGGACCGTTTGCCGCCCGCTCCCGAGGAGGCGGCAGGCCGGTCTCCACGACTATGCTACTGATCGCACGCGAGTCGAGTCGCAACACCACGCTCAGGAACGGCAAGTCGAGCGAAGCCTGCGCAACCTGCATCGCCACTGGCAAGTCCAACGACGTGAGCAAAAAGCGATGCCTGTCGTAGGCGTAGGCATCGGAGCCCAGCCACGTTTGCTTCACGCCCTGAACCGGCACCGCGATGGCGGGTTCCATCAGGCAGTCGAAGGGCGAATCGGCGTGTGTGTGCCGGTGCAAGGTCAGGCCTGCAATCGCGGGCCTGTACTGCTCCGCGTCGCCAGTCCACCGCGCGATTCGCGCCGCCAAGCGGCGCCGATTTGTCTCGAAGTCGTCGTCCATGGGCCCCACTGTAAGAGTAGGCTCTGCCTTCATCAAGAAGATTGGCCTAAGGTCAGGAGGATTAGGCAATTTTCCGGGAGCATCCACCTTCCGCGACCGATCGCGTCGCGCCAAACTGCATTGCGTGCACGACGGGTGTCGTGCCAGGCGTGATCGCCGTTCTGAATACCGCAAAGGAATCCCGATGAAAGCCCATGTGTACCGCCGAAACGGCGAGCCGACCGAAGTGCTCGGCTTCGAAGACATCGCCGCCCCGGCACAACCTGGCCCCAATGAAGTCATAGTCCGCGTCACCAAGCGCATGGTGCATCCGATCGACGACTTGATGGTGCGCGGCTATATTCCCTCGCCGATCCCTGCCGAGGGAATTATTCCCGGCGGCGATGGTGTCGGTGTCGTTGAACAGGTGGGCGCGGACGTCGATCCTGCCACCCGCATCAAGCCGGGTCAGCGAGTGATGCTCTTCCCGGCGAACGGTACGTGGTCGGAGCGCGTGGTTGCACCCGCCATGGCCGTCATTCCCGTCCCGGATGATGTCAGCGATACGACCGCGTGCCAGATTGCCATCAACGGCATCACCGCAATCGTGCTCATGCGTGCGGCACTGGCTGCCTCCGGCGGTGCGCCGTTGCTGGTCACGGCCGCCGGCTCCGGCGTCGGCCGCAACCTGATCGCGCTGGCGCAGATGCACGGTGCCCAGGCCATTGCGCTGGTGCGCAGCGACGCCGGTGCAGCGATCCTGGCGCCCAGCGTTCCCGGCGTTGTCGTCGTCAGCTCGGAGCACGACGGATGGGCGGCCAAGGTGACCGCCGCAGGCGGGCAGGCGCCGGCCGTGGCGATCGATCCGATCGGCGGCGAGATGAGCGCCCAGCTGCTGAACGTGCTCGCCGATGGCGGCACCTTGCTGAACTATGGTGGCCTCGACCCGCGCCCGTCGGCGATCACCACGATCACGCTGGCGGTTCGGCAACTGACGTTGAGGGGTTTGAACGTCTATAGCTGGCTTGCGAGCACGCCTGCGCAACGTGCGTCCGACATCGCCGACCTGTTCGAACTGGCGCGCCGGGCGCCGCAGAACTTTGCCGAATTCCGCGAGTTCGCTTTCGCGCAAGCGACAGACGCGCTCGCTGCGGCCCACGCGACGCCGCGACGCGGGGCGACGATCTTGACTTCGGAAACTTGAACCATGCAGCAGCTCTTCCCTGACCTCTGGCAGACGCAGACGGAACATCCGTTCCACGGCGTCACCTCGCACGCCTATCTGCTGACGCGGCCGGAAGGCAACATCCTGTTTTACGGCACCGGTGTCTTGGAGGAGC
>NZ_JBQCIV010000048.1:0-7118 GCF_051953405.1 Trinickia sp. | reverse complement strand
CACCCGAGCCACCCGAGCCACCCGAGCTACCCGAGCTACCCGAGCCACCCGAGCTACCCGAGCCACCCGAGCCACCCGAGCTACCCGAGCTACCCGAGCCACCCGAGCCACCCGAGCCACCCGAGCCGCCCGAGCCGCCGTGCCCGCTGGACCCGTTCGAACCATTAGAGCCGCCGGGCCCGCTTGGCCCGGCAGAACCATTCGAATTTCCCGTTCCGCCGTTACCGCTATTGCCGTTGTTCCCGCCGTTGCCGTTGCCCGTCGACGCCGCGGCGCCGCTGCTGCCTCCGCGTCCGCCACCGAATGCGCCGCCGCTCACCGATCCGCCGCTACTGTCGCCGCTCGCCGACGTGCCGTCGGACGTGCCGCCGAGTCCGCTCACCGATGGATCGTTGGCGGGATCCTGGGCACAACCCGCGGCGCCGCCGCCATCGCGGCAGTCCGCCTCGGGGCTCGGAGCGCGCGCATCGTCCGTCGCGGCACTAATGCGCATCGACGAGGCGTCGAACGGTGCGGCGCTCAGTGGCTTCATGCCAGCCGGCGCGCCGGAATCGCTCGAGTTTGCCGTATCGGCCTGCACGGACGCGCTCGTCTCGGCGAGCCACCTGCCCATGCCGTCCAAGAACGAGCCAGCATGCGCACCGATGGCGAACAACGCGATCGCCGCCCCCGCAGTCGCTTTGAGGATTCCCGAAAATAAATAGGACTCCTTATTAATTGTCAGCTTATTCATCGTGATCTCCCCGGCAGGAACGACGATCGAATGTCGTCGTAGTCCCGTCGCCCGAAGGCGACTATGGCTGCCCGAGCCCGATCGATGCGGATGTCGCCCGACGCGTGACGTTCGAAGGTGCGAACGCGCACACGCCGGCGGTCGCGACATCGCTCGATCGACTCCGGTCGGGCGTGCGTCGGTCAACGCGGCCATGTGCGCTGATCATTGCGATAACCGTGCCATTGGCCGCGATGCCGCGCCGCGCGTGGATGCGCTACCGCACGTGGCATGCGGCCAGGCAAAATGCGTCGGAAACGTTTCAGCGCTGAAACGCGAGCGCGTCGTTCCAATGCGCGGCAACGCACGAAGTGCAGGCCCAAGGAGAACAGCCACGCAAGCGCCGAACGAAGGAGCCTGCGAAAGAAGCTCGATCGAAGAAGCTCGATCGAAGAAGCAACGAAAGCGGCGAGCGAGGAAACCGCTCAAGCGAAATGCGTTTCGCGTTGCAGCGCGCGTAACTCGCTAACTGGGATATGGCAGCGAATGCGGTGGCCGTCGCCGGCATCGGCGAAGGGCGGATCGACGGCTTCGCACAGCGCGCCGAGCTTGCGCGGGCATCGCGTATGGAATACGCACCCGGTGGGCGGCGCGGCTGCACTCGGCGGATCGCCGGCCAATCGAATGCGCTGCGCCGAAGGCGCTTGGGCCGCGCTGAGCGTCGGCATGGCCGAGAGCAAAGCTTCGGTGTACGGGTGATGCGGCCCATCGAACACGGCAGGGGCAGGCCCGATCTCGAGCAGCCGCCCCACGTAGAGCACGGCGATGCGATCCGCTACGTAGCGCACGACATGCAGATCGTGAGAAATGAAGATGTAGCTGACGCCACGCTCGCGCTGCAAATCGGCGAGCAGATTCAATATTGCGGCTTGCACGGAGACATCGAGCGCCGACGTCGGCTCGTCGCAGACGACCACGCGAGGATCGCCTGCGAACGCGCGCGCGATGGCCACCCGCTGCTTCAGCCCGCCCGAGAGTTGTCGCGTGCGTGCATCCAGATACCGGGACGGCAATCGGACGGCCTGAGCAAGCGTCGCGAGGCGGGCGCCGTGCGCGCGACCACGCAACGCGCCGAGCTTGGACAGTGCGCGACCGATGAGCCGCTTGACCGAATGCGCGCGGTTCAAGGCCGAGTCCGGATTTTGAAACACGATTTGCAGCGACTTGACTTGCTCGTCGTCGCGGCGCGCGACGTGCGCCGGCAGCGGTTTGCCGTCCAGTTCGAGCGTGCCGCCCGGATCCGGCGCGATCAAGCCGACGAGCAGCTTGGCGAGCGTCGTCTTGCCGCTGCCCGATTCGCCGACGAGACCCAGCGTTTCGCCCGCGGCCAGATCGAGCGAGACATCGTCGACGGCCCGCACCGGTGCGCCCGACGCAACGAACGTCTTCGAAAGATGCGCCGCGTGCAGCGCAAGCGGCGCATGCTCTGCACTGCCTTGCGCGTGCGCTTCGACATCGTCTACCGCTGCGCTCGTGCGCGGCAAACTTTCGGCACGCTCGTGATAATGGCAACGCGCCATGTGCGGTCCGTGCGGCGCGTTGAATCGGTGTGGCGGCGGCGTGTCGATGCGGCAGCGATCGTCGGCCAACCGACAGCGCGCCGCAAAGATGCACCCGGGCACGGCCGCGCCGAGCGGCGGCAGTGCACCGGCGATCGTATCGAGCCGCTCGGTGTCTTTGCTGCGGCCGGGGCGCGGCAAACAGCGCAGCAAGCCCACCGTATAAGGGTGGCGCGGTGCACCGAAGACATCTTCGGTCGGCCCTTGTTCGACGAGCCGCCCTGCGTAGAGCACGCCGACGCGGCTGCACATCCGCCCGATCACGGCCAAATTGTGGCTGATGAACAGCACGGCCGTTCCCGATTCCTCGCGCAGCTTCGCGATGAGATCGAGCACTTCGGCCTCCACGGTGGCGTCGAGGCCTGTCGTCGGCTCATCCAGAATCAGCAGCGCCGGCTTCGAGGCGAGCGCCATCGCGATGACGACGCGTTGCTGCATGCCGCCCGAGAGTTGATGCGGATAGCAATGCATGACGCGCTCGGGCGCCGCGATGCGTACCCGGCGCAGCATGTCGAGCGCGTGCGCGAAGGCCTCGCCGCGCGTCGCGCCCGCTACCTCGAACGCCTCGGATACCTGCCGGCCGATCGTTAGCGAAGGATTGAGCGCGCGCGACGGATCCTGATAGACCATCGAGACGGTCCGGGCGCGCATCGCGCGCAGATCGTCGGCGCGCAACGATGCGATGTCTCGGCCCGCGATCGCGATGCGCCCGGCGCCGACCCGGCCATTGCGGGGCAAGTAGGCGAGCGCCGCGAGCGCGACCGTGGATTTGCCGCAGCCCGATTCCCCGACGAGCCCGTAGGCCTCCCCGCGACGTACCCGAAACGTCACGTCGTGCAGCACTTCGCGGTCGCGGCCGCGTACGCGATAGGCCACGCTCAAGCCGACCACGGCGAGCGCATCGTGCTCGCCGTGCGGAGCCGATTCGAAAGCCGGATAGGCGCGGTGCGCAGGAGCGATCATTCGTGCAGGACCCCCTGTACGCTATCGGCGATCAAATTGACGCCCACGACGAGCGTCGCGATGGCCGCGGCATCGAACACGACGGTCCACCACGCGCCGCCCGTCATCAGCGAATACGATTCGGACAAGGCGAGCCCCCAGTCGGCCGAAGGCGGTTGGATGCCGAAGCCGAGAAAAGACAGCGTCGCGACGGCGAAAATCGCATAGCCGAGCCGCACCGTGGCCTCGACGACGATCGGCGGCAGGATATTCGGCAGGATTTCGACGAACATGATGTACGGCGCGCGCTCGCCGCGCAATTGCGCGGCGTCGACATAATCGAGGTGCCGCTCGGAGAACACGGCGGCGCGCACCGTGCGCGCGGTGATCGGCATGAAGGTCAGCCCGATCACAAGGACCACGGTAGCATTCGCGGCACCGAGCGCGGCGAGCGCCGCAAGCGCCAATACGACGAGCGGCAGTGCGAGCAGTGCATCGATCAATCGCCCGATCGCATTGTCGAGCCAACCGCCGAAGTAGCCGACGACAAGCCCGAGCGCCGTGCCCGCGAGCGTGCCGACGAGCGTCGCAAGCGGGGCGATGGTCAGGATGTCGCGCGCGCCCACGATCACGCGCGAGAACACGTCGCGGCCGAGCTGATCGGTGCCGAACCAATGCGCGCGATCGGGCGGTGCCAGCGAGTTGAGCGGATCCGAGGCATAGGGATCGAACGGCACGATCGAGGGGCCCGCGATCGCGCAACCGATCCAAAAGAGCACGATCGCCGCACCTACGATAAAACTCGGCGAACGGGCCAGCGCGCGCAGCGCCTCGAAGCGCGGCGCCGGCTGGATGCGATCGCTCGCGGCAGGGGCGTCGCCCGATCCGAACGCTTGGCTCATGCCGATCCTCCGAGACGCAGGCGCGGATCGAGTGCGACGATCAGTGCGTCGGCAACCAGATTGGCGAACATGTAGACGACGCCCACCGTCAGCACGCCCGCTTCGAGCATCGGGAAATCCTTCGCCGTCGCGGCGTTGTAGATGAGCGAGCCGATTCCCTGATAGTGAAACAGCGTCTCGACCACGACCAGCCCGCCGACCATATACCCGAGCTGCGTCGCCGCCACCGTGATCGTCGGCATCAATGCGTTGGGCAGCACGTGACGGACGATGACGACGCGCCGGGGCAGCCCCTTCAAAATCGCCGTGCGCGTGTAATCGGCATCGAGCGCTTCCACGGTGCCGGCACGCGCCATTCTCGCGATATAACCGAAAAAGACGAATACGAGCGGCAACGCGGGCAAGATCAGATGGCGTAGGGCCGTCCATGCGCCGGCGCCGTCGGGATAGCCCGCTTCGCTCGGCAGCCAGCGCAGCCAGATACCGAAGACGAGAATCAGCGCGATCGACGAAACGAACTCGGGTACGACGGTCGCGGACAAGCCGACGATCATGATCGCGCGATCGAGCAGCCGTCCTGCATGCAACGCGGCCCAGACGCCGGCGGAAATCGCGAGCGGGACGACGATGACGAACGCGAGCGCACCGAGCTTGGCCGAGCGCAACAACGCTTCGCCGATGAACGGTGCGACCGGGGTGCGATAGGCGTAAGAGACGCCCATGTCGCCGCGTACGAAGCGGCCGATCCATTGCGCGTATTGAACGAGGACGGGCCGGTCGACGCCGAGCTGATGATCGAGCGCGGCTACGGCACGCGCGTCGGCCAGTGGGCCGAGGATCGCGCGGCCGATATCGCCGGGCAACCATTGGCCGAGCGCGAACACGATCATCGACAGCAGCCACAGCGTGACGAGCGACAGCACGAGCCGGCCGGCCAGAAAGCGAGCGATGCGCGCCGCGCTGCCGTGCGCGGCGCGCGTAGAGAACCTAAGAGCGGTATCGGACATCTGCGCTGTGTTCGAGAATCGTCGTTGCGTTGAAACTGCGGTTCGAGGCAATGCCGGTAGGCGCGCGATCAAGCCGTCAATCAAGCCGTCAATCGTGCGCGATCGAAATACATCTGGGAAATGGCGGTGAAGCGCACGCCCGTGAGGGTCTTGCGCGTGGCCACGAGCTGTTCGAAGAAGTACGGAACGATCATCGGCGTCTCGTCCAGCAGCAGCCGTTCGATCTCGCCCGCGATCTTCTTTTGTGTGCCGAGATCGAGTGCGCCGACAAATTGCGCGACGAGCTTGTCGTATTGAGGATTGGCGAAATGCGCCGCATTCCACGGGCCGCCGCTCACGAGCGGGGCATTCAAGAACAGGTTCGGCACGCCCCGATGGCCGTAGTCGGTGATGCCGAGCGGCGCGTCGAGCCAGTCCGAGCTGCCGAATGTTCCCTTGCCGTAATACTGGCCCTGGCTTTCGACCTTCAAGGTCAGGTTGACGCCGATGGCCTTGGCCTCGTTCTGCAAGACGACGGCGAGATCGGGAATCTCCATGAATTTCTCGGTGGTCAGCGTGGCCGCGAAACCGTTGGGATGGCCCGCTTGCGCCAGCAATTGCTTCGCCTCGGCGAGGTTCAGGCGCCGCTGCGGCACCGACGGATCCGTCGACGGAAAGATCGGCGCGAACGGGCTATCGTTGCCGATCGCGGCCCGCCCCTTGAAGAGCCCGCGCACGAGCACGTCGCGATCGACGGCGAGGGCGAGCGCTTGGCGAACGCGCTTGTCGTTGAACGGCGCGGTATCGCAGCGCATGTGGATCTGCCGATGGGCGCTCGACTTCACGCCTTGCACGTTGAACTCGGGATTGTTCAGGATACCCATGCCGCCTTGCACCGACAGATCGCCCATGACGTCGGCTTGGCGCCCTTGCAACGCGAGAATCTGCGCTTGGCTGTCGGCGTAGAAGATGAATTGCACGCGCGCGGGCAGGGCTTTTTCGCCCCAGTAATCGGGATGGCGCACGAACGATGCGCCGCGTTTGGCTTCGTATCGTTCGAGCTTGAACGGCCCGGTGCCGATGAAACTCTTTTCGTAATCGCCGCTGAACCCGGCAGGCAAGATCACCGCGTTGTAATTGTCCGAGGAGACGTAGTAGGGGAAGTTGCCATTCGGCGCATCGAGATGGAAGGCGACGGTATGGTCGTCGACCACCCGCGCGCCGCCCTTGGACAGCACGCCTTTGAAGACCGACAATGCCGCCGACCCGCTCGCGGGGTCGGCCAGGCGATCGAACGTCGCGACGACGTCTTTGGCGCGGAGCGGCTGCCCATCGTGAAACTTGACGTTTTGCCGTAGCGCGAAGGTCCAGACGTCGCCCTTCTCGTTGGCCTTCCAAGACAGCGCCAAGGCGGGCCTGAGCGTGGACTTGTCGCCTTCGTCGTCGATCAGGAATTCTCCCGTTTGCGCAATGAGGCAAAGGCCGGCGGCGTCCGACACCGTGAGCGGATCGACACGGCCCGCCGGCGTGAGATGCGCGACGCGGATCGTGGCGTTCGCCCCAGCCGCGCCGGTCTGGGCGTGTGCGCGCGGCGCAGCGACCAGGCCACCGGCCGCGAGGACAACGCTCGAACAGCCGATGAGGCTCGCATGGCGCAGCAGCTCGCGGCGCGAGATGCGCTGCGCGAAATAGTCGTCGATCGCGAGATTGCCGAGATCGCCGGCATCGCGGCGAGCGGCGGTCAGGGCGATGGCTTGCGCAGCGGGGATCTTCTTCATCGAGAGTTTCCGGTTCGTGTGAGGGCGTCGAGGTGAGGCGGCGCGACGGCGACGAGCGGTACGGCGACGACGAATGCCGATGCAGTTTAACGCGACTCTCGGCCCGAGCGGCTCGTGGGCGGCTCGTGGGCGGCTCGCGAGCGGCTTCGTCGCTCGATAAAAAAGCCTGTCGGGGGTGC
>NZ_JBQCIV010000047.1:0-19653 GCF_051953405.1 Trinickia sp. | reverse complement strand
CCCACCGACCGAAAACCGCGCAGGCGCTTAAGAAAACCAGCGGTGATTCACCGCCACGCTTCATTTTGGGGCCACCGCGCGTTTCGCCGCTGGGGTGTGTCGGGGCCCGCTGGAGGAGTAAAAGGCCGTTCGACGGAAGCGGGCCCCGACACCCCAGCGGCTATGACCACTGCCGCCAATAAGCAGGCACCTGCAGCAGAAGATCCGCCGACGCCTGCACTTGCGCGAGTGCGTGCGTAAGCTATCAAAGGTTAACGGCCTGACAATGGGACTCCGGGGGGCATCTTTCTCTCCCGTCACCTCATCTCACCAAAACCGGTCGCGCTCGGGTTCGTGCATCGGGTCGGGCGTTTTTTGCGTCAAGCGCAAGATGCCCTGCGGGTCGAAATAGAAGTTGTACATCTGATACCAGACGTTCGCTTCAAGATAGCGATAAGTCCATACTTCGCGCTTCATCAACGGAAAGTACGACGTCTCCACGGGTCGGCCGAAATTGACCAGGACGTCCTGCTTCGTCCATGTCCCGATCTGGGCCTTGTAGAACTCGTTATCCTGCAGCACTTGGCGAACGGTCAGCACCTTGCCCGACGCGTCGACATCGGCTGCCGTCGTGACTTCGCCCATCGGCTGCGTGGGCCACATCAGCCGCCTGCCGCCGTTGGGTAAATCGTAGATCTCGCGCGGCGGTCCGAGACGCGCGATCACCGCCGATTGATCCTGACCGGCCGTAAAGCCTTGCCACGGCTGGGCGCAGCCCGCGAGCGCGCAAGCGGCGGCGCAGGCGAGGGCGGCGGAAAGACGTTTGACCATGAATGCCTCCGATGACTCCACGAGCGGCGTTTTATCACGGGCCCGCCCGGTTTGGACAGGGGCAGACGGCAAAGATTTACACAAGCCCGTCGCGGCCGCTTGCGAGCGGGCGCCCTCGCGGCCTAATATCCGCGCATTTCAATCGCGGCAAGGAACGAACGATGATGGGTAAATGGGCAAGCTGGACGAAATGGGCGGCGATAGCGGGTGCCATGTGCGCGCTCGCGGCGGCGGCGGCTGGCGCGAGCGAGGCGCCGGCGCGTGCGCCGATCCGGCTCGCGCTGATCGAGGGCATGTCGGGACCGTTCGCGGACGCCGGTGCGGCCGTCGAGCGCAATGTGCGTTTTGCCATCGAGCGCGTCAATGCGCGCGGCGGCGTGACGCTGCCCGACGGCGCGCACCCGCTCGAACTCGTCGTGCTCGACAGCCAGGGCAGCGTCGAGCAGGCACTCGTGCAGTTGCGTGCCGCGGCGGACCGCCACATCCCGTTCATCTTGCAGGGCAACGGTTCGGCCGTCGCCGCCGCGCTCGTCTCGGCGATCGACAAGCAAAACGCCCGCGAACCCGAGAACCGCGAGCTATTCCTGAACTACTCGGCCGACGATCCCGCGCTCACGGGCGCATCGTGCAGCTTCTGGCATTTCCGTTTCGATGCGCATGCCGGCATGCGGATGAACGCGCTTGCCGACGTGATCGCGCGCGATCGGTCGGTCAAACGTGTGTACTTGCTGAACCAGGACTACAGCTTCGGGCACGACGTCAGTTCGCTTGCGCGGACCGCGCTGGCGGCGAAGCGTCCCGATATCGCCATCGTCGGCGACGAATTCCATCCGATCGGCCGCGTCAAGGATTTCACGCCCTACATCGTCAAGCTGCGGGCAAGCGGCGCCGACGCGGTCGTGACGGGCAACTGGGGCAACGATCTGGCGCTGCTCGTGAAGGCGGCCCGGGAGCAGGGCTTCGCCGGCAAGTTCTATACGTTCTACGGCAATAGCCTCGATGCGCCGGCCGCGATCGGCGAGGCGGGCGTCAAGCGCGTCGTGGCCGTGGCCGACTGGCACCCCAATGCGGGCACGGCCGCACCCGCTAACGAGCGTTTGCCGCATGCCGACGCTTCGGCTTCCGATGCGTTCTACTCGGCGTTCCGGGCCCGGTTCCCGGCCGCGCGCGACGACTACGCGCTGGCGCGCATCGACGTCATGGTCGACATGCTTGCCGGCGCCATTGCGCGGGCCCGCGGCACCGATGCCATCGCTGTCGCCAAGGCGCTCGAAGGGGCGAAATACGACAACGGCTTCGATCGGGCATGGATGCGGGCCGACGATCACCAATTGATCCAACCCCTTTATGCGATCGAGATGGATAAGGTGGGGACGCCTGGGGTGCGTGTCGACAACGAGGGCTCGGGCTACGGTTTCCGCACGGTGTTGGCCTTGCCGCCCGAGCGCACCGAGATGCCGAGCGAGTGCCGGATGAAGCGCCCGTAGGGGTGGGAAGCGGGGAGCGCATCGTCCCCGTCTCGCGGCTCTCGGTTGTGCTACAATGCGCACTTCGTTGTCACCCACGGCACGGCCTTTCTTCCGTGACCGCCTGTTTGTTTTAAAGGAAATCAAATGTCTGTTGCTGATATCAAGAAGTCTGACATCGTCGCGCAATTCGCACGTGGCACGAACGACACGGGCTCGCCCGAAGTTCAAGTTGCGCTGCTCACGTCGCGCATCAACGAATTGACCTCGCACTTCAAGTCGCACACGAAGGATCACCACAGCCGCCGCGGTCTGCTGCGCATGGTGAGCCGTCGTCGTAAGCTGCTCGACTACCTGAAGGGCAAGGATGCCGACCGTTACCGTTCGCTGATCGAGAAGCTGGGTCTGCGCAAGTAATTGGCGGTAGCCGCGTTATGCAAGATGCCTGTGTCAGTCGCTGATGCAGGCATTTGTTTTTGCGGCAGCACTTGGCGCTTTAGCGCCTAGTGCTGCCTCACGCAGAGCGCGTCGACAGCACTTGCGCTTTAGCGCTTAGTGCTGTCCCGCGTGGAGCGTCGTTGGTTGCACTTAGTGCTTCAGCACTTAGTGCAAGCTTCGCAGGGCGTAGGCAGAACTTGGGATCTCAGCACCGGGATCTGATCCCAGGCAGAGTGTCTCCGGCGGTACTCAACGCGGTTCAAGCAGTAAGCTCCGCCCTGTTCAACCAAGCACCAAACGGCACGGCCCATGCTTGCCGTGGCACAACAAAACGTACCAAGCTCGCACGCGCATCGTTCGCACGTTGCGGGCCGCTTCAAAGCAGTCGGCAAAGGCGGGCAGAGCTTTGTGTCATTCCAGCGCGGCGAGACGGCCGCACGAATCGCCGAGCGCCGGCGCTGGAATGGCATAACACTCCTCTTCCCGCAGGTGCGCCGGCTGTCGGCGCCGCCCGTCGTCGTTTCGTGATCGCGGCGGCGATCCCACACAGATGAGAAGACAGAAGGAGTGATACATGTCCATGTTCAATAAGATCGTCAAAGAATTCAAATGGGGACAACATACCGTTCGTCTCGAAACCGGTGAAGTCGCGCGCCAAGCGTCGGGCGCCGTCATCGTCGACGTGGAAGACACCGTCGTGCTGGCCACGGTGGTCGGTGCGAAGTCGGCCAAGCCGGGCCAGGATTTCTTCCCGCTCACCGTCGACTACATCGAGAAGACCTATTCGGCCGGCAAGATCCCGGGCGGCTTCTTCCGCCGCGAAGGCCGTCCCTCCGAGCACGAAACGCTGACGTCGCGCCTGATCGATCGTCCGCTGCGCCCGCTGTTCCCCGAAGGCTTCTACAACGAAGTCCAAGTCGTCATTCACGTGCTGTCGATCAACCCGGAAGTGCCGGCCGATATCCCCGCGCTGATCGGCGCGTCCGCTGCCCTCGCCATCTCGGGTCTGCCGTTCAACGGCCCCGTCGGCGCCGCGCGTGTCGCGTACATCAACAACGAATACGTGCTGAACCCCACGCGTACGCAGCAAAAGGAATCGCGCTTGGATCTCGTCGTTGCGGGTACCGAGCGGGCTGTGCTGATGGTCGAATCGGAAGCCGATCAGTTGCCGGAAGACGTCATGCTGGGCGCGGTGGTGTTCGGCCATGAGCAGATGCAAACGGCCATCGATGCGATTCACGAACTCGTGCGCGAAGGCGGCAAGCCCGAATGGGATTGGCAAGCCGCGCCGAAGGACGAAGCGCTGATCGCACGCGTGACCGAGATCGCGCACGGCGAACTCGCAGCGGCCTACCAGCTGCGCAACAAGCAGCAGCGTTCGACCAAGCTGAAGGAAATCTACGCCGCGACGAACGCGAAGCTCGACGAACAAGCGTTGGCCGCGGGCCACATGCCGGTCGACAAGACCGCCGTGGGCAACATCTTGTTCGATATCGAAGCGAAGATCGTCCGCAGCCAGATCCTGAACGGCGAACCGCGTATCGACGGCCGCGACACGCGCACCGTGCGCCCGATCGAAATCCGTACGGGCGTGCTGCCGCGTACGCACGGCTCGGCGCTGTTCACGCGCGGCGAAACGCAAGCCCTCGTCGTGGCGACGCTCGGCACGAAGGGCGACGAGCAGATCATCGACGCGCTCGAAGGCGAATACCGCGAGCGTTTCATGCTCCACTACAACATGCCCCCGTTTGCCACGGGCGAAACGGGGCGGGTGGGTACGCCCAAGCGTCGTGAAATCGGCCACGGCCGTCTGGCCAAGCGCGCGCTCGTCGCTTGCTTGCCGAGCGCCGAAGAGTTCGGTTACTCGATCCGCGTCGTGTCGGAAATCACCGAGTCGAACGGTTCGTCGTCGATGGCGTCGGTGTGCGGCGGCTGCCTCGCGCTGATGGATGCCGGCGTGCCGATGAAGGCGCACGTCGCGGGTATCGCGATGGGCCTGATCCTCGAGGGCAACAAGTTCGCCGTGCTGACCGACATTCTGGGCGACGAAGATCACCTCGGCGACATGGACTTCAAGGTGGCCGGCACGGCTGAAGGCGTGACGGCGCTGCAGATGGACATCAAGATCCAAGGGATCACGAAGGAAATCATGCAGGTCGCGCTCGCTCAGGCGAAGGAAGGCCGCATGCACATCCTCGGCAAGATGACCGCGGCTGTGTCCGGCGCGAGCACGGAGCTGTCGGCATTCGCGCCGCGCATGATCACGATCAAGATCAACCCGGAGAAGATCCGCGACGTGATCGGCAAGGGCGGCTCGGTGATCCGCGCGCTGACGGAAGAAACGGGTACGACGATCGACATCTCCGACGATGGCGTAGTGACGATCGCGAGCACGAGCAGCGAAGGCATGGCCGAAGCCAAGCGCCGCATCGAGAACATCACGGCCGAGATCGAAGTGGGCCAGGTGTACGAAGGCACGGTGCTCAAGCTGCTCGAGTTCGGCGCGATCGTGAATATCCTGCCGGGCAAGGACGGTCTGCTGCACATTTCCGAGATCGCCAACGAGCGCATCAAGGACATCAAGGATTACTTGAGCGAAGGCCAGCAGGTGAAGGTCAAGGTCATCCAAACGGATGAAAAGGGCCGGGTGCGTCTGTCGGCGAAGGCGCTGCTGAACGACGGCGGCGCGGGCGCCGCTCCGTCGGAGCCGACGCCGCAGTAATTGCGTCATCGTTTGTGAAAACGGCCGGCCGCCTTCCAAGCGCGCCGGCCGTTTTTTCTTCAGAATGGCGTCCATCCGCGACTGCCTCGGAGGCGATGTGAAAGCGATCGAAATTACGGAGTTCGGCGGGCCCGACGTGCTGGCGCTCGCCGAACGGCCCGACCCGGTGCCCGGCCCAGGCGAAGTGTTGGTCAAGGTGGCGGCATCGGGCGTCAATCGTCCCGACGTGTTCCAGCGCAAGGGCACTTACGCGCCCCCGCCGGGCGTGTCCGATGTGCCGGGGCTCGAGATTTCGGGCGAGATCGTCGGCGGCCATCTCGACGACAAGCACAACCCCTTCGGCCTCAAGGTGGGCGATCGCGTTTGCGCGTTGCTCGCCGGCGGCGGGTATGCCCAGTATGCGAGCGTGCCGCTTGCCCAGTGCTTGCCGGTGCCGAGGGGGCTGACCGATATCGAGGCTGCATCGCTGCCGGAAACGTTTTTCACCGTCTGGAGCAACGTGTTCGACCGCGGGCTGCTCGGCGCGGGCGAGGGCGGGGCGAACGAGACGTTGCTCGTCCAGGGCGGCTCGAGCGGGATCGGCGTCGCCGCGATCCAGATCGCGCACGCGCTCGGCTTTCGCGTGTTCGCCACGGCAGGGACGGCGGACAAGTGCAAGGCTTGCGAGGCGCTAGGCGCCGAACGGGCGATCGACTACAAAACCGAGGATTTCGTCGAAGTCGTCAAATCGTTGACGAACGACCGTGGTGTCGACGTCATTCTCGATATGGTTGCGGGCGGCTACGTGCCGCGCGAGCTGTCCGCGCTCGCCGACGGCGGACGGCTCGTCATCATCGCGCTGCTCGGTGGCGCGAAGGCCGAACTCAGTCTGGCCGAAGTGCTGCGTCGGCGTTTAACCGTGACGGGCTCGACGCTGCGTCCGCGTTCGATCGAATTTAAGGCGAGGATCGCGGCGCAGCTTAAGGAGCGCATTTGGCCGCTGATCGAGGCGGGGCGCGTCAAGCCGATCGTCTATCGCGTCTTGGCCGCGCACGAGGCGAGCGTGGCGCACGCGCTGATGGAAAGCGGCGAGCACATCGGCAAGATCGTTCTGGATTGGAGCGGTACATACGCGTCCGCGTCCGAGTAGAGGGGGGGCGGCGCCCCATCTCGGATGGTTTCGTCCGATCTAACGAGTGCTGAGGGGCGGCTTTTTTTTCGCGCCGTTCCCGGGCTCGGCATGAACGGTGCCATGACCTCATGCGCTGCACATATGACGGCGCCCTCCCTTCATCCGCATATCGTGCTTTGGTCTTCCGCGCGTACGCACTATTACTGGTTACGGTGCGATCTTTCATAGCGCTTTCAATTCGTCGAAAGATCGTCGGCACGAGTGTTATGTCGCGGCGAAAATCGTTACGGCCGCGGCAATTCTTCCGCTGCAACCCAAACATCCAGCCATCGGCGTCATCACGCCGTTGCCATGCCGGCGGGGCGTTCGGCACAGCGAACCATTGCATCATGGAGGGGCATCATGTCTCGCAAATACATCGATTGCCGGGAGTTCCCGAGCGAAATGAACTGCACCGTGGCCCTCGCGGCGGACAGCGAGAGCGAGTTGATCGAGGCGGCGGTCCAGCATGCCGTCTCGGTGCACCGTCATGCCGATTCGCCGGAGTTGCGCGCGCAGCTCAAAACGCTATTTCACGACGGCACCCCGCCCGTCGAGTCGCCCCGTGGGACGTAAGCGTGTAATACATAAGGATGCACCCATCCCCTGGCCGCCAAATACGCAGCTACGAGGCCCGTGCCGGCGGCCGGTATGATCCCGGCGGGCCCACTACGCCCGCCGAAACCAGCGGCGCAGCGCCGTGCGACCGGCCGCTGCGCTTGCGGTTTGACCGTCCCCGCCCAAGCACAGTAAAATTGAGCGTTTTGCGTGCGCCTTCTTGCCGAAGGTATCCGCGGCTGGCTTTTACGGAATTTTGCGGCCGGGTTCCGAGGCGGGTGCTGATCGAGTGCGTGCCGAGGCGGCACGGCAACCCGCGTTGCTGTGCAAGGCCGCGGGCGGACATAACACACGGGCGAGACAGATGGCAGAACAGCGAGTGAAGTGGGTGGTCGGCAATTGGAAGATGCATGGGCGCCTCGCAGAAAATGCGGCGCTTTTGCAAGCCGTCGCCGAAGGCGCGGCTGCGATGGCCGATACGATCCGCATCGGTGTCTGTGTGCCGACACCGTATCTCGCTCAGGCGCAAGCGGTGCTTTCGGGTAAGTCGGTCGCTTGGGGCGTGCAGGATATTTCCACCTACACGCATGGTGCCTATACCGGTGAAGTCGCGGCCGAAATGGCCTGCGAATTCGGTGCGACACTTGCGATCGTCGGTCATTCCGAGCGGCGCGCCTATCACGCCGAACACTCGGAACTCGTCGCAGCCAAGGCGCGTCGTGCGCTCGAGGCGGGGCTAACACCGATCGTCTGCATCGGCGAAACGCTCGATGAGCGCGAGGCGGGGGCGACGGAGGCGGTCGTCGGGGCGCAGCTCGATGCGGTGCTCGATTTGCTATCGGTGCAAGAGGCGGCGCGCATCGTCATTGCCTACGAGCCCGTATGGGCGATCGGCACGGGGCGAAGCGCCACGGCCGAGCAGGCGCAGGAAGTCCATGCGTTCCTGCGTGCGCGCCTGGTGCAAAAGCATGCGTCGCTCGCGCGCGTGCCGTTGCTGTATGGCGGCAGCGTGAAGCCCGACAACGCACTGTCGCTGTTTGGCCAGGCGGACATCGATGGCGGCCTGATCGGCGGCGCGTCGTTGAAGAGTCAAGATTTCCTCGCGATTTGCGCGGCGGAGAAGACGGCGAGCCAAGCTCGTTGATCCCTTCGGGTGCAATCGCGGAGCGGTGTCCGGTGGCGGTCGAAACGCGCCGGATGCTCAAACCCTACATTAGGTGAGTCAGATGCTGTATTTGAAAACGTTGATCATCGTCGTGCAGTTGCTGTCGGCACTGGGCATCATCGGCCTTGTGCTGCTGCAGCATGGCAAGGGCGCCGACATGGGCGCGGCATTCGGTAGCGGGGCCTCGGGCAGTCTTTTCGGCGCCACCGGTTCCGCCAATTTCTTGTCCCGTGCCACGGCGATCCTCGCAACGATCTTCTTCGTCACGACGCTGGCTCTCACGTATATCGGCTCGTACAAGTCCCGGCCGTCGGCGGGGGTGCTGAGTTCGGTGGTCGCGCCGGCAGCCTCGAGCGCAGCCGCTTCGGCGCCTGTCGCGTCGGCGCCGGCGGTCGCGCCCGCCCCCGCCAGCAGCGCGGTGCCGAAGTAAGAAATTTCGCATAAAGTTGCATTTGTGCGTTGAACAATTCTTGGAAGCACGTTAGAATTTAAGTCTTGAAGCGATTCGCGGGTTTCAATGAATTGTCCCGGATTGCAGACAGTGCCGACGTGGTGAAATTGGTAGACACGCTATCTTGAGGGGGTAGTGGCGAAAGCTGTGCGAGTTCGAGTCTCGCCGTCGGCACCAAAGTTATCCAATGCCAGCCGCTTGCTTCGCTTCGGCTGGCATTGTCACTTCTGGAGTCATGCTTACGTCTTCCATGCGGTGTACCTTGCGAAGCGTGTGGATGATCGAAGTGAATTTCTGTAGGGATGGGACCGATCCCTACGGTACTCAGAACCAACCGAAAGAGGATAGTCTTGAACCTCGCAGCCTACTTCCCCGTATTGCTCTTCCTCCTTGTGGGCGCCGGTTTAGGCATTGCACTTGTCGGCATCGGCAAGATCCTCGCCCCCAGTCGTCCCGACAGTCAAAAGAATTCCCCGTACGAGTGCGGCTTCGAAGCGTTCGAAGACGCGCGCATGAAGTTCGATGTGCGCTACTACCTCGTTGCAATCCTTTTCATCATCTTCGATCTCGAAACCGCGTTCCTGTTTCCGTGGGGCGTTGCCCTGCGCGATATCGGCTGGCCGGGCTTCCTGGCGATGATGGTTTTCCTCGTCGAACTGCTGCTCGGCTTCGCCTACATCTGGCGCAAGGGCGGTCTCGATTGGGAGTGATGGGTTAATCGCCGGTTTCTTGCGGGCGGTGATGAGTTCGCCGTCCCGTCTGGAGTGCAAAGCAAATGAGTATCGAAGGGGTCTTGAAGGAAGGGTTCGTCACCACGACGGCCGACAAACTGATCAACTGGACGCGCACGGGTTCGCTGTGGCCGATGACATTCGGTCTCGCCTGCTGTGCGGTCGAGATGATGCACGCGGGCGCGGCTCGCTACGACCTCGACCGGTTCGGGGTCGTGTTCCGTCCTAGCCCGCGTCAGTCCGACGTGATGATCGTGGCCGGCACGCTGTGCAACAAGATGGCGCCCGCGCTGCGCAAGGTCTACGACCAAATGGCCGAACCCCGCTGGGTGATTTCCATGGGTTCGTGCGCCAACGGCGGCGGCTACTACCACTATTCGTACTCGGTCGTGCGCGGCTGCGATCGCATCGTGCCGGTCGACGTCTACGTGCCCGGCTGTCCGCCGACGGCGGAAGCGCTGGTCTACGGCGTGATCCAGCTGCAGGCGAAGATCCGCCGCACCAACACTATCGCCCGTCAATAAGCGCAAGCTTTCCCAATTTATGGCAAGCAAACTCGAGACCCTCAAAGCGAACCTCGAGGCGGCCTTTGGCGGCCGTCTGACGAGCATCACCGAATCGGTCGGCGAACTCACGATCGTCGTGAAGGCGGCGGATTCGCTCGAAGTCGCCAAGCGCCTGCGCGACGATCGCACGCTCGGCTTCGAGCAGCTGATCGATCTGGCCGGCGTCGACTATCAATCGTACGGCGAAGGTGCCTACGACGGCCCGCGTTTCGCCGCCGTCTCGCATCTGCTGTCGGTGTCGAACAATTGGCGTTTGCGCCTGCGCGTGTTCGCCCCCGACGACGACATGCCGATCGTGCCGTCGCTCGTCGAAATCTGGAATTCGGCCAACTGGTACGAGCGCGAAGCGTTCGACCTGTACGGCATCGTGTTCGAAGGCCACCCCGATCTGCGCCGCATCCTGACCGATTACGGTTTCATCGGTCACCCGTTCCGCAAGGATTTCCCGGTATCGGGCTATGTCGAAATGCGCTACGACCCGGAAGAAAAGCGCGTCGTCTACCAGCCGGTGACGATCGAGCCGCGCGAAATCACGCCGCGCGTGATTCGCGAGGATCGCTACGGCGGTCTGAAACACTAAGAGGTCGCCATGGCAGAGATCAAGAACTACACGCTCAACTTCGGCCCGCAGCACCCGGCAGCGCACGGCGTGCTGCGCCTCGTGCTCGAACTGGACGGCGAAGTGATCCAGCGCGCCGATCCGCATATCGGCCTGTTGCATCGCGCGACGGAAAAGCTCGCCGAGAGCAAGACCTACATTCAATCCGTGCCGTACATGGATCGTCTCGACTACGTGTCGATGATGGTCAACGAGCACGGCTACGTGCTCGCGATCGAAAAGCTGCTCGGCATCGACGTGCCGATCCGTGCGAAGTACATTCGCGTGCTGTTCGACGAAATCACGCGCGTGCTGAACCACTTGATGTGGATCGGCGCGCACGCGCTCGACGTCGGCGCGATGGCGGTGTTCCTCTACGCGTTCCGCGAACGCGAGGATTTGATGGACGTCTACGAGGCGGTATCGGGCGCGCGGATGCACGCGGCTTACTATCGTCCGGGCGGCGTCTACCGCGATCTGCCCGACGCGATGCCGCAATACAAGGCGTCGAAGATCCGCAACGCGAAGGCGCTCGAGCGCATGAACGAAGCGCGCCAAGGCTCGCTGCTCGACTTCATCGACGATTTCTTCACGCGCTTCCCGGGTTGCGTCGACGAATACGAAACGCTGCTCACCGACAACCGGATTTGGAAGCAGCGCTTGGTGGGTATCGGCGTCGTGAGCCCGGAGCGTGCGTTCCAGCTCGGCCTGACGGGCCCGATGCTGCGCGGCTCGGGTATCGAGTGGGATTTGCGCAAGAAGCAGCCGTACGAGGTGTACGATCAGCTCGATTTCGACATCCCGGTCGGTGTCAACGGCGATTGCTACGACCGTTATCTCGTGCGCGTGGAAGAAATGCGCCAGTCGGTGCGGATCGCCAAGCAATGTATCGAGTGGCTGCGCAAGAATCCGGGGCCGGTGATGACCGATAACCACAAGGTCGCACCGCCCTCGCGCGTGGGCATGAAGTCGAACATGGAAGAGCTGATTCACCACTTCAAGCTCTTCACGGAAGGGTTTCACGTGCCCGAAGGCGAGGCGTACGCCGCGGTCGAGCATCCGAAAGGCGAATTCGGCATCTATCTGGTGTCGGACGGCGCGAACAAGCCGTATCGCCTCAAGATTCGCGCGCCCGGCTATGCGCACCTGGCCGCGCTCGACGAAATGGCACGCGGCCACATGATCGCGGACGCCGTGACCATCATCGGTACGCAGGACATCGTGTTCGGCGAAATCGACCGGTAAGCGCCGCACGGCGCAGGGGCATTGGGGGCGGACACTACGCTCCCGGTTGCCCGGTGCGCCGGGTCTGCCGCGACGAACAAAAGGCGGCGGGTTTTCGTACGGTAGGAATTGAAAGAGTTCGTGTTCTCAAAATGATCTCAGCTGAAGGCCTGAAAGAAATCGATCGCGCGGTGGCGAAGTATCCCGCCGATCAGAAACAGTCCGCCGTGATGTCGGCCTTGGCCGTGGCTCAGGAAGAGCACGGCTGGCTGTCGCCCGAACTGATGCAGTTCGTGGCCGACTATCTCGGCATGCCGGCTGTCGCCGTGCAGGAAGTGGCCACGTTCTACACGATGTACGAGACGTCGCCCGTCGGCAAGCACAAGATCACGCTCTGCACGAACTTGCCGTGCCAGCTCGGACCGCATGGCGGCGCCGAGGCCACGGCCGACTATTTGAAACAAAAGCTCGGCATCGACTTCGGCGAAACGACGCCCGACGGCAAGTTCACGCTCAAGGAAGGCGAGTGCTTCGGCTCGTGCGGCGACGCACCGGTGCTGCTCGTGAACAACCATCGCATGTGCAGCTTCATGAGCCGCGAGAAGATCGACGCTTTGCTCGAGGAGCTTTCGAAATGACGTCTTTGCACGACCGTCACATCAAACCCCTGATTCTCGCCGGCCTGAACGGCGAGAACTGGCATCTCGAAGATTACGTGGCACGCGGCGGCTACAAGCAGCTGCGCCGTATCCTCGAAGAGAAGATCCCGCCCGAGCAGGTCATTGCCGATGTGAAAGCGTCGGGCTTGCGCGGCCGTGGGGGCGCAGGCTTCCCGACGGGCTTGAAGTGGAGCTTCATGCCGCGGCAGTTCCCGGGGCAAAAGTACCTCGTTTGCAACTCGGACGAAGGCGAACCGGGCACGTTCAAGGACCGCGACATCCTGCGCTGGAACCCGCATTCCCTCATCGAAGGGATGGCGATCGGCGCGTATGCGATGGGCATCACGGTCGGCTACAACTACATTCACGGCGAGATCTTCGAAGTGTATCGGCGCTTCGAAGAGGCGCTGGACGAGGCCCGTCGCGCCGGTTTGCTCGGCGATAACATCCTCGGTTCGGGCTTCTCGTTCGAGCTGCACGCGCACCACGGTTACGGCGCCTATATTTGCGGCGAAGAAACCGCGTTGCTCGAATCGCTCGAAGGCAAGAAGGGCCAGCCGCGCTTCAAGCCGCCTTTCCCGGCGAGCTTCGGCGTATACGGCAAGCCCACGACGATCAACAACACCGAGACGTTCGCCGCGGTGCCGTTCCTGCTCGAGATCGGGCCGCAGGCCTATCTCGAACTCGGCAAGCCGAACAACGGCGGCACGAAGATCTTCTCGGTATCGGGCGACGTCGAGCGTCCGGGCAACTACGAAGTGCCGCTCGGTACGCCGTTCGCGACCCTCATGGAATTGGCCGGCGGCGTGCGCGGCGGCAAGAAGCTGAAGGCCGTCATTCCGGGCGGCTCGTCGGCACCGGTCGTGCCCGGCGATCTGATGATGCAGACCGATTTGGACTACGATTCGATCGCCAAGGCGGGGTCGATGCTCGGGTCGGGCGCGGTCATCGTCATGGACGAAACGCGTTGCATGGTGCGTTCGTTGCTGCGCCTGTCGTATTTCTACTACGAAGAGTCGTGCGGTCAGTGCACGCCGTGCCGCGAAGGCACGGGCTGGCTGTATCGCGTCGTGAATCGCATCGAGCACGGCGAAGGTCGCAAGGAAGACCTCGACCTGCTGAACTCGGTGGCCGAAAACATCATGGGCCGCACGATTTGCGCGCTCGGCGATGCGGCGGCGATGCCTGTACGCGGCATGCTCAAGCATTACTGGGACGAATTCGAATATCACGTGGAGCACAAGCGTTGCCTCGTTGGCGGCCACGCCGGTGCATCGACCGCCGCGGACGCGGTACTCGCTTAAGGCGCCACGCGAGCCCATCGCTTCATTCCGATCGCCCGCCGAGCGAATCTCGGCGGGCGGTTCAGCGAGCAAAAGATTGAGCGGTAATAGGTTAAGGACCATTCACCATCATGGTTGAACTTGAAATAGACGGGAAGAAGGTCGAGGTGCCCGAGGGCAGCATGGTGATCCAGGCTGCTCACAAGGTCGACACGTACATTCCTCACTTCTGCTATCACAAGAAGCTTTCGATCGCGGCGAACTGCCGCATGTGTCTCGTCGAAGTCGAGAAGATGCCGAAGGCCGTGCCGGCCTGCGCGACACCCGTCTCCGCGGGCATGGTCGTGCGCACGACGTCCGACAAGGCGGTCAAGGCACAGCAATCGGTGATGGAATTCCTGCTGATCAATCACCCGCTCGATTGCCCGATCTGCGACCAAGGCGGCGAATGCCAGTTGCAAGACTTGGCCGTGGGCTACGGCAAGTCGGCCTCGCGCTACCAGGAAGAAAAGCGCGTGGTGTTCCACAAGAACGTGGGGCCGCTGATCTCGATGGAAGAGATGACGCGCTGCATTCACTGCACGCGGTGTGTGCGCTTCGGCCAGGAAGTGGCCGGCGTGATGGAACTCGGCATGCTGGGCCGGGGCGAGCATTCGGAGATCACGACGTTCGTCGGCAAGACGGTCGACTCCGAACTGTCGGGCAACATGATCGATCTGTGCCCCGTCGGCGCGCTCACGAGCAAGCCGTTCCGTTACAGCGCCCGTACGTGGGAACTCTCGCGCCGCAAGTCGGTGAGCCCGCACGATTCCGTCGGTGCCAACCTCGTCGTGCAGAGCAAGAACAACCGCGTCATGCGCGCGCTGCCGCTCGAGAACGAAGCGATCAACGAGTGCTGGATTTCCGATAAGGACCGCTTCTCATACGAAGGCTTGAACAGCGAAGAGCGCCTGACGCAGCCGATGATCAAGCAAGGCGGCCAGTGGGTGGAAACCGACTGGCAGACGGCGCTCGAATACGTCGGCAAGAGCCTGAAGGGCGTCGCGGCCGACCACGGGGCGAATGCACTCGCGATGCTCGGTAGCGCGCACAGCACCGTCGAAGAACTGTTCCTGCTGAAACGACTGGCCCAGGCGATCGGCACGCCGAACGTCGATTTCCGTCTGCGCCAATCCGACTTCTCGTCGGCGAACGCCGGTACGCCGTGGCTCGGTATGCCGCTGGCCGATTTGTCGACGATCGATGCCGCCTTCGTGATCGGCTCGTTCCTGCGCCGCGACCATCCGCTGATGGCCTCGCGTCTGCGCCAAGCCGCACGTAGCGGCGCCAAGCTGCATCTGCTGCACGCCACCGGCGACAACTCGCTGATCCCGACCGCGAAGACGATCGTGGCCGCACCGTCGGCATGGGTCGATACGCTGGCCGGCATCGCGGCCGCGGTCGCACAGGCGCGCGGTGTCGCGCTGCCGGAAGGCGCCGCGGGCGTCGAAGCGACGGCTGCCGCGCAGGAAGTGGCGGCATCGCTCTCGAACGGCGAGCGCCGCGCCGTGCTGATCGGCAATAGCGCTGTTCAACATCCCGAGTTTTCACGTATCCATGCGCTCGCGCAGTGGATCGCCGAGCAAACGGGCGCAACGCTCGGCTTCCTCACGGAAGCCGCGAACACGGTCGGCGCTCACCTCGTCGGCGCGATGCCCGGCGCGCAGGGCCTGGACGCGCGTGCCGCGTTCGACGAGCCGCGCAAGGGTTACGTTCTGCTGAACCTCGAGCCGGAATTCGATACGGCCAACCCCGCACAGGCGCTTGCCGCGCTGGGTCAAGCCGAAACGGTCGTCGTGCTCTCGCCGTTCAAGACGGGGCTCGACTACGCCGATGTCCTGCTGCCGATCGCGCCGTTCACGGAAACGGCCGGTGCGTTCGTCAACGCGCAAGGCACGCTGCAAGCGTTCAACGGCGTCGTGCGTCCGCTGGGCGAAACGCGCCCCGGCTGGAAGGTGCTGCGCGTGCTCGGCAACGTGCTGGGCCTGACCGGCTTCGATTACGACACGGTGGAAGACGTGCGTGCCGCGGCGCTGCCGAACGGCGTCGACGTTGCCCGTTTGAACAACCGCACGGACGCAGCGGTTGCACGCGGTGCGAACTCGAGCGCGAACGGTGCGCTCGAGCGGATCGCCGACGTGGCGATCTATCACGCCGACGCCCTCGTGCGCCGCGCGCCCTCGCTGCATCTGACGGTGGCGGCGCGCACGGCGAACACGATCGGCCTGCCGGCCGCGCTGTTCGACCAGCTCGGATTGAAGGAAGGCGACACGGTGCGTGTACGCCAGGGCGACCGCACGGTCCAAGCCGGCGCAACGCGCGACGCGGCGCTTGCCGAGCGCACGGTGCGCGTCTCGGCGGGCACGCAGCTCGGCGCGGCGCTCGGCGCCTTGTTCGGTGAACTCGTGGTGGAGAAGGCGTAAATGAGCTTGTTCGATACGATCAACGCGGGCGGTGCCCAGGCGCTCGGTGACGCATGGCCCACGGTGTGGGCGCTGGTGCGCATCGTCGTCGTTTCCGTCGCGATTTTGCTGTGCGTGGCGTACCTGATCCTGTGGGAACGCAAGCTCATCGGCTGGATGCACGTGCGTCTCGGGCCGAACCGCGTCGGTCCGGCCGGGTTGCTGCAGCCGATCGCCGACGTGCTGAAGCTGCTGCTCAAGGAAGTGATTCAACCGACCGCGGCCAACCGCTGGCTGTATCTGATCGCGCCGGTCATGACCGTGGTGCCCGCGTTCGCGGTCTGGGCGGTCATCCCGTTCCAAGCCAAGGCGGTGCTGGGCGACATCAACGCCGGTCTGCTCTACGTTATCGCGATTTCGTCGATCGGCGTGTACGGCGTGATTCTCGCGGGCTGGGCGTCGAACTCGAAGTATGCGTTCCTCGGCGCGATGCGCGCCGCGGCGCAGATGGTGTCGTACGAAGTGTCGATGGGATTCGCGCTCGTCGTCGTGCTGATGACCTCGGGTAGCCTGAACCTGTCGGCGATCGTCGGCTCGCAAATGCGCGGCTTCTTCGCGGATCACGGCGTGACGTTCCTCTCGTGGAACTGGCTGCCGCTCTTGCCCGTCTTCGTCGTCTATTTCATCTCGGGCATTGCCGAAACGAACCGCCACCCGTTCGACGTGGTGGAAGGGGAGTCGGAAATCGTGGCCGGCCATATGATCGATTACTCGGGGATGGCGTTCGCGCTGTTCTTCCTCGCCGAGTACATCAACATGATCGTGATCTCGGCGCTGGCGGCGACGCTGTTCCTCGGCGGCTGGAGCGCGCCGTTCGGCTTCCTGTCGTTCATCCCGGGCATCTTCTGGCTGATGCTGAAAGTATTCCTGCTGTTGTCGGTGTTCATCTGGGCCCGTGCGACGTTCCCGCGCTACCGCTATGACCAGATCATGCGTTTGGGCTGGAAGGTGTTCCTGCCCGTGTGCATTCTCTGGGTGGTCGTGGTCGGCTTCTGGATCATGTCGCCGCTGAACATCTGGAAATAAAGGGAAAGGGCGAGCGAAATGAATGCGATTCAAAACTTTTTCAAGACGTTTTTCCTGACCGAACTGCTCAAGGGTCTGGCGCTGACGGGCAAGTACACGTTCAAGCGCAAGTTCACGGTGCAGTTCCCCGAGGAAAAGACGCCGCTGTCCCCGCGCTTTCGCGGCCTGCACGCGCTGCGCCGTTACGAAAACGGCGAAGAGCGCTGCATCGCCTGCAAGCTGTGCGAAGCGGTGTGTCCGGCGCTGGCCATCACGATCGAGTCGGAAGTGCGCGCGGACAACACACGCCGCACGACGCGCTACGACATCGATCTGACCAAGTGCATCTTCTGCGGCTTCTGCGAGGAAAGCTGCCCTGTCGATTCGATCGTCGAAACGAGCATCCTCGAGTATCACGGCGAAAAGCGCGGCGACTTGTACTTCACGAAGGACATGTTGCTGGCGGTGGGCGATCGCTACGAAACGGAAATCGCCGCGGCGAAGGCGGCCGACGCACCGTACCGTTGAAACGCATTTGAAGCATTTGCTCGACGCGTAGTCGAGGTGAGGCGGTGGTTCTGCCACCGCTCGGCAAGCGGCGTGCCGCGCGCCTGCCACCCCGACGCCCGATTGATGAGCTAACGATGAACCGGTAATCATGGAATTCACGACCGTACTGTTTTACATCTTCGCGCTGCTCCTGACGGTGTCGGGCCTGAAGGTGGTCACGTCGCGCAACCCGGTCGGGTCGGCGCTGTTTCTCGTGCTCGCGTTCTTCAACGCGGCGGCGATCTGGATGCTGCTCGAGGCCGAATTCCTCGCGATTCTGCTCGTGCTGCTCTACGTCGGCGCGGTGATGGTGCTCTTCCTGTTCGTCGTGATGATGCTCGACATCAATCTCGACGTGCTGCGTCGCGACTTCAAGCGTTTCGTGCCGACGGCCACGATCGTGGGTGCGATCATCGTCATCGAGACGGCGTTGATCCTCGTGCACGGCTACGGCGGCACGACGGCGCCGGTGCACGACGTGGCAGCGGTCGCGGGCGGCACCGCCGCCTCCATGCCGAATACCTATCTGATCGGCAAGGTGATCTATACGGATTACGTGTTCGCGTTCGAAGTGGCCGGCCTCGTGCTGCTGGTCGCGATCATCGCCGCGATCGCGCTGACCGCGCGCAAGGGCAAGGACAGCAAGCGCCAGCGCGTGTCGGAACAAGTGAAGGTGCGCGCGAAGGATCGCGTGCGCATCGTGAAGATGCCGGCCGAGCGTTCGACGTTGCCGGCCACCGCCGAAGGCGCGCCGGGTGAGCCGAACGCCAATGCCGGCGCAGGCGCAGTCGGCGCCAACCGTTGAGCGTCGAGGAGAAAAACATGTTGACCCTGGCTCATTACCTCGTCCTCGGCGCGATCCTGTTTGCGATCGGCGTCGTCGGCATTTTCCTGAATCGTCGCAACGTCATCATCATCTTGATGGCGATCGAACTGATCTTGCTCGCGGTGAACACGAACTTCGTCGCGTTCTCGCACTACCTCGGCGACGTGCACGGGCAGATCTTCGTGTTCTTCGTGCTGACGGTCGCGGCAGCGGAAGCGGCGATCGGCCTCGCGATTCTCGTGACTCTGTTCCGTACCCTCGACACGATCAACGTCGAGGATCTCGATCAGCTCAAAGGTTAAATTCAGGCACTGCGGTTATGTCCACGACACTCAATGAAAACCTGCTGCTGGCGATTCCGCTCGCACCGCTCGCCGGCTCGCTGATTGCAGGGCTTGGCGGGAAGGTGGTGGGGCGCAAGGGCAGCCACCGGATCACGATCCTCGGCGTGTTGATCGCCTTCATCTTGTCGGCGATGGTGTTTGCCGACGTCATGCAAGGCGCGAGCTACAACGCGACCGTCTACGAATGGATGAAGGTCGGCTCGCTGAAGTTCGAGATCGGCTTCCTCGTCGATTCGCTCACCGCGATGATGATGTGCGTCGTCACCTTCGTCTCGCTGATGGTGCACATCTACACGATCGGCTACATGGCCGAGGACGACGGCTACGAGCGCTTCTTCTCGTACATCTCGCTGTTCACGTTCTCGATGCTGATGCTCGTCATGAGCAACAACTTCCTGCAGCTGTTCTTCGGCTGGGAAGCGGTGGGTCTCGTGTCGTACCTGCTGATCGGCTTTTACTTCACGCGTGAAAGCGCCATCTACGCGAACATGAAGGCGTTCCTCGTGAACCGCGTGGGCGACTTCGGCTTCTTGCTCGGTATCGGCCTGATCCTGGCCTACGCCGGTTCGATGAACTACGGCGAAGTGTTCGCGAAGCGCGAAGCGCT
>NZ_JBQCIV010000046.1:0-18608 GCF_051953405.1 Trinickia sp. | reverse complement strand
GAGCGCCCTACCGCGAATCGGATCCGAGGTGATCGTAAGTTGGGTCGACGGCAATCCTGACCATCCTCTCGTCATCGGCCGCGTGATGAATTCGTCGAATCTGCCGGCGTGGCGGCTGCCGCACCAGCGGGCGCTGACGGGGATTCGCAGCCGCGAGTTGGTGGGCGATCAGGGCAACCGGGCGGGCGGTCGGAGCAACCACCTGGTATTCGACGATACGGCCAACGCGATTCAGGCGCAGTTGAGATCCGATCATGTGGCGAGTCAGCTGTCGCTGGGCAGTATCACGCGCATCGAGGATTGGCAGGGCCGGCAAGAAGCGCGCGGCGAAGGCTTCGAATTGCGCACCGATGCGGTGGGGGCGATTCGCTCGGGCAAAGGGATGTTGGTCAGTACCGAGGTTCGGCCGGAGGCGAATTCGCATATTGCCGATGTCAGCGAGCCTGTATCGCGTCTGACCAAGGCGCAAACACTGCACGATCAGCTCGGCAAGCTGGCGCACAAGCATGCCGCGCAGGACAGTGGCGCCGATCAGAGTCAGGTGGCCGATGCGCTGAAATCGCAGGCCGACGGCATTAAAGGAGCGGGCGGGGGCTCGTTTCCCGAACTTGGCGAACCGCACTTATTGCTTGCCGGGGCGGCGGGCCTCGAGTTGACGACACCCGCGACCGCGCACGTAACGGGGGGCCAGCACGTTGCCGTCACGTCGGGGCAGAACGTCTCGGTTGCGGCGGGCAAATCGCTGTTTGCGAGCGTATCGGAGAAATTCTCGTTGTTCGTGCATCGCATGGGGATGAAGCTCATTGCGGCCAGCGGCAAGATCCAGGTACAGGCGCAGGACGATGAGCTTGAGTTGCTGGCGAAGAAGGTCGTGGCGATCATCAGTACGACCGACTGGATCAACATCACCGCGAAGCAGGGCATTCGGTTGAACGCTGGTAACAGCGAGCTTGTGATCGATGCCAATGGGATTAATGGGAAGACGCCGGGTAGCAATGTCATTTACGCGGCGAGCCACAGCACGATGGGGCCGCAAAGCGTGCCTGCTCAGTTCCCGGGGGCGGATTTGTGTGCGTCGTTGTCCAGCGGCGCCGCGCAGTCCGGTTCGTCGTCTGTTGCACTTTCGTAATTGCATGACATGAGTATTCCTTTTTCCTTGCAGGTGGCTCCGAACATGCCGTCGGAACTCACTCACGGGTTCGTGCTTATCGAGCCGGCAACAATCGATCACGAGCCGTTCCTGCGAATGCTCGATCTGCATCCTTGCACACCACGTGTTCTCGCGCATCGCGAAGAGTTGATGCCGCGGCTGGTAGATGTGTCGTCACTCGACAGTGATGCCCAGGCGGCGATTAGCGCTGTGTTGATCCGGGAAACGTCGGCTAATCGTCCGCCGGTGTGTTGTGCATGGCTCGCGTCCGAGGCGAGCATCGACGATCTTGCGCATCACATTGCGCGGTATCTTGTCGGGCCAGGTGCCGATGGGCGACCCGCCTTCTGGCGATTCTACGATCCACGCGTGTTGGCGCTGACACTAGCGGCTTTCGATCGTGTCCAACGAGCGACATTGCTGGGGCCGGTAACGGACTGGCAGTTCGCTTGGGTGGGACATCGCTGGGCCGTCACGGGCCCGGGAACACCGAACGACGACAGCAATGGGTATATGCCCGCCTGGCCAAAGCCGGACCAGTGGTCGCGTATCAGCCGCAGTGAAGCAGCCTCGCGCGTGATTGACCGGTTGCCCGCCATGGCACCGGAAAAGGCAGCGCGACTGCCCAGCGAACTCGACCGGATCTTTACCGCGGCGGCCGAGCGTGGCGCAATGCTCGATACCGATGCGCTCGCCGATTACGCATGGCATTGCGTGCGGTACGGTCAAGCATTCGAACAGCATCCAATTGTGCTCGATGCATGGCCCGCACTGTCGCAAGGGGAAATGCTCTGGTCCGATGTCCAGGCCCAGTTCACTCCGAACGATTTCAACGCGCTCGAAACAACGTCGCATTAACCACTCACGCAAAGGAACTAAACGTGTCTGCAGGCTGTTCCCTCTGCGACCGCAAGTCGCTGCTGATTTATCCCGTCCGCTATGCGGTCGCCAGTCCGCGTGGGGCGGCTAAAGCGCCCGCGCTGACGGGCAATTTCAAGATCGACGCGCGCGCACCACAGTCGGTGGCCACGGCCAAATACACGCTTCGTGCGCTGCGCGCGGGGTACCTCTACACGTACGATGAAAGGCGTCGCCGACTGCGCGCGTATATGGTGTTACCCGAAGGTCTGATGTGGAGCTTCGTACCTGGCCAACATCCACCACCGGAGAGTTCTGTCCGTAATACCGCAACGGGTTGCGCAAGGCGCGGCGATATGGCGTTCCTATCGCTTGGCCGTTGCGTGGACGTGGAGCACACGCCGGGTGTCGACGAGGCGACTAACCTTTGGATCGGTTGGTCTAACGTCGCGTGGACGAAGGCGCTAGTCGAGCAGGCGCTTGGCCCTGATGGCGCGAAGTGGCGCGCTCAGCACATGCAGTGTGTCGATGTGAAATCGATGATCGCAGGCGGTGCCGCCCATACTGGTGAGTTTCAGGCAAGCCGGAGCCATATCGCTCAGTTCGTGATGGACAGCGAGGCGCTCAAAGATGCGTTCGACTTTAGCAACACGCCGACAGTAGAGGAACGTCGACTATACGACCTTGCCGACCGGATAGGCGGGGCGATGGCGCAAACGCCGATCAAGAAGGGGTTCGTCGTCGCTCTAGACGATCCGGTCGGGATGACCAACGATCTCGCTGAGCTGACCGTGCCGACTCACCACAACGGCTTCGATGCGGAGGTTTATTGGAAGTACATATCGGCCCAGCTATTGCATCGTGCTGAACTGGGAACGCGAGCCAAGGCGGCAGCTGAGGCAGGGCTGGTCTACGGCAGCTCGAAAGCTGTGGCGGACCTCAACGTTGTAAATGCGGACGTTCATGCGCAGACTGCGGACGACCCAGTCGGTCTCTATCAATTCGTGCGCTCGTGGATCAAGACTGGAAATGGCGATGAGGCGGCGAAGATCCACCAGCAGAAGATCGACGATGTTCCCGCGGCACAGCAAGCAGCAGCGGATCAAGCATGGAATGAGGCATCGCTGAAAATGGGACCCGACGGAAAGCCGGTGATCGGTCCCGGTGGAAAGCCCGTCAGCTTGATCGACACAAAGGCGATCGACCACTTCCTCCGGCACGAATATCCTCAGGCGCTCGATGCATTCAAGCCGAAATGGGATGCGCTTGTCCGCGCTCATGCCGACTGGCTTAAATCCGACTTGCTCGCGGATTGGATGGCTGGGAACCACGACCCCGAGGATCTGCGCAGCGGCTATGCGTACAGCGAGTCCTGCGCGCAAACGATCGGCGTGGCCGCTGGCACCGAGGCTTGCCAGAAGGTGCTCGACGACTGGCTGAGCAGTCCTCAAGTATCGGGGACGCGCCATCTATACGCGCGCGCGCTCCTATTCAATCAAAAGGCACTGATGAAGGCCGCGGATTCGCATGTCAGCGGATCGGATATCCAGTACGAGAACTTCCTGAACGTGTACAAGGATGCTGTCGCGCGAGTCGAAAAGCTGGGTGACCAGGCTTGTCTCCGAGACCGGCTGGTTTTCACTACTGCCAATACGGTCGTGAAGGTGCTCACAAAAGGTTCGAGGGGGGCCGCCGTCGGATTCGTCACGATTCGTTTGTCGATGCAGGCAGGCGTGCGGATCAACGCTGCGAATATCACGGCCCTTGAAGTGCAGAAGTGGATCCTCGCCGAAGGAAGGGCGAGGGGATTAAAGTTGGATGGCAATCGGGTCCAACAGCGCGCGAAAGCTGCCGAAATCAGCCGGGAAGTCCTCAAGGCAAACCCTTCCTCCAATCCGGAAGCGTTTAAGTTTGCCATCGATACGGACGCGTGGGTGGAAAAGGGAACGATCGATGCTGGCGACATTAAGGTTATCAAGCTTCCTGGCGTGGAGACGACACGCAAGTGGCTGAGTTCGGCTTCATCCACCGAATTCAATATGGGCGTCACGACTGCGATTTTTCAGCTCGCGACGCTAACCTTCGCGGGTAAAGATCTGCTCGGTAGCGATCAGTTCAACGAAAATGAGAATCGCCTGAAGGTTATCGGTTCGTTTGTGTCGATTATCGGCAATATTGTTGAAAAGGCATCTGAAACTGTTGCCAAGTCGCATAAACATCCATTAGCCGAATATCTAGCGGGTCAGTGGAAATGGTTTACTCACGACAGAGCAGAAATTGGTGTTGGATTAGGCAAAATCGTCGGTTCGGGAGCGGGAGTCTTCCTTGCTGGTTACGACATATTCGTTAACGCACCGGCGGCTTGGAGGGACGGCGATAGGCATCTTGCTGAGTTGTATGCCGCGAATGGGGGGCTAGGTGCGTATGTCGCGTTGTCTCCATTTTTCTCGTTGCTTCCAGAGGCAGTTGCTGGATGGTTTCCGCCAGCCTGGATATTTTTCGCCGCGTCGATTGCGGTGGGTGCTATTCTCGCCAAATTCAAGCCTGCTGCGATCAACCTATGGGTGCCGCGATCAAAATTTGGAAAAGCGCCCGAGCATTATCGTTCGCTGAACGATGAGCTTGAGGCGTTCAATTCAGCCATGGGGGAGTGATCGATGGACGAACGGGTAATGAAGAAATGCGTAGGCGGGCCTGTTCCACAGTGGGACATGAATCATCGTCTGTCCATTAAAAAACCAGCCGGGCCCGAGGTTAAGGATCTTGGCACGGTCTTTTGCGTCAATTCGACGTTCATGGATGTGGCGGAACCCTCACTTTTTGACAAGCAATGGGCGATTATGGGGGTCGTCATCGCGTTTTGCTTTTCCTGCGGCGGGCCGTACATCTACTACTTCACGCACGCGAATGGATCGTCGGGCGATTTCATAATGAACTGCATAGCACTCGCGATCGTCTACCTATTCGGTAGCATAGTTTGGCGCCTTGGCGGAGGTCTATTTTTTGGGCTTCGCTATAAGCCGATCCGATTTCATCGCGAAGCGCGCAAGCTTTACGCGACTCGGACGAGGCGTTTTTTTTCGAAACCAGGGGAGGGCGACGTCGTCTGGGAAGCCCCATGGGCCGAGGAGTCTATTTTCTGTCTGCATCGTGAACCTACTCCGTACGGAACGAAATTTCATATTCGGCACTACACCGTTGATGACAATGGTAATGTAACGCGCACGTTTTCGATCGGCCGAGAGTGGGATTCGTCACAAATTAGATTGGTTCTTGCTCAATGGAATTATTGGTGCAAGTATATGAACAACGGGCCGAGTGGTTTGCCGAAACCAATGTTGTTTCTCCCCCGGAAGGAAACGCCGCGTGAATCGTTCCTGTTTTCGCTTTATAACTTCGGGATGAGTGCGCCGGTATCTATGCGGTTGCTGGCGATGCCCGCCGTTCTAATTTTCACTTTGATGCGGATGTTGGCGAATGCGACCTGCCGTAATCCTGTCTGGCCGGAAGCCGTCTGGAAAATATCGCCCGTTGCGGAGAACGACCCCTACGCCGAACCTCGCGCGGGGACTCCAGTTGGATGGGCTGAAACGGTCACGGCGCAAAGGCGTGGCGAGTATCCCGACGACGACCACGCAGCCGCCGAAGGTTGGACGGGAGAATCTGACGGTGAAGCGCATGCTGCCGCTTGGCTCGACAGCCCCACCACTATCGCGGCACGATGAGGGAGACGATGCCCCCTTTTCAAAGGGCCCAACTGGACCGGCACAGCGAATGCAAACGTCAATGCTATCCGGTGGCCCGAAAACACGAGATAACCGGCACAACCCAATGAAAGACGAAAACGGCCAAGGCGTGATTCGCTTTCACGACAAGACGACGCACGGTGGAGAAATCGTCACGGCGTACGACGGCGTATGGGTGCGGAGATCAAAGTCGGGAAAAGGTCATGAACGTTATCATTCGTTAAACAATGAGATGAATGCGTTCAACTCGGCCATGGGGGAGGCACAACCGTTTTTTAGTTTCAGCTCGGTCATCGCGCCATTCGCCGTGCCCCTGATCGCGCTAGTACAGATGAGCACAATGAATCGAGTCAGGTTTTATGCCGATCATTGTCAAGTCCAGCGCAGTTCGGTTCCATACGCGAACATTGTCCGCGTCGACCGTGGACGGTTGCGCTGACTATCCGGTACCGTCGCGTCGAGGACGGCTATGACGCCAAGCTGCGGCGAATCAAGCTGCCTTGGATCGAAATGCGCCAGGGCGATCGTCAGAAGTGCTTGGAGTGTCCTGCGCACGAAACTGCCTACGGCAGCGACATTGAACGTCTAGATACGAAGAGCCCATGATGAAAGACGAAAACGGCCGAGGCGTGATCCGCCTCCACGACAAAACGACCCACGGCGGCGAAGTCATTACGGCGTGCGATGAAATCAAGGCAATGGGCATCCCTGTCGCCTTGAAGGACGACGTGACATGGTGCCCTCAGTGCAAGGGGAAATTCAAAATCCTGCCTGAGAACAGTCAGCGAAATCACCACGGCAAGCCGGTCGCATATCACAACGATCCGACCGAATGCGGGGCTCGCCTAATTTCGTCGCTGTGACCCACGTCCCGTCGCCACACTTCCGGCAGCGCGCTTCGCACCGGCGTTAGTTTTGCGATGCGTTCGGACCGACACGTCGCCCCATTGGCAACAGAACAAAAAATGAACACTTTTCGAGAGAGTGGCCGCGTGGCTATAGCCGGTCACGAAAAGCTCGCGACACACGACGTAATGATGCGATCATTGCTCGGCTCGATGGCCCTTGGCGGCGGACAAGTCCGCTGCGTTGGCATCGTGCCGGGCGTCACAATGCGCGTTAGCACAGGCGATCTACAGCCACGGAGCGCCGAACAGGCTCATTCGTTCGCAACGGAAATCTGGGAGAAGATTTCGCCGAAGCTAGCCGAGTGGCTGGCGATGCGAGATTCGCCCGCGGGCGCGACGATGCAACTCGGTGACGTGGTATTCGAATTCGGCTGGGACGAACGGCGCCTCATTGGCCCAGGCCAGAAGGACATTGTCGTCAAGCACGAATCCGCGGCCGTGGCGGCCTATTTGCGGCAGCGTCGGCAGCGCCCGCTGCTGGAACGGCCATTGAGCCCAGAGGAGTTGGCCGATAGACGATGGGCGGAAGCCGCCCGTCGGCTCGCACACGCCGTACTAAAAACCCACGAAACGACTGCGCCGAAGTTGCAGCGGCTGCCGGCTCCGGTCCGGTATCGAGTGACGGGCGCAATGGCTGCCTGGAATGCGCTGTGCGAAGCCCTCAATCCAATCTTGTCGCCGACGATGACGGACACGCTGAAAACGCAGCGCATTCCGCGCCTGATGAAGCGTTTCGAAACGTTAGCACGAGACCTGTTGCCCGACGGAGCAGAGGGATATTGCACGGATGTTATCGCGATGGCCTCATCCTGCAGCGCCGTATGGATGGCGTTCGAAGCCCGTAGCGGCGCATTTTACGAGCCGACGCCGCCGTTGCACCGGCTGCTCGACGCCGCGTATATCGCCGACGACGTGCAGATCGGCATGCTTGCACTCCCGGTCGATACGCTGTGTATTATTCCGGAGCCTAGCCGGTGGGGACAAAGGGGCGAAGTGGAAGCGATCACGATCTTCCGCAACGCGCACTCGATCGGCTTTGTGGCATGGACCGATCGTGTCGACGGTCAAGAAGGCATGTACATGGACGCGCTGGAACTGCCTGTCGACGAGCCGGAAAGAACGATCCGCGAACTGGTCGACAAGGAGTTTCAAGGCTCGAGCCCGGAAGAAGAGGACGCTCGCCAACTGTGGCGCAATGCGCTCGATTACGCCATCAAAATGCTGCTGTACCTGAAGGCACGCGATGCGCACGTCGTTCACGATCGCGCTTATTCGAATGCGCCACGCAACTTCAACGGCCTGGGCAAGCGTCGGCGCGCGGAGCGTCTGGCGGAAATCGAGTTGCTGTATGACAGGCACCTTGTTGGCCCAGCGATCCTCGATGCGGAGCCAGCGGCGTCGCTCCCGCCGAGCGACGGCACGCAGCGGGAAGTCCGTAGCCATTGGCGGCGCCCGCACTTCAAGATGCAGCCGCATGGACCAAATGGCTCGTTGCGAAAGCTCGTTTTCATCGGGCCGACGATCGTGCGGCCCGATCGGCTCATCGCGTAGCGCTCTTGGAATGCGTCGATGATTCCCGTGCGGTTGCCTTCGCGCAATGCACCGACGCGCCAGAGGCAGTGTGTCCGCTAATCCCTTGCACCCTGCATCCGATAGGCGTGTTTCACTCGATCCCGTCCCGCGAATTTAGTTAGTACACGTTCTACGAATGCTCCGAACCGAAGGTGGTCCATCTTTCGCGAGCAAACGATAGAGACATCGCCAATATCACCGCATCCCACAGAGCATCCTGCGCCTCTGCGAGAGATCCTTCGGCCGTAATCGCCAGATCTTTGCCGAATTTGGCGAAATGCACGCCGACGGTTCGGTTGAGCGCATCTAGCCGCGTGGGCGTGATGTCGACCCCGGATTGAGCGGCAAGCATAGCCGTCTCGCCACCGTCGGTCAGGTAGAAGCTGTCGGAAGAAGGCTGGGCGAGGTAAAAGGCGGCGTGCCGACCATCGCAACCGAGCGTCAGCGGGGCAATAGCGCGTATCGTCGACTCTCCAGCAGGAGTGCAGCGCCACCCGGTCATCGCTAGAAGTTGATCGCAGTTCATGCCAGGAGGTCGAGTTGGGTGCCGTGCAAGGGACCTTTCAGTCCGCAAATATCCCCGGCATCATGCCACGAGACGGGTCGAGCCCAATTCGGCAAGCGGGAGGGCCTTGGCTGCTAAGAAAGCCAATAGCCAGCTGGGCAGCTTGTCCCAAAATGGTCGCGATCAATGCGCAACTAACCACGGTCCGACCGCCCCTTGAAAATCCCGCTTCCCACCCCGCATCTTCGGCCCTCCTCCTCTTTGGAGCACGGCGAACATGGGAAGTCGACCCTCCTTTATCGATGATCTCGCGCGCGCACCGTCACCTTCCGACGGCCCACAGGCCAACGAAGGTGCACTCGATCAAGACGACGCGCTGCTCGATGCCTACTCGCGCACCGTCATTCATGCACTCGGACGCGTTCGGCAAGCCGTCGTCTTCGTCTCCGTGGAGCGCGCCCTGCCCGGCGATCCGCGGCGGCACGGCGGCAGCGGGTCGGGATTCCTGTTCACCCCCGATGGCTATCTGCTGACGAACAGCCACGTCGTCCACGGCGCCAGCGCGATCCACGTCACGCTCGCCGACGGCTCGACCCATGCGGCGAGCCTAGTCGGCGACGATCCGAGCACCGATCTGGCCGTGCTGCGGATCGGCTCGGCCGAGCCGTTGCCGCATGTCGAACTCGGAGAATCGTCGAAGCTGCGGGTCGGCCAAATCGCGATTGCCGTCGGCAATCCGCTCGGGCTAGCCCAAACGGTAACGACCGGCGTCGTCTCCGCGCTCGGCCGCTCGCTGCGCTCGGCGTCGGGCCGCATGATCTACGACGTCATTCAAACCGACGCGGCTCTCAATCCAGGCAACTCCGGCGGGCCGCTCGTCAATTCGGCCGGGCAGGTCGTCGGCGTGAACACGGCGATCATTCCGGGCGCGCAGTCCATCTGCTTCGCCACCGCGATCGATACGGCCAAGTGGGTGATCATGCAATTGTTCGCGCACGGTCGCGTGCGCCGCGCGTATATCGGCGTAGCGGGAACCGCCGTCCCGATCGCACGCAAGGCGCAACGCTATTTCGCGCTCGACATCGCAAGCGGCGTACGCGTGATGGAACTCGTCAAAGGCAGCCCGGCCGCGCTCGGCGGGCTGCGCGTCGACGATACGATCGTCGCGATCGACGGCACGGCCGTGGACGGCGTCGATGCGTTGCAACGCGTGCTCGATGCCTCAACCATCGACCGCACCGTCGACATCACGGTATTGCGGACGACGCAAAAGCTCACATTGCAAGTGACGCCGGTCGAACCGGCCGCTGCGCGCTCGACCTAAGATCAGTGCAGTTGGCGCTTCAAGTCCGACAACTCGGAATGCATCGTCGAGACGGCACGTTTCAAGTCGCCGTCGACATTGCCGCTCTTTTGGCATGCCCGCTCGGCGCGGTCGCCGATCGCTTCGAGCGAATCGATGCACTCGCGCATCCGGCCCTCGTCCTGCGATTTCATCGCCGATTGCGCCGTCTTACATTGCTTGTCGAGTTCTTCGACGCAGCTTTTCAAATCCTGCGGCACCGACTGCGCGCTCTGGCAGCTACGCGTCGCTTCGCTGATCGTTTGCTGAATATGAGAAAACCGCTTTTGAATTTCGCTACTTTGCAGCATGGTCAACTCCTTCACGAATCGGTCCTCGATGAGCCTTTAGCAACCCGACCTCGGTTGCCCCCAGTCGTCATCCGCCCCGCTTCCGTCGACCAAGCTCGGCGCCGCTTCGCGTCGAACGCGACGAAGCGGCGAATGGCCCTTCCAGTCTAGGCGATCGAACTGATGGATTCCCGGCGATCGATGCAAAAACGCGCTGCCCGCATCGATGCTCCAGACCCCGATAGCGCAACCGGCTCCCCTGCAAAACGTTCGACGACGCACGCGGCTCATCGATAACGCGCGCTGTCGATGTCCCTACTGGACTGGCCATATTTCGCGCGCAAGAAGCGCGCCGCTCGCAAGCACGGCGACCGCCCCGGTGTCCCCGTCTGCACGCTTGCCTGCCTCGCTTTAACGCCGCAGCAGCCGCAGGCCGTTTGCCACCACGATGAGGCTCGCGCCCGCATCGGCGAATACCGCCATCCACATCGTTCCGTGCCCCGCGAGCGTGAGCACCAAGAAAACCGCCTTCACCGCCAGCGCGAACACGATGTTCTGCACGAGCACCGCGTAGGTTGTGCGCGATAGGCGCACGAACGCCGGAATCTTGCGCAAGTCGTCGTCCATCAACGCGACATCGGCCGTCTCGATCGCCGCATCGCTGCCCATGGCGCCCATCGCAAACCCGATGCGCGCGCGTGCCAGCGCCGGCGCATCGTTGATCCCGTCGCCCACCATCCCCACCGCGCCGCCGTCCGCCGCGAGCGATTCGATCGCTCGCAGCTTGTCATCGGGCAACTGCTCGCCGCGAACGTCGTCGATCCCCACTTCCGCGGCGATGGCGCGCGCCGTATGCGCGTTGTCGCCCGTCAGCATCGCCGTGCGAATGCCGAGCGCGTGCAATTGGGCCAACGCCGTGCGGCTCGTTTGCTTGACCGTGTCGGCAACGGCAAACAGCGCGAGCACACGCACCTCATCCATCAGCACAACAACCGACCGGCCGAGCTGCTCGAGTTCGCTCGCACGCGCCTCGACAGCCTGAGCGAGCCCTCCCCGCTCGCGCGCTAGCCGCGAGTTGCCGAGCCAATAGCGCGAGCCGTCGATCGATCCCGCCACGCCGCGACCAGGCAACGCTTCGAAACCGTCGACCGCCGCCGTCCGATTCGCGTCGTCGCCGAGGCTCGCGGACGCAGCCGCGTTGGCGATCGCGCGCGATACCGGATGATCGGAACGTCCCGCGAGCGCCGCGGCGATGCGCCGGCAATCGCTCGCCGAGACATCCGCTTGCGGTTCGAAATCGGTTTGCGCAGGCGAACCGGTCGTGATCGTGCCCGTCTTGTCGAGCGCGATCCAAGCGAGCTTGCGGCCCTCTTCGAGATAGACGCCGCCCTTGATCAAAATGCCGCGCCGAGCGGCAGCCGCAAGTCCGCTGACGATCGTCACGGGCGTCGAGATAACGAGCGCGCAAGGACAGGCAATCACCAGCATGACGAGCGCACGGTAAATCCACTCGCGCCACATCCCGCCGGCGACGAGCGGCGGTACGACAGCAACCAGCAGCGCACACCCGAAGACGATCGGCGTGTACACGCGAGCGAAGCGATCGACGAAACGCTGCGTCGGTGCGCGCTTGCCCTGCGCTTGCTCGACGGCATGGATGATGCGCGCGAGCGTGGTGCCGTCGGAGGACGCGCTCACCCGATACTCGAATGAACCGGCCTCGTTGATTGTGCCCGCGAACACGGCGTCGCCTGGGCCCTTGTCGACGGGCAAGCTTTCGCCCGTAATCGGCGCTTGGTTCACGCTCGATTCACCGGTGACGATTTCGCCGTCGAGGGCGATGCGCTCGCCTGGTGCCACGCGCACACGGGCACCGATCGGCACGGTCTTCGCCTCGACGCTCGTCCAACTGCCGTCGCTTTGCTGGACGGTCGCCGTCTCGGGTGCCAACCGCATCAGCGCATGAATGGCGTTGCGCGCGCGATCGAGGGACATCGCTTCGATGCGCTCGGCCAGCGCGAACAGCACCATCACCATCGCGGCTTCCGGCCACTGACGCAGCACCATCGCACCCGTCACGGCGATGCTCATCAAAGCGTTGATATTCAGGTTGCCGTTGCGGATCGCGATCCAGCCTTTGCGATAAGTGTTCAGGCCGCTCAACGCCAGCGCAAAACCGGCGCAGAGGCCCGCGAGCCACGGCGACGCGCCCGCCCATGTCGCCGCCTCGGAAACCACCGCGGCGATCGCCGCCAATGCGAGCGGCCACCACGGTCGCGCCGGCTCTGAGACCGGCTGGGCAGCCGATGTGGGATCGGGAAGCTCCGGCACGAAGCCGAGCCAGCGGATGGCGCCGAGTATCGCCGGTTCGGCCCCGGGGGCGTGCACGACTTTCAAGGTGCGCTGCATCAGATTGAAGTCGAGGCCCGTCACTTCGGACATGTCATCGAGCTTGCCTCGAATCAGCGCTTCCTCGGTCGGACAATCCATCTGCATGATGCGGATCGTCGTCTCGATGCCGTCGCCTCGCTTCGCGGCGGCAGGAAGCGGCACCAGCACGGCGGCGTCGTGCGCGCAGCAACCGTCGTGGGCCGTGTGGCCGGGGCCGGGCGACGCGGCATGCGCATGCGAGTCGTGACGGTGACCGTGGTCGTGGTCGCACCCCCGTGCGTGCTCGTGCTCGTGCTCGACCGAATCCGAATGAGCCTGGCCGCATTCGTGCGAATGGTGGGCGTGCGCCGATGCCACATGACCGGCGTGGCGATGGGCGTGTTCGCCGGCGTGCGCCTCTTCGGCGCCATGTTCGTCGTGTGCGCGATGCGATCGCGTCATGGAAATGTCCTCGGTGTACCGTTGGGGTAGAGTAAACACCTTGTAGCCACTCCAAGGTCAACCCTCGACCGCTGCGAGCTTCCCATGAAAATCGGCGAATTGGCGAAAGCCGCCCATTGCACGACGGAAACGATTCGTTTCTACGAAAAAGAGGGCTTGATGCCGGATGCCCAGCGCACGGAAGCGAATTACCGTTCCTATGGCGCCGAGCACATCGAGCGGTTGCGCTTCATCCGCAACTGCCGCGCGCTGGACATGACGCACGACGAGATCCGCATGTTGCTGCGGTTGATGGACCGCCATTCGGATCGCTGCGAATCGATCGACGCGCTGCTCGATGCGCACATCGGCCACGTGGATACGAGACTGGCCGAACTCGAACAGCTCAAGGCGCAGCTCATCGAGTTGCGCGAGCAATGCAAGGGCGAAGGAACCGTCGATGCGTGCGGCATCGTCCATGGGCTCGCCTCGATGGAAACGCAGCCGGCGCCGGCCAAGCGGACGCACGTCGGCTAAGCGCCGCGCGCGGATGGCCGCGCGTTATCCCACACGCCCCCTCGACGACAAAGGCCCCGCGAACCATCCGCGGGGCCTTCGGCATTTGCGCTTCGCCCGTCGGACGAAGCGCTTAGCAATGCGCGACGATTACTTCGCGCCGACGCTTTGCAGCGGCTTCCACTGGCCGTTTTCTGCCTTGTAGATCGTGATGCCGCCGTTCTTCAGATCGCCGTGCTCGTCGTAGGCGAGGTGGGTCGTCGTCACACCAGCCATGTCGGTCTTCGCGAGCACCGGCAGGTACTTCGCCGGATCCGTCGAGTTGGCCTTCTTCATCGCCGTCAGCAGCGCGATCGTACCGTCGTAGGCGTACGGCGAGTACGTTTCGACTTCGGTACCGAACATCTTCTTGTACTTCGCGACGTATTGCGCGCCGCCAGGCATGTCGGAGAGCGGCAGACCTGCGAGCGAAGCGTACGTGCCGTCGGCAGCCGAGCCGGCGATCTTCAGGAAGTCGGGCGTGTGCAGCATTTCGCCGCCCATCAACGGCGCCTTGATCGCCAGCGACTTCATTTGCTTGGCCATCGGCGCGGCTTGCGCATCGGCACCGCCGAAGTAGATCAGGTCGGGGTTGGCGGCCTTCAGCTTCGTCAAGATGCCCTTGAAGTCGACTGCCTTGTCGTTCGTGAATTCGCGATCGACGATGGTTGCGCCGGCAGCCTTCGCCGCCTTCGCGAATTGATCGGCCAGACCTTGACCATAAGCCGTGCGGTCGTCGACGATCGCGATCTTCTTCATGTTCAGGTTCTTCACGGCGAACGTGCCCGCGACCGACCCTTGCTGCGTGTCGGAAGTCATCATGCGGAACGTCGTCTTAAAGCCTTGCTGCGTGTACTCGGGCGCCGTCGCCATCGCAACTTCGGGGATGCCCGCGTTCGCATAGATGCGCGAAGCCGGGATCGTCGTGCCCGAGTTGAAGTGGCCGATCATGCCCTTGATGCCGTCGTCGACGAGCTTTTGGGCAACCGTCGTCCCCGTGCGCGGGTCGGCTTGGTCGTCGGCTGCGTCGAGCACGAATTCGACTTGCTTGCCGCCGATCACGGGCTTCGTCGCGTTCATGTCCGAGATCGCGAGCTTGACGCCGTTTTGGAAGTCGGTGCCGTAGTGCGCTTGCGCACCCGTCATCGGGCCGGCAAAGCCGATCTTCACTTGCTCTGCTTGATCTGCGTGTGCGGTCCCCACCAGCGACATTGCCGCAACCAGCGTCGCGCCTGCCAGCGTTTTCATTTTGTGCTGCATAGCTTCTCCTAGATACCAAGGTAGTTGGGAGCAGCCTCGGGGTCGCCGCACCGCTCCCGTTTTTGAATCCATCGACAAGGATTGCTCAGCCGATCGTCATCAAATTCGCATTGCCGCCCGCCGCGGCCGTATTCACGCTGACCGAGCGTTCCGTCAGTAACCGCTCGAGCGCGTAATCTTCATCGCCGTTCTCCAGCGCGTGCGTCGAGACGCCCTGCACCGAAACGATCGGCCCCGGGCGTTTCGCCACCTCCCTCACGAGCGCCAGCAACTCGTCGCTGTCGCCTTCGAACAGCACCGCATCGAAAGGCGCATCGGCACTCTTTTGCACGTCGGCGAACGGCTTCAACTGGCTCGGCAGCGACGCCACGAGCGCCTCGCCGGCCGCGCCCGAAAATACCGCGCGGTTCCCCGTCGCCAGCACCGCCGCGAACTGCGCCCGCGCGCCGCCGAGCGTCGAAGGCACGCAGGATACCGTGCCGCGCGCACCGAGCGTATAGGTGTTGCGCTCGCCGGTCGGCCCCGGCAACACGGCCGTGGCACCGGCCGGCATATTAGCGAGATAGCCGTCGCAGCGGGCCGCGAGCGCGGGTTGCCGCTCGGCGATAAGCCAGTCGCGCAGCGCCGTGAGTGCGGCACGCGGCGAGAGCGGGGCCGCGCTCTTCGCTTGTTCGCTCGCGCCGTCTGCTACGAGCGAGGCCGCGAGCGACTTCGGCAAACCGGACGGACGCTTGGCGAGCAGGCGTTGCAGATAGAGCGCCCCACCGGCCTTCGGCCCGGTGCCCGACAGCCCTTCTCCGCCGAACGGCTGCACGCCGACAACCGCACCGATCACGTTGCGATTGACATAGATGTTGCCGACGTGAGCACGCGAGATGACGTGCGCGATCGTTTCATCGATCCGCGTATGGATCCCGAGCGTGAGCCCATAGCCCGTCGCGCGAATCTGCTCGAGCAGCTTGTCGAGGCCGCTGCGACGATAGCGAATCACGTGCAGCACCGGGCCGAACACTTCGCGCTTCAATTCGTCGATGCTCTCGAGTTCGATCAGCGTCGGCGGCACGAAGGTACCGTGCGCGCAGTGCTCGGGCAGCGGCAGTTGCGTCACCGTGCGGCCCTTCTCGCGCAAGGCGGCAGCATGCGCGTCGATCGTGCGCTTGGCTTCGGCGTCGATGACGGGGCCGACGTCCGTCGACAGGCGGTCGGGATTGCCGAGCGCGAGTTCGTGCATCGCGCCTTTGAGCATCGTCAGCGTGCGATCGGCGACGTCGTCCTGCAAGCACAGCACGCGCAGTGCCGAGCAACGCTGGCCGGCCGAGTCGAAGGCCGATTGCATGACGTCGGCCACCACTTGCTCCGCGAGCGCCGACGAATCGACGATCATCGCGTTCTGACCGCCCGTCTCCGCGATCAGCGGGATCGGCTTGCCGTCCGGATCGAGGCGGTCGGAGAGCGTCTTGTTGATGAGGCGCGCCACTTCGGTCGAGCCCGTGAACATGACGGCACGGGTACGCGGATCGGCGACGAGCGAAGCGCCCACCGTCTCGCCGTCGCCCGGCAGCAGTTGCACGGCACCCGCGGGCACACCGGCTTCGCGCAACAGGCGGACGGCCTGCGCGGCAATCAGCGGCGTTTGTTCGGCCGGCTTGGCGAGCACCGTGTTGCCGGCCGCGAGCGCGGCAGCCACTTGCCCCATGAAGATCGCCAGCGGGAAGTTCCACGGGCTGATGCAGACGACGGGCCCGAGCGGACGATGCGTATCGTTCGAGAATTCCTCGCGAATCTGTGCCGAGTAGTAACGCAGGAAATCGACCGCTTCGCGAATCTCGGCGATGGCATTGGGCAGCGACTTGCCCGCTTCGCGCACGATGAGGCCCATGAGCGTGTGCATCTGCGCTTCGAGCAGATCGGCCGCTCGCGCGAGGCAATCGGCGCGCGCGTTGACGGGCGTGGCTTGCCAGATCGGCGCCGCGGCGACGGCGAAGGCGAGCGCCGCGTTCACGTCTTCGCGAGTGGCTTCGACGACGGTCCCCACCAGATCGCGGTGGTCGGCCGGGTTGCGCACGACGTGCTCGCTGCGGCCCGCTGCGCTGGACGCGGCCAGCTCGCCGCTTTCGAGCATCGGCGCCGCGCGCCACGGATGATGGGCGCTCGCGAGCAGCGCCGAAGACAACGAAGCGAGGCGATGCTCGTTCGACAGATCGAGGCCCATCGAATTCAGACGCTCGCTGCCGAACAGATCGCGCGGCAGCGGAATCTTCGCGTGCGGCGCGCCGAGCGGAACGATCTTCGAGGCTTCGTCCACGGGATCGGCCACGAGCGCGGCGACGGGCACCGTTTCATCGGCGATGCGATTGACGAACGACGTGTTCGCGCCGTTCTCGAGCAAGCGGCGCACGAGATACGCGAGCAGCGTTTCATGCGTGCCGACCGGCGCGTAGATGCGGCACGGACGGTTCAGCTTGTCGCGGCCCGTGACTTCTTCGTAAAGCGGTTCGCCCATGCCGTGCAGACATTGGAACTCGTACTGCCCGGGGTAGTAGTTCTGGCCGGCGAGGTGATAGATCGCCGCGAGCGTATAGGCGTTGTGCGTCGCGAATTGCGGATAGACGGCATCGGGCGCGCCGAGCAGCTTCTTCGCGCAGGCGAGATACGAGACGTCGGTGTAGACCTTGCGCGTATAGACCGGATAGCCTTCGAGCCCGTCCAGCTGGGCGCGCTTGATCTCGCTGTCCCAATAGGCGCCTTTCACGAGGCGCACCATGATGCGGTGACGGCTGCGGCGCGCCAAATCGACGACGTAGTCGATCACGAACGGGCAGCGCTTCTGATAGGCCTGCACGACGAAGCCGATACCGTTCCAGCCGGCCAGTTCGGCATCGAAGCACAGCGCTTCGAGCAGATCGAGCGAGAGTTCGAGGCGGTCGGCTTCCTCGGCGTCGATGTTCAGGCCGATGTCGTAGCGGCGTGCGAGCACGGCGAGCGAACGCACGCGCGGCAGCAGTTCGTTCATCGTGCGCTCTTGTTGCGCGCGCGAGTAGCGCGGATGCAGCGCCGAGAGCTTGATCGAGATGCCGGGGCCTTCGTAGATGCCGCGCCCACCGGCCGCCTTGCCGATCGCATGGATCGCTTGCTCGTACGACGCGTAGTAGCGCTGCGCGTCTTCCTCGGTCGTGGCCGCTTCGCCGAGCATGTCGTACGAATAGCGGAAGCCCCGCGCTTCGAACTTGCGGCTGTTCGCAAGCGCCTCGGAAATCGTCTCGCCCGTGACGAATTGCTCGCCCATCAAGCGCATCGCCATGTCGACGCCCTTGCGGATCAACGGCTCGCCGCCCTTGCCGATCAAGCGCGTCAGCGCCGACGACAGGCCCGCTTCGCTGTTGGTCGTGACGAGCTTACCGGTGATCATGAGGCCCCAGGTGGCCGCGTTCACGAACAGCGACGGCGCGTGGCCCATGTGCGACTTCCAGTCGCCCTTGCTGATCTTGTCGCGAATCAGCGCGTCGCGCGTGGCGCGATCGGGGATGCGCAGCAGCGCCTCGGCCAGACACATGAGGGCCACGCCTTCCTGGCTCGACAGCGAGAACTCGTGAATGAGGCCCTCGACGCCG
>NZ_JBQCIV010000045.1:0-39447 GCF_051953405.1 Trinickia sp. | reverse complement strand
GCATCTCGCCGATTCGTGGGCGCATTACGATCAAATCGGCATGGCGCGCGTGAAGTCGCACGGTACGCGCGCGGCGCATGTCGATGGTGCGAGTGGGGTTCGAGATCTCGTAAGCGGCGAATGGATCGAGGTGGCGGGGCTGGCGGGAGAGCCGGGTTCGTCGGAGAACGACCGGCGTATTACGGTCACGCACTTGCACCACCGCGCCGAAAACAATTTGCCGAAGGACCTGCACCAGCGAGCGCAGGCGTTGTTCACGGCGAGCCGCTGGTCGTTCGATTCACCGCCGGTTTCGTTGGATACGCCCAGGCGCCCGACTGTCTTCGGCGATTCGACGCAAGTGCGATACGAGAACACATTCAGCGGCGTGCCGCGCTCGATGCCGCTCACGCCTGCCTACGATCCCCATGTCGATCTTCCGCGGGTTCATCCGATCATCGGCCTTGTGGTGACGCCCGATGGCGAGGAGGTGTTCTGCAACGAGTACGGACAGATCAAAGTCCAGTTGCAAGGGCTCAATGCGAAGGATCATGCGCACGCTAATGGCGCGGGGACAAGCGGTACGCAAAACGACAGCGCTTGGGTGCGTGTGATGACAGGGCTGGCCGGAGACAACTTCGGGGAGAACTGGCTGCCGCGCAAGGGCATGGAGGTGGTGCTCGATTTCCTATCGGGCGACCCCGACAAGATTTATGTGGCGGGCGTTTTTCACGGCGGGCGGCACATGCCGGCGGCGTTCACGAACACGGGGGCATTGCCCGGCAACCGCTATGTGTCCGGTGTGAAGACGCGGGAGGTGAAGGGCCAGCGGTACAACCAGATGCGTCTGGACGACACGCCGGGGCAGATCAGTGCGCAACTATCGAGCGCGCATGCTGCCACCGAGGTCAATCTCGGCTTTCTGACGCATCCGCGTACTAACGGTGTGGGCGAGGCGCGTGGGGAAGGGGCGGAAGTGCGCACGGACGCGGCCGCTTCGCTGCGTGCGGCGCAGGGCATCTTGCTGACGACTTATGCGCGGGCGCAGGCGAGCGGTAACCATTTGGATCGCGACGAACTCATTCAATTGCTCGGCGAATGTACCGAGTTGTTTAAATCGCTGGGCGACTACGCTGGGCAGCACGGTGGGCTCGCGATGGAAACGGCGGGGCAAAGCGCCGTGGCTGGTGCGCTCAAAGGTTGGCAGGCGCCCGGCGGCGAGCCGGTGATGGCGTTCGGTGCGCAGGCGGGGTCGGTGAATGTGACGCCGAAGACGCACGTGACCTATGCCGGTGGGAACATCGATCAGGTGGCGCAGCAGCACGTGCAGGTCACAAGCGGCCAGCGGATCAACCTTCAAGCGGGACATGGCGTGGCGATGTTCGCACAGGCCGATGACGTCACGGCCGTCGCGAACCAGGGCAAGGTGCTATTGCAGAGCCAGGCCAACGATACGCAAATCGATTCGGCGAAGAACATTCAGATGACGGCGGCGGGCGGCAAGCTCGCGGGCATGGCCAGCGATCAGGTGGTGTTCGTGACCTCGGGCGGGGCATATCTGAAGCTGCAAGGTGGCGATATCGAATTGGGGTGTCCGGGTAGCTTCACCGTGAAATCGGCGGGGCATACGTGGGGCGGGCCGGCGAGCATGAGTACCGATATGCCGAAGTTCGATCACGCGCCGTTGGGGCGGGTGCCGAAGCTGGTGCGTGCGTCGGATGGGCAGCCCGTGAAGGGCTTCGAGGGCGAAGTCCGTAAGGCTTCGGGGGAAGTGATCAAAGGGAAGACCGACGCCAACGGCGAGTTGCCGCCGCTCAAGGGCGATAAGTTCGAGTCGTTCGTCGTCAACTTCTTCAAAAAAAGCAGTTGAACTGAAAACGGGAAGATAAAGGGAACATGACCGATTCCTTTCTGGATCCATCGGCGCCGAACAGCGGTGCCACGACCGGTGCGGAAGCGCGAGGCACCCCGGTCGGCGGCGGACAGAGCACGACGCTGTTCAGCAATAGCCATTACGTCTGCCCGAAACAGATGCCGTTGCCCGGCGTCGTCATTTTTGTGCACGGCGTGAACTCCGAGGGAGAGTGGTTTACCGCGGCGGAGGAAGGTTTGTGCCGGGGGTTGAACCGACGGCTCGGGCGGCTCGACGACCAGATGATGTTCAAGGGCGTCGAAGGCGGGCAGATGCAGCCTGTGCAATATACGGAGGGTTTGACGCCGGATGGGTATCTGAATCCTAAGCTGCTGCCGGACACTTACGTCAAAGACGATCCGTCATTCTCGCCGGTCATCCACTTCCGTTGGGGCTATAAGGCCGGCAAGGACGAATTGAAGCAGTACGGCGCCAACGTTTTCCTGAATGAGCAGAATTATTGGGGCGGCGGTCCGTTTGCGAATGGGTGCGGAACGCTGGCGGACCTCTGGGCCAAGGGACTCGACGACCGCGCATTTGGTTTTTTGAGCGTACAGGCGTTGAACGGGACGGATCGTCTTATCTACGCGACGCCGCCACGTGCCTACATGGTTCTGGCCGCCTTGCGGCTTGCCAACCTAATTCGTTCGATCCGGGAGAAGCAGGCCGACGTGCCGATTACCGTGGTTTGCCATAGCCAGGGAAACATGGTCGGGATTGCCGCGGCGTTCTTTGGCCATAACATGAAGCCTGCGACCGACCCCGACAACAAGACGGGCGAATGTGTTGCCGATACCTATGTGCTGGCCAATGCGCCGTATAGCGTCGTCAAGAACAACTGGCTCGAAACTTGGACGCAGCGCGGGTACAGCGACCAAAACGGAGAGCACGGACGAGAAACGTTCAACTCTCGGATCAAGACCCTGGACAATTTTTTCCAGATCATCGGCAAACGGGCGGCCAACGAACCCACGCCCGACGCTGTCAATCTGGAGATGGAGAATAACCAGCCTTCGTCGAACGGTAAGCCGTATAAGGCGGAGACCGATCGCGAGGCCCATGGGCTGAAAGCTGACGGTCCGTATAACAAAACGTTCGGACGTGTGACGTTGTATTGCTGCCCACACGACCAGGTGATTTCGGCCAGCCCAGTCCAGGGGATCGGCTGGCGCGGAATGAGTGCGGACGAAATCAGCAACGCGAACGGGCAAGGCATTTTCACGCAGCGAGTGTTCGCGACGAACTGGGTCGTTGGCGATCCGTCTCTGAAGGCGTACAACTACTGGGACAACGACTGGCGGGCGCCGGTGAGGAAGAACGACGACGACTTCTTCTATCCAGCGTCAACGGTAGCGCAATACGGGTTGATGAGAGAAAGTCGTGGGAATCATACGCCGCTGGGGCTACTCGGCGCGGCTCTCGCTGCGCCCATACTCGAGGTTGTGCTATTGCTGATCAAGATGCAGGTTAATGCGTCACCGCCTAGACTGGGACCTAACAAGACATGGGAGGTGCCGTTGGAGGCGCCAGCGCTGGACGAGCCGTTTTCGCCGAAGACGATCAAGTACGGCAGCCCAATGAAGAAGATTACGTTGACGGGCCCTGATGGCAAGACGGTTGAGAGCGAGTTCAACGAGAGCTATGACGCGCCGTCTTCCGCACGCAATGCGAGTAAGAGTGCGGCCGAGAAAAACCCGAACGATCCATACGATTCATTCAACGGAGATCCGAACAAGCTGGGCAGCGGGGAAACCGTCGCGGCGACGGAGGCACAAGGTACCGAAGCCAGCGAGGCGGCACAGCGCTACGAGGATCACGCGGTTCTTCGGCAGGAGGCGCGCCGGGACGTGCAGTTGCACTGGAAGCCGGCTGACTGGGTAGCGGCCGATGGTACTGTGGTCGGCGAGGACAGCCCCGCGAATGCATCCGCCGATTACAGCGCTTGGCACAAGGACAGAATTTCCACGATCCTGCTCGGCGGGCAGCACAACAATCCGACGAATCACTCGATCACGATGACCAACTCGGAACACGCGGAGAAGGCGTTGGCCTACGACGTGGCGATCGGGGTATGTCATCTGTCGGCGCGTGACTGGAAGGCGTTGCGTATTGAAGCCGACTGGCGGATGTGGAACGGTATGGCTGATAGCAATCCGGCTAAGAAGTACGGACAGTACTTCAAGGATGGAGTGATGGGACAGGTTCCTGATAAGAAGGGCGTCAAGGCAGACCGACCATTGTACGAATGGGCGCACCGCGTCGAAGGAGCCAAAATGCCTGCAGGTATTGAAGATCACCGTGAGGGCCAGTTTTATCTAAAAGCGAGGGCGATCGCGTGAGCACGCTGCTTGAAACACGGCCGCGTCGGATGGCATTGGCGGTGGCTGCGATGATTCTGGGTGCCGTTGTCATGTGGATGCTAACGGAAAATGCGAGCCGGGCATTGCCCGACGGATGGACGTTTGGAGAGGTGATGAAACGATTGATCATGCTGCCGGCCCTACTGGCCTTAGCAGTGTTTCTGCTGTTGTCGGGGTTGGCCCCTGTACGTGCGCAGGCTGCTGTGCCGCGCAGTAGTTCATCGGCGGAGGGCGCGGCGTCCGCGACGGTCAAGCCGTTCGTTGCGCAGGTGGTAGGACTTGAATGGCTGAATCCACTACAGCGGCGCGACTATCCGACCGAGTGGCAAATCCTCTGGACGATGGGGCTTGTGAAGCCGAACCGCAACGATGACATGGTGCGGACCGACCCCAAGAGCTTCGCTACGCTCCAGTCGATCGGGGCACTTGCCTATGGTAACGATGGCGAGGAAACCTTTAAGGGTTACCACCACAAGTACATCGACACGATCTTCACGCTGTTCGGGGAACGATACGTGATGAACAAGAAATATTTCTACACGGTCGCGCCGGAGGACAAGCGGCAGTGGCGCGAGCTAGCTGGGATTCACCTCGAATATGCGATCCCAGCTGGCCGCCTCGATCCCCACGAGGCCCGGGAATACGTGCGCAACGAGATTAATAGCGAATTCTGCATCGGCAACTCTTCATTCAAGGATCTCTGGAGCAAGGACATCCCACCCGATGTGCGCGTGACACCTGGTGGTCCTAACGTGGGCTTCACATCGCTGAACGCGGCGCTCGACTACCTTCAGGCTAATCCACAGAAGAGCGTATGGGTGATGAGCTGGGATGCACCGAGTTTCCCGCCGAAGGACGGTCAAATCAACGAAAACATGGTGCTTCTGATCCTTGCCGGAGCGGACATGAAGACCGAACGCGCGCCGCTCGCATGGATCGGTCGGGCTGCGACGGGTAACGTGCACGACTATGAGGCGAAAGGCGGGACGACGCGCGCTGTTGAAGCATGGAAGGCAACGATCGCCGCTGCTGCGCAAAATGCCAACATACCGGTCACGGATCTGAGCTATGTGATCCACGACGCAGGCAAGGGAAGCGATGCCGCGTCGTCGCGCATTGGCACCCTGGGCCGCACGTTGACCGAGACGCTGCCGGAGTTCGACTTCCACAAGCAGACCTTCAACACACCGGGTCTGCTTGGCGAGATGGGCGCCGGCACGGCACTGACCGACGTGGTACTGGCGATCGGTCGCGCGAATCACTTGGGCGAGCATGTACTGGTAGCAGGTACGACGGACGCAGAGCATCCGATAGCGGTCGTGGTCACTCCGCCGCAGCAGATCGTGCCGATTGACCCCAACGCCGATTGGTTCCGGGCGCGCGGCGGGAACAATGCTTACCTGCCGTGGTGGGGCCGTCGCTACGACGAGAAATATCCGCAGCAAGGCTGGTCTTGGTAAACAAGGAACCGACGAAACGGCTGGTGACGCTGCAAAGGAACCGATGAAACGACTGGTGATGTTGCCGGCCCTGCTGGCCTTTGCAGTATTTCTGCTATTGACCGCGTGGGCGCCAGCGCGCGCGCAAGCGGCTACCCCTCGCGGGAGTGCATCGGCAGCGGCCGCGGCTCCCGGGACGGATAAGCCGTTCGTCGCGCAGGTCGTGGGACTTGAATGGCTGAATCCGCTACAGCGGCGCGACTATCCGACTGAATGGCAAATTCTCTGGACGATGGGGCTCGTCAAGCCGAACCATAACGACGACATGGTTCGCACTATGCCTGCAAAGTTTTCAACACTCCAATCGATCGGGGCATTGGTTAGTGGCGTTCGGGGCTCAGAGACGTTCGATGGTTATTACGAGAAGTATGTTGATTCGCTGTTGCTGCTGTTCGGGGACCGGTATGCAATGAACCCAAAATATTTCTACACGGTAGCCTCGCAGGACAAGCGGCAATGGCGTGAGCTGGCCGGCATCCGCGTCGAATTTGCTGTCCCAGCTGGTCGCCTTGGCCCTGCGGAATCGCACGACTATCTGCGCCAGAGGATCATCAGCGAATTCTGCATCGGCAACTCTTCGTTCAAGGATCTGTGGAGCAAGGACACTCCGCCAGACGTCAACGTGACGCCGGGCGGTCCCAATGCGGGTTTTACGTCACTAAACGCGGCGCTTGACTACCTTCAGGCTAACCCGCACAAGAGTGTGTGGGTGATGAACTGGGACGCGCCGAGCTTCCCGCCGAAGGATGGACAGCTTAACGAAAACATGGTGTTGCTGATCCTGGCCGGCGCGGAGATGAAGACCGAGCGCGCGCCGCTTGCATGGATCGGTCGGGCCGCGGCGGGCGACGTGCACGACTACGAGGCGAAAACCGGGACTACGCGAGCGGTTGAGGCGTGGAAGGCGACGATTGCGGCCGCTGCGCAAAATGCGAACGTATCGGTCACGGATCTCAACTATGTGATCCACGACGCAGGCAAGGGCAGCGACGTCGCGTCATCGCGGATTGGCACGCTGGGCCGCACGCTAACGGAGACGTTGCCGGAGTTCGATTTCCAGAAGCAGACCTTCGACACACCGGGACTGCTCGGCGAGATGGGCGCAGGCACAGCGCTGACCGATGTAGTGCTGGCGATCGGTCGCGCGAATCACCTCGGTGAGAAAGTGCTGGTGGCCGGCACGACGGACGCCGAGCATCCGGTAGCCGTCGTGGTCACTCCGCCGGAGCAGATCGTGCCGATTGACCCCAACGCCGATTGGTTCCGGGCGCGCGGCGAGAACAACGCTTACCTGCCGTGGTGGGGCCGTCGCTATGACTAGAAATACCCGCAGCAGGGTTGGTCTTGGTAACTAGCGAATCGAATTGATGAAACGACTGGTGATGCCGCCGGCCCTGCTGGCTTTTGCCGTGCTTCTGCTGTTGACAGCGTGTCCGCGTGAGCGTGCGCAGGCGGCTACAGCACGCGGGGCGGCATCGTCAGAAGCTGCGGCGCCCGCGTCGGGCAAGCCGTTTGTTGCGCAGGTGGTCGGACTTGAATGGCTGAATCCGCTACAGCGGCGCGACTACCCAACCGAATGGCAAATCCTCTGGACGCAGGGGCTCGTTAAGCCGAACCGTAACGATGACATGGTTCGGACGGACCCGAAGAGCTTCACGACGCTTCAGGCGGTCGCGGCAGTCTCAGACGGACGTAATGGTGCAGACACCTTCGAAAACTTTTTCAAGAAGTACGTCAAGCAGCTTATGCTGCTGTTCGGCGATCGGTATGTGATGAACCCGAAATACTTCTACACCGTAGCGGCGCAGGACAAAACACAGTGGCGCGAGCTGGCTGGCATCCGTGTCGAGTTTGCCATTCCCGCCGAGCGACTGGATCCTACGAGTGCGCGCGACTATCTGCTCGCCGCGATGATCCGCGAATTCTGCATCGGTAACTCGTCGTTCAAGGATCTGTGGAGCAAGGACACTCCGCCCGACGTTCATGTGACGCCTGGCGGTCCCAACGCCGGCTTTACCTCGCTGAACGCGGCACTCGACTACCTTCAGGCCAACCCAGCCAAGAGCGTATGGGTGATGAACTGGGACGCACCGAGTTACCCGCCGAAGGATAGCGAAATCAATGAAAACATGGTGGTGTTGTTCCTGGCCGGCCCGGACATGAAGACCGAGCGAGCCCCGCTCGCACGGATCGGTCGGTCGGCTACGAGCAACCTGCATGACTACGAAGCGAAGGCCGGAACGACGCGCGCGCTCGAAGCATGGAAGGCAACGATCGCCGCTGCTGCGCAAAATGCGAATGTACCGGTCACGGATCTGAACTATGTGATCCACGACGCAGGCAAGGGAAGCGATGCTGCGTGGTCGCGCATTGGCACCCTGGGCCGTACGTTGACGGAGACGCTGCCGGAGTTCGACTTCCACAAGCAGACCTTCAACACACCGGGTCTGCTTGGCGAGATGGGCGCGGGCACGGCACTGACCGACGTGGTATTGGCGATCGGTCGCGCGAATCACTTGGGCGAGCACGTGCTGGTAGCAGGCACGACGGACACCGAGCACCCGGTAGCGGTCGTGGTCACTCCGCCGCAGCAAGTCGTGCCGATCGATCACAACGCCGATTGGTTCCGGGCCCGCGGCGAGAACAACGCTTACCTGCCGTGGTGGGGCCGTCGCTATGACGAGAAATACCCGCAGCAAGGTTGGTCTTGGTAACTAACGAATCGAATTGATGAAACGACTGGTGATGCCGCCGGCCCTGCTGGCTTTTGCCGTGCTTCTGCTGTTGACGGCGTGTGCGCCGGAGCGTGCACAGCCGGCCACTCCTCGCGGGAGTGCATCGGCAGAAGCCGCAGCCCCCGCGACGAGCAAGCCGTTCGTCGCGCAGGTGGTGGGACTGGAATGGCTGAATCCGCTGCAGCGGCGCGACTATCCAACTGAGTGGCAAATTCTATGGACAATGGGGCTCGTTAAACCGAATCGCAACGACGATATGGTGCGCACGGATCCGAAGAGCTTTACGACGCTCCAGTCGGTAGCCGGAATTGCAAACGGAGTCAGGGGACAGGAAACTTTCAAAGGCTTCCATCACAAATATATTGACAAGATCTTTACGATTTTCGGCGAACGCTACGTGATGAACCAGAAGTACTTCTATACCGTAGCCTCGCAGGACAAAAGGCAGTGGCGCGAACTGGCTGGCATCCACCTCGAATACGCGATTCCAGCCGACCGCCTCGATACTACGGAAGCGCGAGAATACGTGCGGAAAGAGATCATTTCCGAGTTCAACATCGGCAACGTCTGGTCCAAGGACTTGTGGAGCAAGGACACCCCGCCCGACGTGCACGTGACACCCGGCGGTCCCAACGCAGGCTTCACGTCGCTGAACGCGGCGCTCGATTATCTGCAGGCAAACCCAGACAAAAGTGTATGGGTGATGAACTGGGATGCCCCGAGCTTTCCGCCGAAGGACGGCCAGATCAACGAAAACATGGTGCTGCTGTTCCTCGTCGGACCGAACTTTAAGACCGACCGCGCGCCGTTAGCCTGGATCGGACGGGCCGCGACGGGTAACATGCACGCCTACGAGGCGAAGGCAGGAACGACGCGCGCCGTCGAGGCATGGAAGGCAACGATTGCCGCTGCTGCGCAAAATGCGAACGTGCCGGTCACGGATCTGAACTACGTAATCCACGATGCAGGCAAGGGCAGCGACGCCGCATCGTCGCGGATCGGCTCGCTGGGCCGCACGCTGACCGAGATGCTGCCGGCGTTCGACTTCCAGAAGCAGACCTTCAACACGCCGGGGCTGCTCGGCGAGATGGGGGCGGGCACGGCGCTGACCGACGTAGTACTGGCGATCGGCCGCGCGAATCACTTCGGCGAGCACGTGCTGGTGGCAGGGACAACGGACGCCGAGCACCCGGTAGCAGTCGTGGTCACCCCGCCGCAGCAAGTCGTACCGATCGATCCCAACGCCGATTGGTTCCGGGCGCGCGGCGAGAACAACGCATACTTGCCATGGTGGGGCCGTCGTTTCGACGAAAAATACCCCCAGCAGGGCTGGTCTTGGTGATAAAAAAAGAGGGCAAGTGATATGAGAGGCATCATCCGAGTAGGCGACGCAACAAGCCACGGCGGCAAGGTCATCACCGGCGCCGACAAAAGCACGGTCATGGACCGCCCCGTCGCCCGGCAGGGCGACCAATGCACGTGCCCCATCGATGGCCATCAAAACTGCGTGATCGCCGAGGGCGATCCCGCCTTCATCGTCGCCGGTAAACCCGCAGCCTTCGACGGCCACAAAACCTCCTGCGGGGCGACACTGATTTCGAGCTTGTCCTCGTCGGGGCGCGCGTGAGCACAGCAGACGATCTCCTGCCCGAATACGAACGCGAACTGGCCAGACTGCGCCGCTCGCTCCACGAATTCGCGCGACGGCACCCGCGAGCCGCGGCACGCCTCGCCATTACCGGCGAGCATTCCGAGGATCCGCACGTCGAGCGGCTGCTCCAATCGGCCGCATTGCAGTTCGCTCGCGCCAGCGCGCGGATCGAGGATAACTACCCCGAGCTGCCCACCGCGCTTCTCGAGAATTTCCATCCCGCGTTTCTCCGTCCTTTTCCGTCGTGTTCGATCACGCAATTCGAAGGCGGCGACGGGCTCGCCAAGCTCACGGCGCCCTTTACGCTCCCGCGCGGCACGGAACTCAAGACGCGCACGGGCGAGTTTCCGTTCCTCACGGTGTATGACGTCGTCTTCGCGCCGTTGCGGATCGCCGACGCGCGCTATGCGCCCGCCACATCCGCGCCCACTAAGATCCGTCTGAAAGAAAACACGACAGGCATTCTGTCCATCACCTTCACCACGGCCGACGCAAAAGCGTTGTTCGATGCCAGCATGCCGAAGCACGTGCGCGTGTTCATCGACGGCGATCGTCGCACCGCGGCGTCGACGATCGATACGCTTTTGCTACGCGCCTCGACTGCATTTGTCGAAGCCGGCGAGAGCGGGGCTTGGATCGCATTGGATGCCGTACCGCTGTCGGCACCCGGTTTCGATCTCGACGAAGCCTTGATCGAACCACGCGATGAAATTCCCTCGCAGTTTCGAGTCTTGCTCGAATACTTTTCGTTCCCGCAAAAGTTCGATTTCGTCGATGTCGATCTTTCTGCGTTGACGCGTACCGCTGGCCCTTGCAGCCGGGTGACGTTGCATTTGCCGATTCTAGATGTCCATCGCGATTCCCGCCCCGGTCAACGTTTGCAAAGGCTGACCGCGGCCAACTTCAAGCTGTTCTGCACGCCCGTCATCAATTTGTTCCCCTCCGAGGCCGAGCCGATTGCCTTGGAAGGCACGCCGCTGCCGGTGTTTCCGATCGTCCCGGGCACATTGACCTCTGCCAAGACGTCGGTTTATCGCGTCGACGATGTGCGATTGATGCAAGACGGCGCGAAGGGGGCGCTCGTCAAACGGATCGAGCGTTACGAATCGCTCTTTCGTCACACGGCGCAGCAAGACTCCGCAGTGTTTTGGCTTGCGGAAAGAGATGGCCGGCTAGGGGAGTTTCTGCCGGGGCAAGACATGCTGCTCTCGCTCGTCGATTCCGCCGGACGGATTGTGGAAGCGACGGGCAAGCAAATCGACATGAGCCTGCATTGTACGAACGGCAGCTTGCCCGCGACCTTGAAAATCGGCGATGCGCAGGGCGATTTCTCCCACGCCGACGAGGCCCTCACCGGCCGTGCTTCGTTGTTGTTCACGCCGACGGAAAGCATCGCTCGATCATATGCACACAATGAGCTGTGGGACATGGTGGCCATGCTCTCGGCCGGGGCGCTGAATATTTGTCAAACCGGCTTGCCTGCGTTCAAGCAGCTTTTGGCGGCGCATGCGCCGTCCCGTTCGGCCGGCGCGCGGCATATCGAGGGCTTGAAGTCCCTGGCACGGGAATCCGCGCTCGAATGGATCGTGATGGAGCCGCAGCCGGCGCTCGTGCGCGGTTTGCGCATTCGGTTAGCGGTATCGGAAGCCATACTCGACGATTGCTCGGTGAGCGCGTTGGGCCGCGTGCTCGAGAGCCTTTTCGTGCACTACGCACCCGCGAACAGCTTTGTGCAACTCGCCGTGATGTCGGCCGAGAATTGGGCCGAATTGTTCAAAGGCCGTCCGCTGCCGGGTGCGGAATACTTGCTCTGAGTTTGGAGCGTCCAGCTGGCGCAAGCCGGGCGATTCTTGCGCGAGCCTCAAGCTCGCTCTTCGCCATGCGGCGCCGGCTCCGTGTGCGGCTGGGAAGCGTTGGGGCCGTCGCCGACCCGATTGATCGTCCCTTGCGCGAGCGCCACCAGCGTTTCCTTCTCGCCGTCGACGACATAAACGCGGCACTGGCAGATCGCGTGCCCGCGGCCCGCATAAATGAGTTCGGCGCGCGCGAGCAGCGTGCCGCGCACGGCCGGCCGCAAGTAATTGATCTTGTACTCGCCCGTCACTACGCGCGGCCCCAATGCCAGCGCACCGGCGAATGTCAGCGCGTTATCGGCCAGATAACTCGTGACCCCGCCATGCACGAAGCCCTGTTGCTGACGCAACTCGTCTCGGATCGGTAGCCTCAGCGTTACCTCGCGCTCGCCGATCTGCACGAGTTCCGTGCCGAGCAGCATGCTGAACGGTTGCGCGTGCAGCGCGCCGCGCGCGAGATCGAAGAAATCCGTCATGCCGTGCCCCTTCGGGGCAAGGCCCCGTGCCGTGTCGCGTTCCACTCTAGGAAGGCCGAGCCCATCGCGTCAAGCAAGCGAGTAGGCGTTTCCTTCATTAAAGACGATTGCCCGCGACCGCGTTGTTCCGTCGCACCGAGATTCGGCGTTAACCCTCAAGCAAACGTTAAAACTGCCGTAAACCCTAAGTAGTGCCGTATCGGCTTCCTTTCGTTTTTCTTTCGGATGTTTAGATGTTCAGCAAGATCAAGCTCGCTTCCGGCCTGTTAGTCGTGTTGGCCGCTTTCTGCCTGTTGCAGCTCGTGACGGGCGGGATCGGTTTCTGGTTCCTGACGAGCACGCACCAAGACGTGGGCGACCTCTCGAACGTTGCGCTTACCCAAGTCAACGCGGTCAACGAAACGACGCAGCACCTGATGGACGCCCGGATCAATCTGTCGCGCGCCGGGACCCGGATGGTCGGCGGCGGGGCGGAGCCCACCGAGATCGTTCAACATGCCCGCGATCAGCTCGCGCTGGCCGACAAGTCGTTCGCTCGGTTCACCGATGCGCCGAAGACGAGCGACGAGAACCGCGCCCACGCGCAAGCCTTGGCCGAGAAGTATCAGACGCTGCATGCGGCGCTCGGCGAACTCGCTCAGTATCTCGACGCGAACAACGTGAAGGCCTTCATGGATCAGCCGACCCAGTCGATGCAAGATGCCTTCCTGAACGAGCAGCACGCCTTCACGCAATTCGGCGATGCGCAAAGCCGCGCGTCGCTCGATTCGATCGATTCGCGCCTCACGATGTTCCAAGGCGTGAGCATCGCGATCCTCGCCGCGTTGCTCGCCGGTACGGCGGCCGTTTATGCGGCGCTCAAGCGCGGCGTCGTCGCGCCGTTGGAGGAAGCAGGGCGTCATTTCGAGCGCATCGCGCGCGGCAAGCTGGTCGAGCCGATCGCGTCGCGCGGGACGAACGAAATCGGCCGCCTCTTCGAGGGCCTGGCTCAGATGCAGGCCAGCGTGGCCCAAACGGTGAAGACCGTGCGCGATGCCGCCGACTCGATCCATACGGGTGCCGACGAAATTGCAACGGGCAATGCAGACCTTTCCGCTCGCACCGAAAATCAAGCGGCTTCGCTCGAGGAGACGGCGTCGAGCATGGAGGAGTTGACCGCCACCGTGCGTCAGAACGCCGAGCATGCGCGCGAAGCCCATGCGCTGGCCGACGACGCGCTGCGCTCGACATCCGAAGGCGCGGGTGTGGTCGATAGCGTGGTCGACAAGATGCGCGGGATTGCGCAAAGCTCCGACCGGATTGCCGAAATCATCAGTGTCATCGACGGCATCGCGTTTCAGACGAACATCCTGGCATTGAATGCGGCCGTCGAGGCGGCGCGCGCCGGCGAGCAGGGCCGCGGCTTTGCGGTCGTGGCCGGCGAGGTGCGTGGCTTGGCGCAGCGCAGTGCGCAGTCGGCCAAAGAAATCAAGGCACTGATCGGCGAATCCGTGGCGCAGATCGAAGGCGGCTCGGAACTCGTCGAGCGTGCCGGCGAGGCGATGCACAAGGTGTCGACGTCGATTTCGCGCGTCGCGCAAGTGATGTCGGAAATCAGCGCGTCGTCGCACGAGCAGAGCACGGGCATCGAGCAAGTCAACCAAGCCGTCGTGCAGATGGACCGCATGACGCAGCAAAACGCGGCGCTCGTCGAAGAGGCCGCGGCGGCCGCTTCCTCGCTGCACGATCAGACGCGTCAGCTCAAGGAAGCGGTGTCGGTGTTCGAGATTTCGTCGGCCGTGCTCGGCGACGCGCGCTTCGCAGCGGCGGCTCACGCCGCGGCGAGCGAGCCGATGCTCGCGTACTGATCGGATTGCCGATCGGCCGGCGGTGTGCCGCCGCGTCGATCGCTCAGGTAGGCAGGGCCGCGTAGGCGGTCGCTAGGTGATACGGCGTCGTCGACGGCATGTCCGCCCGCGCGACCTTACCCGCCGGCGTCAAGCATTCGTACCAGCCTCGCGCATGTAGAAAACGCGCTTGGAAGCGCGGAATCTGCAACGCCAACGTCTCCCAATCCTGCGCACGGCCCCGCGTCGCCAGCGCACGCAAATATTCCGTTTGCGCCCAAATCCGCTGGGTGGCGTCTTTGACGGCGCCCGCTTCGTCGAGCGCAGCGCACACACCGCCCGTCGCGGGATCGATCCCGTGCCGTTGCGCGAAATCGAAGGCGCGCGTTAGGTGTTCGTCGAGCCCCGATGCCGCGACAACCGGTCCCGCCCGCTTCACAAGATAGAACCACTCGAATTGATGTCCCGGTTCAAGCCGGTTGTCGTCGCTGCCGATCGGCAGCTCCGCAATCGCGCCCGTCGGCGTATGGACGAAGTGCTGCGCCACCGCATTGGCCAATTGCGCGAGTGCCGACTCGTAGGCCGGCTCGCCCGTCGTTTCGAAGGCGGCGAGATAGGCTTCGGTCAAGTGCATCAGCGGGTTTTGCAATGGGCCGAGGCGCGGTGCCGAGAAGTCGGCGGTTAGCGCCGCATGCAGCAGCGCGCCGGGCGCCGCAAAACGCGCCTGCACGAGCGCGGTCGTTTCGTCGATGACGCGCAAGGCGTCGCGATCGCCCGTGGCCGCTGCGTAGTGGGCGCACGCGAAGATGACGAACGCGTGGGTATACAGGTCCTTCGTCGTGTCGAGCGGCGCGCCTTGCGCGTCGATGCTGTAAATCCATCCGCCATGCCGGGCGTCGTGGAAATGCCGCCGCATCGCGTGAAAGAGTTGCTCGGCATGTGCGGCGTCGCCCGCCAGCGAAAACACGAACAATTGTCGCGCGCAGGCCATCGCTCGGTAGCGCAGGACGGGCAGCGGCGCGTGATCGTCCGCCCCGACGGCCTCGTACGGTAATTGCGACGCGCTATTGAACCCCGGGCCGTGCCAGATCGGCAGGACGGTTTGCGCGTAGTGGGCGCGGAGGGCTGCGGCCTCGGCCGCGATCGTACGGTCGATCGAGTTGGACATGGTGCGCTTTGGCTAGACGACGAAACGGCGCGTGCCTCGATGGCGCTGCGCGAAGCGCAAAGGATAAAGCAAAGCCGCCGCGAGAGGCATCTCGGCGAAGGCAGTGCAAGCGCTAGGGCACCTGTTGGGCGGCCGCAGCGCGGACCGATCATGAGACAATGCCGGGTTTGCAGCACGCTTCGATTCACCACGATACCAACGAGCCGCGCATCGTCGCAGCGGCTCCCACTACGCTATGGCAGATCCAGCAGTATCTTCTCCCCGTTCCCGAGGCGCTTTGCGCGCCAAGCGCCGCGCCAGAGCCGCTTCGTCGGACGACGTTCGCCGGCCCGCTCGAGTGGCGGTCGAGCCCGAATCTCCAATGGTGCAGGACATCGACGCCACCGCTCACTTCGTGGCCATCGATCCGCGCCAAGGCACGCTGCTCGGCTTCGAGCGGCCGGCCGACGCCGCTGAGGCGTTGATCGCCAGCGAAGGTACGGTAGGGGGGATCGAACCAGCATCCGCACCTGCGGCGGCCTCGATCGGCCGTGCCCGCAGCAAGCCGGCAGTGACCGAGCAGCCGAATGCGGGCGCTGAATTAGATCTGACCGGGATGCCGGCCGTTGCCGAAGCCGAAACGGCGACGGGCCTCGAACTCGCCAGCCCGGTTGCCGTGGAAGAGGCGGTGGCTGCCGAGAAGGCTGCTGTCGAGAAGGCTGCTGCTGAGAAGGCTGCTGCCGAGAAGGCTGTCGCCGAGAAGGCTGCTGCCGAGAAGACTGCTGCAGAGAAGGCTGCTGCAGAGAAGGTTGTCGCCGAGAAGGTTGTCGCCGAGAAGGCTGCTGCGGAGAAGACTGCCGCTGAGAAGGTTGCCGCCCCGCCGCCGGACCTGGCCCAAACCGTCGCATCGCTGCAAGAAGCACTCTTGCAAGAACGATCGGCGGCGCAAGAACGCTGGCGGCGTACGCGCCATTGGCTGGCTCTTGGGCTGGCCGGCCTGGTGCTGCTGTTTGCCGTATCGGTCGCTCAAACCGTAGCGTTAATCGGCTTCGCCCATCGCGCGCAAGCCGCGCAGCAGCAAACCCAATCGACCTTGAACGACCAGCAGGCCGCATTGACCGGGTTGGCGAGCAGCACGTCGGCTTTGGCTGCGCGCATGGCCTCGTCGGCCCTGACGGGGTCCGTCCTCGACACGCCGTTCGAAGCGCACCTTTCCCCGCGGCCGGCCAAACGCGTGAAGCTCGTGCACGCGCGGCACCCGAAGGACAAAGAGAAAGCCAAGCTCGCCACGCGTTGATGTTCCCTGGGCGCTTGTCTGGCGCTCGTCGGTTGCCGCGCCCGCGATGGGGCGCGGCGCCCCAGTCCCTCGTTACTGTCTATCGACGCCTTTCCACCGCTTGAGCAGCAGCGCGTTCGTGACGACGCTGACGCTCGAAAACGCCATTGCCGCACCGGCAAGCATCGGGTTGAGCAGCCCGAACGCAGCCAGCGGAATGCCGATCAAGTTGTAGACGAACGCCCAAAACAAGTTCTGTTGGATCTTCCGATACGTACGACGGGAGATATCGATCGCGTCGGCCACGAGCGCCGGATCGCCGCGCATCAGCGTGACGCCCGCCGCATGCATCGCCACGTCCGTGCCCGTCGCAAGAGCAATGCCGATATCGGCCGCGGCAAGCGCGGGCGCATCGTTGATGCCGTCGCCGGCCATGGCGACGACCTGTCCCGTGCGCGCTTTGAGCTGGGCGACGATATCCGCCTTGTCGGCCGGCAACACCTGCGCATAAACCTCCTCTATGCCGAGCGCATGCGCAACGCTGGCCGCCGCGCCGGGGTTGTCGCCAGTCACCAGCACGCTTTTCACGCCGCGCGCGGCTAGCTGCTCGATGGCCGCGCGCGCCGTCGGCTTGACGCTGTCGCCGAAGGCGATCAGCGCGAGCGTTTCGGCTGCGGCAGGCTCGGGGCCCGAGCGCACGAGCCAGGAGACGGTATTGCCTTGCGCTTCCAGTTGCGCGGCGCGCGCCTGCGCTTGCGGCGGCGGTTCGGCGCCTAATTCGGCGAGCCAGCGGCCATTGCCGACGAACACGGTGCGTCCGTCGATCTGAGCTTGCATGCCACGCCCGGCCACCGCTTGCGCGTGCGTGGCGGCGGGCAGATTCGCATACCGCTGCGCTTGGTCGGCCGATTGGGCACTGAGCGCCGTACCCCCCGACGCCCGCGCTTCGTATTCGGCCAACAGTGCGCGCGCGAGTGGGTGATCGCTGTTGCGCTCCACCGCGGCCGCGAGTGCGAGTCCCGCGTCGCGTTCGATGTCGAACGTCTCGAAGGCCACGAGTTGGGGTTTGCCGGTCGTCAGCGTGCCGGTTTTATCGAAGGCGACGACGGAAACGCGCTGCGCGAGTTCGAGCGCTTCGGCGTCTTTGATCAATACGCCGCGACGCGCGGCAACACCCGTGCCCGCCATGATCGCGGCCGGCGTCGCGAGCCCGAGCGCGCAAGGGCAGGCGATGACGAGCACCGACACCGCATCGAGAATCGCGGTCTGCACCGGTGCGCCGGCAAAGAGCCACAGCCCGAACGTGGCGGCCGCGATGACGAGGATGGCTGGCACAAAGACGGCGCTGACGCGATCGACGAGCCGCTGGATCGGCGCTTTGTCCGCTTGCGCGCTTTCGACGAGCCGAATGATGCGAGCGAGCGTCGTCTCGGCGCCGGTGGCGGTCGTCGTCACGTCGAGCGTGCCCTCGCCGTTGACCGAGCCGGCAGTGACGCGCTCGCCGGGCCCCTTCGCCACGGGCAGGCTTTCCCCGGTAATGAGCGATTCGTCCACATGGGTTCGCCCCGCGCTGACGAGGCCGTCGACCGGCATCCGTTCGCCCGGCCTGACGATGACGATCATCCCCACGCGCACATCCGCAAGCGGCACGTCGCGTTCGTTGCCGGAGGCGTCCTTGACGCGCGCACGCTCGGGCCGCAGCGCAGCCAATGCGCGAATGGCATCGGTCGTTTCGCGCTTGGCACGGGCCTCCAGCCATTTACCGAGGCGCACGAGCGTGATGACGACGGCGGCAGCCTCGAAATACAAGTGCATGGTGTCGCCGGGGCGAACGATCGTTTGCCAGACGCTGAGGCCGTAGGCCGCCGAGGTCCCGAGCGCGACGAGCAGATCCATATTGCCCGCGCGCGCGCGAACGGCGCGATAGGCGCTGACGTAAAAGCGCGCGCCGAAGACGAACTGGACGATCGTGGCCAGGACGAGCTGCGGCCATGCGGGCAGCGCCGATTCGACGCCGAACGGCGCCGTGACCATCGGCAGTAACAGCGGGGCGCTGAGCACGGCCGATAGCGCAACTGCGGCGAGTTCGCGCCGGGCTTGCCGCGCGCGGCTGTCGTCGGCCTTCTCCGCCGCGGCCGCGTTGCTGCCGGACGCTGCTTGCTCGCTGCGCACCGGCCGCGCTTGATACCCCGCGCCGACGACGGCGTCGACGAGCTGTTGCACGTCGCCGGCTGCCAGCGCAGCGGCGGCGTGCACCGTGGCGCGTTCGGTGGCGAGGTTGACGGAGGCGCCGGTGACGCCAGGCACGCGCGCGAGCGCCTTCTCGACGCGCGCGGCGCACGACGCGCAGGTCATGCCTTCGATATCGAGTTCGGCTGTCGATCCGTCGACGCCGGTGGGAGGGGAGGCTAAGTCGGTCATGGTGGCTGAGACTCGCATACGGGCGGCAAGTCGCCGCAATGAAGACACGATGATCCTTCCCATGATGGGAAGGTCAAGGGGTCACGCCGAGTCGGTTGCGTATGCGCCGATGGGGATTCGCAAGGATCGTTCGATAGACTGTGGGATTGGCGCAACGCAGGCCGAGCGATGGGCCAGATGGCATCCGATCGACGTTTTATGCTCCCATTCGGGCCGCTTCTTGCTTCGTTGACGAGGATACGATAAAACGCTTTCGCGATTCGTCGCAGAATCGACGTCGCGCGAGATCCCGGCCGGATCGGGCGCACACAACGCTGAAGGTGGAGACCAGGGCGACTCATCGACGTGAGCCGCCTCAGGCCGCCGAATGCCTAGTTAACAGAACATACACATGACAACAAAAATTCGAAAACCAATGCTGCCCGTGGGGGCTCGTTCTTGGATGGCGTGCGTCGCCGCCCTCGTCTTCGCGGGATGCGCCGCACCGCAAAAAGCGTCGCCGCCGGCGAACGCGAGCGGATGGACGCAGGACGAAGTCGTCGATTCCTACGTGTTCGGCTATCCGCTCGTCGTGATGTCGACGGCGCGTGCCGAGGCACTGGCCGCCGCCGGTACCGATTCCGGCGCGGCAGTCAACACGCTTCGCCTCATGCCGACGACGCAAGCCGCGGGCGATCAAGTGCCGCCGCTGGCCGACGTAGACACCTTGTCCGCCAACGCATGGCTCGATTTGTCGCAAGAACCCGTGATCGTCTCGGTGCCGAACACGCGCGGGCGCTTCCTCGACGCGCGCGTCCTAGATATGTGGACGAACGTCGTCTGGTCGACGGGATCGAACGCGAACGCCCACACGGGCGCCCCGAAACCGCAGACGATTGCGCTCGTCCCGCCGGGTTGGGACGGCGAATTGCCGTCCGGCGTGGAGCGTGTCGAGGCGCCGAGCAAGAATCTGTGGCTTGGCGTGCGTATTGCGGCGTTGGATGAGCGCGAGATGTCGCTGGCCCACCGCCTGCTCGGCGAGGTACGGGTCGCGCCGCTTTCCGCTTATGTGGCGGACGAGCACGACCGACATGCCGCTCGCGGGAAGCACGGCAAGCGTGAGCATGTGGCCGCGCGCGGTCATGGCGACGATCCGCAAGAAACCGTTGCGCAGGCGCCGACCGATTTGGCGGCGAATGCGGCGGCGGTCACCCGGCTCGACGCGAATGGTTTTTTTGGAAAGCTGACGGACGCAATGCGCGACAATCCTCCGTCGGCCGACGATAGCCATGCGCTGAAGGAGCTCGCCGACATCGGGGTGAAGCCGGGCGAGCCGGTGCATTTCCCGGACGGGTCGGCGAACGCCATCGCATCGGGCGTGGCGGATGGCGTCAAGCGGGTGCAGGCGCCGCCCGTCAATGCCGTCTCCGGCAACGGCTGGAGCTGGACCGGCGACGGGGCCGGCAAGTATCGCGACGACTACGCACTGCGCGCCTTTGCGACGTTCGCGCATGCCGGCGCCGCGACCGCGCAGGACGAGGTGTTCCCCACCGTGCTGGTCGACCGCGACGGCAAGCCGTTGGACGGCAGCAACGACTACGTGATGCATTTCACGCGCAAGTCGCTGCCGCCCGCGCGCGCCTATTGGACGATTACCGCGTATTCCACGGACGGTGCCTTGGTTCCGGGGCACGTGCCGCATCGTACGATCGACTCGCACGACCGCATGAGGCGTAACCGCGACGGCTCGTTCGATATTTATGTCTCGCGGAAATCGCCGGGTCGGGCGAAAGTATCGAATTGGTTGCCTGCTCCGCAGGGGCCATTCCAGCTCGTCATGCGGCTGTATGCACCGCTGCCGGCGGCAACGGACGGCAGTTGGGCGCCGCCGCCGCTGCAGCGGCGTTAAGCTGAACCCATTGGAGTAACGGAGTAACTGCGGATGGAGCGAGCGTGACGGGAGTGGTGCGATGACGAGCGAACCGACGGGCGGCGGGCCGAGCCGACTGAGCCGCCTGAGGGAGAAGATGCGCTCGCGCGGCGCTCGCCGCACGGCGATCGGCGTGGCGATTGCCGTAGCGTTGTACGGGTTGATTGGGTTTTTCGCGGCGCCGCCGCTGATTCGGCACGTTGCCGAGCAGCAGCTGGGCAAAGCGCTCGATCGGCCCGCGACGATTGCCCGGGTCGCGCTCAATCCCTACACGTTGCGCCTCGAAGTGGATGGCGTGCACGTCGGCGAGCGCGGCGCGGCCGGGGAGTTCGCCTCGATCGAGCGGCTCGTCGTCCGCGTATCGTGGATGACCTTGCTGCGCTTCGCGCCGATCGTTACCGAGCTGCGCGTCGATTCTCCGAGCGTCAACGTCGTGCGCTACGACACGCAGCGCTTCAATTTCAGCGACATCGCCGAAAAGTTCTCGAAACCGTCGCAGCCGCAAGCGGGCCCGACGCTGTTCTCGGTGTCGAATATCGCAGTCGAAAACGGCCGCGTCGCATTCGACGACCGCTTGCTGGGTGCGCACCACGTCGTCGATCGGCTTTCGCTCGGCGTGCCGTTCATCGCGACTTTGCCGTCGCAAACCGACATCTTTGTCGATCCGCGTTTTTCCGCACATGTCGACGGTAGCCCGATCGCGATCGTCGGCAAGACCAAGCCGTTTGCCCAATCGCGCGAATCGGACGTGGCGCTGACGTTCAGCGACCTCGACATCCCGCGCCTGCTTTCCTATGTGCCGACGAAGTTGCCGCTCACGGTTCAAAGCGGCAAGCTGGCCGGCGATCTCAAACTTCGCTTCGTCATGTCGGCGGATAAGCCGGCGCTGACCGTAACAGGGACGGCCGACCTCACCGATGCGCAGGTCGTCGACGCTCGCCAGGCGCCGTTCTTCTCGGCACAGGCGCTGCATGTTGCCGCGGCGGGGCTGCAACCGCTGGCGGGCGTCTATCGGTTCGACGAGATTCGGCTCGATCAGCCTTCGCTGCATCTGACGCGCGAACGTTCGGGCGCCTTGAGCATCGAGCGGGCCTTTGCTACGCAGGCTTCGCCCGCTGCCGGTGCCGCGAGCGCGGCAGTGTCGGCTTCGGCTTCGGCTTCGACTGCCACGGCGCCCGCTTCGGCAGCCTCGAGCGCTTCCGCGGCGTCCGCCGCCGTTGCCGGCGCCGCATCGTCGCCCGCCGGCGCCAGCTCGGCTAGCCCGGCCGGCTCGGCCAATCCGGCTCCGCTGGATGTATCGATCAAACATTTCGCTTTGAACGACGGCAGTATTGCCGTGGAAGACCGCGTGCCCGATCGACCGGTCTCGCTCGATTTGACGAACCTGACGGCGACGCTCGACAACTTCTCGACCCTTGGCACCGCCAAGGCGCGCTATGCGATTCGGACCGCGCTGAAGCAAGGCGGCAATCTCGCGGCGACGGGCGCGCTCGGGTTGTCGGCGAAGCAAGCCGACGCCAAATTGTCGATCGACAGCCTTGCCTTGCCGCTCGTGCAGCCTTACTTGGATGGCGTGACGGGCGCGCGCCTCACCGCGGGCACACTCGGGGCATCGCTCCCGCTCGATGCGGACTGGTCGCGTCCCACCACGCAATTGCGCGTGGGGGCCGGCGAGTTGACGCTCAAGTCTTTGGCGATCATGGACCCCGGTGCGGCGAAAGGCGCCACGCCGGCCGTGGCGCTCGCGCAAGGCCGCGTTGCCATCAAGCGCGTCGATCTGGCGGCCCGTTCGGCCGAGATCGAGCGCATCGAAGCGACCGGCCTGACGGTGGCCGGCACGCGCGAGAAGGATGGCCGCATCAGTCTGGCCGAACTTGCCCGGCCGCCGAGATCGGCACCGGCATCGCCCCGTGTCGCCGTAGCGCACGAGCACGAGCGCGCAACGGCGCGCCGCACCGGCGAGCCTTCCAAGCGGGTGGAATCTGCATCGGCTAAAACGTCGGAGGCAGGGCGGCCGGGTTGGCGCTATCGCATCGACGAACTCGTCCTAAAGGACGGAGCGGCCGACATCACGGACGAAGCCGCGCCGCGTCCCGCGAAGCTGCATCTCGCCCCGCTTCAACTCGATGTGCGTAACGTCACCGAGGATATGAGCCGTCCGCTCGCGATCAAGTTGGAGGCGTCGCTGAACGGCAAGGGGTCGTTGAATGTGAACGGCGACGTCGTGCCCGATCCGCTCGACGCCTCGCTATCGGTGGAGGCGAATCGGCTGGACCTGTCCTCGATCGAGCCGTATTTCGGCGACAAGCTCAACGCGAAGATCGCCAGCGCCGAACTCAATGCGCGCGGGCAGGTGAAGGCCGTCATCGCCAAGAACGGCGCGCCGTCCTATGCGTACCGTGGCTTTGCGGCGCTCGTCGACGTCCGTTTGCTCGATCGCGTCAATTCCGCGCCGCTCGCAGGCTGGGGCACATTGGGCATCGGCGGCATCAATGCGCGCTACGACGCGCACGGGATCAACGTCGACATCGCGCGGATCACGTTCGCGCGCTTCTTCGGACAGATACTGCTCGATGCGCAAGGCAAGCTCAATTTGAACGACGTGCTGACTCGGCAACGCGAGGCGGCCGGAAAGCAAAAACCGTCGACGGATACGGCGAAGGTCGAATCGGCGTCGGCGCCGGTCGCAGCGAGTGCGCCCAATGCGCCCTCCACGCCGCTGCACGCGCGCATTGGGCAGGTCTTGCTGCAACAGGGGCATGTGAACTACACCGACGACTTCGTCAAACCGAATTACAAGGCGGACCTCGAAGAGATCACGGGCACGATCGGCGCGTTCGGCACGGACGTGACGACGCCGGCGCCGGTCGACATCAGCGCAAGCTTGGCGAACAACGGACCCATCGCGATCCGCGGCACGGCCAATCCGCTTGCCGCCAAGCCGTCGCTCGACTTGACGGCGAGCGCGCACGATGTCGAGCTGAAGAACTTGACGCCTTACTCGTTGAAGTACGCGGGCTATCCGATTACCAAGGGGAGCTTGAACGTCGATCTGCATTACAAGCTCGACAACGATCTGCTCACCGCGCAAAACCATTTGGTGATCGATCAACTGACGTTCGGCGATCACGTCGACAACACCACCGAAACGCATCTGCCGGTTCGGCTGGCGATTGCGCTCTTGAAAGATTCGCACGGCAAGATCGACGTCAGCATTCCGGTGTCGGGGTCGCTGTCGAATCCGCAGTTCAGCTTGGGTAGTTTGATTTGGAGCGCCGTGACGCACTTGATCGAACGGGCCGTCACGGCGCCGTTCTCGTTGCTGGCGAATGCGATTGGCGGTGGCGGAAGCGGTGCGGCGAGCGCGGAGCATCTGCAGTACATCGCGTTTGCGCCGGGTTCGGCGGAACTCACCGACTCATCGCGATCGAAACTCGATACGCTGGCCAAGCTGCTGACCGAGAAGCCGGCCGTGAAGCTCGATTTGAGCGGACGCGCCGATGCCAACGTCGATACGTCGGGACTGAAAACGGCTTACGTCGATAACCTTGTGAAGCAGGCGAAGGCGAAATCGATGGCGAGCGGGGGGCAAACGATCGATCCGTCCACCGTCACGCTTAGCGCGGACGAATACCATCGTTATCTGACGCAGGTGTATAAGGACGCGGATTTCAAGAAGCCGCGGAACTTCGTCGGCTTGACGAAAACGCTGCCCGACGAAGACATGAAGCGAGCGCTCGCTTTCCATGCACCCGTTGACGACGCGAGCTTGCGCACGTTGGCGGATCAGCGTGCGCAGGCGGTTCGCGACTATCTGAGCCAGAAGGTCGATGCGAGCAGGCTCACCATCTCGCCGCCGCATTTTGGGACGGAGGGGATGAAGGACAACGGGCCGTCTACGCGCGTCGATCTTGCGCCGGCGAGTTGAGTTGAAGTTCTTGAGTTTGCGATGGGGGAGTGGTTTTCAGTGAAAGCTGTATAGCCGATATCGGTCGGCCGAGCTTTTCATCGAAGGCGCCCCTCGGAGAATTCGGCTGCTACGGAAGCCTCATATTCAAAAAGACTTGAGACGGCACACATTGCGTGTGCCGTCTCAACCGAGTTTTAGATTTACTGGCCGTTAGTCCCGGTCGCCCATACGGGTACCTTCGGTTCGTAAATGACAACGTTTCCATCATTTTGGGCAATCAACGTCGAATTTGGCTTTCCGTTGGTGTCTGATGCCCAAATCGCACCCGGGTAGCCGTATATGACGAAGTTTCCGTCCTGTTGCATTATTGCCTTCGATACGGCCTTGCCATTGGTGTTGGATGCCCATAGCGCCTTGTGGTCGCTCAGGCGGTACAGCACCAAATTTCCATCGTCCTGCAAAATAAACTGGTGCTTACCGTCAGGCGATAACAGATAATCTTCTTTGAGTAAAAACTGGTTCGTTAGCAGAGCTGAGCCTTTGTATCCCATGATAAACCCCATTAAAAAAGCGTAGCATGCCCACTGTGAGAATTCACAGAAAAGAAAATACGGAGATGGGAAAACTATTTTCGTGCCGCAGTCGGATATTGTTATATTTTCGCCTGCAATGGAATGATAGGACAAATTCCCGACGCGGTCGGAAAATGAGGGATATCGTTTACCCTGATAATTGTCGGTGGCAACGTGATCGCACTCAATATTTACTTCTGCGTGTTTCCGGGCTCTAACGAAGTATTAGAGCATGTATCGTGTACATTTAGCCCTAGCCGCACTGCGTGCCACGACCGAGCACAACAATCGTCTCGGGTATGTTCCTCATGCAAAGTGCATAAAGCGACCCTGAATCCTCCTTCCGTTTTCCCGAAAACAGCCGTTCAATAGTCTGGGATCTTTTGGATCAAAATACGATCTTCACGGCTGCCGTTTCTTATGCATGCGGCATAGATCAACCGGGCAGGGGCTATTTGTTAGGAATGTCAAAGCGTGGCCAGCAAACCCTCGGCAATTTCTCGTTGCCGCAAGGTTGCAAGCCAGCGCTTCGGCAGCGCGCCCTCACCATACCAAGTTCCTGCCAATCCACCGGCGATGGCCGCCGTGGTGTCTGTGTCGTTGCCGAGCATGATCGCGCGCCTGACGCAGTCTTCATAATTGCGTGTCGACAACACTGCTTGGCCGCGCCACTGCGCGAGAACTCGCCAACGCGCTTGACTTGCCGGCGCGGCGTACCTACGTGCATCGCCCAGCCAAAACGCGGCCTCGACCAACGCGACCCAAGCCGCACAAGTTCATGGCGATGAAAGCATGCTGACGTCACGATCGCTTGAGTTGGGTGGATTGGGTTCGGGCACGACGCGGCTTCTGCCGATGATGGCGGCGGCGACCACGCTATTTTGCGCCCACCTGGATTGTTTTCACTGGCGTCCACTTACCGCCATCGAGCTTGAACAGTGTCGTTTTGGGCGCCTTCAAATCGCCGAACTGATTGAATTCGACCGCGCCGAGTAAGCCCTCGAAGGAAAGCTTGGAGATTGCGGGGCCAAATTGCTTAGGGTCGGTCGAGTTGGCCGCCTTCATTGCATTCACGATGACCCAGACACTGTTGTAGGCAAACGGCGCATAGCCGATTGGGTCGGTGCCGTACTTAGCATGAAAGCGCTTGAGAAAGGCTGCGCCTTGCGGGTATTGAGCCAGCGTCACGCCTTGCTCGAACGCGTACATGCCCTCACCGGCATTACCGGCACGGGTGATGAAACCCTTGTTGGCAAAGGTCCCACCCGCCATTAGCGCCCCGTGGAAATCGAGCTGACGAGCTTGCTTGACGATCAATGCGCCTTCGCTGCCGAGACACGCGAGAAAGACCAGGTCCGCATGTTCCCCGACGATGTTGGTTACGATAGCCTTGAAGTCCGTCGCTTGATCGTTGGTAAATTCGCGGCTAACGATCTGCCCGCCGTTCGCTTTGACCGCAGCGGTGAATTCATCGGCAATGCCCGATCCATAAGCGGTTCGATCGTCGACGATCGCGATGCGCTTGGCTTTGAGAGTCTGTACCGCGTACTGCGCTGCTGCTTGAGCCACTGTGTTGTCTGTCCCATAAGGGCGATACAACAGCTTGAAACCTTGTTTAGTAATGGCCGGATTGGAGGACGCAGGAACAACAAACGGCGTTCCAGCTTGGTTATACACGCTGGAAGCGACCAGGGTATTACCTGAGTTGAAGTGTCCAATTACAGCGACGACGTTTGAATCTACCAGCCGTTGCGCAACTTGCACTGCTGTCTTCGGGTCGCCAGCGTCGTCTTGAGAGTCGAGTGCCAGTTGCAGAGGCTTTCCGTCAACCGTAATTTTGGCGGTATTGACGTCGTCGATGGCGAGACGCACGCCCATCTCCAGATCTTTACCATAATTCGCCGATGCACCGGTCAAGGGCGCGGCAAAGCCGATTTTAATCGGATTGCTTTGCGCCCATGCGATATGCGTCACTGACGCAAAGCCGAATATTGCCAAATGACTAAATGCAATTCGCAGAGTAGATCCCAGCCTCATAAATTCTAACCCCTATTGTGTTACTTTTAAAAGTACGAAATATTCAACCTAGAGTAAGGGTGCCAATAATCAACAGCAATCAAGTAATTGTTTGCATCGGCGTTAAGGAATACTTAACGAGATCTTGGGTGAAAAAGCGTTTCGTGATGCAGGCGCGGCGCGTCGCCCCTTCGTGTTGTGGAGCGCGCTGGTTCTCGCGGTCGGGGTGCTCGCTACGATCGCATGGCGCTTGATGCGCCAGCCGGCGCCGCGATAACGGGACGCGGCAACGGTGGCGTTGCCGCCGTTGCAGCCGCTTGAAGGAGCGTTGCCCCGTCGGTTAGCGGGAGGTGGATTGTGCCGCGACGCGTTCCCATTTGTCGATGAGCCGCCGCAGGTTGTCGCGAGCTGCGGCTTCGCACTGTGCGAAAGCCGGAGAATAGAAGATTCTTTCCCTCGCGAGGAAGTGGCGCAATGCCCGGGCGCGTTCTGTGGCGAATAGCGGTTCGGGCACGGCGGCGAATTCCTTGCGGATATCTTCGTCGTAGCGGTCGCATATGTCGACGGGGGCCGCGAGGATCGACAGATCGATGTCGAGAAAGTGCTGCGCATCGTCGAGCGCCTGCGGGTGCGCCAGCAGGACGGACGTACGGATGTCGTGTCCTTTGGTGCACAGGATCAGTTCGGCGGCTAAGTCCAGCGCAGCAATGTCGTGTTCGCTATCGACGGGTTCGCGCAGTGCGGCCAAGTGCGGCGCGTGCTCGCGCCAGAGCGCCACGAGCATAGTTGCGCTGCGGGTTTCGTTCGTCGGGTAGCGGGCCATGTCCACGTCGTAGTGGAAATCGTGCATCCAAACGGCCCATCGTACGGCGCGCGGGAAACGCAAAGACGATTCGATGCGGTCGTACTCGGCGAACATTGCGCTAAGGTGACCGAGGCCGTGATAGTGACGATGCGGCTCGCTATAGGCCGTTTCGATTGCCTGCCAAATGGATTCGGGGAAGTCGGCGAATGCGCGTTCGCGCAAGCAACTGGGGCTTCCTGTCGTTGCGATACGCATCCGAATTTTTTCTCCCATTGGTGAGCCGATGACCTGGCGCCCATGTTGCGTATACCGACATGCCTTTTGCCGGGATGTCACGCCGATACACCAAGGACTCCAGTTCATCACGAACACCGGAATCTGAGCCGTAGGTTTCAATCAACCGGAGCAAATTTCGCCGTAGTTCTTTGGCCGTCATTTTCGAAATGGCAGGTCGGCCAGCTCGTACGCACAGTGTCACGTACATGGACGGCGATTGTCGACGATCTACGTCCCCCTGGCAAACGTCTCTTGCTGGCCGACCTCTGCCTGACCAGGTCGCCGAACGGTCGTCCACAGCCCCAAGAGGCTTGTCTCGCGCTTCAGATGTGAATACCGCCTGCGACCTCGATGCGCTGTGCATTGACCCATCCGAATTCGTCCGAAAGTAGCCCGGCGATGACGGGACCCACGTCTTGAGGAAGGCCGGCACGACCGAGCGCCGTGTGGTCGGCGACCGCCTTGTTGACCTGCGGATTATCGCGGACGATACCGCCGCTGAAATCAGTGGCGATCGCACCGGGTGCGACGACATTGACTGCGATGCGGCGAGGTCCTAACTCGAGTGCCATATAACGCGTGAGTGCTTCGACGGCGGCCTTCATGGGGCCATAGACCGCCCTGTTAGGGAAGGCAAATCGGGCAAGCCCGGACGAGATGTTCACAATCCGTCCACCGTCGCGGATGAGCGGAAGCAGCTTCTGCGACAGCAGAAAGACTCCCTTGAAATGCACGGCGAACTGAGCATCGAGTTCGTCTTCCGTACCCTCGGTGAAGCTGGCGGTGGACGAGGTGCCGGCGTTGTTGACCAGAAAGTCAAAACGATCGACGCCCATCGTGCCGAGTGCTTCGCGCACACGCGCGACAAAGCCGTCGAACGAACTGGCTACGCCAGTGTCGAGTTGAAGCGCGATGGCGGGCGCACCCGCCTCGGTCGTCAGGGCGACAACCGAATCCGCGTCTGCTCGGTTCGACTTGTACGTGAAGATCGTGCGCACGCCTCGCGCCGCAAGCCGAGACACGGTATCGCGACCAATACCGCGACTTCCGCCGGTGACAATCGCTACCTTGTTGGCAACGTCCTGGGTGGTTCGTGACATGTTTGCCTCTCACATATGGGTGTGAACCGATTGTATGGATGTGAGGGCGACGTGTTGAATGCCGAAACTCGCCTGGTTTTTGCCTAATTGTGCTCCTGCGGAGTATGCTCGGACGAGGTCATTTGAAGGTGCCAAACCTATGTCGGATCCGTTGGCCAAAGCGATTCTGCGTTACACACTAGATCAGTCGGGCCCGAGTCCATACGCGACGGCAATCGACGGCGTCTACATTCTGCGTTCCGACCATCCCAAGCCACCGTCCTACAGGCTAGCGAGCCCGGCCATGTGTATCGTCGCTCAAGGCGCAAAGTGGGCGACATTCGGTGGAAGTCGACTTGAATACAGGGCGGGTCAAGCCCTTGTCGTGGGCGTGGAGGCGCCTTCGCTCGGGCGCGTCTTCGAAGCGCGGCCCGACAAGCCATGCCTCGTACTGATTGTCGAACTCGATCTGGCCATGATGCGCAGTGTCGTCGAACAGATGGCGAGTCCGCCCAAAGCCGTTGTGGAGCACTGTCGCGGTGTGCTCGTGACCGATTTTGATGGACCGCTAGCGGACTGCGCCCTGCGACTCGTTCGTCTGCTCGACACGCCAAACGCGATCCCGACGATCGCGCCTCTGGTGATCCGCGAGATGTGCTACTGGCTTCTCGCCGGGCCTCATGGCGGTGAAATGGCGCGATTCGCCCTCGCAGACAGCCCATCCCAGCGTGTCATGCAAGCAATCCGATCCCTGCGGCAACGCTATGCCGACCCGGTCCTCGTCGACGAACTCGCTTCGGTCGCGCAGCTCAGTCGCTCGGCCTTTCACCGCCAGTTCAAGGCACTGACTTCGCTGACACCTGTTCAGTATCAGAAGCAGCTTCGTCTTCTTGAGGCTCGCCGGTTGATGTTGTCGCAGTCGATGGGAGTCGAAGCGGCCGCATTTGCAGTGGGCTACGAAAGCGCATCGCAATTCAGTCGCGAATATGCGCGCATGTTTGGTGCGCCACCCACGCGGGATACGAAGCAGATGAGGGCGATGCTTGGGGCGTGATGAACGCGTGATGCGTATGTCGACGGCTTGGGTTCATCACTGCGAAGTCGATACTTCGATGGATTTCAGGCGCGGGAGCATGCGACTTTCCGTCAGCCGCGTCAGAACAGAGCATTCGCGCCCGGGGTCCGATAGAAATGTCGAAGCTTGGCCAACAAACCCTCGGCAATTTCTCGTCGCCGCAACGTAGCAAGCCAGCGCATCGGCAGCGCGCCCTCACCATATAAAGTTCCTGCCAATCCGCCGGCGATGGCCGCCGTGGTGTCTGTGTCGTTGCCGAGCATGATCGCGCGCCTGACGCAGTCTTCATAATTGCGTGTCGACAACAAACAGTGAATGGCCGACCAAAAACTGTCGACTACATAACCGGATCCCCGTGGTGCGTCGAAGCGACCGTCCAACGCGATTTTCAATTCGACTTCTTCCGCCGCGCCAGCGTAGCGCTCGAGCAATTCGTTTTCTGCCGCGCGTACGGCATCGGCAGCAGTCATGTTTTCGAGGATGCCCATTGCCGTTAAGCAATAGAGTGCACAACACAACTGGGAACGGGTATGCCCATGGGTTATCAAGCTCTGCTTGCGAGCGAGGTGAATCGCTTCCTCGTGTGACGTCGCTACCATGACGACAGGCAGACAGCGCATGAGCGAGCCATTGCCGTTATCGTGGTCGTCGCTAGGCCCCGCGACGGCAGGGGCAACGCCCGACGCTAAGCGGTGAAAAGCGCGCTGCGTTTGCAGGCCGACGTCGAAGACGTTCCCATCTGGCGTAAATGTCCCGCGGTGAAACCAGTCCAGCAGGTTGTCCGCAAACGCCACGAGGTCCAGATTTCTGTCGCGCAATAGCGCATCAAGGAGCGCGAGCGCTTGCGCGCCGTCGTCGCTCCATGTGCCGGGCGGTACGCCTTCATGCGCGCGCTCGAAATTCGGCGGTGGCGTCATCTCAATCGTGGCTAACGTGGAGATCGACGCCGCGCTATGGAATTCGTATGGAACGCCCAAGGCGTCCCCAATCAACAGCCCGAACAAGCCGCCGCGCAGGCGCTCTTGCTGGGACAGCGTCGTCGGTGGCATAGGCAGGCACTCGTGCGGTAATTGTTGGGCAACAATGAAATCGGATCGTTCTCAATGGAGCGAGGCTAGTTCCACGGTCTGTTGCTGATCGAGCGGCACTGCCGTCAATAACACGCTGCAGTCCGCCGTTCCGATTCTCAGCTTCTTCGGCCCAGGTTCTAGTATTGACTCGGCGGCGCGGCAATGGTGCGGCCGTACATGTCTTGGCCAGTCAACTTGTTCGCTTCTCTCAGCAGGTTTTCAAGCGCGTCGTAGTCAGGACCGTAGTCCATCTTCCGTGCCGCCAGGTCCATGCATGTCGACCTTAGCTGCGCGGTCAAAACGCACAACGCAGCAATGACTTCGTCATCACGCGGCGAATCTTCCAATGCCATCCGGCCGATCGAATATGCCTCGTCGTACGCGGCCGCGTTAACCTTCTCCCGTATGCGATCTGCGTTCACGCTCACGATAGTCTGCTTTTTGTCTGTGCGAATTCAGCGATTTTCGGCGATCTCGACGGCGATGTCGAATGACCGATCATGGCCGCCTTCCGACCTGTCGGGTCGACTTCTCGGCCTGCATTTTAGGCCTGCATTGGCGTGGCAAGGAGAAAGGCCAGCGCACAGAGCGTACGCATGCCCATCGAAACGCCTAGCGATCTCGTGGTCGGGTCTTCCTGTCGGTCGCCGAGGAGCGGGGCGCCTCAGTGATGCCCTTCCGGCGCCAAATGCGCTTGTAGCGCGGCTTGCGCTCGCTGGCTGGCATCGGCGCTCACCGTATCTGCGAGGACCTGCACCGCCTGCCGCAACTGCTGGGCGGACACGCCCGCGTTCATGCTCAGGCGCATGTGGGCCTGCAACTGGGGTTCCACGCCTGACATGGCTGCCAGCGCGGCGACCGTGGCGAGTTCGCGGTCTTCCCAGTCGAGGTTGTCGCGGGCAAAGATGTCGCCGAACAAATGCGTTTTCAGATACTGGTCAATGGCCGGGGCAAAGTCGAACAAGGCGCCTTTGACCGGCGCACCCGCGAGCTGGGTCTGGTTGGCCGTGCCGGCTGCCAGCAGTGCCGCACCTTCCGGCACGGGGCCGGGGTCACGGCCGGGGGCATCTTCGATGCCTTGATCGTTGCGGGTCTGGAGCACACGCATGAGTTCGGCGAGGGCGTTGAGGCTGCGCGGGAAGCCCGCGTACGCGTACATCTGCACCAGGATTTCCTTGCAGTCGCTGACGGTCAGGCCGGCATCCAGAGCTCGGATCAAGGCAGCATTCAGGCGTGGCATATCGCCAATGGCGGCGTGAGCGGCGATCGGAACGATGGCCTGCTGCCGAGGCAGCAGCGTGGTTTCGGGGGGCTCGGTGGTCATATGGATGCGGGAATCGCTGTGGAATGAAGGGGCGTCGCGGCAAGGGCGCGCATGATGTTCAGGCCAAGCGCCCGTGCCAATGTCAGAATGCGGCCGGCATGCGCCACGTCGTCACTCGCCCGATAAGTGCCAGTACGCCTTGGCGCCCAGCGCAACAGGATCGACGTCCAGAAACGTGCGAGAGGTCACCATGGTCTGTGTGGCTTCGAAGAACGTGCGGAAATGCGGTGTCTCGCGGTGGGCGGCATACGTCGCCTCGTCCTTGTACATCTCGAAGACGAGAAACCGGTTCGGGTGTGCCTTCAGCGCGACGGCGTACAAGGTATAGACGCCGGGCTCCACGCGCACGGAGGTGGACACGCTCTGCTCAAGCACCGTCTTGAACTCCGCCAAATGCTGCGGATCGACGTCGAGCTGCGCGATGCGCACGTACGGCGCACCGGCGTTTTGCGCATGGTCGGCCGCGGTCCACAGTCCTGGGCTTTGCATGGTGGGGTCTCCCGTGTGCGGGTGCGTTGTCTGGGCGGCGGTGATCTGCATCGCAGTGTAGCTCGGCACGATCAATGCGATGCGGTGCAATGCAATGCGTGAGGGGCCGATACCAGCGGCTTCATGGCTGGCCTCGCTGGGTGAGTCTGTCCCAGTTGGCATGCGCGAACTTCCGTTTGTCGACGTCGCCAAGCGGCAGCGTTTCGACAAATCGTCTGGCGTCCGCACCGGAGCGGTACTGGTATGGGAAATCGGTCGAGAACAGAATCCGGTCTGGCCCGACCAGTTCGATAGCCTGGTGCAGATACGCCGTGCTGAACATGCCGCTGGCGGTCAGGTAAAGGTGGTCCCGGACGTATTCGGCAAACGGGCGCTGCGCTGTCGATACCCGATCGAGCATGGTCAGGCGCTCCAGATAGAACATGACGAGTTCACCCCAATGGCCGAGGATCACCAGCAGACCCGGATGCCGGTCGAACACCCCGGCCACGACCATGCGCACGAACTGGATGCCGGCTTCGTAATGCCATCCTATGCCGAACGTCGACAGTGCGAGGTCCATCGGCGCGCCCAGGCCTGCGTAGTAAGCGTTACGCACGCCGGCTTGCGGAATCTGCGGATGGATCAACAATGGCACGCCGAGTTCCGCAGCGCACGCAAACGTCGGCTCGAACATCGCATGGTCGAGATTCTTCTCGCCGACGCGGCCATAGACGATGGCGCCCTTGCAACCAAGCTGTTCGACACAGCGCCGGAGTTCTTGCGCGGCACCTTCGCTATCGGCAAAGGGCAAGACGGCCAGCGCCTGAAAGCGCGACGGGTTGGCCGCAACCGTCTCGGCCAGCAAGTCATTCACGCGTCGAGCCAGGTCGATGCCGTGGTGCCCGAGGTTGTTCAGCCCTGGCGTGGTGAGCGAGAGCACCTGTACGTCCACGCCGGTTTCGTCCATCAGCGCCAACCGCTGCTCGGCCAGGTCGGCGAGCCGCTCGCCGAGCTGGCCGGCATTCAGGGCGAGCGTGCCATCGTCGCCGCCGGGAAGCGTGCTCCACGCCTGCCGGACAGCTTCCGGCAACACATGTTCTTCGATGGCGACGATCTTCATGTCAGGCCTTTGCCGTGAGTTGCTTGACCACCGCTTCGCCCACGCCGTGCGCCGAGGCCGGGTTTTGGCCGGTGATCAGGCGACCATCCACCACCACGTTGGCCGTCCAGTTGGGCGCAGGCTGATGTAGCGCGCCCCGCTGCTTGAGTGTCGTTGCCAGCAGGTAGGGCACGACGTTGGTGTATTTGACCTCGGCCTCTTCCTCATCGGTGAAGGCGGCGACCTTCTTGCCGGCAACCAGATGGCGGCCATCCGACAGCGTGGCATTGATCAATGCCGCCGGGCCATGACAGACGGCCGACACGATGCCACCGGCTTCATAGATGATACGAATTACGCGCTGAACGGCGAGGCTGTCGGCAAAGTCCCACATGGTGCCGTGGCCGCCAGCGAAGAACACCGCCGAGTAGCGCGATGGGTCTACCTCGCCGAGCACGAGTGAATGCGCGAGTGCTTCCCGGAAGGTGGCGTCATGCCAGAAGCGATCGTTGATCGGATCGCTGAGATCGAAAAAGTCGATGGGCGGGTGCCCGCCACGGATCGATGCGATCTCGGTCGGAATGCCGGCCTCGCGAAAAACAGCCAGCGGGTGCGTGAGTTCCACCATGGCAAAGCCGGTGGGCTCGCCGCTGTCGCCGCGGATCGGGTGGCTTGTGACAACGCACAGAACGGGCTTGACGGTTGCGCTCATGCAGCGACTCCTGAGTGTTTGAGCGAGGCCATGTCGATGACGAACCGATACTTCACGTCGCTCTTCAACAGGCGCTCATACGCTTCGTCGATCTGTTGGATGGCAATGACTTCGACGTCGGAGACGATGCCGTGCCGCCCGCAGAAGTCGAGCATCTGCTGGGTTTCCGGCACCCCGCCAATGAAGGAGCCGGAAATGGCGCGGCGTCCGCGCACAATGCCGCCAGCATTCACCGGTGTGCCGAACGGGCCCAGGTAGCCGACCACCACCAGTACCCCTTCGAGTGCCAGCGTCGGCATGTAGGGGTTGACGTCGTGATCGTAGGGCACCGTGTCGATGATTACGTCGAACCGGTTCGCCACGGCGGCCATCTGGGCCGGATCGTTCGACAGCACCACGTGATCGGCGCCAAGCCGGAGGGCGTCGTCCTCCTTGCCGGGCGAGCGCGTGAACAGCGACACATCGGCGCCAAGCGCCTTGGCCAGCTTCAACGCCATGTGCCCCAGCCCGCCTAAGCCAATCACCGCGACCTTGCTACCCGGGCCCACATTCCAGCGATGCAGCGGCGACCACGCGGTGATGCCGGCGCACAGCAGTGGCGCCGCGCCGGCGGGGTCCAGTCCATCGGGAACAGACAGCACGAATTTGTCGCGAACGACGATCGAATCCGAATAGCCGCCGTATGTCACCGAGCCGTCATGCCGGTCGATGCCGTTGTAGCTGAAGGTGGGGCCTTCGGCACAATCCTGCTCCCAGCCCTTCAGGCAAGGCTGGCAGTGCTGGCACGAATCGACCATGCAGCCGACGCCAACCATGTCGCCCGCCTTGAACCGGGTCACCTCGCTACCCACGTGCCGCACCTTGCCGATGATCTCGTGGCCCGGCACGATCGGATATGTCGTGAAGCCGCCGTGGTTGCGAGCCAGGTGCAGATCCGTGTGGCACACCCCGCAGAACAGGATGTCGATGACAACATCGTCCGCGCGGGGGGCTCGCCGCTCGAAGGCGAAGGGCGCGAGACCGCTGGTGGCCGATAATGCTGCGTAGCCTGAAACGTTCATTGCGGCTCCGAAGGAAAGGTCAGGGGTTGCCCGGTGCGAAGAGCAGTTGCCAGCCGGTGAAGGGTCCGAGCGGAATCACGTCCCAGCCGATGAGACCGGCCTTCGCGAGCGGAAATTCGTTCAGCGCGGCGCGTGCGGCTTCGACCGAGTCGGCCTCGGCAATCAGGGCGACGCCGGGGCGGTCCTGACGGAAGTAGAAGTCGCGCACGATGCCGCCGGTATAGAGCGTCCACGCATGGCGGGTTTCGTCATGCATGTGCGGCTGGTATTGCTCCAAGGTGGCGCCGGGTTGCGGAATGTCGAGGCAGAGGAATTTCATGGAATTGGTTTCGGTGGCAAACAAGGAGGGGTATCAAGCCGGCTGCAACCGGCGCAGTGTCTCGGCCACGCGCTGCCCAAGGTAGGCCGCGGTGTCGAGATCGCTCTGGATGGGGGTGTCGTCCGGGCCCTGGTCGCCATTGGATTGCGCCATCGCGCCGAGCCAACTGCCCAGGCGGTTGAGGTCATGTACCGTGCCGCGGCTGCTGTCATTGCCGGGCTTTAGGTCGAGTCCCACCCACAACATGCCGTGCTGCGCGGCAAATAGCGCCATGGAGATCAGCGAGTGCAGCTTGTCGCCGTTCTGCGCGCCTGAATTGGTGAAGCCGGCCGCGACCTTGTTGCGCCACTTCATATCGATCCAGGCGCGCTTAGTCGAGTCTTCGCAGAACTGTTTGAAGCGCGCGCTGGGGGCGCCGTTGTAGGTCGGGGCGCCAAAGACGATCGCGTCGCTGGCTTCGAGCGTGTCCCAGGGGACGGGGCTTTCTGCGACGGGGATCAACTGTGCCTGAGCACTAGCGATGCGGCGCACGCCGTCTGCCACGCTGTGGGCTTGCCGCGCGGTGTGGCCATAGCCGCTGTCATAGACGATAGAAATCTGCATCGGGATGTTGTTGAGGAAGCAGAGGAAACGAAGAAGGGGTAGAGACGATGCTACTGTGGAAGGGCACGCGCTAGTGGCGACGGTTTTTCTCACCTTTGTAGAACTGGGTGCTACCAAACGCGCGCTTTCAGCGGTTATGTTCGGTACGCGGGCGCCAAGGGCACGCATGTAGTGCATTCAATTCTTGTACGGGGATGGGGTCATGAAATCCGACATGCGCGGCCGGCTGGACGGCGTTGCCGTCTTCGTGGAAGCGGTGGAGGCCGGCGGCTTTGCGCGTGCTGCCGAACGGCTTGCGCTTTCGCGCTCGGCCGTGGGCAAAGCGATTGCGCGGCTGGAAACGCGCCTCGGCGTGCGGCTTTTTCACCGCACCACGCGCACCCAAAACCTGACCGAGGACGGGCAGATCTACTACGAGCGTTGCCTGCGCGCGATCGAGGAACTGCGCGCGGCGGAATCCCTGCTCGACTCCGGCAAGCAGGAAGTGGCCGGGCGCCTGCGCGTGACGATGCCGGTGCTGTTCGGCCGCTATTGCGTTGCGCCGATCCTACTGGAGTTCGCCCGCCAGCATCCCAAGCTCGAGCTTGAACTGAGCCTCAGCGATAGGCCCGTCGACATGATTGCCGAGGGTTTCGATCTAGGTATTCGCAATGGCGCGCTAGCCGAGGCCACCGGGCTGTGTGCCCGCCCGCTCGCCACCCAGCCGAAAGTGTTGTGCGCCGCACCCGCATACCTCCAGGCGCGCGGCGAGCCCGATACGATCGAAGCCTTGGCCACCCATGACGTGTTGATTCATTGGCGCACGGGCCATCCGTATCCGTGGTTGTTGCCCGATACCGACGGGTGCCTCACAGAAGTCCGGCTTGCGTCGCGCCTGCGGTTCGACGATCTCGACGTGACGGCCGACGCGGCGGTGGCCGGCATGGGCATCGCGTGGCTGCCGCATTGGTTGGTGTGCGACCGGATACGGGCGGGGGCGCTGACGGTGCTGTGGGGGGAACGGCCGGCTGCCTCCATGGACACTCACGCCATTTGGCCGGCAACGGACTACATGCCTTTGCGCGTGCGCATAGCCATCGACACGCTGGTAGAGAACCTGCCGCGTGCCATGGGCGTGCAGGCGCCCATCGTGCATCCCGGGTGGCAGGCGCAGCAACGTGTCACGGCGGGCCGGGCATCGTCGTCGGGCCGGGGCAAGCAGCGTGCACGTTGAGGTGGGCAGGGGGTTCAGTGCAGGCTCGTCCGAAACTGGCCGACGAGCGCTCGACATCACTTGGTCGGCCGTTACCGACGCGACCGAGACATTGTCGAATCCCGATTCCGGACACTTAAAACGAAAAGTCACGACTACTCGAACAGCCCTTCGCGAGCGGTCCGGTGTAGCACACATTTGACGCTCACAGTCACGGTCGAACCTCACTAAGACCGGAAGCGGAAATTTTGAATCTCTTTGTCTCCGGCACAGAGGGACAGCAGACCGCATCGTTAGGACCAGCGGACCGACCACTTATCTCAATGATCCCATCCGAAATCTTCACGCCAGCGTCTGAAAAACCGCCGTTTCCTCCGACCACGACAGGAGGCGTGACCCGATGACCTGAGAGCGCCACCATGTATCGAACCCAATTGTTCGAGCAGGTGCCGGGCTTCGCTCGCAGACTGAGCCCAGCGCACGCGCCTTCAACGGTGTAGATCGCTACTACGATGCCGCTTTCAGCCTTCACTGTCCGTGCATCACGGTATTCGGTAGCTCGCAGCTTGGCGACGTGCTGGTGAATAGCCTTTTCGATCTGGGCCGGCGTGGCAGTACGGATTCCGGCTAACGCATGAAGCGGAAGCACAAGCAGCAGAACAATAGCGACAAGAAGTTTGAATCGCCCCGGGAATCGTGGAGGCTGGTTGGTTTAAGTTGATGCCGGCATCGCAACTGCGTTGCTGAGTTGCCGGTAGTAGTTTGCCTCAGCTTCAGCGGGTGGGATATAGCCGAGCGGTTCCATGAGCCGATGGTGGT
>NZ_JBQCIV010000044.1:0-52615 GCF_051953405.1 Trinickia sp. | reverse complement strand
GAGGGTTCGAGTCCTTCCTCCCCTGCCAAACATTCCCGCAGTTCCCGCCTCCAGCAGCAGGTGCATGATGAGCAGCCATGACGGCCTGATGGTTTTTACTGGCAACGCTAATCCGGCGCTTGCTCAGGAAGTCGTCAAAATTCTCGGCATTCCCCTCGGCAAAGCAATGGTCAGCCGTTTCTCCGACGGCGAGATCCAGGTCGAGATCCAGGAAAACGTGCGCGGCAAGGACGTCTTCGTCCTTCAATCGACTTGCGCGCCGACGAACGACAACCTGATGGAACTGATGATCATGGTCGATGCGCTCAAGCGCGCGTCTGCCGGCCGGATCACCGCAGCCATCCCCTATTTCGGCTATGCCCGCCAAGATCGTCGCCCGCGTTCGGCGCGCGTCGCGATCTCGGCCAAGGTCATCGCCAACATGCTGGAAATCGCCGGCGTCGAGCGGATCATCACGATGGATCTGCACGCCGACCAGATTCAAGGCTTCTTCGATATCCCCGTCGACAACATCTACGCCACGCCCGTGCTGCTCGGCGATCTGCGCAAGCAGAGCTACGAGAATCTGCTGGTTGTGTCGCCGGACGTCGGCGGCGTGGTGCGCGCCCGTGCGCTCGCGAAGCAACTGAACTGCGATCTGGCCATCATCGACAAGCGCCGCCCCAAGGCCAACGTCGCCGAAGTGATGAACATCATCGGCGAAGTCGAAGGGCGCACCTGCGTGATCATGGACGACATGGTCGATACCGCCGGCACGCTGTGCAAGGCAGCGCAAGTGCTCAAGGAGCGCGGCGCCAAGCAAGTCGTGGCTTATGCAACGCACCCGGTGCTGTCGGGCGGTGCCGGCGAGCGCATTGCGAACTCGTCGCTCGACGAACTCGTCGTCACCGATACGATCCCGCTGAGCGACGAAGCGCGTGCCTGCGCGAAGATCCGCTCGCTGTCGTGCGCGGGCTTGCTGGCCGAAACGTTCTCGCGTATCCGCCGCGGCGATTCGGTGATGTCGCTGTTTGCCGAGAGCTGAAGCCAAGCATCGAGATTGCGCCGAAGGCGCCGCATCGTAAGAAGGGGCGGCTTCGGCAATAGGGCGCGGTTCGGTCATCGAAACGCGCCGTTTTCGTCTGGAGCCCTAGCTAGCCGGCGGCATTCGGCCGCTGTGTACGAAGGCTCCATTTCACTGCCTGGTCGCGGGCAGCTATTGGAGATAGAACATGAAAGTCGTCGCCTTCGAGCGTAACCTGCAAGGTACGGGTGCGAGCCGCCGCCTGCGTAACTCCGGCAAGACGCCGGGGATTATCTATGGCGCAGCCGCACAACCCCAACTGATCGAACTCGATCACAACGCCCTGTGGCACGCCCTGAAGAAGGAAGCCTTCCACTCGTCGATCCTCGATCTCGAAGTGGCCGGCCAGTCGCAACGCGTTCTGCTGCGTGACGTGCAATACCACCCGTTCCGTCAGCTCGTGCTGCATGTCGACTTCCAACGCGTCGACCCGAACAAGAAGCTGCACACGAAGGTGCCCGTGCACTTCATGAACCAAGAAACGAACCCGGCCGTGAAGACCGGCGGCGCGATCATCTCGCACGTCGTCACGGAAGTCGAAATCGAATGCTTGCCGGCCGACCTGCCCGAATTCGTCGAACTCGACCTCGCGAAGATCGAAGCTGGCCAATCGTTGCATGCGAAGGACATCGCGCTGCCGAAGGGCGTGTCGCTCGTGGCGCACATCGAAAGCGAAAACCCGGTTGTCGCAGCAGCGGCCGTGCCGGCCGGTGCCGCGGCTGAAGCCGCAGCGGAAGGCGAAACGCCCGCCGCCTAAGGCGTTTCTCGCGCCTATCCTCTCGATCCGTTTCATCGAAACGGACGATGTGACCCGCCGCGGCTTGCCCGGCGGGTTTTTTTTCGCTCGATTCCCTCACTCGTTCTCGGACCGGTTCGCCGGCATCCCAGCATGATCAAGCTCATCGTCGGGCTCGGTAACCCGGGCGCGGAATACACCGCCACACGGCACAACGCCGGCTTTTGGTTCGTCGATCAGCTCGCGCGCGACGCGGGCACCACCTTGCGCGACGAGCGGCGCTTTCACGGCTTCTATGCGAAGGCGCGTCTGCATGGCGAGGAAGTGCATCTGCTCGAGCCGCAAACGTATATGAACCGCTCGGGACAGTCTGTCGTGGCCGTGGCTCACTTCTTCAAGATCTTGCCCGACGAGATCCTCGTCGCGCACGACGAACTCGATCTGCCCCCCGGCGCCGTCAAGCTCAAGCTCGGCGGCGGCAGCGGCGGGCATAACGGGCTGAAGGACATCTCGGCACACCTGTCCTCGCAGCAATATTGGCGGCTGCGGATCGGCATCGGCCATCCGCGCGATTTGATTCCTGAAAGTGCCCGCGCGGGGGCGAAACCCGATGTCGCGAACTTCGTCCTGAAGCCGCCGCGCAAGGAAGAACAAAACGTGATCGATGCGGCGATCGAGCGCGCGCTCGTCGTCATGCCGCATGTCGTCAAAGGGGCGCCCGAGCGCGCGATGATGCAGTTGCATAGCGGCGGCTGAACGGGCGATAGCTGACCGGTTAGACGGTATCGCCTACCAGAACGGTCGGGCCCCAAGCGACGAGCGCACGCCGCCGCGAGCCGGCCCTGGCCGGCGCGCGGCGATGCGTCTTCAGTTAGGCTTTGTCTTTGTCCGTCGGCGCCTTCGCGGCCTGCAACACGTGGTATTTGGCGAGCAGCGCGTCGGGCGTTTCCGCGTGTTGCGGATCGGTGGGAATGCACTCGACGGGGCACACCTGCCGGCATTGGGGTTCGTCGAAATGGCCGACGCACTCCGTGCACTTGGCTGGATCGATCACGTAGATCTCCGGCCCCATCGAAATTGCGTCGTTCGGGCACTCCGGCTCGCACACGTCGCAATTGATGCACTCGTCGGTAATCATGAGGGCCATGCTGGCACCAACTTTCCTAGAAAAAACAATACATTATAGCTTTTCAGCCTTCCGCACGGTCGTGCAAAATTCCAGAAAGTCGCGTTCGCAAGTTTCGACTGAGTTGCGATTTGAGTTGCACAGGTGTTGCGAATTGTGCAGTGCGCAAAGCTCGACGCACTCCGCCACGATCGACGGCGCCGCACGCCCGCCGATCCTTACGCCGACCTAACAGATTGTCACGTCATTGCCGTCTCGCCGTACCTCGCGCCGCCCAGAAAAAATTTTCCATGCTGCCCTAAAGTTCGCTGCGTAGTGGTCGTTATCAAACGAACGAGAGTGGCCTTTCTCGCCCAGATCGCTATGATTTTTATATCGGTTTTGAAATCGTCCGTCTCGACGACGTCGTTCTGAGCGGATCTACAACAGAGGAAAGCGGAAATGAAGTCAATAAGTAAGCACCTCGCGCAGGCAGTGACGATCACATCCGTAGTGGTCCTCATTTCTGCTTGCGGCGGAGGTGGGGGCGGAAATACTTCGACTGCATCTACCAGTGCATCCCCCTCCACTCCCGCGTCTGCGCCCGCTGGTCTGCTGGTGAACTACCAGCAACCAGTCAGGTCGACCGTTACAAATAACTTTCCCACACCGACTCCTTCTGCAAGAGCTTCGAGTGGCTCGCTTTTTGCCTTGCAAGGCATGCGTCAATGGCAAGTTGGCAATTTTGGTGAGAATAGCTGCCCAGCACTCGTCAATACGCCGACCTACTATGATGTTAATCCAGCATTGCCGATGCAAATCTTCACAAGCGACTGCAAGGGCAATTTCACACAAAATACGCAAAACGTGATCTCTGGCGCGGCGCCGACTACTGGCTTTGTCGATGCGATCTTTGCAGGTGACTTCAACAAAACAGGTGTCGATAGCTTGATGTTCGCTGACCAAGGACAGGAGCTTGTTGACTGTGGAGCTACCCCTGGTTGCGCCGGACATGACAACGAACTGCTGCTCAATCAGAGCGGCAAGCTAGTGAACATCGCAAGCGCGCAACTGAACCAAGATGACGCAGGTGGCGAATTCAACTTCAACCACGTCAGCACCATGTACAACACCAATGTACCTGGTGGACAAACCGCCGTTATCACTCGTTTGGGCGGCTCGAGTGTTGTGGGCTTCGGCACCGCACTCTTCAATAATGATGGCAATGGTAACTTCATCGAAAACAATGCATCGTTGCCGCCGGAAGTTGCCTATACACCGACAAGCCAATTCAATGGGTCCATCGATTATGTCATGCAGGGTACTGCCGCATTGGCTAACCTGGACAGCAGTGGCTCACCGTATTTGATCGTTGGCACATATAGTGGCGGCACATTCCTCACACATCAAAACGCTGTATTCATCTATAAGCTGGTGGGTGGCGTTTATCAAACGTCTAGCCGCGTGACGATTCCGATTCCGGCCACTTACGCGACCATTCCGTATACGTCTGGCAGCAACCTACATCTTGGTGTGTCAAGCATAGTAGTTGGCGATTTTGAAAGCACTGGTCACCCCGATATCGCTGTTATTTGGGAAGGTGGTGGAACAGGAACGTACCTTCAACTCATCCATAACGATGGTGCGGGCAACTTCACTGACATTACTGCTTCTGCCAATGTGCCCAACGTCAATATTCAGAATTCCTCAGGCGTTGTGCTCGCAGACGTTACACGCATGCAAGCTGTTGACATCAACGGGGATGGAAAGACCGAACTCGAACTGCTGTTGACGGGCGGTGTAAATCTCTCGCAGTGGGGCAACTGGCGTCCGGTCCTTCAATTCGTGAACGGACAGATGCAATTCATGGACGTCTTCAATGGTGCAAGCGTAACTACTATCGCTCAGCAGCTTGGTGTTAATCCGAACAGCACCCCACTACAGCCTTGGTTTGGCAATTTCGGTAGTGGCAAGACGGATCTGATGTTCCTGGCCTACGGCGATCCAACAACACTAGGGGCCTTTACCGGCACCACCAACTACAACATGATCACGTTGCTGCACAAGTAAGGAGTTCGTCGCACGGAAGGAGTGGCTATCGAAGTCACTCCGTTAACTTTCCGCGTAAACGCTCTATCGTCAGGCTAGACGGTTATCGTAGGCACTGTTTAGGGCCAACCGAATTCTGAACATGCCATCCGTCATGCGCGAACGGCCTGGCTGTCTCGGCAGAAGAGTCAGAAGTCCCTTGACGATATACAGCAAGATCAACGCACCGAGCAGATCGCCTGCAAACATCATGAAATAGCTTTGCAGCCAATTCCCTGTATCCCCGGTCAGCGCAAACCAGACGTGGTGCAGTGTCGAGTTCGCCAGCGCGACGGCAAACGCCAGCACGATAAGACGCTTGGGCGTGAGATTCGTCAGCGACGCTTTCAGGCCGTAGCGCTCCAACGCGAGACGATAGACGATGTAAGGACCGACTGCGCTGAAAATGGCGCCGACAACGGCTCGAACAGGGTCATGCGGGAAGTAGTGGAAAAAATCGACAATCAACCCGGCTATCAGCAGTCCGATAGCACCGTCCACGCCCAACAGGAGCGTGCTCAAGAGGCGGATGCCAGTTGGAAGGTAGATCCAGTCCACGAAAGTTGGAGATCCGCCATGCAGGAAGATGAGTTCATCGAGGCCGAGCGTCAGCACGTAGACGATCACCGTGCCCGTTACCGACCAGAAATGTAAACGTAAGCTACTCATTCGCGTAAAATGATTGTGATTCCGATATCGTCGCGATTCTGGTGATTGCGTCACCTTCTTGTGCATCGCGGACGTCTCGAAGTCAGGACTATACGCCATGACCCGCCCTGCCGATATCTACCTTCGATTCCTTCAACTGACAGAAGCGCTCCGTGGACTGCCCGCGCTGCCTGCGCTTGATCCGCTCGAAGAAAAAATTCTCGAATTCGTTGCGCGCACGACGCAAAAAAACGATCGGCTTTCCGTTCGCGACATGATGGCGCAAAGCCAGCTTGGTTCGCCCGCGACGCTCCACGCCCGCGTCACGTCCATGCGTGAAAAGGGCTGGCTCACACTGAGCGACACGGAAGACACGCGCCGCAAGCAGATAGAACTTACGCCCGCCGCGCTCAAGCATTTCGACAAACTCGCCGAAGCCTTCGCGAAGGCGGCCAACGGGGCCTGATAGTGGCAGCTGGCGGTTCAGAAATTGTGCTCACATCGCCGGCACTTAGTCCGACTTCTAAGTGTTACGTTGCGCGCTATTTGAGAAACGGCATCTCACGCTATTCGAGGTAAGACATCGGCGGCTGTCGTGGGCTGTTTGGGGACTATGAAAAGCTTTGCTTGCAGGAAGGAGGATTTTCAGGCGACAGAAGCTGAGACCATTGCTGCTTCAACTGAGCGAGCTCAAACCTGGCCTTCCGCTTTTTTCTAAAACGATTTATATTGCGCCGGAAATCCATTTCGATTTATTTTTACTGCCAACGGCCGGTGCGTTGGCTAAAAGTTGCCATTTTCTCCTCTGAGTTGCAGTTGAGTTGCAAGAGGATAATTTCTGGCAATTGGCAAAGCTAGAAGCCTCTATGGACGGTACGCGCGAAGATTGCTTAGGACTGCCAATCGATGCACTCGTCGGGAATCATGAGGGCCATGCTGGCACCAACTTCACTGGAAATAACGGCACCATTATAGCTTTGCGGCCCTCGCCGCGCCCGGCGCCACGCGAGCGTGCCCCGAGTGCGCCTTCCGCGATCAGCGGAATCGCTTACGAATGAACTGGCATGGATTGCCGCCGTAGACACCCTCCGGCTCGAGCGACCGGTGCACCACCGACAGCGGCGTGACGAGCGCCGAGCGGCCAATCGTCACGCCCTTCTGGACGACGCATTTCGAGGTGATCCATGCGCCATCTTCGATCGTGATCGGGGCGACCTGGAGATCCATGTTCGTCCCGGCATCGTGAGAGCCGCAGGTCAGAAAGGTGCCCTGCGAGATGCACACGTTCGAGCCGATGCGAATCAGGTCCTGGTTGTAGATCCAGACGCTTTCGCCGAACCACGAGTTGTCACCGACCTCGAGATTCCAAGGCGCCTTCACACGGATCGCATGCAGAAACCGGCAGTTGCGGCCGATCTTCGCGCCGAACATGCGAAGCAGCCCCACCCGCACCGCGGAAACGGGCATGAGGCGATTGTCGATCACGCATGCCTCGATGATGAACCAAGCCAGCCGCGTGAGTGCCCCGCGCGCATGCGCGTAGTTTCCCTTCCCGGCCAGCGTCAAATCGATCGTTCTGTTCGGATGCGTCATTTCACCAGCGCCTTGATCGCCAGCTTCTTGGCCATCTGAAACGTCTTGGGGAACGTGGTCTCGACACCTAGCACGAGCCGGCTCGACAAAAGCTCCATGTCCTTCGGGCAATGGAACGCCATCCCGTGAAATTCGCGCAGGTTCAGCGGCTTGATCTTCGACTGGAACTGCAAGAACCGGTGAGACACCGGAATGAAATGGGACGTCAAGGAACTGCGCGAATATTGCGGCCGAGTCGTGCGCAAGCTGCCATGGATCGTCTTCGCGTTCCAGAAAAGCACATCGCCTTTTTGCAGGAACGGCGCCCGAAATTCGATCTGCTCTTCGGAAAGGATTTTCTTGACGAGTTCCTTGTAGCGGCCGTGATTGAACGCCACGTCGAAATTCTTTCCGTTCTTCACCATGTCGATTCGGTGGCTACGGGGTACGACGAAGAATCGCCCCGCGCCCGCGTCGATATCCTCGAGCGCGTACCAGCACCCCACCATCGTGCCGATCCGTTCGCTGTCGAGATAGTACGTATCTTGATGAGGCCACGTTTCCGAATTGCCTTCGAAATACATGCTCTGCACGAGCTTGCCCGGCTCCGAAAAGATGGCGCGATTGATGGACTTGATCGCGTCGCTCGCGAACACCTTCACCGCCAGCGTCTTGAGCGGCGCAAACTGCGCTTCGCTGAGCGACTGAAGGTTCAGCAACGGATTCATCACGAAGCCGTGCTCGTTGATCTTGTTCTTTTCGGGGTTCGCCGTCGCTTGCCGGTAGATGTACCCCGGATAGCGCTTGACCGTCTGATCGAACGCTGCACGAATGGAATCGCAAACGGCCGGATCCACGGTGCGGCGAACGACGACGTACCCGTTCTCGTCGTAATAGCGCTTCGCCGCGGTGAGTTCGCTCAAGTCGAACGTCGTCGTATTTTGATCGGCCGTTTCCGGGATTTCGATTTCCGTCCCAATAGGACTGAGGATCTTGTGCATGCGCGTGGCATCCTGTCATGGGTTGCAGTAGCACAGCGCGCACAGTCAAGCTGCCGTAGGTCCGCCGGATCCCATCGGCCAGCGACATACCGGATCGCCAACTCAATAGACGCATCCGTGCGACCCACGGCAGACTCGCGCGGCGTGCCGTCGGGTTTGCTCGATTCGAAGACGATGTCGCCTTTCGGGGGGAATATGCCGCGTAGCATTGTGCTATGCAACGGCCGCTGAAAATCTGGCCGATAACGCCTACCGCAGCGCCCATCGCCCAATGCATGAACATGACTGAATTGCCAATCGCGGGGCTTGTCGAAGGCGCGTAGCCGTCGGCGTCCCGGTTCGGCGAACCAAAGGGTAGCTGTCAAAAATATTTCGACAAAAATAATCTCGCCAAAAGAATTCGCCCATACACAGGATGCGTTAAATGGCATAACGACAAGCCCGTCCGATTAGACAGATTTCCGAACGCCCCAATCGACGCCGTACTCATGCGGCGATAGCACTTATCGGCCATTTTTTCAGTGCCCGTTGCCCCACCTCTCACGAATTGGCATCCTCCGCAAGAGCCGAATTCCTTGGGAGCGACATGAAAGCGAAGGTCATGAATCGGTCGTTCGAAGGACTGCGCGGCGTGGCTGCACTGCTTGTCGTGCTTTATCACGTTCCTCACTTGCATGCCTTCAGCCTGTTCAAGGCCGGATATCTCGCCGTCGACCTATTCTTCGTGCTGAGCGGCTTCGTGATGTCGATGAACTACGTCGGGCATTTGCAATCGACGTCGGACGTGCGCGATTTCGCGATCGCACGGATCGCACGCTTGATGCCGCTGCTCATCGCCTCGTATGCGATCTACTTTCTGATCGCCAACGCCGTGGCGCTAACCGACGGCGGGCGATGGCTGCTGCCTTCGGTCGCGGATCTCATGGCCACGCTTTCGATGACGTTCGGGCTCGGGCTGCCGCATGTCATCGTGTACAACTTCGCCAGTTGGAGCATCAGCACCGAGTTCTATAACTACCTAATCTTCGCCCTGCTCTGCTTGCTGCTCCAGGGGCGTCGCCGCCGCCGCGCCTACGCGTTCGCGATACTGAGCTTGGTCGCGGGAGCCTTCGTGCTTGCCATCGACCTCGTTCACCATTGCGGCCATGGCAAAGCCTGCCTGGACAATGTCGCCTCGCCCGGCGCGATGGTGCGATGTACATTCGGCTATTTCGCCGGGTGCTTCGCGTTCGATCTGTCGAAGCGTCCCGCTGTCGTCGCACGGCTGTCGCGCCCGCTCGTGTCGATCGTGCTCGCGCTATCGCTCGTCTACGCCGTCTGCCTCTCGACGCGTTATGGCCTCGCGGCATTTGGCGTTCCCGTCTTGAGTGCGCTGTTGATCGTCGCGCTCAGCACGGACGCGGGGCCCGTCTCGGTGTTGCTTCGAACGGCCGCGCCTCAAGCGCTGGGACGCCTATCGTATTCGCTGTACCTGATGCATATGCCGCTATTGCTGATCTTCGAGCGCAGGCTAAGCGAGGCGAGCGGTTTGGCGTTTGTCGCCGAACTCGCGCTCTTTTTGATCGCGCTCGTGATCGCCGCCCAGGCGACCTTCCGACTCGTCGAGCATCCCGGACGAAAATTCATCTTGGGACGATTTGCCGGCCTGCCGAGAAGCCCCGAACCCACCGCAACCACGCAAGCGTAAGGCCCCATCCAGCCCCACGCGCGACGCGCCCGACACCGCCCGCGCTCGGGCGCTTCGCATTTGCGCTTCGCGCGTTCGCTTCGCACTTCCATTGTCGCGTGAGCTTCGCTTCGATCGCCCGCCCCTGCGCCACCGCAATCCGCGCCAGCGGCAGCCATTTCATGCCCGCGTATTTTTCTTAATCTTTATGATTTCGCGCGGCTAACCAAAATAAATAGCACCTACGAAACCGGCATCGCTGGCAGTTTAGTCATGCTGGCGTGACGCGATTGGTGCGGCCGGATAGCTGTTTTCCGCCATTTTCACAAGCATTGTTGCGTTGCATTAAGCAACACGGCATATTTTGCGCAAGCAAAATTGCAGGCAAAGCCGGCGCTCCGACATAGTGAGATCGGCCTTGCTACGACGTGGCGGACCCCTCATTTGGAGGCACGATTGAAAGTCGCACTGATTACGGGCGTAACCGGCCAAGACGGCGCCTACCTAGCCGAATTGCTGCTCGACAAGGGCTACGTGGTGCACGGCATCAAGCGCCGTACATCCCTGTTCAATACGGGCCGCATCGACCATCTTTATCAAGGCCCGCACGAAAGGTGGCGCCGGTTCGTATTGCATCATGGCGATCTCACCGATTCGTCGAGCCTTACGCGCATCATCCAACACGTGCAGCCGGACGAAATCTATAACCTGGCGGCGCAAAGCCACGTGGCCGTCTCGTTCGAGGAACCCGAATATACGGCCAATTCCGACGCGCTCGGCACGCTGCGGATTCTCGAAGCGATCCGTATCCTCGGGCTCGAAAAGAAGACGCGTTTCTACCAAGCGTCTACTTCGGAACTGTACGGGCTGGTCCAGCAGATTCCTCAAACCGAAACGACGCCCTTTTACCCCCGATCGCCGTATGCGGTGGCCAAGCTGTACGCATACTGGATCACCGTAAATTATCGCGAAGCGTACGGCATGTACGCGTGCAACGGCATTCTCTTCAATCATGAGTCGCCGATTCGCGGCGAGACGTTCGTGACGCGCAAGATCACTCGAGCCCTCGCACGCATCAAGCTGGGCGTGCAAGAGTGCCTGTTCCTCGGCAATCTCGATGCGAAGCGCGACTGGGGACACGCACGCGATTACGTGGAAATGCAATGGATGATGCTGCAGCAGGCGCAGCCCGAGGATTTCGTCATCGCTACCGGCCGGCAATATAGCGTGCGCGACTTCGTCAATGCCGCCGCAGAAGAACTCGACATGAAAATCCGATGGAGCGGCAGCGGCGTCGACGAGAAAGGCTACGACGCTCACGGCAACGTGGTGGTCGCCGTGGATCCGCGCTATTTCCGGCCGACGGAAGTCGAGACGTTGCTCGGCGACGCCACCAAGGCCCGCACGAAGCTCGGTTGGACGCCGCGCACGCGATTCGCCGATCTCGTGGCCGAGATGGTGCGCGAAGACTTGCGTAGCGCGGAGCGCGACGAGCTGGTCAAGGAGCACGGCTACAAGGCCTTCGAGTTCAACGAATAAGCCCCAGCGAGGACAACGATGCTCCGTACCATCGACAAGAGCGAACCGATCTACGTCGCGGGCCATCGCGGCATGGTCGGTTCCGCGATCGTGCGATGCCTGCAACAGCGCGGCTATCGCCATATCGTGACCGCCGATCGCGCGTCGCTCGATCTGCTCGATCCGCATGCCGTGCAGCGCTTCTTCGGCGAAACGCGGCCCGCGTATGTGTTCTTGGCCGCGGCGAAGGTGGGGGGCATCCACGCCAATAACAGCTATCCGGCTCAGTTCATCTACGAGAACTTGATGATCGAGGCGAACGTCGTCCATGCGGCTTACTCGGCCGGCGTTGAGCGTTTGCTGTTCCTCGGCTCCTCGTGCATTTACCCGCGCGATTGCCCGCAGCCGATCCGCGAGTCCTATCTGATGACGGGCCCGCTCGAGAAAACCAACGAGCCCTATGCGATGGCCAAGATCGCAGGGATCAAGCTGTGCGAGTCGTATAACCGGCAGTATGGAACGCATTACGTGAGCGCCATGCCCACCAATCTATACGGGCCGCGCGACAACTACGATCTGCAGACGAGCCACGTGCTACCCGCACTGCTGCGCAAGACGCACGACGCCAAGCTACGGGGCGACGCCCGGATCGAAGTGTGGGGCTCCGGCACACCGCGGCGGGAGTTTCTGTATGTCGACGATATGGCCGATGCGTGCGTGTTTCTGATGGAATCCGACGTCGCGGACGGCCTATTCAATATCGGCGTCGGCGAGGATGTGACCATTCGCGAGTTGGCCGAGACGGTCATGCGCATCGTCGGATTCGACGGCGAGATCGTATTCGATGCGAGCAAGCCCGACGGCACGCCACGCAAGCTGCTCAACGTGGACCGCATGCGGGAACTCGGATGGCGCTCGCGAATTTCCTTGGAGGATGGGATTCGGCGCGCCTACGACAGTTTCTTGTCGGAAATCGCACAGGCCTAGCATGCCGCTCCCGCCGCCTTAGCAGGCTTTACGTTCGGTTTTTTCGATCGCGGTATCCGAGTTTTCCGACCCGGGCGATTCCCGGCAAGTCGTTACGTGCCGCTCGCCTTTCGCGCGCGTGCGAATTCGAGGAAGTGGTCGCGGCGATCGGAAAAAATCAAAAAAAATCCCATTCGGCCGGGTTGCCCCGTAACGGCCGATCACCCTGCTACGACTGTTGCCAGCGACGGTCGAGCAACCAGGCGAATCGCTTGAATCGGAGAGCACAAAGTGCGCGACATCTCGGATCGGGAACACATCGGCACCGGCGTCGAGGGCGGCGCGAGCGAGCGGCTACCCCTACACGGCACGGCCCCTCAAAGCGCCGCGAAGGGTTCGCGCATCGTCGTCTGCACCTTGAATTACGCCCCCGAGCTGACAGGCATCGGCAAATATTCGGGCGAACTCGTCGAATCGCTCGCCGATCACGGGTTCGAAGTGGCGGTCGTCACCGCTCAACCGCATTACCCCGGCTGGCGCATTTTTGAAGGTTTTTCGAATCGATATTCTGTCGAACGTCCCCGCCCGGGCGTGAGTATTTTCCGGTGCCCGCTCTATGTGCCGGAAAAACCGGGCGGCATCAAACGTCTCGTGCATTACGCCAGCTTCATGCTGGCGGCCTTGCCCGTGATGGCCCGGCTCACGGCCTGGCGGCCGGACGTGGTGTGGGTGGTCGAGCCGAGCTTGATGTGCGCGATGCCCGCGCTCACGGTGGCCAAGCTGACCGGGGCGAAGTGCTGGTTGCACGTGCAGGACTACGAAGTCGATGCCGCATTCGTGCTGGGACTCGTGCGAGCGCCGTGGCTCAAACGTCTCGCGCTCGGGATCGAGCAAGCGCTGATACGCCGCTTCGACATCGTTTCGTCGATTTCGAAAAGGATGCTGGATCTCGCAAAGACCAAAGGCGTCGACAGCCGCAAGCTCGTGTTTCTGCCGAATTGGGTCACCGTGGGCGACGAGAGCGGCAGCGCCAGCGGCAATCGGTATCGCGAAGAATTGGCGCTCGCGCCGGGCAGCAAGGTGTGTCTGTATTCCGGAAACATGGGGCAAAAGCAAGGGCTGGACATTCTGGCCGAGGCGGCACGGATCCTCGCGCGGCGCAGCGATATCTGCTTCGTCTTTTGCGGGGATGGATCGGGACGCAGCGCGTTCGAGGCGTCTTGCGCGGGGTTGAGCAACGTCACGTTCTTGCCGCTTCAGCCGGCACACCGGCTGGCCGAATTGCTTGCCTGCGCCGACGTGCATTTGCTGCCGCAGCGGGCCGACGTCACCGATCTCGTCATGCCGTCGAAGCTCGCCGGCATGTTGGCGAGCGCGCGGCCTGTCGTCACGACCGCGCAGCAAGGCAGCGAACTGAGCGCCGTGGTGTCGCAGTGCGGCGTGGCCGTGGAGCCCGGCGATACCGATGCGTTCGCCGCGGCGATCGAGTCGTTGATCGATCAACCGGCGTGGGCGAATCAATGCGGCATGCGCGGGCGGCAATACGCGCTCATGCATTTCGATCGCAAACGCGTCATGGCGAATTTCGTCGATTCGCTGACGCTGCTGTGTAGTCAGTGATGGTGTACCTGCCTCCGGCGCACGCCCGGTCCTTGAGATCGGCGGCCGGGCGAAAGGCGGCGTGAATGGTCAACGGTCCGAGAGGACCCAGCATCTCCGAGGACAAGCAATGAAACCGCTAGAACCGATCCCGATGAGTGTGCCCGTCCAAGACGAAATCGACCTCAGAAAGCAGATCGATTTTCTCTGGGAGGCGCGTTCGTTTATTTTCAAGTGCACGTTCGGCGCCGTGTTGCTCGCGACCCTCTACGCGCTGACGGCAACGCCGGTCTATCGCTCCGACATGATGTTCCAGGTCGAGGAAGGGGCGGAGCAGTCGAAGAGCCTGCTCGGCGAGGTCTCGTCCATGTTCGATATCAAGACCGGCGCCGCCACCGAAATCGAGATTCTGCGGTCGCGGCTCGTCGTGTCGAAAGCAGTCGACGCGCTGCAGCTCGACGTCAGCGCTCGCCCGCACTATTTCCCGCTCATCGGCCAGTTCATCGCGAGAATGAACAAATCGCTCTCTCAACCGGGGCTGTTCGGGCTCGGCGGATACGCATGGGGCGATGAGCGCATCGAGACGAGCACCTTCGACGTGCCTGAAGCCCTCTACGGAAAAGCGTTCGATTTGCAGTTCCTCGGTGGCGGCGCGTATCGGCTGATTTCACCGGACGGCGATCGTTCGTTCAACGGCCGCATCGGCGTGGCGCAAACCTTCCAACTGCCCGAAGGCCCCGTGACGCTCGACGTCTCGTCGATCGATGCAAAGCCTGGCATCCGCTTCACGCTCACGCGCAATTCGCGGCTCAAGACGATTCAGCAATTGCAAGACCGGCTCCAGATCGCGGAAATCGCTAAGGAATCGGGCGTCGTCCAAGCGTCGCTCGAATGCACCGACCGCATCCTGTGCGCGAAGCTGCTGCATACGATCGGCAAGGAATACCTCGCGCAAAACGTCGATCGCAAGACGGCGGAAGCGAGGCGTTCGCTCGCGTTCCTCAATGCGCAGTTGCCTCAGTTGAAAGCGCAGCTCCAAGACGCGGAACAAAAGTACACGAGCTTTCGCGACGAGCATGGGGCGGTCGACCTCACGGGCGAAGGTACGGCGCTGTTGCAGCAATCGACCGCGGCGAAGTCCAAGCTGTTGGAGCTGAAGATTCAGCGTGAGGATTTGCTGTCGCGATTCGCGCCCTCGCACCCGAGCGTGGTGGCAATCGACAGTCAGATTCGCGAGCTGAACGACGCCATGAGTTCGCTCACCGAGCAGATGAAGCAGTTCCCCGATCTCGAGCGGCAGGAAGTCGGGCTCAAGCGCGACGTGCAAGTGGATACCGATCTTTATACCGGTCTGCTCAATACCGCCCAGCAATTGAAGGTGGTTCAAGCGGGCAATTTGGGCACGGTGCGTCTGGTGGACGACGCGAACATCGCGGAAAAGCCGGTCAGGCCGAAGCGGCTGCTCGTCATTGGGCTGTCGTTCATCTTCGGCATCGCACTCGGCGTCGCCGGGGCGCTCTTGCGCAAGATTTTGCGCAATCGCGTCTCGCATCCGCAGGACATCGAGCGGTACACGGGATTGGACGTGCTCGCGGCGATTCCCTTTAGCGAGTCGCAGCAGATGCTCACGCATTCGGCCAAGAACCAGCGTGCGTCGACGGCGTTGCTCGCCAGCCGGCAGCCGCGCGACCCGGCCATCGAGAGCCTGCGCAGTTTGCGCACGGCGCTCCAGTTCAGCCTGCTCGATGCGCCCAACAACATCGTCATGCTGACGGGCCCCACCCCCGGTGTCGGCAAATCGTTCGTCGCCACCAATTTCGCGGCCGTGCTCGCCGCGGGCGGCAAGCGGGTATTGCTCATCGACGGCGATCTGCACAAAGGGCGCTTGAACGAGTATTTCAACGTGCCCGCCAGCGACGGTTTGACGGAACTCGTCGCGGGGACAAGGACGATCGACGAAGTGACGCGGCGCGGTGTCGGCACCGGCTTCGACTTCATCCCGACCGGCGCACTGCCGCACGATCCGTCCGAGGTGCTGCTTTCCGAAACGATGCGGGCGCAGCTCGAGACGCTCTCTCAGCGCTACGACATCGTGCTTATCGATACGCCGCCCGTGCTCGCCGTCTCGGATGCGCAAGTCGTGGGCGCCCATGCCGGCGCCGTGTTTCTTGTCGCACGCCACGAATTGAACAACGTCGGCGAAATTCAGGAATCGATCAAGCGGCTCAGCCGCGCCGGCGTTCCGGTCAAGGGTGCGCTGCTGAACGCATTCCAGCCCGACCGGAGCAGCTACGGCTACGGGTATGGGGCGCAATACGGCGGCTACACGTCGCCCAAAGCCTTGCGGTAATCGAACGAGGCGGGGATAACGCAATGGAGCAAACCAGGACGGCGAGGTCGATTCGATTCCCGACGTTGTCTTTGCGCGGGGGGCTGCATCCGAGCGCGCCAACGTGGGTGCTGCTGCAGCAACTCGTCGTGCGCGGGCTCGTTGCTGTGAAGTTTCTCGCGCTCGGGCGCATTTTGGGACCGGCGGCGATCGGCAGCGTCAGCGTGGCACTGCTGGCCGTGGCCATTGCGGAATCGCTTTCCGACACCGGTCTCGCACAGGCGATCATCCAAGATCGCGATGCGCCGACCCGTTCGCAGCTGGGTTCGGTTCTGACCACGCTCGCGACGCGCGGGGTGTTCATCGCCTTGCTGCTGGCCTCGCTCGCGCCGACGATGTTCCGCCTGTTTCACTTGCGCGCCGGAGAGCTGGGCCTGCTGCTGCTTGCCGCCGTCGTGCCGCTGATTCGCGGAACGATGTCGCCGGCCTATTGCGTCGTGCAGCGCGAGCGGCGCTTTCAGCATATCGCGGCCATCGAAATGTCGGCCTCGATCGCGGATTGCTCCATCGCGATCGGCACCGCCCTGAGCGGTGCGGGCGTGTATTCGGCGCTGCTCGGCACGATCGCTGCGGAAACGCTCAAGACCACGCTCACTTGGATGACGATGCAGCCGCGCCCTCCGCTGCGGCTCGCCTGGTCCGGCATCGGTCACTACGTTCGGTTCAGTCGCTGGATTTGGGCCTCGAGCGTCGTCACGCTGGTGCTCAATCAGTTCGATAAGGTCGTGGTCGCATCGCTGCTCGGACCGGCGCAGTTCGGCGCGTACCAAATGTCGTCCCGGCTCGCGCAAATGCTGCTCGCCGACGCGGCCATCGCCATGTCGCAGTTCCTGTTTCCCACGTTCGCCGCTCAGCATCGTCAGGAGCCGCAAAAGGCCGCGCGTCTGTTCAAGCGCTACCTCGCCTTGCTTGTCTGCGCGCTGGCCGCGATCGTCTTGATCGCGCGCGCGTCGGCCGCGCAACTTTTTTCGCTTGTCCTCGGCAAATCGTGGCTCGGGGCCGTTCCACTGTTCGATATCTTCGTCGTCAACATGGCGATCGGCGCCCTGATCGCGCTGCTAGTCGCCTATCTTCGCGCCATTGGCAGCCCGAAGACGACCACGCATGCGTCGATCGTGCAAATTGCGGTGCTGCTCGTCACCGTTCCGCTCGCGACGCGGCACTGGGGAGCGACAGGCGTTGCCTGGTCGCTGACGGCCGGCTTGTCCGCGGCGGCGCTCTTCATGTTCTACCGGTTGACCAGGAGCCAGTGATGCGCGCGCTTCACCTCGTTTGGATACCGCGCCTGTCGGGCGCGGAAGTGCTCGTCAAGGATTTGGCCCTGCTGCAGAAGACGCAGGGCCATTCGGTGTGCATCGCGGCGTTGTATCCCGAACAAGCCGACTTCGCTCCGTTTCGTGCCGAACTCGAGCGCGGCGACGTGGCTTGCCGCTTTCCCGCCCGCAAGCACGGCTTGATCGGCAAGCTATTGGGGTTGCATCGAACCATCCGGCACTTCAAGCCGGACGTGATTTTCGCGCACGCGACGATCCCCGCGTTCTATGCGCGCGCACTGCCCAGCGGCGTGCCCGTCGTCTACGTCATGCATTCCGCCACGAACGATTTCGCACGCGGGCTGTTCCGATGGGTCGAGCGTTCCTTGTCGCGCCGCGCGAGCGCGGTGATCGGCGTATCGCCGGCGAACGTGGAGGACTACCGAACGGCGGTCGGATCGCATCCGTTGATGACCGTCATTCCGAACGGCGTGGACATCGCGAGATTTGCAGGCGGCGGCGGGCCCGAGCGCGGCCGGCGCGACGCACCTCAAATCGTGCAAATCGGCCGCTATACCTCGGTCAAGGATCAAATGCAGACGGTCCGGGCATTCAAGGAAGTGCTCGGACGTGTGCCCAGTGCGCGTCTCGTGCTCTACGGCGTGATCGAAGACCCCGAATACCATGCCGGCGTCATCGCACTCGCGGCCGAACTCGGCATCGCCGACCGGGTGGACGTGCAAGGCCCACGCTCCGACATCCCGGCGATCCTCGCGGCATCAACGGTGTTTGCCATGCCGTCGCGCTCGGAGGCGCACAGCATCGCGTTCCTGGAAGCGCTGGCCTCGGGCATCCCGGTCGTCGCGAGCACGATTGCCGCCTTCGCGTTCGCGCGAAACCTACCCGGCGTTCAACTGATCGACACGACCGATACGCAGGCGTATGCGAACGCACTCGCGACGGCGCTGGAGCAGCGCAGGGCGCAGCGCAATCTGCATGGTTTGACGCTTGCGGACACGGCCGATCGATACATCCAGATCGCTCGGCAAGTCGCGCGGGCAGCATAACGATAACGACGACCAAGCTGTACTCAGTCATCCGATCATAGGCCTGAACGTAGGCGGGGCGAGCCATTGTGGGAAATTCTGCATCGCACATCACGAAACAAGTGCTCCGGTGGGGAACGGCGCTGCTTCCGGACCCGCTTTATCTAGCGCTATCCCATCGCCGGAGAATCGGCCGATTCCCGCGGATCAAGGATCCGGCCACGTTCAACGAGATGATCCTTGCGCGATGCCTGCATCCCGACCCGCGCTGGAAGGACTTGGCCGACAAGCTGAGCGTGCGTACGTATGTCCGGGATCGTATCGGAGAAAAGTACCTCATCCCGCTCATCGCCGCGCCGGATCTATTCACGCGGGAGATCTTCGAGTTCCTCCCTTCCTCGTTCGTCATGAAAGCGAGTCACGGCTCCGGCTTCGTCGAGGTGGTGAGGGACAAATCGCGCACGAGCTTCGAAGCGCTGCAACGCCGCGCCGAGGAATGGCTCGGTATCGACTACTCCCGTGTCGCACGCGAGCGGCACTATCGCGGTATCCGACCCCGCATTTTTTTCGAGAAGCTGCTGCTCGACAAGACAGGACGGGTTCCGGCCGACCTCAAGATGCACGTATTCGGCCGCGGGCCGGACGGGCCTATTATTTATACAGGCATCATCGCGGACCGGTTTGGCGACGCGCGCGCCGACATCTACGATGCCCACTGGAACCGGCTCGAATTGGCGTGGGGCAGCTACAGGCGCAGCGAATGCGCCTTGCCGCGGCCGTCGAACTGGGACACGCTCACGCGCATCGCCATGCAGTTGGCCGAGGGGCTCGGGTACGTGCGCGTCGATCTTTACGCGCCGGACGACGAGGTGTATTTCGGCGAACTGACGTTCACGCCGGGCGGCGGCACCATGCCGTACACCCCCGATCGTTGCGACTATGAATGGGGACGTATCCTCAAACAGGCGCATTACCCGGCGGCCTAGGCGGTCACGGTCGTTCCGGTCGCCGCGGAACGACGCATCGCGTCACTCCTTATCGGACCGTTTGCACGGGCGGTATGCCGTCCCCCCTTTGTCGGACGATTCCGACGCCGTGCCTGGTCGCCCCTACACCGATCTCCTCCCTCGCCGATTTCGCCGCCGCCCCAGAGCTGCGATACTCCCAACCACTGCCTGAACGCCACGATCTGAATCTAGTGTCTTCCAATCCGCGCTTTCCGCTTCCCGCCTCCGCCTTCATGGGCGCGGGTGCCGTCATGAGATCGCGTTTGCCGTCGCGAGCCGCTTCCCCCTCGCTTCATGACATGGATCAATAAGCGAGACGGACGAGCGGCACATCATGCGTAACATCCGTTCCGCTTTCGTCAATTAGTAATAAACGCGTCACCCCGCGTCCACTCCCCCGCTAATTCGAAACGAATGGCCCTCGCAAATAGCGGGTTGGCCAATCTCCATTGCGCGCCAACGGATCATTCCGTCCGCTTTGCGCCACGCTTACTTAGTACACCGAACTATCCTAATGTCATGTCGCACCCCGCTGCGCGCGATGCGCGTACCGCCGGACAGGCCGTCTGCGCCGCTCTAGCTGCGTGCACTTCGGGCGACAAGGCGAGTAGGAAATCTCCGACGAAAGAACCTACACAGACTACGCAAGCTTCAGCGTGCCCCGATATCAAAAGAAAAAGCGCTGACCAATAATATCGTCACAAGAACGGAGCAAGTCCAAGGCGAACAGTCAGGACTACTAAACAACCGCTCAGTCTCACTAACTGAATTTTCGCATCGAATCGTTGGGCGAATTGATCTCAATTGCGCCTGGGGACCAGTTTTTTCTTTTGAAGAGTATGACTGCCATGAGAAACGCTATTCAATATCTGCCCAAGCAACTCCCGCTGACGGGATCGATCGCCGCCGCCGTGCTCGGCATCGCGAGCCTGAGCGCGTCCAACGTTTATGCCCAAGCACCGGCGACGCTGACCGTGGGCGGCGTCCCCTATACGTTGTGCGCCTCCGAATGGCAAAGCTGCTCGTTCGGCGGCACCGCGAAAGTCGTCTTCGGTTCGACCTCGCCTACGTTGAACGACAGCGTCAACGGGCCGTTCACCAACGGCGTGCAATGCCAAAACGGCGTCGTGTCGCCCAGCGATCCCGCGTACGGCCAAGCCAAGAGCTGCTGGTACGACAGCTCCACGGGTTATTGGAAGGCGATGCCGACGGGTGCCGTCACCTGCTCCGCGCCTACCACGAGCACGGGCGGCACGCCCAACGGTTTGATTAGCGCCGACGTCGTCAGCGCCGACCGCACGCGTCTGTTCCCGCAAGGCAGCGCGTTCAATATCTCGTTCGTCTCGACCGCGCCGGCAGCCGATCACGTGGCCTGGTCGGTTCAAGACGATCTGGGCAATATCAAAGGCAGCGGCAGCTTCGCCGTGCCGAGCGGCACGCAAACGAGTTCGATTTCGTGCACCTCGAGCGTGGCCGGCTATTTCGCCATCACGGCCACGTTGACGAACGCCGGCGGCACGTTGCCGCAAGCCGGCACGCGTCCGACGGGTATCGCCACGTTCGGCGTCTTGCCGAATCTGGCCAGCGTCCTGCCGGCTGTCAGCTACGCCCGTCAAGACCAGCATCGCTTCGGCATGCAAGGCTTCAATCAATGGACGACGATGCTCTCGAAGCTGGGCGTGTCGCGCATCATCGACGATCGCCAACTGTCGTACATGGAGCCGAACGGCCCGAACACGTGGACGCCCTCGCTCTCCGACGCCGACCCGATCTACAAGAGCGGCGCGATCATGCGGCTCATCCGCCTCGACGGCATCCCCGGCTGGGCCAGCCCGACCGGCGCATTCCAAGACGATATGTACGCGCCGACGAATCTGTCGACCTACTATCAGGGCTACATGGGGCGTGTAGGAACGGATACGGAAGCGATTCGCAAAGCCTACTTCCCGAACCAGCAGAGCAACTACTATCAAGTGACGTGGGAACCGAATTGGCAAGACTCGGCCTCCAACTTCGTCGCCATGTATAAGGCCGTGTATCAGGGCCTGCACTCGACGGATCCGAATGCGGTCGTCATGGGCTCGACGAGTCCCGAACCGGGCGCATGCGCCTGGTGCGAGGGCGGCCAACTGCAGACGTACGGTGCGCTCGGATTGGGTCAGTACATCGACGGCGTCACCACGCACGCCTACTACAGCGCGAACCCGTCGCCGTCCCAACCGCCGGAGCAATACGACACCGATACCAACCCGGCCAACGTCTCCAAGGCACTGGATCAGCAAATGCGTGCCCTGCGTGCGCAAATGCAGGCCGTCAAGCCCAATATGCGGTTGTGGAACTCCGAGGTAGGCATCAGCTACGATCCGGGCGCGGCATACGGTCCGAACTACCCGTCGGGGAACCAACTGTACGCACAGGCTGCCGTGGCTGCTCGCACGCACCTCATCGTGCTCGGCGAAGGCGCTCAGGTTACCTACTTCTTCTTCGGCGCGGACTATCCGGGCGAAGTCGGGTTCGGTTCGTTCTTCGATATGGCCAACGCACAAGGTTCGTGGTCGACGCAAACGGTCAGCCCGAAGCCCGAAGCCATGGCATTCGCTGCGATGACCCGCATCATCGACGGTACGCAAACGCTCGGACGCCTGAACGGCTTGCCGCAGATGGCCTACGGCTACGCGTTCCAGCAGATGAACGGCGGCTCGGTGGTCACCGCCTTGTGGACCCACAACAACGCGAACTGGCCCACGTCCACCGGCTCGTACAGCCCCACCTCGAGCATGAACTACTCGCTCAAGGTGGATAACCCGGGAACGAACGGCACCGTGACCGTGCTCGATATGATGGGCAACCCCTACACCGTCGGCTACGCCAACGGCGTCGTGAACCTCACGTTGACCGAATCGCCGATCTACGTCGTATCGAAGAATGCGTCGGTGATGACCTCGCAGGTCACCGCACCGATCGGCTACACGGGGCAATAAGCCTCGCCTCGCGAACCCGGCGGCGCAGCGCCCGCCGGGTTCGCCGGATCGATCGCCAGTCTCGTCGTTTTGCCGGTCATCAACCTGTAAGCCAATAGAAATCCGATTACCTTGTCGCCGTGCGGATAGCGCCCTGTCGCTCCCGCACGGCATATTTTTTGGCCGAATTACCGTACATATCCGCCATTTCGGCGTGCATCGTTGCCTCGCACCCCATAAATCGGCATAGTCGTGCGCTGATCCGCCACGGGTCTCAATCGCTCCCGCAACGTCGCTTCATCGCATCCGACAGGCTTGCGCGGGCTACCTCGAATGCCGCGCTGGCACAACGAAGTTCGCCAGCCCGATGCATGCCTCGTTCGAATCGTTCAGCACCCATCATGCCCGGACATGGTCTACTCACGCCCCGCCGTTTCTGCCCGTCTCTGTCTATTGTTGAATTGTTTGTGCACCGTCTTGTTGGCCGTCGTCAGCCTGGGGGTGCGCAACGCTAACGCGCAAGCCACGCTCGATGTCGGCGGCGTCCCCTATACGCAGTGCGCCTCGGAATATGGGTACTGCGGGTTCGGCGGCACCGCAAAAGTCGTCTTCGGCACGACGTCGCCTCGGCCGATGCAAAGCGTCAACGGACCGTTCACGAACGGCGTTCCCTGCACGAACGGCGTCGTCTCCCGAACCGATCCCGCCTATGGGTACGGCAAGCGCTGCTGGTACGACAGTTCCACCGGGTACTGGAGCGCCCCGCAGACAGGCGCGATCACGTGCTCGGTGCCAACCACGACGACGGGCGGCACGCCCAACGGACCGATCAGCGCGGACACGCCGAGCACCGATCCCGCGAGCACGCGTTACCACGCCCGCTTGTTCGCCGAGGGCAGCCCCTTCAGCCTAGCGTTCGTCACGGCCACCGGCTCGGCCGATTACGTCTCGTGGTCGATTCAAGACGACCGCGGCAATATCAAAGGAAGAGGCGCCTTCCCCGTGCCCGGCGGCGTACGAACGAGCACGCTTTCTTGCACCGCCTCGGTGAGCGGCTACTTTGCCGTCACCGCGACGCTCGCGCGCGCCGGAGGGACATTGCCCCAAGCCGGCACGCGTCCGTCGGGCATCGCCACGTTCGGCATCTTGCCGAATCTATCCGCGGTGATTCCCGCTGTTTCCTACACCAGCCAAGATCAGCATCGCTTCGGCATGCAAGGGTTTTACGGCTGGACGAAGATCCTCACGGACCTCGGCATTTCCCAAATCATCGACAGCCGTCAGTTGTCGACGATGGAGCCGAACGGACCGTACACGTGGACACCGTCGCTCAACAACGTCGACCCCTTCTTCAAGAGCGGCGCCATCATGCGGCTCGTGCGGGTCGACGGCATTCCTGCCTGGGCCAGCCCGACCGGCGCCTACCAGGACGACACGCGGCTGCCCACCAATCTCGGCTACTACCAAAACTTCATGGCGCGCGTGGGGGCCGATACGGCGGCTATTCGCGGGGCGTACTACCCGAACCAGCAGCACGATTACTACCAAGTCACGTGGGAGCCGGATTGGAAGGACTCGGCGCCCAACTTCGTCTCGCTTTATCGCGCCGCCTATAACGGTTTGCACTCGACCGATCCGAATGCGATCGTCATGGGCACGACGAGCCCCGACCCGGGCGCGTGCTCGTGGTGCACGAGCGGCTTGTTGGCCGCGCACGCTCCGCTGGGGCTGGCGCAATACATCGACGGCGTGGTCACGCACAGCTATTACAGCGACAAGCCCTCCCCGTCCCAGCCGCCCGAGCAGCTCGACGCCGACCCGGACCCGTCGAAAGCATCGCGCGCGCTCGACCAGCAAATGCGCGCCCTGCGCTCGCAGATGCAGGCCATGAAGCCCAATATGCGGCTGTGGTCGTCCGAGGTGGGCATCAGCTACGATCCGGGCACGACATACGGCCCGTATTCCCCTTCGGCGAATCAACTGTACGCGCAGGCCGCCGTCGCCGTGCGCACGCACCTCATCGTGCTCGGCGAAGGCGCTCAGGTCACCTACTTCTTCTATGGAGCGGATTTCCCGGAGGAAGTCGGTTACGGCACGTTCTTCGACGTGGTCGACCCGCAAGGCTCTCACACCGCGCGCAATGTCAGCCCGAAACCCGAAGCGATGGCGTTTGCCGCCATGACTCGCATCATCGACGGCACCCGAACGTTCGGCCATCTGAACGGGCTGCCGAAGACGGCCTACGGCTATGCCTTCCAGCAGTTGGGCGGCGGTGCGGTGATCACGGCCTTGTGGACGCACAACAACGCGAATTGGCCCACTGCCGCCGGCGCGTACAGCCCCAATGCCGGCATCAACTACTCGCTGAAGGTGGACAATCCAGGAACGAACGGCACGGTGACCGTGCTCGATATGATGGGCAACCCCTACACCGTCGGCTACGTCAACGGCGTCGTGCGCCTCACGTTGACCGAATCGCCGATCTACGTCGTGTCGAAGAACGCGCCGGTGATCGCCGGACAAGTCACCCCACCGGTCGGATACACGGGACAATAAGGACAGTAAGGACAGCAAGGACAACAAGCCTCGCTTCGCGCGTTCGGCGGCCACCTCGCCCGCCGGGCTCGCCCGATCAACGCACGATGAGATTCGCCAGCCTATGCCAGCTACGTTCGAATCCGCTGCCGCGCTCGCGCTCGACATAAGCGAGCGCCGCGCTGCTCCGAGGGCTTGTCCCGTCCCTCCACGTCGTGGGTATTTGCGCATCGCGCTGTGCGTCGCGGCGAGTTCGGTCTTTTCGATCGCCCACGCGCAAGACGCGGCGTATTCGAAACCGACGCCGACGGGCGCCATCGTCTGCTCGCCCCCCGTCACTCACGCAGGCGGCTCGCCCGACGGCCTAATCAGCGCCGACACGCCGAGCGCCGACCGCACGCGCCTGTTCGCCGAACGCAGCACGTTCAGCGTCGTGCTGGCCACCGCCGCCCCGTCAGCCGATCGCGTGACATGGTCGATCCTGGACTCGGTCGGCCATGTCGACGGACACGGCACGTTTGCCGTTGCTCGCGGCCCGCAGACGAGCACGCTTTCTTGCAGCGCCACCGTGGCCGGCTATTTCGCCCTCACCGCGACGCTCTCGCGCGCCGGCGGGGCGCTGCCGTCAGCCGGCACGCGCCCAGCCGGCATCGCCACCTTCGGCATCTTGCCCGACCTATCCGGCGTCGTTCCCGCAGTGGCCTATCGCCATCAAGATCAACATCGCTTCGGTCTCGAGGGCTTCAACGGCTGGACCACGATGCTCACGAAGCTGGGCGTCTCTCGCGTGATCGACGATCGACAGTTGTCGTTCATGGAACCGAAAGGTCCCGATACGTGGACACCGTCGCTCTCCGATCTCGGCGCGGCATACAAGAGCGGCGCCATCATGCGGCTCGTGCGGCTCGACGGCATTCCCGCTTGGGCAAGCCCGACCGATGCGTATCAGGACGATACCTACGCCCCCAAGGATTTGGACTATTACCGCAAATACATGGCACGCGTGGGCGCCGACACCGCCGCCATTCGCGAGGCGTACTTTCCGAAGCAGCGCAACGACTACTATCAGGTGACTTGGGAACCGGACTGGAAAGATACGCCCACCCACTTCGTGGCGCTTTACGAGGCGGTGTACAAGGGCTTGCATTCGACGGATCCGCATGCGGTCGTGATGGGCACGACGAGCCCCAATCCGGGCGAGTGCTCGTGGTGCACGGGCGGCCTTCTACGGCGGCACGCCTCCTACGGATTAGGCAGCTATATCGACGGCGTGGCCACGCACGCCTATTACAGCGCGCACCCGTCGCCATCGCAACCGCCCGAGCAGTACGATAACGATCGCGATCCCGCCAAAGCGGCGAAGGCACTCGATCGGCAGATGCGCGCGCTGCGCGCACAGATGCAAGCCGTCAAGCCGAACATGCCGCTATGGTCTTCGGAACTGAGCATCGGCTACGATCCGGGCGCAGCATACGGCCCGAATGCGCCGTCGGCGAATGAGTTGTACGCGCAGGCCGCTGTCGCCGCGCGCGCTCACCTTATCGTGCTCGGCGAAGGCGCTCAGGTCACCTACTTCTTCTTCGGCGCGGATTATCCGAGCGAGGTCGGCTACGGCACGTTCTTCGATATCGTCGATCCGAAGGGCTCCTACACGCCAAAGGCCGTGAGCCCCAAGCCGCAAGCGATGGCATTCGCCGCCATGACCCGCATCGTCGACGGCACGCAAACGCTCGGGCGATTGAACGGACTGCCGAAGCAAGTGTACGGCTATGCGTTCCAACAGTTGGGCGGCGGCGCGGTGATCACGGCCTTGTGGACGCACGACAACGCGAATTGGCCCACGTCGGCCGGCACGTATAGCCCAACCGCCGGCGTGAATTACTCGCTCAAGGTGGACAGTGCGGGCACGAAGGGCACCGTGACCGTGCTCGATATGATGGGCAACCCCTCCACCGTCCGTTATGCCGACGGCATCGTCGACCTCGCGCTAACCGAGTCGCCCATCTATGTCGTGTCGAAAAATGCGGCGGTCATGACCGCGCAGGTCACTGCGCCGATCGGATACACCGGGCAATAATCGCCCGAGATCGCGCTCACGCGTCGGTCGAGACTCGGGCCCCGCCGGCCGGCTCGAGTCGAGCCGTGCGGGTGCCGCGCAGAATGCGCCGACGCATAGGCTGCTCGAACCGAGTGAACACGACGATACTCGCCACGATGGCGAACACGAGCGCGAGCCATCCGTTTCGCCCCGTGAAGCCTGCAATATGCGCCCAGTGCGCGAGGGGAAGGTGAATCAAATAGAGCGAAAAGCTCGCCTCTCCGAGCAGCACGAGCGGCCCTCGATCGAGCACGCCGAGCACGGGGCGCTCGAGTAACGCCAATCCCAAGATCAACGCCGTGAAGAGCGGCACTTCGAACAGGAATGCGGGCATCGAAAGCTCGCTCGCGGCGACGCAGGTCAATGCGATCGACGCGACGGCGATCAACGCCATGCCGCGACGATGCAACGACACGCCGCTCGCTTTGGCCCGAATGTAATAAAGCGCCGCTGCGACACCCATCATGAACTCGGGAACGTGCGTCACGGGAAATTGATAAGCCATGAATCCCGCCCGGTTCGCCGGGAGAAAACGGAGCACCGCGACGATCCACGCGCCCTGCACGCACCATGCAACGAGGCAGACCACGAGCATCCGTCGATTGGACATCGCGGCGAAGCGCATCAACAACCATGGAAACACGGCGTAAAAGAACGCCTCGCAAGAGATGCTCCATGCGGGACCGTTCCATGGCTGATTGATCGAAGCCAGTGGAAGCCATCCCGTCAAAAGCAAGAGCTGCGCACAGAGACTTGCCCCCAACGATGCGAACTTGCGATCCTTGATCGCATACCAATCGAGCATCAAATCGTCGTGGTGCCCCAAGACCAAGTACGCAGTCACCGTCGCGGCCAGCAATAAAGACAGCAGCAGCACCGGGTAAATGCGGGCAAACCTCGCCAAATAGAACCGCGAGCTATTCAGTTTGGAAAGCGGGTCGTAGTAGTTGTACGCTAAGACGAATCCCGAGAGGACAAAGAAGAACGTAACGGCCGATCTCCCGCCATCGACGAACCGAAGGAACGAGGACGGCAGATCGAGAAAACCCAACGCCGTGAAGTGGCTCAACGCGACGGCCAACGCCGCGAAGAATCGAAGGCTCGTCAACGACGCGATCTGGCCGCCGGGTCGCGGCCCGTAGGCGGATGTCATCGAGCGGTCTCTTTAGGAGTGACGCGTGTCGGCAGTCAACCTGCGCGGCGCGCGTGGGTTCGATGCCATCGATGCCATCGCGCCGCTATGGCTCGCACTGCGCACAACAACCGGCGTGCCGGGCATACCGGCATAGCGTTGTTGCGCGGCGGCTTGGCGGCGAACGACCGGCAGATAGGCCATGACGAGGATATAAGCGGCGGGCTCTCCGGCGATCGGCTCGGAGATCAGCGCCGTCACGAGAATGGGCGCGCAGGCCGCGAGCTTTTTCCAGCTAGCGCCCGAGCCCGGCCGCCATCCCGACAAGATCATGGCCTGGCACGCGAAACCGAAAATGCCGATCCCGCCCATGCTCGAAAGCAGGCAAATGCCGATGTTGAGGGTTTGGCTGCTGTACATGCCATACCCGAACGGATTGTCGCCGGCCCGCTCGAGCCCTCGCGAAATCGCCTCCGACCGATCCGAGAGCGATCCGCTGTGGGTCGTGGATTTGTCTTTCAAACCGATGTACGGCGTATACATCGCCAACGGGTAGATCGAGGCCAACGCGATCACCGTCACCATCACCCGCAATGCAAGAAAACGCCTAGATCCGAGTAGAAAAATCAGCCCCAAGGTCGCTGTGAGCAGCACGATCCCGAGCGACGAAAACGTCAGGATCGAGCCGGCGATCAAACCGAACATCACGAGCTTGGAGCGCCGCGTGTAGGCTTCGTATGCCAAGCAAAAGCATGCAACGGCCTGATAGATCCCGGCCTCGCGAAAGAATCCGCAATAGCGGTCGAGCGTCACCGCGCCCGCAATGAAATCCGTGTACAGCATCGAAAGCGGGAAGTACACGGCGCCGACCGCCGCGGTCTGATCGAGCGAATCGGCCGAATAGCCCTTCACGTTCAACGTGAACAGGAAGAGCGGGTCTCGACTGCCCAACCATAACGTCAGCAAGGTCGTCACAAGGGTCGACATCCCCAGCAGCGACACCACCGTACAAAATTGCCGGAAGAAGATTTGGTTGGTTCGCGTGCTGAGCAGGAAGATGCCGTACGGAACGAGAATGGCGATCGTCGTGAGGAGTTCTTTTGCGGCGAACGTCAGATTCGAGCGGTCGAACATCAACGAGACCGGCCCTTCGTAGAGCCAGTACGCCAGCACCAGCAAGAAGAGCGTCGTCATCTCGAACCGCAGCCCCGGATTCGTGGGGGCGCGTCGCTTCGCACAGGAGAGCAAGTACACGCCGACCAGCGCCACCGACAATCCCATCGCCAGCCACGTATAGGTCTGCCCGAGCGCGGCCGGCCGCATCAAGAACAAATTCAAGACCAACGCGAGGCTGATCGCCGAATCGAACCGGGCGAACCATTTGTCTTTCGCGGCGCTACCGTTGAACATTTCGCCCCCTTGGCAATCGCATGCGGCCGGCTCGCTGCTCGCAGCCGGGCCGCGGTCATACCCGCTTACCCCGATACAGCGCGAGCGCATCGAGCAGCGATTGCGTCGATCGGGTGATATGGAATCGAGAAACGAAGCACTCTCTTGCGCGCGCGCGCATATCGGCCCATTCCTCCGCCGACGTTTCCAGCCAGCGCCGCAGCAGGCGCACCGCCCCGCCGAGGTCGTCCTTGTCGACGAAACCGGCGCGCCACTCGTCGATCTCGCGCCAGATGTTGACCTTGTCGGTGATCAGCGTCGGCAGACTCGCCGATAACGCCTCCGCCACGGACACGCCGAAATTCTCCTGATGCGAGTTCAGCACGAACGCATCGGAAACGAGAAACGCGCCCCACTTCATGTCGCTGCCCAGCATGCCCGTCCACGTCGTTCTGTCGGTCAGATGCAACTCGTCGCACAGGGCTCTCGTCGCTCTCGCATACTCGCCGTCGTCCGGGCCGGCGATGATCAAGTGCACATCGGCGATCTTCTCTTGCGGTGCATCTCGCAGGCATTGAGCCAGGGCCCTCAGCGTCAGGTCCACGCCCTTCTTTTCGTGGATGCGGCCGAGAAAGAGTAAGTTGCGCTTTCCCCGCAGATGCGGAAAGCGCGCGAGAAAAATCTCTCGCTGCGATTGCAAGTCGCCGAGGGCGCCCGTCGTGCCGTAGTTGACGACATGTTCGTTGCAGCGGTATGGCCAGAACGCCCGGTGAGCCAGCACCCGTTCTTCCTCGGACGTGAAGAACACGGCGTTGGCATCGCGCAAGACCCGGTACTGCGCCCATGGCCAATAGAGGCATTTCTTCAAATGCTTGAGCGGATAGTGCTCTTTGAACCAAGGGTCGAGCATCCCATGCGTGAAGATGTAGTAGGGCGTCGCCGTACGACGCAACGCACGCCACACGCCAAGCGACGCGTAATTCCAAATACCGTTGACGATGACGAGATCGTATTTCGCGGCATTCGCCCGCAGCCACGGCACAAGCTTCGGGGAGAATCTGAATTTGCCGAAGCCCGGTCCCACGGCGTGGCAAGTCAGTTCGCACTGCTGAACGCAGCTATCGCGCGGCCCGTCCAGAGAAACGATCTCCACCGAATTGCCCCTGCGCCGATGCTCTCGCGCAGTCTGCAAGACGACTTCGATCGGGCCGCCGTAGGTACGATCCACGGTGAACATAGCGTGAAGGATGCGCAAGCTCATAAATCATGTAAGAGTTGGTATGGTGAGGGCATCGGGCTCGGCAATCCTTAAAGCCGATCGGACGGTCTTTTTAAAGTTGCTGACGGTATGAGCCGCGAGCAGCTTGTGGCCGTCCGGCTCATGGAGAGGGCCGCGCTCCCCTGCGCGGGCGAATACTTCGTCGATGGCGGCATTGATCGCCGGGGTGGACAGATCCTCGAGCACCGGGCCGAGCCGATCGTGTTTGGTGAACCATCCGATCAGCCCGAAGGGCGAGGCCAAAACGGTTTTGCCGTATCGGTAGGCCTGCACGAGCACGGCACTCATGCCGTAGTGCCCCTTGTAGCCCACCCAAACGGCGTCGCAAGCGCAAAAGAGATCGGCTTCCATTTCGGGCGAAATGAAATGGTCGAATACGACGATGCGCTCCTTCGCCCGGTGCTCAAGCCCAGCCAGGAACGCGCGCACGTCGTCGCTTTGCGCCCCTGCGATGACGACGAGCGGCGGCTCGTCTCGCGTCGCGCAGGCGTTGACCAATTCCTTCACACCCTTGCGGTCCGTGATCGCGCCGTACACGAGAATCGTGCGCTCGCCGCCGATACCGAGTCGCGCGCGCGCTTCGTCGCCGGTCACCGTTCCCCCTTCGGGAAACGGATCGGCCAGATACAGCACGGCGGGGGAACGTCCCGCGAGACCCGAGTTCGCATGCCAGCCGGGCAGCGTGGGATCGATCGTCAACACCGCGGAGAGATTGCCGCGGCGTAGCGCCCAAGAGAACAGCTTTTTCTTGACGTAATCGACGACGGGGCGCGCGGGAACGTTCACGCCCATTTCGCGGTGATGAAAGGTCTGGCGCATGACGACGCACATCCAAGGCGAGGTGCCGAACGGCGAACCGAGCAGCCCGATTACGTTGACGATGTAGTCGCCGAACGGCACGACGACGAGGTCCACCTGCCGCGATCGGGCGACTTCGCGATACACCCAAGCGAACGTGGCGTAAAAGGAGAAGTCTTCCTTCGCCCGCCCCAGCATCGAATGCATGACGGAAACGCGCCGCTGATCGCCGCGGTGGCCAATCACTTCAACGCCCGCCCGGCCCGCTTCGTAACCTTGAATCAGAGGATGCTTGCCGTTGGAAGCGTCGGTCGAGACGATGCACTCGTATCCCGCTTCGACGAGCGCCTCCACGGCCCACTGGACGTAACGCCAGCGATGGCCTGAAAAGTCCGGTTCGATGACGAGCGCACGCGGCTTCATTGGGGAGCCCGGACGTCGTTGGCCAATGCCAGCACGCTCTCGGCGAAGAACTCGGGCGTCCAATCGCCGATCGTCGTCTCGGCACTGCGGGCGAGCCGATCTCGCAGCACACGATCTTCGCCTAGCAGCTTCATCTTTTCCGTCATTTGATCGACGTCGCCCGGCTCGACAATGAAGCCGTTGACACCGTCGTGCACGAGTTCGTTTGCGCAGCCGCACGTGTTGGATACGATCGCGGGCCGCCCGCAGGCCATCGCCTCGTTCACGCACAAGCCCCATTGATCGAAAGCGCTGCCGAGCACGATGAATTCGGTCAGCGCGTAAAACGTGGGCATGTCGCGGTTCAGCACCTCGGTGTAGATCAATACCTGCCGGGTCATATCGAGTTCGTCGATCTTCTCGCGGATCGACTGCTCGAGCGGGCCTTGCCCGACAAGCACGAGCGATAGGCCGCGCCGGCCCAGCTCCGATCGAGCGAAAGCCTCCACCACCAGCGGCACGTTCTTGCGCTCGATAAAGCGGCTCACGCAAAGCACGTATTGCGACGGCAGACCGAATCGGCGCCGCTCGTCTTCCGCACGCGAAAGCGCACGCTTCGCGCTCTCGCGAAAGTACGCGACATCGATCACATCGAAACCGATGCGGGACCGGTGCATCGGAATGCCGAGCGATTTCGCGTACCGGCGATGCTTCTCGCCCGCCACGAGCGCCCCGTCGAACCGCGACACGATGAGCCGTTTCATCGCTTCCTTGAGCCGGTGCCGCTTGCCGTCGTCGGCTTTGGAATCCGACATGTAGACGAGCTTGAAGCGCCGCATGAGCGTCCTGATCACAGCCAGGTAAATCGAATAGCTCGTGTGGTAGCCATAAGTGATCACGAAATCGGGGCGCGTGGCGCGCACGATCGCGCTGAGCCGCGCGATGACGACGAGCGGGTTCTTTCCGCCTTCGACCGTATTTTTAAAAACGGTGACCATCTCCGATGGCGCATTTTGCAGGAATTCTGTCCGATTACTTTGCGGATAACCGTAAAGCTCCGTATGTTCGAACATTTCAACGAGCGAGACCTTGAATCCCCGCCGCACGGCAAGCCGCACAAGCGCGCGATAGCGTGGGATGTGATAGTCGCTCATATTGCCGATGACGAATTGGATACGCATGACTTACCGATAGTGACGAAATACATGGGTTCCATCGTGCAAAGGCCTTGGGCCCAAGCCGACATCTCACGTGTCGGAAATATGCCGCGCTGCAAAATGCAACGCAACCGCGGCTTTAAATATGACCGAATACGCCTAGATCCATGTCCAAAATCGGTCGCTAAGGGGAGCCTTAATTGCCACGTGGCCGTGAATTCGCGGCGCGGTTTTCGCTCGGCGGCCCCCATCGCCGTCACCGAGCGAACGCTTTATCGAAGGCGGATCACCCGGCGCCGACCGCCCCCGCCAGCGCCAGCAAGTTCTCGGCGAAGAGTTCGGGCGTCCAGCGGCTGATCGTCTTCTCGGCGTCGGCGGCAAACCATTCGCGCAGCGTACGGTCCGTCCCGAGTTGCTGCATCTTCTGAGCGAGTTGGTCCACGTCGCCCGGGCGAACGACAAATCCGTTGACGCCGTCGTGCACGAGTTCGTTCGCGCAGCCGCACGTTTCGGAGACGATTGCGGGCCGCCCCGAAGCCATCGCTTCGTTAACGCACAGCCCCCATTGATCGAAGGCACTGGCCAACACGATGAAATCGGACAAGGCGTAAAAGACCGGCATGTCGCGATTGACGACCTCGGTAAAAATCCGCACTCGGTCCGACAAGCCGAGCGCGTCAATCTGCGCGCGAATCGCCGGCTCTTGCGGGCCGCGTCCGACGAGCGCAAGACTCACGCCTTCATCGCCCAGCCCGCTTTTCGCGAATGCGTCGATCACGACCGGCACGTTCTTGCGCTCGACGAAGCGGCTGACACAAAGGACATATCGCGACGGCAAATCGAAGCGCTCGCGCGCGTTCGACGCGTTCGCGCGCGCTCGTTTCGCCGTTTCGCGGAAGTAGGCGACATCGATGACGTCGAAGCCCACCCGCGACCGATGCATCGGAATGCCGAGCGATTGCGCATAACGGCGATGCTTTTCCCCGGCGACCAACGCACCGTCGAAGCGAGATACGAGCAGCCGCTTCAGGGCTTCCTTCACGCGATGCCGCTTGCCGTCGTCGTGTTTCGAGTCGGACATATACACGAGCCTGAAACGGCGCAAGATCGTGCGCAGCACGCACAGATAAATCGAGTAACTCGTGTGATAGCCGAGCGTGATCACGAAGTCGGGCCGCGTCGCCCGAACGATCGCACCCACCTTAGCCGCGACGACCAGCCAATGCTTACGTTCGCCGGGCGCGTTCTTGAAGACCGTGAACGTTTCGGGCGGGGCATCTTCCATGAAGGCAACGCGTGCGCTTTGCGGGTACTCGTAAAAGTTGTTGGTGTCGTAGAGTTCGACGAGCGAAACTTGAAAGCCGCGGCTCAATGCCAACCGTACCAGCGCACGGTAGCGCGGGACGTGATAGTCGCTCAGATTGCCGATGACGAATTGGATACGCATAGCGGGCGCGAGAAGAAGCGTTGGAATCGACGTTTTTATGCTCGCGCTAGGATAGGTCGCCGAGGCGACGCGGCGCAATTGCAGCCGCGAAAATGGCCGATAACGCCTAATGCGGCGATCGAGATCGCGAGAAGGGGAAGGCAAATCCGGATACGGGCGGGCGCCTGCATCCGCGGCTTAAAACGGCATTCGCCCGCGTTGCGCCGAGCGAATGCCCGCAAGAACGGCTTTCGAAGAGAAGCGTGTCCTACGATGAGCCGGCCGTCGGACGGCCTAGCTCCATCGGCCGGCAGACTTAGGGCTGGGTTGGCGAGGCTTGCGACATTTCCGCCACTTTTTCCACCAGCCACTTTTCCACGGACGGGAACACGAACTTGCTGACGTCGCCACCGAGCTGCGCGATCTCGCGCACGATCGTGCCCGAAATGAACTGGTATTGATCGGACGGCGTCATGAACATCGTTTCGACGTCGGGCAGCAAATAGCGATTCATTCCCGCCATTTGGAACTCGTATTCGAAATCGGACACCGCTCGCAGCCCGCGTACGATCACGCGCGCGTTGTTGGCACGCACGAAATCCTTGAGCAGCCCCTTGAAGCTCATCACCTGCACGTTCGGATAGTGGCCCAGCACTTCCTGGGCGATATCGAGCCGCTCCTGCAGCGTAAAGAACGGCTTCTTGTTGCGGCTATCGGCAACACCGACGACGAGCGTGTCGAAAATGCTCGACGCGCGCCGAACGAGGTCTTCATGACCGCGCGTAAGCGGATCGAACGTACCCGGGTACACGGCGACTACCATCGACCATCTCCTGTCATCATCCTGTTTGGGACACGGGGTATGCGTGCTTCGAGGACGCCCCCGGCCTTGACGCGGCTTACCGAGCCCGTCGTCTATCGCTTACGAAACGCGCATTATTCATCATTTTCGCGCTGCAGCAAATGGTAGTGTACGGCGCCCGCCTTGCCTTGTCGCGCCAGGCGCCAGCCGGCAAGTAGGCCTTGCTCCGCGAGTTCGAGCGCCGCCCCCGATTCGACATACAAATAGCCGTCCTCGGCCACGAGCGGCGCCGCCGCTTCGAGCGCGCGCGCGAACACCGCCGTCTCGCCGAATGGCGGATCGAGGAAGACGACGTCGAACGAGCGCGGCGGCAGGCCGGCGGCCAGTCTCAATCCGTCGGCCTCGACGACTTCGACGGCGTGCGCCGACAATCGCGCTTGGATCTCGCGCAACTGGCGCGCCGCTTTCGCGTTGCGCTCGACCATCAGCACGCGCGCCGCCCCGCGCGAGGCCGCCTCGAAGCCAAGCGCGCCGGTACCGGCGAACAAGTCGAGACAGCGCCAGCCGTCGAGCCGCTGGCCGAGCCAGTTGAATAGCGTTTCGCGCACGCGATCCGGCGTGGGCCGCAATCCCTCTAGATCGAGCACGGGCAACGGGGTGCGCTTCCAATCTCCACCGATGATGCGGACGGTATGCGGCTTGCCGCGGGCGGGCGCCGCGCTGGGTGCGCGGGAGGCGGACGAGGAACGGGACATGCGGGCGATGGCGTTGAAAAGCGATGGGACCCGGCGCCAAGCAGGTGCGCGGGAGCGACTGCCAACGTTACCACAGCGGCCGCGATACCCGCGAAAAGCGCCAGGAATGCCCCAGGAAACGCGCCGTCGGCACGCCGTTCGCGCGGTGCCTGTTAAAATAGCGCGCTTAACACCGAGCGCATTGCCGCATTGCCGGTCCACCGCGGCGCATGCGCGGCCACGCGCCATCTATTGCCGCCGCAGGCCGTTCGCTTGCGGCAACCATCACGGCACACCATGTTCAGTTTCTTCAAACGATTCAAGGGCGGTCAGACGCCCGACACCGCTCAGGACGCGCCGGAGGCGGATGCGCCCGCGAATGCGCCTGCGTCGGCTCAGCCGGCTCAGTCGACTCAGCCGGCTCGCGCACCGTCGCAAGCCCCCATCGCCGCGCCCGCCGTGCCGCAGCCGAGCGCCCAAGCCTCGGCGCTCGCCTCCGCCCCCGTCTCGGCCGACGACGACTACGACACCGAGGCCATCGTCCCGCCCCCGGCCCCCGAGCCGGCGCAACGACAATCGTGGATCGCGCGGCTACGCTCGGGCTTGTCGAAAACGAGCGCGGGCCTCACGGGCATCTTCGTGGGCACGCAGATCGACGACGAACTGTACGAGGAACTCGAAACCGCCCTGTTGATGTCGGACGCGGGCGTCGAAGCCACCGAGTTTCTGCTCGGCGCGTTGCGCGAGAAAGTCCGCACGCAGCGGCTCACCGATCCCCAGGACGTGAAAACTGCGCTGCGCGCGCTGATCGTCGACCTGCTGCAGCCGCTGCAAAAATCGCTCGTTCTCGGTCGGGCGCAGCCGCTCGTCATGATGATTGCGGGCGTGAACGGCGCCGGCAAGACCACGAGCATCGGCAAGCTCGCCAAGCATCTGCAGCGATTCGACCAATCGGTGCTGCTGGCGGCCGGCGACACGTTCCGTGCCGCCGCTCGTGAGCAGCTCGCGGTTTGGGGCGAGCGCAACAACGTTACGGTCGTCTCGCAGGAAAGCGGCGATCCCGCCGCCGTCATCTTCGACGCCGTCAGCGCCGCGCGTGCGCGCAAAATCGACATCGTGATGGCCGATACGGCGGGCCGTCTGCCCACGCAGCTGCACTTGATGGAGGAGCTGCGCAAGGTCAAGCGCGTCATCGGCAAAGCCTTCGACGGCGCGCCGCACGAAGTGCTGCTCGTGATCGACGCGAACACGGGACAAAACGCCCTCGCGCAAGTCAAGGCATTCGACGATGCACTGACGTTGACCGGGCTCATCGTCACGAAGCTCGACGGCACAGCCAAGGGCGGCATCTTGGCGGCGATCGCGCGCCAGCGTCCCGTACCCGTTTATTTCATCGGTGTGGGCGAGAAAGTGGAAGATCTGCAGCCGTTCAACGCCGAGGAATTCGCCGACGCCCTGCTCGGCTAATCCCCACCGCCCGAAAACGCGCGTTTCGCCCATCGCGACACGCGCGTTTTTCTTTTGTGCGGGCTATTCCGCGTCGGGCTGCTGGCCCGGCGCCGCGCGCATGAACGCGTCGTGCTGCATCGCCTCGTCGTAGATTCGTTGGATCGTCGGATAAGGCTGCATATCGACCTGAAATCGCTGCGCGTTGAACACTTGCGGGATCAGCGCGAGATCGGCCATCGTCGGGGTATCGCCGAAGACGAACTTACCCGTGCGGGGATCGTCGGCCAGCATCGACTCGAGCACATCGAACCCGTTGCGTACCCAATGCTGGTACCAGGCATCCTTGGCGTCGTCCGACACGCTCAGCTCGTGCTTCAGGTACTTCAGCACGCGCAAATTGTTCAGCGGATGGATCTCGCAGGCGACTTGCAGCGCGATGGCGCGCACGTAGGCGCGATCGGCCGGCGTGCTCGGCAACAGCGGCGGATGCGGATGCGTCTCCTCGAGATATTCGATGATCGCGAGCGACTGCTGAAGCGTGATGTCGCCATCGACGAGCGCGGGCACGATGCAGTCCGGCCCCACGCGCCGGTATTCGGGCGCGAACTGCTCGCCGCCGCCGCGTAGCAGATGCACGGCCGCATACTCGTACGACAGGCCCTTCAAATTCAGCGCAATGCGCACGCGATAGGACGCCGAACTGCGGAAATAGCTATAGAGTTTCATCGGTTGTCTCCTGGATGTTCCCCTTTCTGATGTTCCCCTTTCGCCTCACGCCACGCGCACGTTCAGCGTGCCCAGGCCCTCGACGCCGCCCGACATGACATCGCCACGCTTCACGGCTGCCACGCCCTCGGGCGTGCCCGTGAAAATGAGGTCTCCGGGCTCGAGCGTAAATAGCGTCGACAGATGAGCAATCGTTTCCGCCGTCGACCAAATGAGCTGTGACACATCGGAGCGTTGGCGCTCGACGCCGTTCACCGCCAACCAAATCGCGCCGCGCTCGATTTGGCCAACGCGCGACACCGGATGAATAGGGCCGAGCGGTGCAGAGCGGTCGAACCCTTTGGCGACGTCCCAGGGCCGGCCCATCTTTTTCGCTTCGGCTTGCAGATCGCGTCGCGTCATGTCGAGACCGAGAGCGTATCCGTAGACGTGTTCGAGTGCCTTATCGACGGCGATGTCGCGCCCTGCCCGCCCAATCGCGACAACCAGTTCCATCTCGTGATGCACGTCGCTGGAGCGCGGCGGATACGGAAATTCGCCGGTTTGTCCCGGCGCCACATACACGACCGCATCGGCCGGCTTGCAGAAGAAGAACGGCGGCTCGCGGTCGGGATCGTGACCCATCTCGCGCGCGTGCGCGGCGTAGTTGCGCCCGACGCAGTAGATGCGGCGCACCGGGAAGCCTTCACGCGTACTTGCGGCGTCGGGGCTTTCGGCGATCGGCACGGCGACGACCGGCGTGGGGGGAAAGACATACTCCATCGCGTTTTCCTCGTAATCGTTGAGCGGTTGAGCGCGGCAGATCCATGCGCAAGACGTGGGCGAAAATGGCGAGTTTAGCGCTACCTCAATATCGCCGTCCGTCGGCTGCCCCACCGCCCGATTGCCCGCGTGCCTCAGTCGGAAAGCGATCGAGCGAAACCGCTCGCGAACCGGAATCATCGGGTAAATCGGCGTCAGGCATCTTGCCAGATCGCCGCGAATGCGGTACTCGTTGAGCTTTCCCTTTTTCTGCCGAGCCATTGCGCTCCGCTTCGCGCCCCATGACTCAACCTATCGCCGAACCGTTCCTGTGCGCTCGCTTCATCAAGGAAATCGGGCGCGGCCCGCACGGCGCTCGCGCCCTCTCGCCCGAGGATACATACGCACTTTACGCCGCGATGCTCGATGGGCGCGTGTCGGATGTCGAACTCGGGGCCGTCTTGCTGGCCTACCGCCTGAAAGGCGAGACGGCCGATGAACTAGCGGCGATGCTGGCGGCCGCGCAGGCGTCGGTCGAGCCCTTGCGCGTGAGCGGGGCCGTGTCGATTCCGAGCTACAACGGCGCGCGCAAGCAGCCGAATCTCGTGCCGCTGCTGGCGCTCCTGCTCGCGCGCGAGGGCGTGCCCACGCTCGTGCATGGGGTGACCGAAGATCCGGGCCGCGTGACGAGCGCGGAAATTTTTGGTTGTCTTGGCATTGCCGCGTCCACCTCGCACGACGAGATCGAGAACGCGCTGGCCGAACGCCGAGTGGCTTTCGCATCGGTCGAGGTGCTCGCGCCGAAGCTCGCGCGCCTGCTGGCTTTGCGGCGCGTGATGGGCGTGCGCAATTCGACGCACACCCTCATCAAGATTCTGCAGCCGTTCGAGCCGGCTGGCCTGCGCCTCGTCAATTACACGCACCCCTCGTATCGCGACAATCTGGCCGAGCTTTTTCTCGGTCACCCGCAAGCGGCTGCCGGCGGCGCGCTGCTCGCGCGCGGGACCGAAGGCGAGGCCGTGGCCGATACGCGCAGACAAGTGCAGATCGATTGGCTCCATGACGGTATCGCCGAGACGCTCGTCTCGCCCGAACGGTCGTCGACCGATGAAGCCGGCCCCGAATTGCCCGCCGGCCGCGACGCGGAAACGACGGCGCGGTGGATCGAAACGGTGTTGCGCGGGGAGGCAAGCGTGCCGCCTACGCTCGCCCGGCAAGTGGCGGAAATTGTGCGGATCGTGCGGGTGGGGCGAGGCGAAACGGCGGGTTGAGATTATTAAAGCTTTGGGGTTTCTCACCGGCGCGGGCGGTTGGCGTCGTTCAAAAGCGATTGAGCAGACTACATCACAGACCGAGCGCCGCTAGCCGCTTGCGGATCGACGCGGCATTTTTGTAGGGAAATGTCACACGCTTTCCATTGAGCACGCCATCGTAGCCATCGCCGAACGCCTTGGTCATGGCCGGCACCGCGCGGAAGGTCGTCTGCTTGCTCGCCTGTTCGAGACGAAACGCATCGACTTGATAGAGATCGCCTTGGAAGTCCGCTGCGGACGAACCGGATGTCCAACGCGCCAAGACGACGATTTCGTTCGGCCGATAGAAGACGGTGACGATGTCGGCGCCGCTACCCTCCGCTCCAATCGTCCCTATCGGGACGGCTTCGGCACCGTTGCATTTCCAAACGAGTTGTTGGTCGAACACGGTGGCATTCACGTTCGGATCGACGCCTGAGGGGTAGGCCTTGTGTATGACTACTGCGCAACCCGGACGAATGGGCTTGGCCGAGAACGATACGTCGCTTTCGGCGGAAACACTTCCGGATAACAGCGACATAGATATCGCAAAGCTTAGGAGAATCCGTTTTTTCATCCCATTCAGCGCAAGAGAAACATAAGGATCAGGATCACTGCCGCAACGACATACGGGCCATATGCCCGAGCCTTTTTTCGGCTCATTGCCGCATTAAACACCCTCGCGCAGAACTCCGAATCGACCGCCATCGCAACGACGATCCGATGCAAGTCATCCTTTTCATTCCGCTTCCTTTCGACACCCTCGCGAACGAACCGCGCAGCAAGCGCCTCGAATTGCGCCCGCCCAAGCAGGTCCTTGTCGATCATCCATTGCAACAGCGCACCCGGACCGCCTATCGCCGTTTGTTCACCCTCTTGCTCGAAGTCCGGAGAGTCGGGCAACACCTTCTTCGTTTGCTCGTAAAGGGCATCATCGAAGAAGCCGAGCATCCATAGCGTGTTCAGACAAGCTAGGTTGTGAGAAACGCCTTCAGGCAGAGCATGTTGTCCAGGTGCCGAAGGTGCTTCGTCCTGTGAGGCGGCAAGGTCGCGGCCCACGTCGGAATCGACACTGCTAAGTTCGTACCTCATGTGAATTCAATCCGTTCGCGCGCCAGCTAGCCGCTGGTGCAGTGTGTTCGTCGGCCGCACTTCGCGGGAAGTCATCTTTCCTTCGTCCAACCCTTACTCCGCGGGAAACATATCTTCGGTTAGCGTCACCGGCTTGCCGTCGATCGAGAATTTGTAAGAAATGGCGCTCTTGTCCTCTGACACCCGGACTGAATATGCGACCCCCGCATTGCCAACCTTGAACGTCTTTCCAAGCTGCGCAGCTTGGATCTTTCCAGAAATCACGGGCGCAGAATAGGGCGACAATGCGGGGGGAGCACTCAAATTCTTTACCAACTTTCGCATTCTTGCGTTTTGCTCAGCCAGCTGAACTAGGTTCGCCTTGTATATGTATCTCCATCCCGTGATTTTTTTGAGATGTTCCGCGGTATCCGGATCCCACGGATACCTCCTCAAAAGATCCGACAACGTGATCAGATCGTCCTTTTTTATGTCAATGCAACACAAGGCCTCGGGCTTTATGTCCGCTGCAAAAAAGCCGGTGAACCAGGTATCCTCGGTAATTTTTTTATCGACGAATACGATGTCTACCCGTTGTGTACCAACCGGAGAGCCATCACCCCTGTCGCCCGCGACAACCTGCTCCCACAAACCAACGACAGGAGATTGCTCCGCAGCAGCAATCCGACATATCGTTGCGATCAAAACGAATGCAATCGCTTTTTTCATACTATTCGCACCTCAATTATCGACACCAGATCGGCGCACATTTTCTTTCGAAGAATCCCCGTTCAGCCAGTCTTCGAGCATTTTGTGGCGTTGCATGCAACGGCCGTCAGCAAGCTAACGGGCATTCGATCACTAGGTTCTATTGGGCCTCAATTTTGCCCTCACTAGCCTCGCTGCGAGACCGCATTTGCCCTTCCAGCCAATACGGAGGAACGCGCGACATCCAATTGCTGTGCCACGCCAGCGGCGTCCACGTATTGCCTCCATCTTCCGAGTATACGATCTGTGGAGTGTCTTGATTGACGGATTTTGAATCGCTAGCAGCAAGCCAGATATGAGTCCGATCAACCACGTACGCGCTGACAAGTTCGGAAATGCTCTCCGGCAGACGCGTCGTGGTCCACTTTCTACCATCGTCTGAGCGAATCAACGTACCCTCAGTCGAGCCTGTTATCCACCAATGTCCGGCGGGCGTCCAACCTAGTTCTACTAGAAGATCCGGATTGCCGAGATTAGCGGAATCAACGTGACACGTATCGGGGGAGATGCGAATCGCAAGGTAGTGAGTATTACCGGCTTGGCTCCCACCCAACGTGACAAGACCGACCAGTGGGCCGTCAGAATCCACGAAGCGAATTACGCCACGCAGAAGCTCGCTGACACTTCCGTCGGCGGGATCCAGACCGAGCTTTCGAATGCCAATTTTGCAAACGCGGCCATCGTGCTGAACCTTCACTGACTCATTGGCATCATCGGGCGAAACCGTATAATGAGAGCCCAATAAAATGGCCTTTCGATCAGAATCGTGGTACGTCACACGGCCACCGTTGCTGTCAATTGATTTATTGCCGACGTAAAAGCGCCCCCACCGATCGGATGTAACCGGCGGCCAATAGACGCCCGCAGTATCCGACACCGTAATGAGACGCCCGTCCGCCAATACAAATTTGAGGTATTTCGTATATTTCTGGAAGATCGTCAATCGGCCAATTTTCAATTTATGAATCGGATTATCAACGTCCGAATTATTAGCGTCAGCGGCACTTGCCACCACACCAAAGATCAGCAAAGCAATGCCAACCACGAGGCTGACGCATTTACGGTACCGCATCATAACTATCCTTTCCGATCTGGGGGGAGAGCCAGACGCGCGAACGCCGAATGACCGCGCCTCGAAAGGCGTATGCATCGCCGATCGACCACTTGCCCGACTCATTCACAAGGATCAGGTCCGTTCCGCCGATTCCATAGTAGCTGGACTTGCCCTTACGGAGGTCCGCCCGCGGTTGTGCGAGCCGGTCATTAGCGCCTTTGTACATTCGTCCGTTCCTACTTCTATGACCGGACATGTGTGCCCACGCCGAAGTAAACGGTTTGCGCCGCATGTCAGACGCCATTTAACGCGTGCCGGCTGCGGCGCCGACAAGTATGGTGACTACGAACAGGGCGCCCAGCAAGACAGAAAGGGCAATCCCAACCACCAGCAGCATGCCTGCGAGCGCATGCCAGTGTCGCCGCCGGACGAGGTAACTCGACAGGGCGATCACCCACGTGCCCGTCCAGATGAATGGAAGAACTTTGATCGGCGCTGCAATGCCAACGGCGCAGACTATAAAAACGATCAGCCCATATAGCGCCCCTCGGCAGAATGTTGGGGACTTGGGTGCTACAAGTTCATTTCTTGTATCCATTCGTCTTGACTTGTGTCGTCGAATCGGGCGGTCGCGCATGGCTACCGTCAAACCACCCCAATTGTTGTTCCCTGACTAACCAACGTGCACCCGCACGTCACACAATGCCCATGCAACGCGACTTGGCTACCGCTGACCATTCCCGCCTCGTCGCCTTCAGCGATGGTTTGTGTGCCGTGGCGGTGTCGCCTTTTAGCGCAATGGGCTTGCCGTCGACGATGTCCCGATTCGAGCCCTCGGTTACGAGCTGGTGGCATTGAGGATCAGATAGTGGCGCATGTCTAGGTGCAAGAAGATCGGGAGCTATTGCGTTGAGTCCTGACGAAAGTGAACCATACCCGGCATTTCGTCGAAGTCTTCGATCGACATATCGAACTGCTTCGGCGATCCTGTGGCCGCCCCAAAGGCATACGCATCGTCGATCAACCACTTGCCCGACTCCATTACAAGGATGAGGTCCGTTCGCCCGACGCCATAGTAGCTAGACTTGCCCTTGAGGAGTTCCGCCCAGTCCACCCGCACACGGACGCGCGACGGGCCTGCTTGCAGCACGCGCACTGGCTGCGTGATTCTTAGCCGAACATTGCGGCCGTAGTTCGACGGGTCGGAGTCAATCTCGGAGTCCCACAATCGGACGTCAAGCATGCCGGTTGCCTTGGCGCTCCCAACGCACGGTGCGCGCATCTCGTCAAACAACGAATGCGAAAAGAGAGGCTTGAAAAGCCGCGTATATGCATCGGCGCGGAACTCGCGGTTGCGTGCTACCGGATCGATTGGCCGACCATCTTGATCCATCTTGCCGAAGACACACGATGCCTCTCGATGCGACAACGCATAGAACTGCCTTATCGTCGCATCGATTTGCGCAAGGTCAGTTGGCGACGTTCGGGCCTGCTGTGCGGGTACCGTAGTACTGCAGGCCGAGAGCACCATCGCCGTAATGAACGATGTCCGCACTCTCATTTGCCGAACTCCTTGGCGTATCTGTCGAGGTCGGATCTTAGCTAGACGACCCCATAGTCCTGATCCTGACAAGTGCCCAGCGTGGGTATGGGCCATACACGTTTAACTACGCACATTCGAGTGATGCATCCGTTTCAATGCTGATCGTCGCAGGCACGTTTTCCTCTAAGGTCAACAGGCCCGGGGCGAAAGCGCGCTATTGCAGACCAGCTTACTGGCACGAAGCTTCCCGCGTCCACGGCGAAGCGTGACCGCAGAAAAGCTGTCGAAATCCTGCCTCAAGAGGACACTGACGTGCCGGTTCTACAACGATGAAATCAGTCGAGCGCCGCATTCGGTTGGGTCGTTGTGATATGCGACCGGCTTACCATGATGATTGCGCTGGCTGTTCTCCGGCAGGATCTTAAATTTTCCTTTGCATTGCGGGCACCACGTCATGTCGTCTTTCAAGGCGACGGGGATGCCCATCGCCTTGATCTCGTCGCACGCCGTGATGACTTCTCCACCGTGCGTCGTCTTGTCGTGAAGGCGGATCACGCCTCGGCCGTTTTCGTCTTTCATGACGATTGCATTCCTTGAGGTGTTTCAGCGATCGGCCTGCGCACAGTAACGTAGAACACGCGGAAGCACATCCGGTAAGCCATGCCAATTCCGGCGAGAATCAGAACCGTCAGTATCCCGGACGTCAAGCCGGCCCCGGCAAGAATGTTGCCCCCCAGTACCCGCAGCGCCACATAAGTCAGCAGCGAAACGCATACCATCGCCACGAGCGACGACCCCAGTAGACGCCAGCCGTACAGTCGATTGAGATCGCGAGGCAGGCCGAGCATCGCTCCCGCGAAGACTAAGGCTGTCGGAATGGCAGCCGCGCCCATGTAGTTCAACATCACGAGCTTGAGATCATCGTCGAAGTAGTCGAGCAACATCTGTATTGCTTCCGTCATAAAGGACAGTAGTACGCTAGCAAACAGCCAAGCCGCAAGGCCGGCAATGCGCCGCCGTGCGTTACCGTCCGACGCCAGTGGCAAGGCATCTTTGCGTCGCATGCGTGTAATGAACCGCCACGTCAGCCAAGCGACAAGCGAATACAGGACGGCATTCAGCGGCGTGATGATTGTCACGATGAGGTTCAGACTGTAGATACTGTCGCCCAAACTTCCCATCAGCGCTTGTTGTAGGAACATCTGCGCGATCTGCCAACCGAGCAAGCACGACGCATAGATCGCCAGCAGCAATGCGGGGCGGCGAAACGCAAGCTGACCCCGCTGTTCCCCATGCCATTGAACAATCAGAAAAACCATACCGGTTCGAAATACCAGGCTACCAATAAGATTGGCGAGGTTCACCGCCAGAACATCCGGGGACAGTGAAGATGCCTTCGCCAGAAAATAGAGGCCGGAAAGAAATGGTGCCGCTGCGACAACCGCTGCGATGGCGGCAGCCGTCCTGGGTAGCGAGACGGGGCGTGCTTGTGTATTCATGTTGATTCCGATGGTAAATGAGGTCTCGCGACGGCATTCGCTTCTTATGATGCGTCTCATAGAACTGTATAAGCCGCGGCTGGATTGTCGAGCGGCAGCATGCGCGCGACGGTCCGGTTCTATGCTTGTCATCCGGATAGACATCGCGTTGCTGAGCCAGTACCGTGTTGCCCCGGCAGACCAGCGTACCAGCGCGAGGGTGGGCATATAGACCGTCGAGGGGCGATTGCGGAGATGCGCATGATCGTCGCACGCGGCGATGACTTCGCCGCCGTCTGTGGTTTTGTCATGAAGGCAGATCGGGCCTCGGCCGATTTCGTCTTTCAATTGATCTGTCACAAGTCACGCGGCGGCAGCGGTCTCCCCGTCCTGCGGATATGCCTCGAGCATCGCCAATCGACGACTTTCGCCCGCGTATCGCGTCCGGTACTGCAAATACCCGCCGCCTTCCCACGGCGCGTTTCGCGATGCCATCCAATTGATCGCACCCGACACGTTAAATGGCGTGAAGCCTGCATAGGAATCGTGGCAATAGTCGCTGAAGAACGCCAGTTCGACATCGTTAGGCTTGCGTTTGATAATTTGATCGAAGACTTCGCGGCGCTTCGCCGGCATGCCCGCTTCCGCGGGCGCGACGTCCGCGCTGGCGGGTTTGGCTCGGTTCTGCCCGAAGACCCGGCCCCACGACAGTTTCGAAGTACTAGCGTCTTTCGCCGTGCCATCGATTGGAGCGTCCGCGGCATTGAGCTCGCCGATGTCCTTCATAAATATCTGGTGCGCGCCCAACAAGTCGTGCTTGTCTTTGTCTCCCGATGCTTGGACAAACGGCAGCGTCGCGTAGGTGTGACGGTAGAGATAGCGCCACGCGAGAATGTCGATCAGGCAGTCGGTGATCGCCCGCTCGCCGGTGCCGTTGGCTTGGAGGAAGGCACTATAGTCTTTCTGAAGAGCGTCCCCCATTGCGAACGCATCCCAGCCGTCTAGGACCGTCGCATTCGTCATGTCGATTGGTACCTTAGCTGCTCTGGCTGCCTGATACATCATATTCAGCGGGATACGGGCCAGCTTGTTCTCGTCGTCAGCACCGTTCTTTCCCTGCTCTTCGGGCAGATAGCCGCCGCCCACGTCCGAGTGCATTCCGGGAAAGCGAAATTGGCGGCAGCATGGCGGCATTGCATCGCCTGGCGTTTGGATGTCTTCTAGCGGAAATGACTCGCGCTGCTCGTGCATTGCGACATAGTGTTCGCAGTGGCGCACACGCGGTGAGAGCCGCAGGTTCTTCGTCTCGCCCCACGCTTCGTGGCCGTTGGTCCAACGGCTCGCCGCAGGACCTAGACCGACAGCGGCAACCGTATCGAAGATACCTAGAAAGCGGATATGTGTCGTGACGCCAGCGAGCGTGTCCCCATCGAAACACTCGTCGAGCCAATTGCAAAACACGCGTGCCTCGGCTGCGCCGCGGCTGAAGCCGAACACGTCGATAAAGACCTCCACGAGCTTCGGGTGTTTCGTGTCATTGATCTTCTGTGCGAGTAACGAGAACTGCTCCTTCAGGAATTCGGTACGGCAAGAGATACCATTCATGGTCAACAGCCCGCCCTTTTCCTGCATGCCGACCTTCTCCAGCGCTCGCTGATCGGCCGGCGATAGGCCGTCGGATCCGCCTTCGGCGCCGGTTTGCATCGGTAGCCAAGCGTTCGCGCATAGCGCCCGGATCGTTGGCTTTTCGATCATCGGTATGTCGCCGTTGTTGATCGAACGATGCATCGCGTTCAGCACGTGCAGTAGCCCGAACACAATTCGCGCGTCGCCGCCCGCGCCAAAGCCCATCCCTAGCATGCTGGCGCCGTTCTCGCCAATCTCAAGGAAGGGGGTACCGACGCCCGGCATGTAGCGCGGATAGTATCCCTTCAATGGATCGTCAGGATACGCGCGGAATAAGCGCGCGACGTTGCTGTCCTTCTTCCGCGCCAATTGCGTTGCTCCTCCCAGTGCGGGGTCGGCCCAGTCCTGGTTGTTGCGCGTGCCGTCGAAGAAGAGACCGATATGGATGGGGAACTCACACTTCTCTGGGCGATATCTCATCGTTGGCGTGGTCGCCGTGACCCCATCGGTGTTGTCCGGGTGCGCAGCAGCCCGCAACAGGCTAATCTGATCGCTCATTAGTAAAGCACTCCCGTGCTGCGTTCTTGAATTTTCTTCGCGTCTTTTTGGGGTGCGCACTCGGGTAAATCTGGTGCGACCTTGCAGCGGCGTGCGAGACGCGCGGCATACATGCTCTGCCACGCCTGCTTTTTACACGCCTCATAGGCTGGGCCTGTCGTTATCCTCGCGCACCGCGGCAAGTAGCGGCGAGCATCCGCGCGTTCGTCATCCAGGAGTTTTTCATGTGCTTCCTTGATGCAGGTTGCCGGATCGGACTCGGTATCGCAGCGCTGGTGTATAAGTTTCGTGTCCAGGAATTGCTCGCTCACATCGCTATACGCGATCCTCGGCGGATACATATCCCAAGGTTCCTTCTGCGGAATCGGATCGTGCGGGCCGGGGTAGATGGGCGAACGCGGGCCCATGTTGGACACCACCACGCGCACCGTGCCGTTGGCAAGGAAATGCACCCACAAATCGCCGTCTTCGGTGTACGGGTCGACTGGCACGTCGGCTTCATGGGTGGTTCCCTTGTCGTGCTCCCAGTCCCTGACGTCCCACACCACATGCACAGTTAGCCCCGGATACCACTTTTCAGGCAATGCTGGCCCGGGAGCACTTCGCCCGCCCTTGCCGGCCTGGAAGCCCCCCACGCCGTTGACCCAAAAATCCGTCACGCTGAGGTTGTCCGGAAGATGGTCGATACCGCTCATGGAAGCGTTGGCGGTCGAACTAAAAGCCGCCATCAAGGCGAAACCAAGCGCTACAAGCCATGCACGACAGGTTCGTTTTGTCATTCCAATGTCCTTGATTCCCGGTCCATTCATAGCTTTTACGCCACACGCCACGCCAATAGGTCCCGCCAGTGTCCCGGCGCTCGCAACGACTCGACTTTTGCCGAAAAACGCGCTTGCTTCAGCGCCGCGCCATTCGTCTCGACCGCTGCCGCCGCAACATGCCGCTGCACATCGAACGGCTCAATACCGTGCACCAGTACAAACGCCGCCGATGCCCCGTCCAGTTGTTGCTTCTGGTTATTGCGGGTCCCATCGAAGAACACGCCGACGTGGATCGGAAATTCGCACTTTTCCGGACGATATCTCATCGTCGGAGTAGTCGCCGTTACGCCATCGGTGTTGCCCGGGTGCGCAGCGGCACGCAATAGGCTGATCTGATCGCTCACTGGTCAGGTGCTCCTGTACTGCGTTGGGAAATATTCTTTGGGTCTCTTTCGTGAGCACATTCGGGCAAGTCGGGGGTCACCTTGCAGCGGCGCGCAAAACGTGCAGCACGCATGCTCTGCTCCGCTTGCCTGTCACAAGCCAAATAGTCCTCCCCAGCCATTGGGGCACACCGCGGAAGATAGCGACGAGCATCCTCGCGTTCCTCGTCGAGAAGTTTCTCGTGCGCATGCTTCACGCAGGCCGCCGCGTCCGGCTCAGCATCACAGCGCTGGTGAATGAGTTTCGTGTCCAGAAACTGCTCGCTCACATCGCTGTACGCGATCCTTGGCGGATACATATCCCATGGTCGCTTCCGAGGGATTGAATCGTGCGGCCCAGGGTAATTGGACGCGAGCGGAGATATGTCGGATACCACCACGCGTACGGAGCCGTTGGCGAGGAAATGTACCCACAGGTTGCCACCATCCTCGGGGTAAGGATCGACCGGCACGTTCGCCTCGTGAGTACTGCCTTTGTCGTGCTGCCAATCCCTAACGTCCCACACGACATGAACGGTCAGGCCCGGATGCCATTTGACCGGTAGCGAAGGAGCGGGGACCCCGGCGTTGCCACTCCCGGCCTGAAAACCGGCTGCACCGTTGACCCAGAAGTCCGTTACGCTCAAATTGTCCGCAAGATGATCGATACCTCCCATGGAATAGCCGAAGGTCTCTTCACTGCCAAACGAGTGGCAGGCGGTCAGTGCAGTCATCAACGCGACGCCAAGCGCTACAAGCCATGCCCGACAGGTTCGTTTTGTCATTCCAATGTCCCTGATTCCCAGTCCATTCAGATCATCTACGCAGCACGCCACGCCAATAGTTCTTGCCACTGCCCGGAAGCTCGCAACGACTCGACACGCGCGAGAAACCGCGCATCCCGCAACACAGCGCCATTCGTCTCGACCGCTGCCGCCGCAACATGCCGTTGCACATCGAACGGCTCAATACCATGCACCAGCACAAACGCCGCCGATGCTTCAACGTGCGGATACTGCTCGGCCCGCAAGCGTTCACCGGCAACGTCGCCACTGCCCGCAGCCAGCTCGTCGGCCAATGCTCCGGCCAGTTGTTGCTCGAGCAACTGAGCACTCTGCACGTCCGACAGGACAATCGCACCGTGGCGACGCGGATCGGCCGGCACATTCGCGCCAAACGCTTGTTCCTGTCCAAAGCGGTCCAGACAATGCCATTGCACCACTGGGCCCTTGAGTTGCCCCACCTGCTCCGGCGTCAGCACGCGCGCCAACGCCCCAAGTGCCCGCGTGTCGGCATACCGAAGGTAGTAACGGTCGCCCTCTGCCATCGCAATGCTGCGTTGCGATTCGAGGTGTACGGTCAGACTGGCAAGACTCGCATCGGTCGAGAGACGGCTCACGCCATATCGCCATGGCACCCCACGCGGTTCGTCACCCGGCACGCTGGCATCGAACGCATCGGCTTGTAGCAGCCATGGCCCGAACTGGCTCGCGTCGGCAGAGGGGAGGTCGGCGTAGAGCGGGACCGCATTCGGCGTGCGCGCGAGCACGTCGAACTGCGGGTTGTCTCGCCAAATCGCCGCATCGAGCAGCACGAAATCGTTCATCGGTAATCCCCGCCTATTGAGGCACAATCGCACTGCCCGAGCGCGCGGCCATCAAAAAGCAGCGTTCGCAGAAGTTGTCGGGGAGCCCCGGAAAAACGGTCGGTACGCTCTGCGGCCCCACCGTCTCGTGATTTGCCGCGTGCATGATGTTCTCGCCAGGGGTAAAGCCCTTGATGCCATCCTTGCTGATCACCAACTGGCTGGTCCCCGCGGTCAAACGGATACCCTGTTTCGCCGTAATGTTGATCCAATCGGTGGTGCTGATAATCGCCACGACCTTCTTCGCAAGTAATTCAAGGTCATCGTTCTGCGCCTGCACCTGAATTTTGCCGCTGGCCGCAATGAGCTTCATTCCCATGCGGTGCACGAACAGCGAGAATTTTTCCGACACGCTCGCGAACACGGATTTGCCCGCAGCAATCGACACGTTTTCACCGGCCGTGACGGCCACATGCTGGCCGCTGGTCAGATGAGCGCTGGCGGGCGTCGTCATCTCCAAACCGGCCGCGCCTGCGAGCAGCAAGTGCGGTTCGTCAAGCTCCGGGAAAGCTCCATCGCCGCCGCCGAAACCCTTGATGTCCTCGGCCTGCGATTTGAGCGCGTCGGCCACCTGGGTCTGATCGGTACCGGGGTCCTGCGCTTCGTGCCGTTGAGCAAGTTGGCCGAGCTGATCGTGCAGCGTTTGCGCCCGTGTCAGACGCGACACCGGCTCGCCGACATCGGCGATATGCGATCGCGCCTCGGGCCGAACCTCGGTACTGACCAACATCCCTTTGCCCGAGCGAATCGCCCCCACCGCATCGGTGCGCAATTCGAAGCCTTCGCCGCGCGCTTCTTTCCGGCCCTGCCAATCCTCGATGCGCGTAATACTGCCCAGCGATAGCTGGCTCGCACCGTGATCGGATCTCAACTGCGCCTGAATCGCGTTGGCCGTATCGTCGAATACCAGGTGGTTGCTCCGGCCGCCGGCGCGGTTACCCTGATTACCCACCAACTCCCGGCTGCGAATACCCGTCAGCGCCCGCTGGTGCGGCAGCCGCCACGCCGGCAGATTCGACGAATTCATCACGCGGCCGATGACGAGAGGATGGTCAGGATTGCCGTCGACCCAACTTACGATCACCTCGGATCCGATTCGCGGTAGGGCGCTC
>NZ_JBQCIV010000043.1:0-22630 GCF_051953405.1 Trinickia sp. | reverse complement strand
TGCGGTTTGCTATTGGCGTCAAAGCGATGAATCGTTGAGAGGAATGGTCATGTCGGAGCTGAAATGGTGGCAACGCGGCGTCATCTACCAGATCTATCCGCGCTCGTTTCAGGACAACAACGGCGATGGCATTGGCGACCTGCCGGGCATCGCCGCGCGTCTCGACTACGTCGTGAGGTTGGGCGTGGATGCTGTCTGGATCTCGCCTATCTACCCGTCTCCTATGGCCGATTTCGGCTACGACGTGGCCGACTATTGCGATATTGACCCCATGTTCGGCACGCTTGCCGAATTCGAGCAATTGGTGGACCACGCCCACGGGATTGGGCTCAAGGTGTTGCTCGATTTCGTGCCGAATCACACGTCCGACCGACACCCCTGGTTCGAAGAAAGCCGTTCGTCACGCGACAATCCGAAGCGCGATTGGTATCTCTGGCGCGATCCGGCAACCGATGGCGGACCGCCCAATAACTGGTTGAGTCGGATGGGCGGTTCGGCATGGGAATGGGACGGGCGTACGGGGCAGTACTACTACCACGCGTTCTTGCGCGAGCAACCCGATCTCAATTGGCGCCATCCCGACGTCCGCCGTGCGATGGACAACGTGCTGCGTTTTTGGCTGGACCGCGGCGTCGACGGATTTCGTGTCGATGTGCTTTGGTTACTGATTAAGGACGCGCAGTTTCGCGACAATCCGCCCAATCCGGCGTATCGGCCGGGCGAGCCGGAACATCATCGGCTATTGCAGACTTACACGGAGGATCAACCGGAAGTGCACGACATCGTGCGCTCGATGCGTGCCACGCTCGGCGAGTACGGCGAGCGCGTGCTGATCGGCGAAATCTACCTGCCTGTACCGCAGCTCGTGAAGTACTACGGTGCGAACGGCGAGGGGGCGGATATGCCGTTCAACTTCCAACTGCTCAGTGCAAGATGGAACGCAAGCGAGGTCGCGAGCCTGATACGCGATTACGACAGCGCGTTGCCCGAACATGCATGGCCGAACTGGGTGCTCGGCAATCACGACAATCCGCGCGTGGCGTCGCGCATCGGCATGCTGCAGGCGCGCGTGGCCGCGGTGCTGCTGCTGACCCTGCGCGGCACGCCGACGCTGTATTACGGCGACGAACTCGCAATGACGGATGGCGATATTGCGCCAGACGAGATTCGCGATCCGGCGGAGCTTCGGCAACCGGGCCGAGGGCAGGGACGCGATCCGGAGCGTACGCCGATGCCGTGGGACGGCTCGCTGCCGAGCGGCGGTTTTACGAGCGGCCGGCCGTGGTTGCCGGTTGGCGCGGCTACTAGCGTGCGCGACCAAGAGCGCGACGCATCGAGTATGTTGTCGCTCTATCGTCGTCTGTTGGCGCTGCGGCGCGAGCATCCGGCGCTTGTCCGGGGCACGATCGAAAACGTGACGGCGCAGGGCGATGTGCTGACCTATGAACGTCGCGACGGGGATCGACAGCTTTTGATCGCACTGAACATGGGAGGCGAGGAAGCTACGGTGCGCACGCGGGCGGGTGTCGTGCTGCTATCGACGCTTGCGGGCGGCGACGGCCGGGTGCTCGACAACGGCGACAATCGGCTCGCGGCAGGCGAGGGGATTGTCGTGGAGATTTAGTGGGTGCGGGAAGCCCGAAGAATCGAACCGTATCGGAAGCGCGCGAAAGACCAGTCGTGACGCTCGCGTACCAGGTTCGCAATCTCGACCCGTTCGTACACATCGTAGCCCGGGGATAGTCCTTCGCGCGTCCCCGTGGGCCATCCCTTGGATCGACACGCCGGTCTACGTTCGCTGCCTCAGTAGCAGCTTGCCTCCCCTGGCGACGATGGCGAGTGCGAGTAAGAAACTAACGACAAACATGGTTGTTTCTACGATCGCGCCGTCGTCTTGGATACCTATGGCGTTTCCGAGCGCAAATAATGGCGTGAACGCTTTCCACGCATCGTGGTAAAGGAACAGGTTTTCGAGCGGAGGGAAGTTCGCGAGAGCAAGATAGACGGGCAAAGTGAGCACTAGTGCCGCCCCGACGTATGCCAGTTTGCGTTTCATCGGACGATGACTTTTCCGTAGTAGGGGATTTGCGTTCCCGGGATGTTCTCTGGTGGATGCGCCGTTAGCCACTTTCGAACGCCAAAATGAAAAAGGCCCTCGGCTTACGCCAGAGGGCCTTTATTCTTCGGGCTTCCTACATACCCATGAATCTGGTGGGTAGTACTGGGATCGAACCAGTGACCCCTGCCGTGTGAAGGCAGTGAAAGACCCAGGAGCCGCGCACCTTTCCGGGCGGTTTTTGCGTTCATAGGACGCGTACAGGACTCTGTGCGTGCGAACGCAGATGGGAACGATCAGCAAGTACGTAGCAAAAAACGGGGACGTAACATTTCAGGGGAAGGTCCGGCGCAAGGGCTTCCCGAGTCTTACGAAAACCTTCCACGACAAGCGCGATTGTGAGAAGTGGATACGGGCGCAAGAAGCGGCTTTCGACCGTGGAGAGGTGCCGACCGCTGCGAAGCCGCGCGCGGACGGCCTAAACACCCTTGCAGACGTCCTGCGGCGCTACGCCGAGGAGGTCAGCCCGAAGAAGCGGGGCGGGGACATCGAACTGATGACTGTTCGCCGCTGGCTTCGAGAGTGCCGTGAGTTTGTGTCGACTCCGCTGGCGCAGTTGGACGCGGCGAAAGTGGCGGCGTGGCGTGATGGGCAGATGGAGGGCCGCGCTGGCTCGTCGGTCGCGCGTCAGATGAACTTGCTGCTCGCGGCGGTGAATCTAGCTCGTGCGGAGTGGGGCTGCGCGGACATCCCGACGATCAAGGTTGCTCGTCCGAAGAGTCCGCCGCATCGTGATCGAATCTTGAAGCCGTCCGAAGAGAAGACGCTGCTGGCCGAAGCGAACACATCGTTGCGCCCGGTTATCGTTTTCGCCCTGGAGACGGCTATGCGCGCTGGCGAAATAATGAACGCGAAGTGGACCGACATCGATTGGGAGCGGCGGGTTATCCACCTGCCGCGCACGAAGACGGATCAGCCGCGCGACGTGCCGTTATCGCCCAAGGCGCTCGCCGCGCTCGAATCGTTGCCAAAGGACACCGGACGCGTGTTTGCTTCGCTGACCGGCGAGACGCTAAAGCGCCAATTCATCCGGCTCGTGAAGCGTTGCGGCATTGCTGATTTTCACTTCCACGATTGCCGCCACACGTGCCTAAGTCGATTGGCGCGCGAGAAGGGCTGGAATCCGATCCAATTGGCGACGCTTTCCGGCCACAAGGACATCCGCATGCTTCAACGATACGTCCACCTCAAGGCCGACGATCTGGTGGCGATGCTGTAACGCTCGAAGTCCTACGACCGGCGCGCGGCTCCGGTGATGGCCTAGCCGCGCGATTCCGACAGCCGTTATACGGCAGTATCACCCGCGCTGTCAGAGGATATTGCCGAGCGGCAGGCCCCCATGCGAAAATCTTTCTCACCCGATTGTGGGGTTTTCAAAGGAGGGCATCGTGTTAAGCCAGTTTTTGAATTCCCCCACCATTCGCGCTGGCTGCTACCAGTGACTGTCTGATCCTGCGGGGATGATGTACCGGGAATAACGTCAAATACGGCTGTTGGGCGCTATCTTCACAGACGCGTCCACCTCAGATCCATGAGTTGTAGCAGCAACTTATGGAGCGCAAGCATAAGACGGGAGATGGTGGGTCAGACCGCCAGCGGTTGGAGGACGTCCATGCACGGCCTTGTGCCGAGTTATTCTTCTTGGACCACCCGAAGACAACTGACGCCGAATAGGGCCACTCCTTTCCCATCTCTGCGTTTTTGCGTTTCGTTCGTACCTTGACCGTTGCGCGCGGTGCCCGGGCAGTCCTTGCTCAGTAGGGGCGTAATTAACTCGCTGCCTTGCAGATGTATTGCGCTGTTCGATAGGTCACGGCGGTTGGTGCGAGGCGTTCCATGCCACTCAGTGACCATACGGGCTTCGTCTTGTCCCACGCCCCTGTGGTTGCGGATAGCGGCGTCATGCTTTTGTCGAAGTCCATTTCTGCTATGACGCCGTAGCTGATGTTGCTGCAATTGACCTCGACCTTCTCGATAGTGAATGCCGTATCGGAGCCTGTAAACGGATCGTGGATAGGTGGCGAGTAAACATCCTTCAAAAATGCCTCGCGGAATCCGTCGCTGAGCACTTTGATGCTCGATGGCAAGACGTACTGCACGTGCAACCCGCGATCCGGCCCGTCACCTTCTTGCCCTGACGATGTCTGTAGCCACGTGGCCTTTGCGATTGCAATCGATGAGATGGCCGCGAGCGCGATAGCTGCGGCAGCCTGCTTTGATTGTCCTGCGATCTTGAATTTCATTCGCGTTCTCCGTTTGTTGATGACTTCTTTTGTGGAACTGCGGCGATTATCGAGACTTTATGAGCGGCTGGTTACAGCGAAAGAAAGATCGCCGCGTGCAACTGCCTATTGAGGGCAGTCGCCGGCAATTGGGCTTTGTGACGTGCGCGCGACTGGACGCGTGCAGGACTCGGCGGCCGTTGTATTTGCGCGACGGATGGGTATGTCCATTGGGGCAATGACCGTGTTCTTTGCATGCTCGGGGCTGGTTTTGCCGAGTGATAGACTTCTGGTCACCTAGTCGCGAACTCGCGGAGACCAGTCGGAAATGGATAAGAAATACCAAGTGTTCATCTCGTCCACCTACACGGACATGAAAGACGAGCGGCAGGCGGCGGTAATGTCGATTCTTTCTTCCGGCCATATCCCGGCTGGTATGGAGTTGTTTGCTGCATCAGACGAACAACAGATGGAGGTCATCCGGCGCTGGATTGACGAGAGTGACATCTTCATGCTGATTCTCGGTGGGCGATATGGCAGCCTTCACCCGCAGTCGGGAAAGAGCTACATCCAGCTTGAATATGAGTATGCCGTCCAGACAAAGAAGCCGCTTTTCGCCTTGTATCTGACCGATGAAATGCTTGATGAGAAAGTGCGGCAGCACGGTAGGAACGTGATGGAGCAGGACGACTCTCGGGCATACAAGGAGTTTCGCGCGCTGGTGACGAGCAAGCTATGCGCTCAAGTAAGTCACATCAAGGACATCAATATTGAAGTGCCGAAAGCCATTGCCGACCTTGCGAGAAAGAACAAGCTGGACGGATGGGTGCGCGCGTCCGGTGTAGCGCCCGCGCCGGTCCTCTCCGCAGAGCCGAAGATCGAGGTCTCCACGGCACCAAATGCGCCGTACCACATCACCGAGCTTCAACAGGGGCACGTACTTAGTACCGTGCGGATCGGCGTGAGAAACGCTGGCGGCAAGACACTTTCGAATTGCAAGGTTTACGTCGAGCAGATTAACCCGGCACCTGACATACCTGGGGCGGATCGCAAACTGCTTGGCCACGGCCCCTTTCGACTTCGATATGACGATCCTGAAGAATTGGTCGATATCGCCGCGCACTGGGATCATATCGACAAATTCCGATTCAGCACTCCATTACCCACTGGCGCCTTTCCCGGCGATCCATTCGACTTGAAGGACGTAGGAGAGCGCACCTTTGTAGTTAAGGTCGTGGCGACTGAATGCGAGCGCTCGGCCCAGTTTCTAGTCCGCACGGACGAGGCAAAGAGGCTCCATTTAAGCTTTCTTCGTTACATCGATTAGCACGACTGCCCTAGACAGGCGGTCTAGGGCGTGCGGCGATTGGCCTGCGTCAGCGAACGGACGCGAGCGGGGCGGTCAGGCCGCTGCCAGAGTCTTCTTGATCGCCACGATGTCCATGGCGCTTAGATGGCGGATTACGCCCGCCAGCGTTTGCAGGATTCCCTTGCCGCTGTGAACGGCGAAGCGCTCCAGGTCATTCGCTCGCGTCGTGCGCTCGGCGGGCGTCATGTCGAGGGCCTGGACGAGCAGTGCATTGGTCGTATCGTCATCGAGCAAGGCTTGCACGTTGCTCGCGTTCGTGATGGTGGGGTGCGTGAGGGCAATCATGTTAGGACTCCTAAAGTTTATGGTTAAACAAATTGAGCATCGCTTCGAAGCCGCGCCATGCTCGTTTCTCTTGCTCCTGCCGCGTGAGGGCAATCGCTCGTTGGCTCAGCGGTGCGCGGTGCGTCGATAGGACGCTGATCGGCCCCGTCCGCAATCCGAGCGCGTTGTACATCTGATCGCCACTGTCGAAGAAGGTGCGCGCTGGCCGCGTGACGCGTTCCGGTCGCGCTTGCATCGCCGGGGCTTCGGTCGCGGTCTCGCGGGTCAGCGGTTCGCTGGTCGGATACATCGAAAACGGTGTTCTGTCGGCTTCCGGCGCACTGGCCCTTGTCTCGGTATTCGCCGCGCTCGCAACGGCTCCCTTGGACAGACTCTCAAAGAATCCCATGTATCAATTCCTCTTCGTTTGGGCTTGGAGGTGCGCATACAGCATGTTGCCGACCGGTGAACCTGGTTCGGGCCACTTGCGATGATCAATGAGCCAAAGCGCAAGTCCTTCACGCTCGCTCAATGATGCTGCCCACTCGCGCCACTCGTCGCTGTCCGGCTGTGCTGTACCGCTAACGATCCGCAGCGCGTTGATGACGGATGCGTCTGACGCGGCAGCAAGGTCGGCGAGCAGGCGATCACCGCCGATACTTCGCGCGATCGTAACCCACGGATTAATGACGTTGGACATCGTGTTGCGCTCCCGGCACCGCGCCGCTGCCTGCTACATCCTCGTAGAAGTCGGCGAGCGTGCGGCCGATCTTGCGCGTGTTGCCCTTGTCGTCGATGATCGTGATGCCAAGCAACACGTTCAGGCGGTCGATGGCCATGACCTTTGCAGAGTCCTTCGTGTAGGGTGATTCGACCAGTCGCAACAAGTGGATCACCGCCGTCTCCGCAGACCAAACCGTGCGTGCGTCAAGCGTCTTCATCGCGGCACGCTTGCGCTCGATGATGTACGGATCGCACTCGGCCGCGCGGACCCACTGTTCAACTTTCTCCGGAAGAAGGCCCACGCGTAGAGCGGCCTCGTGCGGGGATACGCCGCGCATGATGTTATCGACATAGGCGTCATACGCTTTGCGCAGGCCTTCGTCGATGTAGCCATGAGTAGGGATCGTTCGGTCCATGGTGGGCTCGTCTTGCCAGTGTCTACGCGCGCTATCTTGCTTGCGTCTAATGTCGCGGTCTAGGGTGCGTTCGGGGAGGGCGCTTGCGGCCGTCGCTCGGGCGCAAGTCCTGGTGCCGTCCTAGCGTGCCCTCGGGGCCTGTGACGTGTGCGTTGTGACTGCCGCGCGTAGGAAGGGACTGGATGAGCATCGCACCGTTCGTCTTGGTCGGCGGATCAATGGCGACAGTCTCAGCCGCGCTATGTCGGGGCCGCAGGCGCGAGCGGTGATGCTTGCCGCGCGGTGTGAGGTTGAGGCCCACGCCTAGTGGCTAGGGTCCGCGCAGCGGGCCGCACGGAGTGCTGGTGATTGGTCGCAAGTGGGTGCTCCACCGGAGAACCTGCCGCGTGCAATTCTCCGGTGGACCAAGTCCGGTCGGAAACCCCTTTCGAATCAAGTCGATACGAGGACTTACCGGAGAACCGGAGAACCGGAGAATAGAAAAGAGTAGAGAAGAACGAAGAAATAAATTTGCTAAGCCAATAATAGCCGGAGAATCTTTTCCGGTCCGGTTCTCCGGTTTATTCAGGATACGTTATTGATTCGTAACGAAAATTATGGCCGGAGAATTTTCTCGGCCGGAGAATTCGCCTCTTCTCCGGTAGGTCATTTCCGATCGCAAGATACACCGAATCAATGTAGAAGAGGCCGCGACCTCGCAGCCGCAGCCTCGATGCGATCAGAGTGTATCTGTCGCGATGCGTCAAAACGCTTCGTCAGACCTCTTTTCCGGTTCTTCAGTTAGATTGTCCGTCACAAACTTCTTGTCAAAGGCTGCGAGCAAGCACGAGGCATCTTGGGCTACACGCGCATCCGTCAGCGGACCTTCGGCCAGCATTTTCATGGATTTCTCCTTGCCATAGATCGTCTCGATGTCAAAGACATAACATGTGACGTTTGCGCCGGTATCTCGACCAACGACAGCACCCATCGCAGCCATTTTCTTGGTGATGCCTTGCGGGGTAATCCCTTTACCGCCGGGAAGATGCTGACTGTACGCACGCTTCAAATCGGAGTTGAAGAACTTGACGCCATAGACTACCTCGTCACCCACTTTTACCTTCCCAACTGAGCGCGCCGACTTGCCCAACACGCGGTTGATGGATTCGTCGAAGTCCTTCACACGAACTGTGCCTTGATCCTTCTCCTTCTCCGACTTCGAGAACGCCCTGACCATCCTAATCACATCCTGGCACAGCGCGGCATAGCCGTCCTCGCCGTACTGCTCGACCCACATCTGAGCTTCGTACATGGTCTTCATGAATTTGTCCTCGAAGTCCTCATACGAGACTTGATGCTCGGCGTTCCAGCGTACGCTGCCGGTGTCGGAGGTTTGCCCTACGAAGATCGGATACATCCTCCGCTCGCCTTGCGAATTGCCTTGCTCATCCGTATCCGCGTTATCACGCCAGAATCCGTCATATTCGTTCGAGTCACCGCCGAAGATCCATTGACGCTTGAGTTCCTTCGAGTCGCGAAACTTTTGATCGAACGTGTCTTCCGAGCCAGTGGAGAAGTCTTTCCAACGTGCCAGGTCGACCTTGCCGAAATTGGTCATCTCGCCCATGTGAGCGATAAACGAGCGCCCCGAAATACCGCGCAGAAAGCGCGTGAATTCTTTTGCGGCGGGGTCGAATGCAACGGTCGAAGCATCGTCACGCCCGATGATCGCTTTGTTCACGAGCCGCCAGAAATTCGACTTGCCTGAGTTCTGGCCGCCGATTAGCACCAAAGTTGTCGGGCAAAAGCAACCGGGCTGCACAATTCTCATGTACGTCGAGACGAACCAATATTTGCTGAACAGGCGCGTGTCCGCCGTATCGAAACACGAAAAGTGGTTGATGAAGAAGGTGTCCAAGCGACGCTCGCCATCCGTGTCTACGTCTGACAGCCGCATAGTGAATCGGTCGCGTATATCGTTGAATTTGTGGCTGCGGCTCCACTTCTTCAGTGTGTCAACCAGAAAGGTCGTTGTAGCGCCACGGAATTTAACCGCGCGTGCGGCTTCGAGTAGGTCGCGCGCAGCCCATTCATCGTTGATCTCGTTGCCATGCTCATCGCGCACGACGCAGCCGGCAGTATCGTAGTGAACCTCATCAATCTTACCGCCAACAAACATCGCGTCGAAAAAGCGTTGTAGGTTGATTTCGGTATCTGCCGGACCCGTCGCCACAACTCCGCCAGCGGCGAGGCGTGCTTTGGCTTCGGCTTTAGTCATGCCGTCCGGTTGCAGGTCCGCGAACTTGATCAACTGCGCATCGTTAAGAGCGGCAGCGCGTTCACACAGCGTCTTGATCTCCGGGTTGTGCCGAACGGCGCGCCGCTGAGCAATCTCGCTTTCGAGAAGGGCTTTGGACTGGTCCGCGCGCGTAGCCTTTTGTCGCGCGTTGTACTTCGCGAGACAACCGACGTTTCCAAGGTTGATCCCGTCTTCATCGACAGAATATGTGTCACCGTCTGCGTTATATGGGACGTTGTACATGCCGTGCCCTCTGTAGTTGGCATTCGGGTATCGCTTGAACACTTCAAGTGTCGGATTCGTAGGGGAAAATTCCACATCCGCGTCCTTTACGCGGTCATTGGCATCATTCAAAATAAGCTCCGAACGTTGGTTGTGGGGCCGCATACCCCGAAACTTGAAGCCGCTCAGGTTCACGCCTCAGCGGCTTTTCTTTTGGCCGAACCGGCCCACAGCGCGTACATCGGAACTCGCCAAACACTTCGGTCTTACGGTTTACAACTACACAGCGGCTAGAGTATCGCCGCGCGTGAACCCGCAAAGAGTCCACTTACCCAAAGAATGTCGCCATACGCCGCACGCCGCGCTCGTTCTCGGAAATCGCGACGGGCAGATTGCCGGTCGTTTCGATATGCGTTAGGACGGTTCGAATCAGCGTGGACATGGTGATCCGCTCGCGCTCTAGGATCGGCCTAACCGCTGCGGCTAGATCGACCGGAACTTGCGCAGAAATCGTGATGGTTTGCGCCATATCGGCTTACTCCATATTCAAAAAGTGCTCGCCCATGTCGTGGATTACATCTGCGATCACCCACAGGCAAAGCGACGTATAAAGGTCGCCCAAGCGCAGCGCGTCGTACAGGTGATGAATCATTTAGGACTCCTACAGACACGCCGCGCGGCTATACTAAACATTGAAGCCATCCATTAACCATCGCCTCGATGGCAGCGCGTTGCAGCGTGTTGGTTTCACACAGAAGGCCGCGCTACTCTCGCCAGGGTTCGCGGCCTTCGCCTTTAACGTCCCGCCCGAATCGCGTTCCGTTAGTAGTAGCTTAGTAGCGCGCAAAGTGTCCCAGACACCCACTGCATCGACTGCGCCGCCATTTACGCAAACATTAATGTCCGACGCAAGCGATTTTCCTCCGCTCGGTGGAGACCATACATAACGAAATCATCGTTGCGGCGGACATTAACTTGTGATATTTGCCCCGGTGCGTCGCCAAATCCCGGTGTTGTAGTGTGTACCGTTAGGCGAGTTCAACGGCGTGCGACGAGACGGAAGGCGTAGACCTCGTTGCGATGCTCGAAACTCAGCGCCCCAGCGTCCTTTAGTGCCAGGCGAAACCTGACGTGCTTCGCCAGCGGCAAGTGCAGCGCCTCGAAGGCCGCGCGCACCGATGCATACTCCCTCTCCACACCGTCCAGATTCATCACGCTTACAGCGTGTCTCACGACCCTTTCGGCGCGAGTATCGGAGCGAGACCAACTGCGTTTAATCCCCGCTGAGTTCGCACTCTTGCTTTCATCTGCATCTTCGCACGTCCGATTCGCCACAGGCTCCAAGCCAAGGTGCGCGTAGTGGTTATACGGGGCGAGCGTCAGGCAGCGGCAGAGGTAATCGAAAACGGCTGTGCTAGTCCTCTCGAAACTTGCGACAAATTCGCTCGGCGGCTCAACGTCTGGCGCGCGCTGGACATAGGACATCGTGACCTCTCGATTCGATGGGGACGCGGCGACTATACCGAGCGAACACAGTGGTGTTACGTACACAAAGGCCCAGCGTAGAGTTCGTCTACAGGGCGCGGCGAACGGTTCGCCGAAAACGTAAGCCATTTAGTAAGGAATCCTAATTATGTTCGACGAGATTTACCACATCAACGGCGAGCACGACCTGATCGCCGAAGACTTCAGCCTGCCATTCCTTCTCCGCAAGTTTGTAGGCAGCAGCAAGCTTCACCTATACGCCGCACTCCGCGTTACGGGCAACGATCCTGTTTCTAGCTTTATCTGCTCGTTCGGCGGCACCCTGTATGGCGCACCCGAAGCCATCGCGAAAGCTGCTACGGCCTTCGAGACTACGAACACGTTCGCAGCAGCGCTGGACGAAGCGAGCGCGCGGCTCGGCGAGGAATTCATCAGATCGGAACTCCGCAAGCGCTGCGAGGAAGCCGCAGGGTTCACGCGCGACGTGGCGATGGATCTGAGCGTTCGCCTCCATACGTTCACGGCACCCGAGGACAGTGCGGACGTTGTGCAAGCCGCATTCCGCCATTCGGCCCGCGACGAGAAGTTGTACAGCGAGTTCGCCGCGCAACGACGCGAGGAACGTCAGAAGGTTCGCGAGCGAGAGGCGCGTTTCCAGCGCGATATGGAGGCGGCGTAAATCATGAGCGCACAAAGGTTCGAGAGCCTGGACGAAGCGCTCCCCGCGATCATCGCAGCAGCGCGGCTGGGCGTAATGAAGGACGGTCGCCGCACGGTGCAAGCGGGCGACATTTACAGCGCGGCGCAACGCGTCGGCTATACGGAGCGAATCACGATCCGCGCGCTAGGGAAGGCGATGAAGGATGCGGCAGCAGTGCGCGTAACGAACGGCCCGCGCGGCGCAAAGTACGCGCTGCCGGAACGTCTCGTGCCGAAGAAGGAGGGGGCATAGCATGCCGCTCGGTCAACGCTTCCTACAGGTCGAAATCAAGCTGCCTCAATCGGGGCAACTTGTCACGCTGGATCAAACGTTGGCGCTGCACGTCAACATCCACAAAGACGCCTTGGCGATCCAGAACAGCGCCGAAATCACCGTATTCAACCTCACGCAGTCGTTGCGGCAACAACTCCTGTCCAGCTTTACCGCATTCAACAAACGCCAGATTGAGACGGGCGCGGCAAACGCTGCGGACTCATACTGCCAAGTGACAATCACGGCGGGCTACTTGAACAGCACATCCTCCGCTTTAAACAACGGAGACCCCAACAACGGCAACAATTCCACGATCATCTTTCAAGGAGCGATCGTTCACGTGGAGCCGATTGGAGCGCCGCCGAATCAGGGGGTGATGATTCACTGCTTCGAGCATCAGATCAACAAGCTCAAGTTCATAACGGGCTTCGCTCCTTCAAGCACGACGTTCAAGAGCTACGTGCAGTGGGCCGGGGCGCAGATGGGTGTTGATAGGGTGGTTTGCCAAACGTCGTATGACAACAAGGTCATATCGAATCCAGGCGGCTCGGCTCACACGGTCGAAGACTTGCTGCTTGATATCCAAAGCCTGTATCGCCCGGCAGTTGCCGCCTTCATCGATAACAACGACTTGATTGTTACCGACATCAATAAGGTCGTCGCGAGTCGCGGCGTTACCACGGTGAGCGAGTTCATCGGAATGCCGCTTTGGACGGAGTACGGCGTTCAGTTTAGGTCCATGTTCGATCCACAAATTCTATTGGCGGGTCAGGTGAATTTGAAATCAACCACGAATCCGTCACTCAATCATTCGTACATCGTTTCTTCTTTGGACTACGACCTTGCCAGCCGCGATGAGGCGTTTTACGGAACGGTCAACGCGAACCCAGCGGCTTAAATCTCGGAGACCAGAAATGATCAATCACCTCGAAGGCGACAGAATGGGCGCGTTCCTGAAATCTCCGCAGACCTTCCCTGAAGGGTTCTGTATCGGTGACTGGGAGTTCGGCGCTGGGCGCGCGATTCAAAGTTCCAGGGACTTCGCAACAGTCGAAGTGGATATTGTGGACGGCGCGGCTAAGCGTTCATCGCGCGGTGCTCGCGTCGCGTTCAATCTTCGTCCGCAGTGCGAGGCTGCGCGTGATATGGCGGCTTTCCCAGTCACCGAATACAGCGCAGGTCGTTACACCACGATCTCGCGCCGGTCCGGATTCGACAAGATCGCCGCCACCATTTACTTCCCCGATGGCTCGGAACTCGACCTGACGGGCGGCGCGGTAGTGAGCCGCGATCTGCGCGAAGCAAATCATCAATTCGTCGTGCTCTTCAGCGACGTTCATTAAGTTCTGCCTAAACACTGTGAGGTAATTATGGCTGACGACCTCGATAAATTCGTGCTCCAGTACACCGTCGATTTGCGTGACTCGGTAGCGCGGCTCGAAAAGCTTCACGAGAAGATGGACGGCGTGAAGAGGAGAAGCAAGGACGCAGGCGGCGGCTTTAAGGAATTCGCGAGCGGTGCTGCAACCGAGTTGAACAAGCTCGCGCCTGGGGTCGAAGCGGTTTCTGCCGCAGTGAAGACGATGGGGGCCGAGTTCGCCGCAGCCGCAGCCGGTATCGCGATGCTTGCTGTTGGCGTGAAGTCCGTGCTGGATCTTCGGGCGCAGTTCAACCAGCAGCGGCAACTGGGGCAAGAATTCGGCATTTCCTCGATCCGTCTCGAAGACTACCAGCGCAAACTCCAGCGTACCGGTGGCGGCTACGTTAGCCGCGATCAAGCCGCAGAGGGCATCAAGCAGTTCTCCGCACTGGCGAGCACGGCGTACGGCGACCCGTCGCACATTGGCCGAGAGGCGCGCCTCATGCGGCAACTCGGGGTGGACGTCGGCACTTTTGGAAGCCCTACGGGAACCGTGCAGAGGCTGTCGCAACTCGCGGCTACTCTGCACGGAAAGTCAGACGCGGATGTGCAGGGCATCGCCCGCTTCGCAGGCATGGACCCTAACTGGCTGCTGTCCGTCAAGAAGCAGGGTTCGGCGGGTATGTCGAACATCACAGACGTGACCACGGCGGAAATCGAAAACCGCACGCAGGCTCAAGATTCTCTCGACAAATTCAACGCTGAATTGACCAAGTTCAAAGAGAACATCAATGAGCTTGAGATCGCGCTTGGAGAGAAGCTACTGCCTGCTGCGGACAAGTTCTTGGAATGGGTGACGAATCTCGTCACCCTGTTTAACACGGCGACCACCGCCACAGCGGCGAACGATTCAAGCCACAAGTACATCGTAGGACCGGGGCGCACGCTTACGCCTAATCCGAACTACGTCGATCCGAACGGACCCGCGCCGACATACAACCAGGGACGCTACGCGATCCAAAACGGGCACCGCGTCAATCTGCCGGACCTTCCGACCGGAGCGGGTGCGGAGAAGCAAAAGCAATTGCAGCAAAAAGCAGAAGAGGACGCCAAGAAGGAACAAGCCTACAAGAATGCACTCGTGTCCAAGGAGGACGAGCAAAACAAGCAAGGCATGGCCACGGCAAACCAGATGTCGCTTGCGGCGAACATCTTCGCAAGTGCGGTCAATAGTTTCTCCAATAGCATGAATCTCCAGCAGGCCTGGGCTGCTTGGGCCGGTGAGATCGGTAAGGCGAACGGCATCCCCGGAGCCTCGACAAACCAAGCGGGCATGCTTCGAGGCGGCGGCACGGTAGGCTGGAAGAGCAGCGCGTACAAGGACGACATACTTGCCGCTGCGAACAAGTATCACCTCGATCCGCAGATGTTGTACGCGATCATGATGACCGAGTCTCGCGGTGATCCGAACGCGGTTAGCCCGACCGGCGCGATGGGGTTGATGCAGGTGACTAAGGGGAATTGGAAGAAGCTGGGCGAAGGCCGTGATGCGCGCGATGCTGCCGCGAACATAGACGTGGGTGCTTTTGTGCTCGCTGACCAGCTACGCATCCATAAGGGCGATATGGAGGCTGCGCTGAATGGGTACAACGGCAACAGCGATGCGCACTATGTCGATAAGGTCGCGAAAAACTACGGCAGTACGGCGAATGGCATCGGGCAGTCTCGCGGCAGCATGAACCTTCGAGTGGCACAGGCAGCAATCGCTGGCGTGCTTGGCGTTGAACTCCAGCAGATTCAACTCGGTAGCGTGACGGCGGGCGACGCGGGCTATGCGTACGCGCAGGCAATGGCCGGGGACCAGTTGGCGATCAACCGGCTTCAGCAGCAGATTGCCGCAGGGCCGCAGCCCGGTGTGGCGCCCGGTGCGTTTGCAAAGTTACAGATGGATTTGCGCACCAAGCAGCAAGAGTACGCCGCTCTGAAACAGTGGGGCCAGCAGATCGTGTCGTCGCAGCAGGCAGGCGGGCAGGAGTGGACGAAAGGTCAATTCAACCCGGTATTTAACATCTCTATTAACGGCACGACTGATCCGAAGGCTGTTGCCGAAGAGGTTCAGCGGCAGCTGAATAAGGGGATGCTTGCCGTATTGAACCATTATTCGAGCGGCGTGAAAGGCTGACACCTGATGGGATGGCCGCGCCTGTTTGGGCGGCGATTTCCTCGTGTTCGGTGGGTGTATCCGGACATTAATCGCAGCGAATATATCGAGGCGGACAGCGAACTGTTCGCTGTCGTTGCAGGGCGAGCATCGTTTCACTTCATCTTTCATCACTCACTTAGGAGTCCTTATCATGACAACCCGTATGGTCCACGACAAAATCCCGCACAACTTTCGCGCAAGAAAGGCACAAGACGTTGCCGCACCCGGCATCAAGGCAGGAGTGCAAGGCGTGATCCCTTCCATCTTAGGCATTGCAGGACAGGCGCGATTCGCGGGAGACGGAAACAACGGCGCGACACGTCGCGCGGCGAAGAACTCGGTTGGCGGTGAACGGTTTCAGACGCGTTATGCCCGCGTAGCGGACATGCTCATGGTTACAACGAAGGGCCTGGACGCTCTTATCAAGATTCGAGATAGCGCAGAGGCGCAGACGGACCCGGAACTAGCCGCACTCGCGAACGATCCGCGTGTGATGGCGGCTTTCCGCAAGGTCATCGAAGCCATAGGCAAGGTTGCTGATGAGCTGATCGAGCAACGCTGGAGCGAAATGTCCGGTAAAGACAACCAACTGAATGTTCCCGGCATGGACGCCGCACTCGGCTCGATCCACAACCCGCTCATTCTGGACGCGCGCCGCATCGAGCTAACGCGCAAGCGCGCGGCTGAAATGCTCGGTGCGATCAATCCTGAGCGCGTGCGACAAGGTCTCCCAGACGAACCAGCGACCAGCTACGACATTTTGAAGTCGAGCAAGTAAGCAACCGCCGAAGCCGCGCGCTCGCACAGGCGCGGCTCCGAAATCCAAGCGACGAACGATCATGAACATCAGCAAAGAGAGCCGCGCCAAAGTTCTGTTCGCCTCGATGTGGGGCGCGTTAAGCCTTGGCGAGATCATGAGGCACACGCGCATCGACTATGACCACTTCGGTTTTCATGGCGGTGCGGTGCGCACTTCACAAGGAAACATCCGCCTGTACAGCGGCGTGTTCTACGCATCCGGCGCGATGTCCTCGGCCGCGCCTTTCAGCATCGCATTCTTCAACGGTCAGCGCGAAGACACCAACTTGTACCAGATGTCATTGCCGTTCCATAGGGGCAACTCCAGAGCTTCCGTTCTCACGTATCTGTCGATTCTGGATTTCCTCGCCGATACGGGCGAGATCACCCACACGGTTGAGGAATACATCGCGCGACTGACGGACGGCGGACGCTACACCATCCGCACGCAGTACGCGGCCGCGTATGACGAATTTAAGGCCAAGGCGATCAAGTCTCTACCGTATGACCTCTCGCTCGAATTCCTCAGCGAGCAGGCGGCAGCGTGATCGAAGGGAAAGACGTACTCGACAAGGTGGAAGAAATCGCCCGCGCCCTCATGGCCAACGTCGCGGTCATCCTTGCCTTGAACGAAGTCGCGCGACACGGATGGGCGCTATGGGACCGGATGCAAGAAGGGCGCGCGGCGAAGCGAAAATTTAAATTACTCAAGAGGAAATCGAAATGTTCGAAATGATGGGCATGAGCGAAACGGTCGCGCACAATCGATTCAAGATGCTCATGGGAATTGTCCTGCGCATGTACGGTGAGATTGCAGCGAACGATGACGCGCCGCCAGCGATGCGCCTGGACGCGCTCAAGCACATAGCGATGATGAGCGGCGCTATCGATGGCTTCACTGATTCGAAGGGTATCAAGCGCAGCCATGATGACTGGGATAAGGTCGAATCGCTCGCGACGTTGTACCGCGCCGAAAAGGAGTTGGGTCAAGTGTTCATCACCGACAAATTCCCATCGCATAAAGACATGCGCGGCTATCTGCGGGAGTGTGAGCGGAATGCGGGGTACGAGCCGCCGCCCTTGAGGCTCAACACGTTCAAACCCGGCTCAGTCGGCAAGGGCGCACGCGGCGGACGAAGGGGGCGATGACTGTCAGGCCATCGAGCCCGGTCAAACGCGCTAGGAAGTGACCTTCAGGCTTCGTGCGGGTCGGTTGAGGGTTCGGTGCGGGTCGCGAGCCGCGCAGGCTCTGCGGCCTTTATTTTTGGTCGGGCTGGACACTTGATCGCGAAGCGCTCCGGGCGTCGGCCCAGCAGCGTGGCGAAACGCGCTCTATAGCGTGTTCGTCCGGGGCGGTCGCGTCCCGCTCGGGTCTTAGGTAGCGGCACTCGCACGAGCGTTCGGCCAGCGACGGCCTAAACAGGGCAGGCGGCGTGCTTGGCGTGTTATTTGCCAGGCGTGGCGGCCATCGCTTTCTGCATTTGTTGCATCTCTATGGCTTGATCACTCGGGTATTTCTCGTCGAGCTTGCTCCACACTCCTATGCGCGTCGCCATTTGAGCCGAAATTCGCCCCTCGTGCTGCATTTTTTGTAGGGTGTTGATCGAGGAGTTCGGGTCGCCCGCGCTCTGTTCCAACTCTTTCATGCTGGCGGTATAAATAGTTTCTGCGGCCTCTGCCATCATCTTTATCTGCTCGATTTCTTGAGCGTGCGTCGCCTCTCGTTGCAGCCGCTGGAGGGTGGCCTGCGCATCGTCAAACACGCGCTGATCGCCCGTGGACAAAGCGCTGCGATTGACGTGCTGGGTGTTGTATTTCAGTTGAAGCTGCTTCACCTGAGCCACTGCGGCGTCCAATTCTCGACCGTTGAGGGCCGTCAGAGACGGCTGTTCTTGCAAGTGTAGCGCCCACAGCAATGTGCAGTGGTCTCCTGCGGGTGGGGCGAAGGAGTTGATTGGGTTAACCTGTTGCAGAACAGCAGGCGTTGCGTCCGCCATGAAGTCAGGGCTGCTCTCGTCTGGCTCGCGGCCCCATCGGTATGCCGTGTCAACCGCCTCATCCATCTTTTCGATCAATTGCATGTGCTTGGCGTACCGACTCTCAATGAGCTGGTGCCACTGAAGCGTCATCAACCGACTGCGGATTTCGCCGAACTCCTCGTTGTCTTCGCCGGAGAGCTGTTCCCCTACAGGCTGCTTGGGGTTGTGCGCTTTTGCCACGAGCGCTTGCATCCTTGTCAGCAATGGCATGGTCGTTGGGACCAAATCGGCGATACGTTGATCCGCTTCATACATCTTGATGCCAACTACGGCCGGAACTGTGCAATCGGCCATTTTTCTGGCCGTGACGCTATCTGGTTCCTCAGCGCGGCAGATCGATGCGGCAATCACGAGCGCGAGCAGCGGGAGGGCGGTCTTCACGTGTGGTCCCCTTTTCTTTTGCTCATGATACTTCAGGGGAAAGGCACGACAAGCGGGCTGGCGGCGAAAGCGGCAACTGCCGTGCGCGTCCGGCAGGGTAGAATTAAGTGCCTGAGCAATCCCGCTCGGGGCGAACCAAGCAAAAACCGTAGGACGCGTGCAGGACTCGGCGGGACTCAAAATGCTGCGCGAGGCGGCGAGCAGAAATGAAAAAGGGCTACGGTGTTTAGCCGTAACCCTTTGTTTCTTCGGGTTTTTTACCCTTTTAATCCTGGTGGGTAGTACTGGGATCGAACCAGTGACCCCTGCCGTGTGAAGGCAGTGCTCTACCGCTGAGCTAACCACCCGAAGAGCCTCGAATTATGTCAGAGGTTCATCCGTTCGTCAAAGCAATTTTTACGCGACTCGCACATCGGCCGAATCGGCAGCAGTTTCCGGTGCCGGCTCGCGTCGCCAGATGCTCGTGCCTTTCATTGCCTTGTCGAGATCGTTCAGCACCGCCTCATGCGCGGCCAGCTCCGCTTCGTCGGCCACGAGCACCGGTAAAACAAGCCCTTCCACCGAAACCACATTGCCCGCGGCCACCGCGGCCGACTGCTGCGCCGGCGCTTCGCCCAGCATATCGATGACAAGGCTTTCCTGCCCGCGCGTCATGGCCAGATACACCTCGGCCAGCAATTCCGAGTCGAGCAGCGCCCCGTGCAACGTCCGGTGCGCATTGCTGATACCGAAGCGGTCGCAAAGCGCATCGAGCGAATTACGCTTGCCGGGGAACATCGCCTTTGCCTGCACGAGCGTGTCGATCACCCCCGCGTAGTGCTCCTTGAACGGCGGCAGCCCAAGCAGCGAGAACTCGGCTTCGAGAAAGCCCAAGTCGAACGGCGCGTTATGGATGATCAGCTCGGCATCGCGCAGGTAGTCGCGCAACTGATCGACGATCTCAGCGAACTTCGGCTTGTCGCTCAAGAATTCCGTCGTCAGCCCGTGGACGGCGAGGGCGCCCGGATCGCTATCGCGCTCGGGGTTGACATAGAAATGCAGATTGTTGCCCGTGAGACGCCGGTTCACGAGTTCGACGCCGCCGATTTCGATGATGCGGTCGCCCGTTCGTGCGTTTAGACCCGTCGTTTCCGTATCGAGAACGATTTGACGCATATTCGTGTGTCTCGTGTGTAAGCAGTGCGAACGCCGCGGCTAGCCAGCAGCCGAACGACGCTCGAAACAAAAATCAAAGCAAAGCAAAACCAACCGAGCCGGCCCGACCTAATCCGGGCGATCCCGACCCAAACCGCTCGGCCAAACGCTTCAACTTTCCGCCAGCGCGCTAACGCCGCGGTTCGCCAGCGCATCGGCACGTTCGTTCTCGGGATGCCCCGCATGGCCCTTCACCCAGCGCCATTCGATCTGATGCAGCGCGGCGAGTTCGTCCAGACGCTTCCAAAGATCGGCGTTCTTGACCGGCGTCTTCGCCGCCGTCATCCAGTTCTTTTTCTTCCAGCCGTGAATCCACTCGCTGATACCCTTTTGCACGTACTGCGAATCGGTATGGACGATCGCCTTGCAGGGCCGCTTCAGCGCTTCGAGCGCGGCGATCACGGCCATGATCTCCATCCGGTTGTTCGTCGTGTTCGCTTCCCCGCCGAACAGCTCCTTCTCTTGCGTGCCGTAGCGGAGCAGGGCGCCCCATCCACCTGGGCCCGGATTGCCTTTGCAGGCACCGTCGGTAAAGATTTCGATGAACTCGGGGGTTACTTCCGTTACGTCAGTCACGTCATATTCTCGGGTTAGGTGTTTTGTGCGTCGCGGCCGGTGCGAGACCCGGTGCCAACACGGGCTTTTTCGCCTTGATCGCGCCGACGAGCCGCATCCCGCGCACGCGCTTGACCGCCGTCACCATATAGGCCGCGCCGAAAATCGGCCACCAGCGATCGCCGGCCGCCTCCATGAAGGCGAAGCGCGTTAGCCAGTTTTCGTGGGCGAGGGGCGGACGATAGCAGCCGAAGCGTCCGCGTTCAAGCTCGAAACCGAGCAGCTTGAGCCAGTCTTTGATCCGCGTGAACGCGATCAAATCCTGTGCGGCCGGCACGAACGGCCGTCCGGTCATCTTGCCGAACGCCTGGCGCGCCCCCCACAGGCTCAACGAATTGAATCCGAGGATTACGAGCTGCCCCTCCGGCATCAGCACCCGCTCCGCCTCGCGCAGCAGCCGATGCGGATCGCGCGTGAATTCGAGCGTGTGCGGCATCACGAGCAGATCGACGCTTTGCGCCTCGAACGGCAAGTCGAGCAAATCGCACCAGAGCGTCGTGCGCGCGGACGGCCCATAGCGATCGCCCGGCCCGGCAAGCCCCGAGGGCCCGGGCGCGGCGCTTTCCTTCCATCTCGGCGGGTAGACGAACGGCGCGCTGGCGCCGCTCGCTGCATCCAGCACGAGCGCACGCGACGGCATGCGGTTCTCGCGCAACGCATCGAGCTGCGGCAGGCCAAGCTGTAGCGCGTGGTAGCCGAACACGTTCGAGACGACGCTGTCGAGCTGAGCTTGTTCCCAGTCGAGCACGTAACGTCCCGGCGGCGAGGCCGTCCAGGCGGGCCAGTCTATAATCGGTCGATCTGACATCGTGAGTGCGTCGCCTATGAATACGCTCGAATACGTGCCGGTGCCGGCCTTTGCGGATAACTACATCTGGCTCGTATCGGACGGGCGCGATGCCGTCGCCGTCGACCCGGGCGAGGCCGCCCCGGTCAGGGCGTATCTCGCGAAGCGGGGCTGGCGACTCGCCGCTATTTTACTCACGCACCACCATGCCGACCACGTCGGCGGCGTCGCCCCACTCATAGGCGATACCCGTATTCCCATCTACGGGCCCGCCGCCGAAGCGATTCCGGTCGTGACGCACCCCGTCGCCGGGGGCGACCGCGTTCGGCTTTCCGCCCCCCATCTCGAATTGGACGTGCTCGACGTGCCCGGGCACACGCGCGGCCATATCGCATACTTCCAGGCGGCTCGGGCGGGGCAGGCCGACCAACCGGGCGCCACGCCGCACGTGTTCTGCGGCGATACCTTGTTCGCTTGCGGTTGCGGGCGCTTGTTCGAGGGGACGCCGGCGCAAATGCTCTCGTCGCTCGACGCGCTGGCCGCGTTGCCGGGCGAAACGCAGGTGCATTGCGCGCACGAATACACGCTTTCGAACATCCGTTTCGCGCTGGCTTGCGATCCCGACAATGCGCAATTGCGCGCGTGGCACGACGAAGCCACGGCCTTGCGCGAGCGCGGCGTGCCGACGCTTCCTACGACGATTGCCCACGAACGCGCCGTCAATCCGTTTCTAAGATCGGACGATTCCGCGGTCCAGCGGGTCCTGGCCGAGCAACTGCATGAAACGGTACCGGATCGGCTGATATCGTTTACCTTGATGCGCGAGTGGAAAAATCGCTTCCGTTAGGCGGCTTTCGTACGCGTTCTCCGAAGGTCGCATGCGGCGCAAATTTCGTTCGATGCTTCGGAAAAATGCGGCAAGTTGCGGATTTGACTGGTTTTTTTATCGTTTTCTGTTGACGCGAGCGGAACGCTTTCGTACTATCGCCTGCAATTTCCAGCTTTGGAAGCAGAGACGTTCATGCGATTTATCTTCAGTGCACGGTTGGTTTTGATGCTTGCGGCTTGCGCAAGCCAAGGACCGACAGCGCCCCCAGCCTCCGACGCTTCCAATCCGACTACCGCCACCGATACTGTCCGTATCACCGCCGCCAAGCAAACGATCGACGTCGACAAAAGTTCGGT
>NZ_JBQCIV010000042.1:0-14010 GCF_051953405.1 Trinickia sp. | reverse complement strand
CGCGCTGGATCAATACATTCACTACTACAACCACGAGCGCATCAGGCTGAAATTGAAAGGCCTGAGTCCCGTTCAGTACAGGATTCAGGCCTTCACGGGCAGCTAGACTTTAACTGTCTAACTTCTTGGGGGCACTTCAGTATCTGGCGGGCAGGCGGCTGCCGCAAACGCCGGCCGACCTGCGCGAGCATCATTGCATCGCGTCGCATTGCTGCACGCCAGGGCTGCCGGCGGGGATGTCGTCGTGGCGGCTGCGGCGCGGCGCGAATGTGCAGGAAGTCCAGTTCGAGCCCCGCTTGAGCGTGGCCGATCCGACGATCGGCTATCTGTTGGCCATGTCCGGTAGCGGCGTGACCCTGCTCAATCAGCATGGGGCTCGCGGCGATGTCGAATCAGGCCGGCTCGTGCGGCTGTTGCCGCAATGGGAGGTCGAGCCCGTGCAGCTCTATGCGCTGCACGCTTCGCGGTTGAACGCATCGCCGAAGATCAGCGCATTTTTGGGATATCTTCGAGAACGATTCGCCGATGCGAGCGGATTTCGCCAACCCATCCGCGCCTCCAAGCGCCCGAGCGGCGGCCTCGCCGGCGATGCCCCGCGGGCGGCGAGGCAAGCCGAACGGATCGAATGAGGAGCAGGTGGCCGATCTCGTTGCTTCGGCAATGGCGCTTACGTCGCCAGAGCGGCGTATAGTAATGCCCTCCGCAGTGACGTAGTTCTGCTTCGCCTGTACCGCTTATGTCCGATCGCGTCCATTACCGACATATCGCCGACATGCCCGGCCTCGTGCTGGGCGCCGCGCGGTTTTCTACGTTCAGCTTCGATCGCCATTTCCATCTCGATTACCACATCGGTCTCGTGACCGACGGCGTCCAGCGGATCGGATTCGACGGCAAAACGGTGTTGGCTGGTCCCGGCAGCATCTCGCTGATGCCGCCAGGCCAAATTCACGACGGCGTGAGCGAAGGCGAGCGCGGCTATACGCTGCGAACCTTCCGTCTCTCGCACGAGTTGCTCAGCCAAGTGTCCCAAGAGGTGGGCAATTTGCCGCGCGAGCCCGAGCTGGTGTGCGCTTTCCTCGAAGATGCGGAACTCGCCGCCCAACTTGCGCGCTTGTTCGATGTCATGCAAGCCACGGGCGAGAGCGCATCGCTTGCCGTGCAATCGGAATGGCTGCGCGTGCTCGATATTCTGTTGACGCGCTCGCGAGCGATCGCGCCGCAGCCTACGAGCGGTGCGCTTTCGCCGGTGCAGTGGCAGCGGGTGAAAGACTATTGCTTTGCACACCTAAGCGAGAAAATCACGCTCGATGCGCTCGCCGCGCTCTGCGATGTCGGCCGCTTTCAATTCCTTCGGCAATTCAAGCAAACGGTGGGGATGACGCCACACGCGTGGTTGTTGCGGCTTCGCTTAGAACACGCTTGCGCGTTGCTCGCTTGCAGCGCTCAGACGATCGCCGAAGTCGCGCAAGGGGTCGGTTTTTACGACCAAAGTCATTTCAATCGGGCCTTTCGGCGAGCTTTCGGCGTGGCGCCGTCGGGTTACTGAGCGGCTCCGGCGCGACGCTCGCCGGTGGCGCTATCGCTGCGGCCTCGGTGGCGACCCTTCGAATCGCCTCGGCAATTTTTTACAATTCGCCGCGAATCCGCCCCGATACGATACGGCAACGATGGGGGCGCGTGCCCCGTTTCTGGATCAAGGAGTCGAGGGAATCGATGGCGAATCGTAACGAGGGATCGCCGGCGGGGCGGCCGGCATTTTGGAGCGACAACATTGTGGGCGCATCGCCCGAGGTCATGGCCGCGCTGGCGGCTTGCAACGTCGGCGAAGCGCGGTCGTACGGGGCCGACGAGCTGACTGCCGCTGTCGAGCGCAAGTTCTGCGCGTTGTTCGAGCGAGAGGTCGCCGTCCTGCTCGTGCCGACGGGGACAGCCGCGAATGCGCTGTCGCTGGCCACGCTTACGCCCCCGTGGGGCAGCGTGCTGTGTCATCCGGATAGCCACGTCGACAACGACGAATGCGGCGCACCGGAATTTTTCGCGGATGGCGCGAAGCTCGTTGCCGTGGGCGGGCCCCACGCGAAAATCGACGTGGAAGCGCTGCGCCGCGCGGCGTGCGAGAAAGTCGGCGATATCCACTCGACGCAGCCTTCGTGCGTGACCATCACGCAGGCGACAGAACTCGGCAGCGTGTATTCGCTCGAAGAGATCGGCGCGATCGGCGACGTGTGCCGATCAACGGGCTTGCGGCTACACATGGACGGCTCGCGTTTCGCGAATGCGCTCGTGACACTAGGTTGCACGCCTGCCGAAATGACGTGGAAGGCCGGTGTCGATGTCTTGTCTTTCGGCGCGACAAAAAACGGCGTGCCCGCGGCCGAGGCCATCGTGCTGTTCGATACCGCGCTTGCGCGTGAAATGGCTTTCCGGCGCAAGCGCAGCGGTCATCTGTTTTCGAAGATGCGATTCCTCTCTGCTCAAATCGATGCCTATCTCGAAGATGGGCTATGGCTGCGTAACGCGCGTCACGCCAACGCGATGGCCGCGCGGCTCGTGCAAGGGTTGAAGCGCTTTTCGTGCATCGAGGTGCAAGGCGAGCCGCAGGCGAATATCGTCTTCTGCACGTTCCCCGCCGCACTGATTCAAGCGTTGCATGGGGAAGGCTTCGCGTTGTACCACGACCGTTGGGGACCCGGCGTCGTTCGGCTCGTCACGTCGTTTGCGACGACGGCGGCCGAGGTCGACCAACTGCTCGACCGTATTCAGTGTCTGGCGGGCGAATCATCGAATGAAAGCGGCGACACGGAATCGATCGAAGCGGGGAGTGCAGCATGACGCAACGGCTATATATGACCGATGACAGCTTGACGATGGAAACGAGTGTCGTGCGCTGCACACCGCGCGAGGAGGGGCAATTCGATGTGGTGCTGGCCGCCACGCTGTTTCATCCGCAGGGAGGCGGGCAGCTTTCCGATCGCGGCACGATCGCCGGTGTCGAGGTCGTCAAAGTGGTGGCGCACGGCGACGAAGTCGTGCACGTTTGCAGCCAGGCTGTGCCGCAAGGCCCCGTGCATATCGAAGTGTGCGCCGCCACGCGCGCGCTGCATGCCCGGCTGCACTCGGCCGGGCATCTGATCGGATACTGCGGCGAAGCCCTGGGATGGCACGCCGTCAAAGGCCACCACTGGCCCGGCGAAGCGCGCGTCGTGTTCGAGGGGATGCCCGGCGCGCATGCGTTCGACGCGCCGGCGATCGAGGCCGCGGCCAACGCGCACGTGAACGCCGACCTACCGCGCCGGACGGACGTGCAAGGCGCGACGCGCACGATCGGCTTCGGCGATTTGCCGCCGCACGGCTGCGGCGGCACGCACGTCGCTTCGTCGGCGGCGATCGGGCTTATCCGAATCCTCAAGGTGAAAGAGAAGAAAGGTCAGCTTTCGGTTCACTACGATCTCGAAGGCGTTTGACCGGCAGGGGGCGGGCCGGCGCCAACGTGGCGCCGAGCGATCGAGCGGCGGACAGCCGGTGTCCGCCGCGGTGGCCGCGTCGCTGTAACAATCCGTAACTGTTTCTCGTCGAAGCGACGCCGATTGATGGACGAAGGCATTAACTTTCGTCTTCAACTCGACTACATTCCCCCTTTCCCCCGCATCTTTCCGGCGTGTCTTCGCATGTGGATCGTCAACGTTGCGCTCAAGCGGCCTTATACGTTCATCGTCATGGCCATCCTCATCGTGCTGGCGACACCGTTCTCCTTGATGAGGACTCCTATCGACGTATTGCCCGACATCGATATCCCCGTCGTCAGCATCATTTGGAATTACACAGGCCTTTCGGCGCAAGAGATCGCCAATCGCATCACTTCGGTGAACGAGCGCAGCCTCACGACGACGGTTAACGACATCGAGCATATCGAGTCGCAATCGTTGCCCGGTATCGCCGTGATCAAGCTCTTTCTGCAGCCCAACGCGAGCATTCAGACGGCGATTGCGCAAACCGTCGCCATCGAACAGGCGCAATTGCGGCAAATGCCGCGTGGCGCGACGCCGCCGCTCGTGATCAGTTATTCGGCCTCGTCGATTCCGGTCATTCAGCTCGGGCTGTCGAGCCCGACGCTATCGGAGCAAGCGCTGAACGACGCGGCGTTGAATTTTCTGCGCCCGCAGATCATCACGATACCCGGTGCGCAGGTGCCGTATCCCTATGGCGGCAAATCGCGGCTCGTTTCCATCGATATCGATTCGCGCGCATTGCTCGCGAAAGGCCTGACGCCCGTCGATGTCGTCAATGCCGTCAGCGCGCAGAACCTGATTCTGCCGACCGGTACCGCGAAGATCGGCCCGCGCGAGTACACGGTCGATATGAACGGCTCGCCTACTACGATCGAAGGGCTCAACGACATTCCGGTGCGTACCGTCAACGGCGCGACCACCTACCTGCGCGAGGTTGCACACGTGCGCGACGGCTACGCGCCGCAGACGAACGTCGTCCGGCAAGACGGCCGGCGCGGCGTGCTGCTCTCCATCCTGAAGACGGGCAATGCGTCGACGCTCTCGGTGGTCGATGCCGTCCACCGGCTATTGCCGACGATTGCGACGACACTGCCGCGCGACATTACGATCCGAGCGCTATTCGATCAATCCCTGTTCGTGAAGGCCGCGATTACGGGTGTCGCACGCGAGGCCGTGATTGCCGCCGCGCTGACGGCGGCGATGATCTTGCTGTTTCTCGGCAACTGGCGCAGCACGTGCATCATTGCCATTTCCATCCCGCTTTCGATTCTTTCGTCGCTGCTCGCGCTGCACGCCTTGGGGCAGACGATCAACATCATGACGCTGGGCGGCCTGGCGCTCGCCGTCGGCATCTTGGTGGACGACGCGACCGTCACGATCGAAAACATCGAGCGGCACCTTCATCTCGGGACGAACCTGCATGACGCGATTCTCGAAGGCGCCGGCGAGATCGCGGTGCCCGCGTTCGTGTCGACGTTGTGCATCTGCATTGTCTTCGTACCGATGTTCTTCCTGACGGGAGTCGCGCGCTATCTATTCGTGCCGCTCGCCGAAGCCGTGGTGTTCGCGATGCTCGCGTCTTACGTGCTTTCTCGAACGCTTGTCCCGACGATGGCGATGTTGCTGATGGGCCATGCGCACGCGCCGAAAGCGGGCGCGCACGCCAACCTGCTGCTGCGGCTGCATCATCGCTTCGAAGCTGCGTTCGAGCGCATGCGCGCTGCCTATATCGTATTGCTGAGCACGCTGCTGGTACGCCGTCGCATGTTCGCCGCGTCGTTCCTCGGCTTTTGCCTCGCATCGCTCGGGCTTGCGTTGTTCCTCGGTGCCGATTTCTTCCCGAGCGTGGACTCGGGCGATATCCGGCTGCATATGCGCGCGCCCACCGGGACGCGGATCGAGGAGACGGCCCGGCTGGCGGACGAAGTCGAGAAGACCATTCGCACCGTCGTACCCCGCCAAGATCTAGGCACGATTCTCGACAATTTAGGCCTGCCCTATAGCGGGATCAATCTCTCCTATAGCAACGCGGGCACGATCGGCACGCTCGACGGAGAGATCCAGATCTCGCTCAATGCCGGCCATGTGCCCACGCGCACGTACATCGACAAGCTGAGGGCGTTGCTGCCGCAGCGGTTCCCTGGTGTCGAGTTTTACTTTCAACCCGCCGACATCGTGACGCAGATTCTGAATTTCGGTTTGCCGGCGGCGATCGATATACAGATTGCGGGCGCCAATCAAATGGCGAACTTCGAAGCGGCGAGCACACTGCTGAAGCAGGTGCGTTCGATCGCCGGCACCGTGGATGCGCACATCCAACAGAAATTCGACGAGCCGACGATCCATCTGGAAATGGATCGCACGCGGTTGCAGCAACTGAATCTGAACGCGAACGACGTCGCGCAGAATGTTCTCATTTCGCTTTCGGGTAGTACGGAGACGTCGCCCGGCTTCTGGTTCAATCCCCGCAACGGCGTGGAGTACCAGATCTCGGTCCGCTCGCCGCAGTATCAGGTCACGTCGGTGGATGCGCTGTTGCGCACGCCGGTCGCCGCGCCGGCAGCCGCGAGCGGAACGTCCGGAGCACCGCAATTGCTCGGCAATCTCGTGCAGGTGCGGCCCGCCAATCAGTTCGCTTCGGTGACGCACTACAACATTCGGCCCGTCGTCGATCTGCTCGTGAGCGGGGAGGGGCGCGATCTCGGTAGTGTGGCCAAGCGGATCGATGCGCTGGTTGCTCGAACGCGCGCAACGCTGCCGCGCGGCAGCCAGATCGCGGTGCGCGGCCAGGTCGAGACGATGCAGCGTTCGTACCTCGGGCTAGGGGTAGGCGTGGCGATGGCAATCGTGCTTGTCTATCTGCTCATCGTCGTGAACTTCCAATCGTGGCTCGATCCGCTCATTATCGTCAGTGCACTGCCTGCCGCGCTGGCCGGGATCGTTTGGATGCTGTTCGTGACCGGAACGCATATGTCGGTGCCGGCGCTAACGGGGGCCATTATGACGATGGGTGTGGCCACGGCGAACAGCATTCTCGTGGTGTCGTTTGCCCGCCAGCGGCTCGCGGCGGGTGCGCCGCCGCTGACGGCCGCGCTCGAAGCGGGCGCGAGCCGAATTCGCCCAGTGTTGATGACGGCTTGCGCGATGATCATCGGGATGGTGCCAATGGCGCTCGGGCTGGGCGAGGGCGCCGAGCAGAACGCGCCGCTCGGCCGTGCTGTCATCGGCGGCCTGCTATTCGCTACGGTATCGACGTTGCTGTTCGTTCCGCTTTTGTTCGGCGGCATCCATGGCCGCTTGGCACGCAAGCGCGAACAGCGGGTGCAACCGCGCACGGACGAACCTGCGGGCGATGGCGTGCAATGAATGTGATCGACTTCTTTTCTTCGGTTGATTGAAATGACGGAAAAATCCCACGCCTCGCTGGCCATCGCTGCGCGCGACGACGACGGCGGCGCCATGCTGCCGCCGCGCGACCGCGTGTGGCGGCGCGCGAAGATCGCACTCGTCGTTGTACTCGTGCTGCTCGCGGCCGGTGCGCTGCGCACGGTCGTCGCGAATGCGGTCAATCGTCGTGCCGTCGACGCGGCTACCGCGCAAAACACGAAACAGTACGTGAATGTCGTGATGCCCAAGACGGCGCAGGGTGGGGACGACATGTTGCTGCCGGGTACGCTGCGCGGCTTCGTCGAATCGCCGATTTATGCGCGCGCAACGGGCTACCTGCTGCATTGGTATGCGGATATCGGCACGCGTGTCAAACGCGGCCAATTGCTGGCCGACCTCGATACGCCCGAAATCGACCAGGAACTCGCGCAGGCAATCGCGCAGCGCGAGCAGGCGAGTGCAGCACTCGCCCTGGCCAAGACGACGCTCGCGCGTTGGTCGCAACTGCGCCAACGCGACGCCGTTTCGCAACAGGAACTCGACGATCGCCAAGGGGCGTACAACCAGAATCTGGCCAATTTGGCCGCGGCACAGGCGAACGTGAAGCGCCTGCAGCAGCTCGAGTCGTTCAAGCGTATCGTCGCACCGTTCGATGGCGTGATTACGCAGCGCAACGTCGATATCGGCGACCTGATCGACGCCGGCAGTGCAACGAGCCGCGCCTTGTTCGCGCTGGCGCAATCGAATCCGTTGCGCGTTTATGTGCAGCTTCCGCAGGCCTATTCCGAAAACGCCAAAATCGGCATGCCCGTCGCCGTCACGCAGGCGGAGCTGCCTGGGCAATCGTTCCGCGGCACGATCACGCATATCTCGGGCGCGATCGACGTACCTACGCGCTCCCTCCAGGTCGAAGTCACCTTGCCGAACCCCGACGGCAAGCTTCGGCCGGGCGCCTACGTGCAGGTAGCGATATCGAACGCGGTGCGTTCGCGTTTGCTCGTGCCCGGCAATGCATTGTTGTTTCGCGCGCAGGGGCCGCAGCTTGCGGTCGTGGATAGCCACGGTGTCGTTCATCTGCATGCCGTCAGCATCGCCCAAGATCTCGGGCAAGTGCTCGAAATCGATAATGGGATTGCACCGACCGACCAGGTCATCGTCAATCCTAGCGATTCGATCGCCGACGGCGACCATGTCCAGGTGATGCGGCACAACGCGGACGAGGGGCTTTCTTGATGGCGCGCCGCCGTTTCGTTCCGGCCTGGGCTGCGCTCGCCGCGCCCGCTTTGATGAGCGCGCTCGCGGCATGCACGGTCGGGCCGGACTACGTCCGCCCGGCTGCGCCGGCTTCGGAAGCATGGCGAACCGATTCGTATTGGCGTTTGGCCGCGCCCTCGCACGCGCCGCTGACGCTCGACTGGTGGAGGGCGTTCGGCGAAGAGGAACTCGACGCGCTCGAAGGGCAGGCGTTGGCGCAGAATCAGACGTTGGCCGCGGCCAGCGCGCATGAGACGCAGGCGCGGGCGACGCTCGCCGCGACCGCGGCGCAGCGCGTGCCGGAGATCGATCTTCAAGGCCAGGCCGAGCGGTTAAAAATCTCGAAGAACCGGCCGTTGACGAACTACTCGACGCCGAGCCAATCGACTGTGCAGAACCTGTTGACGCTCGGGCCGTCGGCGACGTACGACGTGGATTTGTTCGGGCGTATCCGGCGTGAGGTGGAGGGCGCGCGCGCATCGGCGCAGCAGGCGGCCGACGATTTGGCCAATGCGCGCCTGATCGTGACGGCCGATCTCGCGACGGACTATTTTGCGCTGCGGGAACTCGATGCGGAAATCGATGTGCTCGATCGATCGGTGCGTTTGCAGGAGAAAGCGCTCGAATACGTGAAGGCCGAGCACGATCTGGGCTCCGTGTCGGGGCTCGATTTATATCAACAGCAAGCGCATCTCGATGCGACGCGTGTGCAGGCGACGCTGCTCGTGAATCAGCGCGCGCAGTACGAGCATGCGATTGCCGCGCTTGTCGGCACGCCCGCGCCGCAGTTCTCGATTGCGCCGAGCGTGGCGCAAGCGCGGGTTCCATCGATCGCCATCGGCATCCCTAGCGATCTGCTGCAAAGACGGCCCGATATCGCGTCGGCGGAACGTGCGATGGCAGCGGCGAATGCAAAGATCGGCGAAGCGAAGGCCGCTTTTTTTCCGAGCCTTGTACTCACGCCGGGAATAGGGTGGGAGGCGACCGCGTTCTCGAGCTTGCTGACGGCACCGAGCCTCATGTGGACGCTCGGCGCGCAGGTAGGCCAGGCGGTGTTCGATGGCGGCCGGCGCCAGGCGAACGTCAACTTCGCGAGTGCCGGCTATGCGCAAGCCGAGGCGAATTATCGTCAAACCGTGCTCGATGCATTCCAACAGGTTCAGGACGGCGTCACCGGTCTTTCGGTGCTCGACGCCGCATCGAAGCAGGCGCACGCGGCGGTGGAAGACGCGCAGCGGCTCCTTTCGTTGGCGAACGATCGGTATTCGGGCGGCCTTGTCGCTTATCTCGACGTCATCGACGCACAGCAGTCGCTGCTGACGAGCCAACGCACGGAGGTGCAGATTCATGGGCAGCGGATGGCGCTTTGCGTTGCGCTCGTGAAGGCCCTGGGCGGCGGGTGGGAGGACAAGACCGTGGCGAGGAACGCATCGAAGGCAGGGCAAACGGACCCTATCGAGGCAGATAGGTCGAATCGCACGCGTGAAGCAAACGATTAAAATCGGCGTTTTTATTCGATTTTCGTCGACGCTGAACGGATTACTATACTGCCGGGACCGCGACGGCGGGAGGCCGTTTGAAGGCGAGAGAGCGCCATGGACGATTACCCGAAACCGGAAGACATACTGCCGTATTACGAGCGGGAACTGGCGCTGCTGCGTCGGTCGATGCGCACCTTTTCGGAGCGATATCCTAACCAGGCGGCAAAGCTCGGCATCACCGGCGAACACTGCGACGATCCGCACGTCGAGCGCTTATTGCAGTCTGCCGCGCTGAGCAATGCGCGGGCGGCGGCGCGCATCGACGACGACTGCCCTGAAGTGCCCAACGAGATGTTGGAACGGTTGCACCCGGAAGTGTTGCGTCCGTTTCCCGCGTGCTCGATTGCGCAGATCCAGGCGCAGCCCGATCCGCCCCCCAGCGTGCGAACGATCGCACGGGGAACGGAATTCGCCTCGCGTCGCGGCAAGTATCGCTTTCGGTCGGCTTACGATGTCACGCTCGCGCCTTATTCGATTGGGCGAGCGCGTTATGCCGCGGTGGCCCAGGCGCCTCGGAGCGTCATCCTTTCGCCCGATACGCTCGGCATTCTCTCCATTACTTTCACTGCGCTCGCGCCGCAGCAAGCCGGCTGCGCGGTTATTCCCGACCGGATACGGATTTTTCTAGATGGCGCGCCGCAGGTCGTGGCCGCGTTGAGCGATGCCTTGTTGCTTCATGCGATCGGCGCGTTTGCCGATAGGGACGACCGTGGCGAATGGCGTGCGCTCGAGGCCGTACCGATGGCCGCGGTGGGTTTCGACGACGAGCACAGCCTGCTCGGTCCCGCGCCGAAAGTCGAGTTTCCGTTGCGCATGCTGCTCGAGTATTTCGCGTTCCCCGAGCGGTTTTCCTTTATCGACGTCGATTTCGCAATGCTCAAGCGAGTCGCGCTGAGTGGTGGGCAGCGGGCGAGTTCCGTGACGTTGCACTTGGCCATTGCCGGCGTGCGTCACGATTCGTCGATCGCCCAACGGTTGTCGACGGTCGATGCCGAGAACCTGAAGCTTTTCTGCACACCGATCGTGAACCTGTTTCAGCGGGACGTGGAACCGGGCGAGAAGACAGAGGTACCCGGCTATCCGGAGCCTCGCTACTCCGTCGTGCCCAGCGGTGTGACCGAAGTGGCCGATACGGAAGTCTGGTCGATCGACGAAGTGCATTTGAAAAAGCCCGGTGCGTCCGATCGCGAATTGATCGAACCGCTGCATGCGTTCGGACATCGCAAGTATTACGGCGGCCTCGTATGGGAGCGCGTGCGCGACGGCCGAGCCGCTCACGAGCATCCCGGACGCGAGACCGCGCTAGTGTTGCGCAAATTGGGCGCGCGGGCCGAGGAGGTGGATCCGAACGAGTTGGCCATCAGCGTTACTTGCACGAATCGGAACTTGCCGATGAGCATGCCGATCGGAGCGCCGGGCGGCGACCTGGAAGCGATCGGCGCCGAACTCAAATGCCCGATCGTGCTGTTGCGGCAGCCAACGGCAAGCCAGTGGCCCAAACCGGAGCACGGCCACGGCTGGAAGCTCTTGGCGCAGCTTACGCCGCACGTCTGTCGCCTCGATCAGCTTGGGCTCGCTGCCCTGAAAGCGCTGTTTCGGCAATTTGCCGCCCATGCGGGCAGGCAGGCCTGGCAAATCGACGGCATGACCGCGCTGCGCTGGCGGGGCGTCAAGCTTTGGACGATGGCGGCGGGAGTCGGCAGTTTAGAGCCGGGAATCGTAATCACGATATCGCTCGACGAGCAGCGCTTTGAAACGGATTGCATGAATACGCTGATCGGCATCATGGATCGTTTCTTCGCGGCCTATGTGGATATGAACAGTTCGACGCAACTCATTGCCGTATCGGCTCGCACCGGAAGCGTCATTCGAAAGTGCCCGCCGCGACCAGGGCGGATGTCGCTTCTTTAACGCGGGGCACTGCTGGTTTTACTGGTTTCACATGCGGCTGCGGTATGTGGGAATCCGTTAGGCGCTTCTCGGTTATCGAGCGTTTCTTAAGGATTTCAAGAATACCTGGAAGCCGCCGACGATTAAGCATTCCTCTTGGATTTGGTATAGTGGCGCCTCTGCAAGGCGGTTGAGAGCGCATTGTCAGTGCACGGGTCGATGATCGTCCGGCCCGTCCAGCGAGACAGAACAAGAGGTTAAACATGAGTTTTGCAGCTACCGGAAACGCCGGAGGCGGTGGTGCGCCGTCCACTAGCGGCCTGTCTGGCTTGGGTCAAGCCGCAGGGATAGCGGGGCAACTTGGCGCGATCGCCGGGGTCCCGGGAGCGGGTTTCCTAAACGGAGCGTCCAGTGCGGTTCAACTGGCGCAGACCGGCATGGCGCTCATGGGTAAGACGCCGGAATCGATCGCCGGCGCAATCAATAGCTTGAGTGGCGATCGCCCGACGTTTACGCAGCGGCATCGATATGCCACGATGGACTCGCCGCTCGGCCCCGACGTATTGCTGATCAACGCATTGATTGTGGACGAGCACGTCAATCAATTGACGGAAATCCACATCGATGCGCTCTCGCATCAGAACAATATCGAGCCCCAGCAAATCGTCGGTCAACGCGTGAGGATCACGCTCGATCCCAATACGCGCAATTACAGCTTGGAGCGGATCGTGGCGGTGTCGCGCGAGATCGACAATCGCCGCTACTTCGACGGCTATGTTGCCTCGTTCGGCCGAGTCGGTAGCTCAGGCAATGTCACGCGCTACGAAATGTCGGTGGTGCCGTGGCTCTGGTTTCTCACTCGGTCCACCGATTGTCGGATTTTCCAGCGCCAGACACCCGAAAGCATTCTCGCCACGATTTTTCACGAGCAGGGCTTTTCCGACTTCGAATTCCAGGTGCGCAGCAAGCGGCCCGAGTTGAAGTACATCGTCATGTACGGCGAGTCGTACTACAACTTCTGCGCGCGGCTCATGGAGCAGGAGGGGCTGATTTGGACCTTCCGCTACGAGAAAGGCAAGCATGTCCTCGTGATCGGCGACAGCAACTTTATCTTTCGCGATCTCCCGACGCTCGGCGAGATCGAGTACCACGCGGATAGCGCGGCGAGCGAGCGCGACGGAATCGAGCGATGGGACGAGGCATTCAGCTTCCGCGTCGGTAAGGTCACTTATCGAGATTTCAATTTCGAGCGGCCGTCGTCGCAGTTGATGCTGGTGGAGGCGCGTGCGCAGGGGCTCTCGCATCCACGCGTCAACGATACGGAGCGCTACGAGCATCAATCGCTCTACGACGATTTCGACAACGGCCAGCGCTATGTGCGCTATGCGATGGAGGCGGAAGAAGCGCAGGCCCGGCGCTTTACCGGCACCGGCTACGCATCGGGAATGACGACGACGGGACGGTTCACGCTCGTCAATCACCGCTCGTCGACTTACAACGGCAAACGTTTCGCTATCTTGCACGTGCGGCACGAGGCCGTGAACGACTACACGCAGCAGGTGGCGCGCTTGCCTTATCGCAACGCGTTCACGTGTTTGCCCGTGGACATTCCTTTCCGGCCGGAGCGGCGTACGCCGAAGCCGTCGATGCAGGGTACGCAGACGGCCATCGTGGTGGGCCCGCCGGGCGAGGAAATTTACACCGACGGCAGTTGCGTGAAGGTGCATTTTCCGTGGGACCGGCGCGGCAAGATGGACGGTACCGATTCGATGTGGGTGCGGGTGTCGCAGCCCTGGGCGGGCAAGGGCTGGGGAGGCTCCGCGATTCCGCGTATCGGGCAAGAGGTGGTGATCGCGCATGTTCAGGGCGACCCTGATATGCCGCTGATCATCGGCCGCGTGTTCAATGGGGAAGCCGCCAATCCCTATCACGGGAGCGCCGGTCAGACGATGGGGATCAAGAGCCAAACGCATAAGGGCGCGGGCTCGAATGAGTTGCGGTTTTCGGATGTGAATGGGGCGCAGGAAGTTTTTCTGCACGCTCAGAAGGATATGAATACGGTAATCCAGGACAGCGAAACGCACCACGTGGTGGGCGGTTCGCGCAAGGTTGTCGTGTCGTCCGGCGATGAAACCAAAGAGATCGGGAAAGGCAGCTTGAACGAGGCCATTGCTCAGGCGCGTACCACGACGGCTACGACCGTTGCCGTGACGACGGCGGCCAAGGACGGCGGCGGCGGAACGCAGGAATACGAGGCCGAGCGCGGCATCATGCTGAAGGTGAAAGACAGCTTCATCATGCTCGCGCCGGAAGGCATTCAACTGCAGCACAACGGTTCGGTCATTCTCATGGACGACTCGGGCATAACCGTCAACGGCCAGCGCATCGATTTGAACAAATAACCCCATTCAAGAGAGTTGTCCGATCAT
>NZ_JBQCIV010000041.1:0-57435 GCF_051953405.1 Trinickia sp. | reverse complement strand
CCGTGATGCGGCAGATACGTGCCGTCCGCCTGGAGAATCCAAAGCGTCACGGCTTTGCCGATCAACGCCTTCAGCTTGATTTCCTTGCCGCGAGTGGATATCGCATCGATAACGAATTCGTAATCGCGGCCCAGACGCGCGCGGCCTTTCACGTACATCGGTAACAGCCAGTCCGAGCCCAGTGGCGTATCGAGCTTGACTATTCGTTTGCGCTGCGCGCCACCGTACGATATCGCGTCGTAAAGCGTCGTGGCCCTCATCTCGCTTTTTCCTTTTATTGGAAGCTTCTTCTTTTAATGCAAAGGCGAGATTCTAATCGATGGCGTGTCAAATGTAACGAGGCTGTCGGTCAGAGAATTTTCTGATAAGGCGGGATTGGCGCGAGGGCTGCATTCGGTAAAATGAACTAATGTGCGATCTCCAATCTACGATTGGGGAAATAGTTTCCGTCGCCATCGCACAATTCGCGACTTGTGGGTAGCGTAGATTGGCGTGCAGCGCGCACGCGACCGATGTTCGGCCCGACAGGCCAAGTTTGCTCGTGTCGGGCAACCCGCATAGAACGATGCCGACGCCTTATTGATTACCCAACTCGTCGCCCATTTCCTTGGCGCGCGCGTCCGCCGCGAGCACGCCTTTCACGATGGCTTCTTTCACATCCTGCGCATCGAACGCCGCGAGCGCGGCGGCCGTCGTACCGCCCTTCGACGTCACGCGCTCGCGCAGAACCGAAGCACTTTCATCCGATTGCACGGCCAATTGCGCCGCACCCGCGAACGTGCCGAGCGCGAGCGCACGGCCTTCCTCGTCGCCCAAGCCCAAGCGCCGCGCGGCCTCTTGCAAGGCCTCGATGAAATAGAACACGTACGCCGGGCCGCTTCCCGAGATCGCCGTGACGGCGTCGATCTTCGCTTCGTCGTCGAACCAAACCGTTGTGCCCACTGCACCTAATACGTCCGAGGCCAACCGGCGGCCCGCTTCGTCGACGCCCGCCAGCGCGGCGAGGCCCGTCACGCCTTGGCCGATCAAAGCCGGGGTATTCGGCATGGCGCGCACGACGCGCGTATAACCACCGAGCCAACGCGACAAATCGGCGCCGCGAATGCCGGCCGCGATGCTGACGACGAGCTGCGTCGACACATGCGGCGCAAGCGATGCCGATACGGCTTTCAGCACCTGCGGTTTGACGGCGAGGACAATGGCGTCGTAGCCGCGTAGCGATTCGTCGGGCGCTGCCGCCGTTGCGATGCCGAACTGCGCATGCGCGCGCGTACGCGCGTCCTCGTTGACGTCGATGGCGTAAAGGTCCGCGGGGGCAACGCCGCGCTTGATCAGGCCGCCGATCAATGCCGCGGCCATATTGCCGCCGCCGATGAATGCGATCTTCATAAGTAGTCGAAAGAGGTGGGAGCAGCGGTCGATTATAGACCGCTGGGTACGACGGGTCGGAGCGCTACGACCCGCACGGGTGCAACCGATCGACGGCGTTTAGCGAGCGGCCTGCCGGCGGGCGCCGCGCATATCGGGTCAATCAGATCAATCGGGTCAATCGACTCAATGCGAGTAATCGCGCTTGCCGAAGATGGCGGTGCCGATGCGCACGATCGTGGCACCTTCGAGCACGGCCGCCTCCAAATCGCCCGACATGCCCATCGACATCGTATCGAGCGCAATGCCATCCGCGCGTAGCGCGTCGAACAACGCCCGCAATAGGCGATGCGGCTCGCGCTGCGCTTGTAGATCGTCGGCGGGTTCCGGGATCGACATCAGCCCACGCAGGCGCAGCCGCGGCAATGCGGCGATGGCACGCGCAAGCGCCGGTGCTTCGGCAGGGGCCACGCCGCTTTTAGATGCTTCGCCGCTCACGTTCACCTGCAGACACACGTTCAAAGGCGGCAACGCATCGGGCCGCTGTTCGGACAAACGCTGGGCGATCTTGAGCCGATCGACGGAATGCACCCAATCGAAATGCTCGGCCACGGGGCGTGTCTTGTTCGATTGCAGCGGGCCGATAAAATGCCACTCGAGCTGCGTGCGCAGGTCGGCCAGCGCTTCGATCTTGGCCAGCGACTCTTGGACGTAGTTTTCACCGAAGGCACGTTGGCCCGCCGCGAAGGCCGCGCGGACATCTTCGGCCGGGAACGTCTTGGAGACGGCGAGCAAACGGATGGAATCGGGCGAACGCTGGGCCGCTTGGGCCGCGCGTTCGATGCGGGCGTGGACCGCCTGCAGGTTGTCGGCGATGTGGGACATAGGTTGATCGTGAGCGAGGGCCCGAAGTCAGTTGCGGATTATACGGGCCGGAGGCGAGGAGGGCGCCCCGAGCGCTTACCCGCCCGGGGCCGCGCCACGCTCACCCATAAATCAAATGCTCGACAAGCTCGACCCAATGCGCAACCGGCATCGACGTCCCGCTTTGCAGATGCGCGATACACCCGACATTGGCCGACACGACCATCTGCGGTTCCAGTGCTTCGAGATTCCGGACCTTCCTATCGCGCAGCGTATAGGACATCGCCGGCTGTGTGACCGAGTAAGTCCCGGCCGAGCCGCAACACAAATGACTATCGGCCGGCAGCCGCACTTCGACGCCGAGCATCGCCAGCAAATGCTCTACCGCACCGTGGATCTGCTGTCCATGCTGCAATGTACACGGCGGATGAAACGCGACCGTATGCACGCCGCGGCGGCGAGCGAGCGCTGCCAGCTCCGTCTCGAAGCCACCCAGCACCTCGACCACGTCGCGCGAAAGTTCGGCGATCTTCCGCGCCTTCTCGGCATAAGCCGGATCGTTGCGCAAAAGGTGGCCATATTCCTTGATCGTCGCGCCGCAACCCGACGCGTTGATGACAATCGCTTCGACGCCAGCCTCGACGTGCGGCCACCAGGCATCGATGTTTCGCCGAACGTCGTCGAGCGCCTCGTCGCGGTAGCCGAGATGCAACCGAATGGCGCCGCAGCAACCGGCCTCGGATGCGATCAGCGTCTCGATGCCGAGCGCATGCAGCACACGCGCCGTCGCGATGTTGATGTTCGGCAGCATCGCCGGTTGCACGCAGCCCGCGAGCATCAACATCCGGCGCGCACCGAGCGGGGGCGTGGCTTCAGTGGCGGCGTGAACGGGCTCGGATTGCGTCGGCCACTCGAGCAAGCGCTGGCGAGCCGGAATCTTGTCGCGCAGCCGGCGCGGCAGGAACGGCCGCACGAGCTGCCCGAGGCGCATCGCCGGCGCGAAGACGGCGCTGTTCGGCAGCACGCTGGCGAGCACCCGGCGCAGCACCTGCTGGCGCAGCGGCCGAGGCACCGTTTCTTCGACATGCTGACGTCCGATTTCGACGAGCCGCCCATATTGCACGCCCGACGGACAAGTCGTTTCGCAACTGCGGCAGGTGAGGCATCGATCGAGATGCAACTGCGTGCTGCGCGTGACGTGGCCGCCTTCGAGCATCTGCTTGATCAGATAGATGCGTCCGCGCGGACCGTCGAGTTCGTCGCCGAGCAGCTGGTAGGTCGGGCAGGTGGCCGTGCAAAAACCGCAATGCACGCATTTGCGCAAGATGGCATCGGCCTCTTCGCCGTCGGCCGTGTTGCGGATGAACTCTGCGAGTTGGGTTTGCATCGCGTCGCCTTTATCTCTTGCTCGACCGCGTGGTTCGTGAATGCACGGCGCTTCTTCGTCACGTTCGACGCAGCGTCAGCGATTAAAAATCCGGATACATGCGCGCGCGATTGAATATGCGCGCTGGATCGAAAGCCGTCTTTAAGCCGCGATGGATTTTCATCAACGGCATCGGCAACAGCGTGAACACGCCGACGCTGCGATCGAAAGAACGACCCGCGCGGAATACCGTCGCGTGTCCGCCGGCTTGCTTCGCACTGATCCGCACCGTTTGCGCATCGGTATCGGTGATCCACCAACGCTGGGCGCCGCCCCATTCCATTAGTTGGGCGCCGGGCAGTTGCAGCGGTTCGGTGATCGAGGGCAGGGCGAGGCGCCAGAGTGCCGCATCGGGCGGAATCGAGGCGAAGAACGGGTCGGTCTGCTCGCGTAGGCCCTCCCAAAAGCGCTCGGCCTCCACCGCATCGACGACTTCCCCGCCGATCGTGCTGCGCGCCGCCTTCACCGCGCTTTCGGCACCGGATAGACGAACGGCAAGCGTGCCGTTGCGCCACGCGCTGGCCGTGATCGGCAACGGGCGGCCGCCCCATTCGTTGAGCTTGCGCACGGCGTCGGTGCCGTTCGTATCGAACTTGAGCGTGGCTTCGACGGCAGGGCGGGGCATCACCTTGATCGAAAGATCGAGCATCAACCCGAGCGTGCCGAGCGAGCCCGCCATGAGCCGCGCGACGTCGTAGCCGGCGACGTTTTTGACGACCTGGCCGCCGAAACGCAGGATCTCGCCGGCACCGTTCATCAGCGTGACGCCCAAGACGAAATCGCGTGCCGCGCCCGCCTGCGCACGGCGAGGCCCTGAAATGCCGGCGGCGATGCAGCCGCCGAGCGTCGAGGCGCGGCCGAAGTGAGGGGGTTCGAACGCCAGCATTTGGCCGTGTTCGGCGAGCGCCGCTTCGATTTCCGCGAGCGGCGTTCCGCAGCGGGCGGTGATCACGAGTTCCGCCGGGTCGTAGGCGATGATGCCCCGATACGCACGCGTATCGAGTATTTCGCCTTGTAGCTGCTGGCCGTACCAATCTTTGGTGCCGGCGCCGCGCAAACGCAGCGGGCGCGCATCGGCCGAGGCCTGCCGGATCCGTTCGGACCAGTAGGCCACGATGTCCTCTTCCTGCATGGCTTCCCGCTTCGTGATGTCGTTCATCCGGTAAGAGCCGGTTTTAGCAAGTCATGCCTGGTGTGTATTCGCTACAGATTGTACTGGCCGAGCGCGGCGAGACAAGCGCGGCGAGCCGCGCCTAGGGGTAATTCCGCGTAACCCGCGGCAGGCGCGCGCATTGGCCGCCGGCGTTTTCGATCAAAAACGCGGCAACTCCGGGTGCGGCAGCAGACCGCCGCGCACGTGCATCCGCCCGTATTCGGCGCAGCGCGCTCGCGTAGGGATACCCTTCGTCGGGTTGAGCAGCTCGGCGGGATCGAACGCGCGCTTGACCGCGAAGAACGCCGCGCGCTCGGCCTCCGAAAACTGAACGCACATCGAATTGATCTTCTCGATGCCGACGCCATGTTCGCCCGTAATCGTCCCGCCGAATTCGACGCAGCTTTCGAGAATCTCGGCGCCGAATTCCTCGGCGCGGCGCAACTCGCCCGGTTCGTTGCAGTCGAATAGGATCAGCGGGTGCATATTGCCGTCGCCGGCATGGAAGACGTTGATGCAGCGCAGCCCGTACTTGCTTTCCATCGCTTCGATGCGCGCGAGCAGCGGACCGATGCTCCGGCGTGGGACGGTACCGTCCATGCAGTAGTAATCGGGCGAAATTCGGCCCGCGGCCGGAAAGGCGTTTTTGCGACCCGACCAGAAGCGCAGCCGCTCGGCCTCGGTGCGCGAAATTTGCAGACGTGTTGCACCGTGTTCGCGCAGCACCGCCGTGATGCGGACGATCTCGTCCGCCACTTCCTCGGGCGTGCCATCCGATTCGCATAGCAAGATGGCTGCGGCGTCGAGGTCGTAGCCGGCACCCACGAACGCTTCGACCGCGCGTGCCGCGGGCTTGTCCATCATCTCGAGGCCGGCCGGGATGATGCCGGCGGCGATGATCGCTGCCACGGCTTCGCCGCCTTTGACGACATCGTCGAAACTCGCCATGACGACCTGGGCCGTTTGCGGCTTGGGCACGAGTTTCACGGTCACTTCGGTCACGACGGCGAACATCCCTTCGCTGCCGATCATGACCGCGAGCAGATCGAGCCCCGGCGAATCGGGCGCGAGCGAGCCGAATTCGACGATCTCGCCGTCCATGGTGATCGCACGCACGCGCAAGACATTATGGACAGTGAGGCCGTACTTCAGGCAATGCACGCCGCCGGAGTTTTCGCTGACATTGCCGCCGATCGTGCAGGCGATCTGCGACGACGGGTCGGGCGCGTAATAGAGCCCGTAGGGCGCGGCGGCTTCGGAAACCGCGATGTTGCGCACGCCGGGCTGCACGGTGGCCGTGCGCGCATACGGATCGACGTCGACGATTTTGGTGAAGCGCGAGAGCGAAAGCACCACGCCGTGCGCGATCGGCGTGGCGCCGCCCGAGAGCCCGGTACCGGCGCCGCGCGGGACGATAGGCACGCCCAAGCGCCGGCAGATTTGCAAGACGCGTTGAACCTGCGCTTCGGTTTCGGGTAAGGCGACGGCAAGCGGCAATTGTCGATAGACGCTCAGGCCATCGCACTCGTAGGGCGCCGTGTCTTCATCGCGGTGGAGCAGACAATGCGCCGGCAGCGTGGCCATGAGCGCCTGCACGACTTCGCGCTGGCGTTCGGCGCGGATGTCGGCTGCCGGCAACGCAATGGCTTCCATAAAATACCCCCGTCGGCCGCTTTAGGCCGTGTACGAAAAGATCTTGCCCGGGTTCATGAGATTGCGCGGGTCGAACGCATGTTTGACCGCGCGCATCGCATCGACTGCGGCGAGCCCGTGTTCTTCGAGCAGGAAATCCATCTTGTGCAGTCCAACGCCGTGCTCGCCCGTGCAGGTGCCCCCCATCGCGAGCGCGCGTTGCACCACACGCCGGTTCAATCGTTCGGCCTCTTCGAGTTCTTCGGGCTTGTTGGGATCGATCAGCATGGCCACGTGGAAATTGCCGTCCCCGACATGGCCGACGATCGGGCACGGCAGCGGCGAGCCCAGCAGGTCCTGTTCGGTTTCGACGACGCAATCGGCCAATCGCGAGATCGGCACGCAGACATCGGTCGTCACGGCGCGGCAGCCCGGCTTCAAGTGCAGCATGGCGAAGTAGGCCGTATGGCGCGCGTTCCATAGGCGGCTGCGATCCTCGGGCCGCGTGGCCCAGGCGAAGCCGCTGCCGTTGTGTTCGGCGACGAGACTTTCGACGCGTTCGGCTTGTTCCTTGACACTGGCTTCGGTGCCGTGAAACTCGAAAAAGAGCGTCGGCGATTCGGCCAGCGAGAGATTCGAATGCCGGTTGATGGCGCGGATTGCGAGCGCGTCGACGAATTCCACGCGCGCGACGGGCACGCCGAGCTGGATCGTTTCGATGACGGCGCGCACGGCCTCGCCCATCGAAGGGAACGCGCACACGGCCGCCGAGACGGCCTCGGGCTGCGGATAGAGCCGCACCGTGACTTCGGTGATGACGCCGAGCGTGCCTTCGGAGCCGACGAACAGGCGGGTGAGGTCATAGCCGGCCGACGACTTGCGTGCGCGCGTGCCGGTGTTGATGACGCGCCCGTCGGCGAGCACGACGGTGAGCCCGAGCACGTTCTCGCGCATCGTGCCGTAGCGCACCGCGTTCGTGCCGGAGGCGCGCGTGGCCGACATGCCGCCTAAGCTAGCGTCGGCGCCCGGATCGATCGGGAAGAAGAGCCCGGTGTCGCGCAGCGCCTCGTTGAGCGTTTTGCGCGAGACGCCGGCTTGCACGGTGGCCGTCATGTCTTCGGGGGCGATCGAGACGATGCGGTTCATCCCCGTCAAGTCGATGCTCACGCCGCCTTCGACGGCCAGCAATTGCCCTTCGAGCGACGAGCCGTTGCCGTAGGGGATGATCGGCACGTCATAGCGAGCGCATAGTGCAACGGCCGCGCGCACGTCTTCCGTGCTTTGCGCGAACACGACGGCATCGGGCAATTGAGGATCGAAGGGGGACTCGTCGCGGCCATGGTGCGCGCGCACGGCTTCCGACGTCGATACGCGCTCGCCGAACTGCGTTTGCAGCGCAGCCAATAACTCGGCCGGGAACGGCCGGCGGGGGCGCAGTGCGGCCGGGGGCACAGGATGATTCACGGATGGCGTCTCCTGGCGCGAAGCGTCCATGCGAGCGTCGCGCATCGGTATCGGTCGATGTGTGGGTGTATCGGTGCAATCGAACAGCGGGAACGGCGACGATGGCACCGTGCAGCCGGCGATCGCCGCGGCAATCCCATGTTCCGTTCAAAGGCGGCTTCATTCTACGCCGAATGCCGGGCAGTCAGAACGGGCCGGCGAGGTGCCCGGAAAGCCCGCCCGGCGTGGCGCTTGGCGCGCCTATAATGGGTCGCTTCGCGTTGGGTCGCGGCATGACGTCGCTCGCACCGCGCGCAAGGCCGCGTTCGGCACGATGTCGACGAATCAAGGAGCAACGACGATGGGTCACCGATTGAGCAAGATCGCGACACGCACGGGCGATGACGGCACGACCGGCCTCGGGGACGGCCACCGCGTGCGCAAGGACGACGTGCGTATCGCCGCGATGGGCGACGTCGACGAACTGAACTCGCAGATCGGCGTGCTGCTCGCGGAAACGTTGCCCCCCGATGTCCATGAAGCCTTGACGGCCATCCAGCACGACTTGTTCGATTTGGGCGGCGAGATCTGCATCCCCGGCCATACGGTAATCGGAGATGCGCACCTGGCGCGGCTCGACGCCTGGCTCGCGCACTACAACGCCGATTTGCCGCCGCTCAAGGAGTTCATCCTGCCCGGCGGCACACGCGCTGCCGCGCTTGCTCACGTGTGCCGGACCGTTTGCCGGCGCGCCGAGCGCGCCATCGTGACGCTCGGCGCTGCGCAGGCGCTTGCCGATGCGCCGCGCCGTTACGTCAACCGTTTGTCCGACTTGCTATTCGTGCTCGCTCGCGTGCTCAATCGAGCGGGCGGCGGCAGCGACGTGCTTTGGCAGCCTGGGCGGCGCGTCGAATAGCGCAGCCGCAGCAGATTCCGAGGCCGCGATTGGGTAGACGCAGCGTGGCCGCACGTCGCGCGGCGTGCTGCCCTGCGACAAAATGCCGTATGGAGTGCGCGCTCCGTTAAAATGTATTCTTGATGCATCTTAACGAGGAACGCCAAAAGATGACCTCCGCCCTGACACCCGATCAAATTTCCCGCGTCAAAGCCACCGCCCCCGTCTTTGCTCAGCACGGCGCGACGATCACGAAACACTTCTACCGTCGCATGTTCGCGAATCGCCCCGAGCTGCGCAATTTGTTCAATCAGACACATCAGGAAAGCGGTAGCCAGGCCGACGTGCTGGCGCATGCCGTCTACGCCTATGCCGCCAACATCGACAATCTCGGCGCACTCGGCTCGGCCGTCGGTCGGATCACGCATAAGCACGCCAGTTTGAACATCCGTCCCGAACACTATCCGATCGTCGGTGAAAACTTGCTGGCGTCGGTGGTCGAAGTGCTCGGCGATGCCGTCGACGAGGCCACGCTCGAAGCATGGCGCGCGGCGTACGCGCAACTCGCGCAAATCATGATCGGCGCAGAGGCGAAGCTGTACGACCGCGCGGCGTGGAGCGGCTACCGTCCGTTCGTCGTTTCGCGCAAGGTGGTGGAAAGCGATGAAATCACCTCCTTCTACCTGACGCCGGCCGACGGCGCATCGGCTGCCAGCTTCGAGCCCGGTCAGTTCGTCACGGTCAAGCGTTATGTCGGCGAACTGGGGGTCGATCAGCCGCGGCAGTACAGCATGTCGGATGCGCCGCACGGCAAATGGCTGCGCATCTCGGTCAAGCGGGAAGGCGGCAATGAAGCGGTGCCGGCGGGCCGCCTCTCGACACAGATGCACGATGGAGTGGAAGAGGGCGCGATCGTCGAGGTGACGGCGCCGATGGGTGAGTTCCGTCTCGATCGGACGAAGTCGACGCCAGTCGTGCTGGTGTCGGGCGGCGTGGGCATTACGCCGATGATGTCGATGCTCTCGACGCTGACGGCCGAAGGCAGCACGCGCCGTGTCGCGTTCGTGCATGCCTGCCGCAACGGGCGCGTGCATGCGTTCAAGGAATGGCTCGCCGAAGCGATGGCGACGCACGCGAACGTGTCCCGGGCTGTCTTCTACGAAAACGTGGAATCGGCCGATCGGCAAGGGGTGGATTACGACTTCGAAGGCCGGATCGACTTCTCGCGTATTGCGGCGCAAGCGGTGCTGCCCGATGCCGATTACTACCTGTGCGGGCCGATGGCCTTCATGGAGGCGCAACGCGATTCGCTCGTCGCACTGGGCGTCGATCCGGCGCGCATCCACAGCGAAGTGTTCGGATCGGGCGCGTTGGCGTAAGGCCGGCGCCCGTGCGCGGCGCGGCGCTCAGTTGCCGCTGCCGCGCGCGATCCTGCGTTGCTTGACGCTATCGGCCAGTCCCTCGAGTACGCCGAGGGTCTCGTCCCAACCGATACAGGCGTCGGTCACGCTTTGGCCGTAAGTCAGCGCGCAGTCCGGCTGCAAATCCTGACGCCCGGCGACGAGATGCGACTCGACCATCACGCCGACGATCCGCTCGTCGCCGCCGGCCACTTGCCGACCGATGTCGGCACAGACCGGAATTTGGTTCTCGTGCTTCTTCGAGCTGTTGGCATGGCTCGCGTCGATCATGAGGCGTGCCGCGAGGCCGGCGCGTCCGATATCGGCGCAGGCCGCGTCGACGCTCGCCGCATCGTAGTTCGGCGTCTTGCCGCCGCGCAAAATCACATGGCAGTCTTCGTTGCCGGCCGTCGACACGATGGCCGAGTGGCCGCCCTTCGTGACCGAGAGGAAGTGGTGCGGTTGCGATGCGGCTTTGATCGCGTCGACGGCGATTTTGACGTTGCCGTCGGTCCCGTTCTTGAAGCCGACGGGGCAAGACAGTCCCGACGCCAGTTCGCGGTGCACTTGCGATTCGGTCGTGCGCGCACCGATCGCGCCCCACGACACCAGATCGGCGATGTACTGCGGGCTGATCATGTCGAGGTACTCGGTGCCGGCCGGCAGCCCTAGTTCGTTGATGCCGAGCAGCAACTCGCGCGCGATGCGCAGACCGTCGTTGATCTTGAAGCTGTTATCGAGGTACGGGTCGTTGATGAGCCCCTTCCAGCCTACCGTCGTGCGCGGTTTTTCGAAGTAGACGCGCATCACGATTTCGAGTTCGCCGGCGAAGCGCGCTCGCTCTTTCACGAGCCGTTGCGCATACTCGAGCGCGGCCTTCGGATCGTGGATCGAGCACGGTCCGACGATGACGATCAGGCGATCGTCCATGCCGTGCAAGATCCGATGCAGCGCGCGGCGCGTGCCGTAGATGAGGTCGGAGACGGCCTCGGTGCACGCGAACTCGCGAATCAAATGCGCGGGCGGCGTCAGTTCTTTCAACTCGCGGATACGGACATCGTCGGTGTTGTGCGGGGGCATGCTGCGCTTCTCCTCATCGGGTACGGGTCTCGCCGGCGATCGTTCATGCCGAGGCGAAAAAAAACCGCCAGGCTCGCTGGCGGTTTTTCGGGAATTCGGGTTTTGCGTTGAGCGCTAACACCCCTCTCGATCCGCCAGCGGACTGAGATGCCAAAAGAAGTAAAAGTAAAACTTCGTCGACATGATCGGGATGAAGCTCGTCGTCATTAAAAAGGTGCGTTTCACTTTATACGCCGCTCAAGCGCGCTCGGCAAGCCGCATGCCGTCATAATGCGGGAAATCCGCGCGCAATGAACGTTTTATGCAAGAAACGTTCATTGCCGCGGGAGGTCAGACCGTCCCGCCCACCGTCAAATTGTCGATGCGCAGCGTCGGCTGGCCCACGCCGACGGGCACGCTTTGGCCTTCCTTGCCGCACACGCCCACGCCCGTATCGAGCGCCATGTCGTTGCCGATCATGCTGACGTACTTGAGCGATTCCGGGCCGCTGCCGATCAGCGTGGCGCCCTTGACGGGGTAGGTGACCTTGCCGTTTTCGATCATGTAGGCTTCGGACGCCGAAAACACGAACTTACCGTTCGTGATGTCGACTTGGCCGCCGCCGAAGTTCACGGCGTAAAGGCCGTGCTTGACCGATTCGATGATTTCCTGCGGGGCTTTGTCGCCGGCGAGCATGTAGGTGTTCGTCATGCGCGGCATCGGCAGCGCCGCGTACGATTCGCGCCGGGCATTGCCCGTGACCGGCATTTTCATCAGCCGCGCGTTCAGCGTGTCTTGGATGTAGCCCTTGAGCACGCCGTCCTCGATCAGCGTCGTGCATTGGGTGGGATTGCCTTCGTCGTCGATATTCAACGAGCCGCGGCGGTTCGGCAGCGTGCCGTCGTCGACCACGGTGACGCCCTTGGCCGCGACGCGCTCGCCCATGCGGCCGGCGAACGCCGAGGATCCCTTGCGGTTGAAGTCGCCCTCGAGCCCGTGGCCGATCGCCTCGTGCAGCAGGACGCCGGGCCAGCCCGGCCCGAGCACGACTGTCATGGCGCCCGCGGGGGCGGGGCGCGCTTCGAGATTGACGAGCGCCGCCTTGACGGCATCGTCGACGTAGCGTGCCAGGACGTCATCGGTGAAATAGGCGTAATCGAACCGGCCGCCACCGCCGCCGCTGCCGATTTCGCGCCGGCCGTTTTGTTCGGCGATGACGGTAACCGAGACGCGCACGAGCGGGCGAACGTCGGCGGCCAGCACGCCGTCGCTGCGGGCGACGAGCACGACGTCGTATTCGCCCGCGAGGCCGGCCATGACTTGCGTGATGCGGGTATCCCGGCTGCGCGCCATCTGCTCGATTCGCTCGAGCAGTTTCACTTTTTCGGTGGCGTCGAGCGATGCCAGGGGATCGGCCGCCAGATAGAGATCGCGTCCCGCCACGCCTCGGAGCGCGCTGGCCACTTTGATCTTTTGCTTGCCGCCGCCCGCTTTCGCGATCGAACGCGTGGCTTGCGCGGCTTGCGCTAGCGCCTCCACGGACAGGTCGTCGGAATACGCGAAGGCCGTGCGGTCGCCGGCGACGGCGCGCACGCCGACGCCCTTGTCGATGCTGAAGCTGCCCGACTTTACGATGCCTTCCTCGAGGCTCCACGCTTCGCTGCGTGTGGCCTGGAAGTACAGATCCGCGTAGTCGACGCGATGCGTGAAGATGTCGGCGAGCGTGCGCGTTAGGCGCGCCTCGTCGAGGCCGTAAGGCGTGAGCAGGACGTCTTTCGCGGTCGCGAGATTGCGGATGCCAGGTTCGATCAGGTTCATGCGGTCGGTTCTTCGATGCGAAAAGAGGAGTTTAAGCCAGCACTCGGTGGCGCCAGGCCGGCAAGCTGCGCCTGACTTCGTCGATGCGCGTGCGATCGATGTCGCCCGCCACGACGCCGGGGCCTTCGTCCAGCACGGCGACGATTTCGCCCCAAGGGTCGATCAACATACTATGGCCCCACGTGCGGCGGCCGTTTTCATGCGTGCCGCCTTGCGCCGCGGCCAGCACATAACATTGGTTTTCGACGGCGCGCGCACGCAGCAGCATCTCCCAGTGCGCGCGGCCCGTGGTGTACGTGAACGCCGACGGCACCACGATCAACGCGCAATCGCCCATGCGCCGGTACAGCTCGGGAAAGCGAAAATCGTAGCAGACGGATAAGCCGACGCGGCCGAACGGGGCATCGAACGTGCGGACGTCGCGCCCGGCGCGGATCGTGCGGGCTTCGTCGAACGATTCGGCGTCCTTCTCGAAGTTAAATAGGTGGATCTTGTCGTAGCGTGCCGCCTCGCTGCCGTTCGGGTCGAACACGAGCGTTGTGTTCAGGACGCGCTGGGCGTCGAGCGGATCGGTTGCGGCGAGCGGCAGCGTGCCGCCGATCACCCAAACGCGGTGGCGACGCGCGGTGTCCGACAAAAAGCGCTGAATCGGGCCGTCGCCATAAGATTCGCGCACGCCGAGCTTGTCGGCGTCCTTGTATCCCATGAAGCAAAAGTATTCGGGCAGCACAACGAGCTGGGCGCCTTCGGCCGCGGCTTGCGCGATGAGCTGCTCGGCATCCGCGAGGTTGCGCTCGCGCTCGGGCGTGCTGACCATCTGGAGCGCGGCGACGCGAAACGGTGGCGTGTGGGCGGGACGATCGCTCATGAATTCGGTGTCGGATGCTGCCGAGGCCCGGCGCCGGACGCGCCGGCCGGAGCGTCTCGCCCCGCGCTGCGCATCACTGGCCCGTGGTCCCGGCCGGAGCAGCCATCTTACCCCGATCGGCCGAGACCCGCTCGACGAGCGGGTGCGACCACGATCCCGTGACCGAATAGTCGTGCGCGAAGGCGCGCGAGATCGATTGCGACAGCGCGACATTGGCGACGAGCGCCCCCAGACCCAGCAGCGGATTGACGACGGTTGCCGCGATCACGGCCGAACCCGCGCTCAGGGTTGGCGTGATCACGACTTGCAGATTCTGCGTCTCCTGGGCGAGATCGACCGTGCCCGACAAGTCGGCGCGCATCGGCGCCGTGACGACGCGGAAATCGTCGGTGCTGGCGATGCCGCCGCGCACGCGCGCGGTGCCCGTCACGCTTTTGAACGGCAGCCCCTCGCCGATGACATCGCGAAAATTCAGCGCCAGCACGCGCGTGATGCTCTGCAGGCTCAGTACGCCGAGCAGTTTGGCCACGGCCGGATCGACCTTCAGGATTTGGCCGTGGTGCAAATCGATCGTCGCGTGACCGTCGAGCGTCGGATAGTCGATCGCCGTGGGCCCGCCGCGCCAGACGGCCTTGCCCGTCAGCGAGCCGGAGCCGTTCTTGACCGTGCGTGGCAGGCCGAAGCGGTCCAGCAGCGCACCGGCATCGGCGACGTCGAGCTTGAAATCGACGATCGTGCGGCGCGGCGTGGCGGCATCGGCCGCGTCGCCTAGGCGTCGCGAGGTACGCCAATTGGCGGTCGCCACGAGGTGCGCAGCCGCGTTCGAAACGTCCAAGTTGTCGACTTGCCAGACGGGCACGCCGTTCTCGTCGAAATTGCGCGCGCTGATGGCGAGCCGGCCGATGTCGTGGCCGCGCACCGTCAAATCGTCGACGATCAGATCGATGGCAGGCATCGGCTGGTTCGAACTCGGTGTGAGCTGCCCGAGCAGATCGTGCCCGACCGTCACCGGAATCGCCGCTTTTGCGAGCCGCGCGCGCAGCGCGCCGCCAGGCTTGTCGGCCGTGGGAGGCTGCCACCATAGGTTGCCGGTCACTTCGTCAGAGGCTAGATTCGCTTGCCAGTTCGGCGCCGCATGCGTGGCATCGACGAGCACATTCGACCACTGGCGGTTCAGCAGCTTGAGCGTTTTGAAGCGGGCCGCGATGCGGCTCGGCATAAACTGCGCCGCGCGCGAGGGGCGAGGCGCAGCGGGGCGGGGCTGCGATTGCGCGAGTGCCTGTGCACTTTGCCGAGCCGGGCCCGCCGCTTCGGTATCGCGGCTCATTTCGCCGATGAACGCTCGCCAAGCGTCCGCGTCGAGCGAATCGGCCGACAAGTCGGCCGTGACGCCGGCGGGCGGCAGTTGCGCGGGTTCGTTCAAACCGATTGCGCCGCTCAGCACCGATAAGTCGGATGCGCCCGCGTCGCCGGTGCCGCGTTCGACGAGATACGCGGCTTGCAGCGGCCCGAGGCGCAAATCGGCGCGCGCACGCATGCCTGCGTTCAGTGTCGAAGCCGCTTGCTCGTCGGCGCCGAGCGGCCGCAGTTCGAACGAGAACGGCATCGGCGCGCCAAGCGGCTTGCCGAGCGGGGCGGGCAGATCGAGCGCCAAGCCGGTCAGATCGGAGGTGGCCGAGATGGTCGGCCAGGTGCCCTTTTTGCCGCGGACGCTGACCGAATACGGCGCCGCACCGTACAGGCGGCCGAGCGCCTTGGCGGCGGGGCCTTCCAGATCCAATTGGCGCGCGCTGTCGGCGGCGATGCGGCCGGCAACGTCGAACGCATAGCGGCCGTTTTCCTGCAACGCCCCGTCGGCGCGCACGTCCCCGCCGAGCCAACGCCCGGCCACGTGTTCGAGCGAGAGGGTTTGTTTCGTGAAATGCACCTGGCCGCTCAGGGCTTCCAGCGGCGGCAGTTCCGGGGTGGCCAGGGTATTGCCGTCCAGGACGACCGTGCCGGCTACCCCGACATGCGGCTCTTGTGTGCGCGGCACCGTCAGCGTGAGCGCCAGCCGAGCCGGGCCGTTCGCGCGAAGTTTATCCGTGGCGTGCCCGGTCATGCCCGCGATCGCGCTGCGATTGACGTAGTCGATCAGATCGGCCAGCGGGCCCCCGGCCTGGCCGTCGATGACGAGATCCGAGCGATGGCTGCCGAGATCGTCGATATGCCCTGCGACGCGGGTGATCGCGACGCGCCGGTAACGGGCGCGGTCGATGTCGAAGCGTAGGTCGTTTTCCTTGAGCTTGAACACGCCGTCGATGCCCTCGATCGCAGGCCAGACGTCGGGCGTGCCGTTCTTGAGCGTCTTGGGTGGATAGGGGGACGGATCGAAGGTGGCGCCCGTAAATGGCGCGACGATGCGGAAGATGCCGGCCTTCGGGTCGCGCGAGTAGGGGAACTGGTCGAGATTGCCATGCACCTCGATCGTCGCGTCGCGCGCGACGCCGTCCTGCAGACCGTGGCCGAGGTAATGACGTAAGTGCTCGCCGATGCTGGTGGGCAGATAGCGCGGAATCGTCGGTACCTTGGCGCGATGGATCGTCGCTTTGAGGTCGAGCGCGCCGCGACCGTGTCCCGGGTTCGTGTAGGTGGCCGCGACCGATCCCGCGGTGTCGGCGTTTTCGACGCTCAGTTCGGGCACGGTGACCGAATACGCCTTATGCGCCTCGCCCGGCGCGCGCGTCGGGCTCACGGTCCAGCTTCCCCGCATCCGCATCCGGTCGAACTTCAGCCGCGGATCGTCGAATTCGCCGGGGATCGTGACGGCTGCGTTGACGGTGTCGAGCGCGATCGTGCCCTGCCGCTCGTCGGCGTCGATACTACCCCATAGGTTTTCGAAGCCGGGCAGGCCGGCGCGCGGGTGGCCGGCTGGCGAGAGGCCCGGCGGCGGTTCCTGCGCGGCGAAACTAATGCCTTGCAAATCGGCCTTGAAGCGATAGCGCACGACGGGCGCCGTGCCGGCGACACGCTCCTCGCTGGCCGCGAGCGCGCTTGAAGGACGGGCGCGTTCGACCGCGATCGTGTAGTTCGCGACCATTCCGCGCGGGTCGAAGCGCACGAGTTCGTCGAGAAAGCGGCGCGGCACCGGCAACGCGCGAGTGAATTCGGCGAGGATGCCCAAATCGACCCGGTCGCCCGTCACGCTCATCAGCTGGCCGTGGTCGACGGTCGGAACGCGATAGCGACCCGTCAACGTTCTCAGGGCAAGCGTGCGCGAGACGGGCGTGCCGTCGTCCAGCGGCGGTTGGCCGAGTTCGGCCAGCAAGTTCGTGAGCCGCAGGCGGTAGTCGCGTTGCGCATCGATTTCCAGCGCCCAGCCGAAGCGAGCGACGGGCATGTCGAGCCGCGGCTGGGTCGGACGCACGCGCAACCCAATGTCCGAGCCTTCTAGCCGGCCGTGCGCCGAGCGGATATGACCGCCGGAAAAACGGGCCCAGATGGCATTGTCGACGCGGCCGGCATAGGTGGCGATCGGCAGCTTGACGTAACGCGCGACCATCGGCAATTCGACGGGACCGGTCGACAGATACGCCTCGCCGGTCCAGTTTTGCGGCTTGCCGACCGATTCGAGCGGCGTATGGCGGAAACGGGCACGAAAATCGAGCGGCCCCTCGAGCAGCGAGCCGTCGGCCGGCGCTTGCAAGGCGACGCGGTGGACGAGACCGTCGTTCAGTATCGCGAGGCGAACATTGTGCAAGGCGAGTTCCGGCGCGTCGCGTTGCGCATCGCGCCAGCGCAGCGTGCCCCCCCGCAAGACGATCGCTTGCTGCGACAGCAGCCAGGTCGAGAAGGTGTCGTTGCCCGTATGCGTCGTGGGCACTTGCACGCCGCCGACCCACAGCGTCCCATCCGCTTCGCGTGCCGCGAGCACATCGGGCCGCTCGATGACGAGGCTAGCGAGGGCCGGCTTGGCGCGCAGCAGCGAGACCCACGACAACGTGGCGGTGGCGTGCGGTACCGACAGGGCGCGATCGCCGCGGCGGTCGCGAATGGCAAGCCCGGTGACGTCGATGCCGGGCTGGAACGCCGACCAATAAGGGGCTAGTTTGCCGATGCGAACGTCGGCATGCAGCCGCTCGCTGACGAACGCTTCGATGCGTGGCCGGAAATCGTCGATCCGGGGCAGGATCAGATAACGCAGCCCGATAAACAGGGCGGCGACGACGAAGTAGACGAGGAACGCGAGGGCCAGCGCGAACTTGAGGATTCGGCGCAAGCGTCGATGATCGTGAGGCGCGTGTCCGGCAACGGCGGCTTCGGCGGATTCCTTGCTGTCGGACATACTGCGGCAAATCGGGGATGTGGTAGTTTGGCGTCTCGGACGACGAAATGTATCACAGCGGCTGGCCGTCCCCGCGCGCGAGAACGCACCGTCCCACCTTGCCCGCGGCCCCGCCGCGCCTCGTTCATGCACTGAACGAGAGGTGGGCGTTGCGTTGCAGCAAGGTTTCGTGCGCGGTTGCCGCTGACGTTGCAACAAGCGAGCCACGCCTATCCATGACTGCTAGCGCCCTGCTGAGTTCCGCTTATTCCTTATATACCGCGCGCGCGATCGCCGCTCGGCCCGAATTGTCCGAGCGCATCGCCGCTTTGGCCGAAGCGCCGATCACGCGTGCGCGCATCGATGCGAGGTTGAGCGAACTGATCGCCGAGCATCGCCACGTGCATGGCGCGAAGCAGGGGGCGCCGATCGGCGAGGACGCGCTGCGCTATGGGTTGCGCCGGTTGCGGACCGAGGTGTTCTGTGCGGTGATGGAACGCGATCTGGCCGGCCGTGCGGACGTGGCCGAGGTCACGGGCACGATGACGGATCTGGCTGAAGCGGCGATCCAGCGCGCGATCGAGGTGCTGTCTTGCGAGTTGGAGGCGCTTTACGGCGAGCCGCGCTCGGCCGACGGCAATCGACTCGCGCTCGGGGTGGTCGGCATGGGCAAGCTCGGCGGCCGCGAGCTGAACGTCTCGTCCGACATCGACCTCATCTTCGTCTATGAAGACGACGGTGAAACCGCGGGCGGCAGCCGCGCCGCGCTTTCGACGCAGGAGTTCTTCACTCGGCTCGGGCGCCGCCTGATCGGCGCGCTGGCCGAAGCCACGGCGGACGGCTACGTCTTTCGCGTGGACATGCGGCTGCGCCCGAACGGCGATTCCGGGCCGCTCGTTTGCAGCTTGGGCATGCTAGAGGAGTACTTCTATGTTCAGGGCCGCGAATGGGAGCGCTATGCCTGGATCAAAGGGCGCCTCGTGTCCGAGCCGGATAGCGATGCGGCCCGGCGCCTATCGGCGCAGCTCGAGGCGCTGGTCAAGCCCTTCGTCTATCGGCGATACCTCGATTTCGGCGTGATCGGCGCGATTCGCTCACTGCATCGGCAAATTCGCGAAGAGGCGCAGCGCCGGGCGACGATGCGGCCGGACAAAGCCGACGACATCAAGCTCGGCCGCGGCGGCATCCGGGAAATCGAGTTCAGCGCGCAAGTTTTTCAGTTGATTCGGGGCGGCCAGGATTCGGGCTTTCGGATCCGCCCGACGCTGGCCGTGCTTCGGCATGCGGCGGCGCGGGGCTTGATTGCGCCTTCCGTTTGCGCGGATTTGTCGAATGCCTATCGATTCCTGCGCGAGCTGGAGCATCGCCTGCAATACCGCAACGATGCGCAGACGCACGCGCTGCCCGTCGACGCCGACGAGCGCGCGAAGCTCGCCGCTTCGATGGGGTTCGCCGATTTCACGGCGCTCGCCATGGTGCTCGACGGCCATCGCATGCGGGTGGAAGCGCAGTTCGATCAGATCTTCGCCGACAAAGCCGGTTCGCACGTCTCGGCGGTTCGCGATGACGGCGCGCGTCCGTGGCGCGCGAGCGAGCTATGGAATAGCGCGCTCGAAGACGACACGGCCGATGAACAGGCCATCGCTCGCTTGCAGGAGGCCGGATTCGACGATGCGAGCCAAGTGCACGCGCGCTTGAGCGCGGCGCGGCGCTCGGCGCGCTACCAAGGCTTGCCCGAGCGCAATCGGGAGCGCTTCGACACGATCGCGGAGCGCGCGCTGGACACCGTGGCGGCGATGTCGCCGCCCGCCAAGCGCGCGGCGACGCTGGCTCGCATGATCGACCTGCTCGAAGCCGTCGGTCGGCGCGGCGCGTATTTGGCGCTGCTCAACGAATACCCGGCCGCGCTCGAGCGCGTGCTGGACGTGCTGGCGCAGTCGCGCTGGGCGGCCGGCTACTTGATTCGGCATCCGCAACTGCTCGACGAATTGCTCGACGACGAAGCGATCGGAAGCCCCTTCGACTGGCCCGAGTTCAAGACGCAACTGCGTGCGCGCCTGGCGGCGGCGGACGGCGTCGAGCAGCAGATGGACTTGCTGCGGCATGCGCACCAGGCCGAAGTGTTCCGAATTTTGCTGATCGACCTGGCGGGCCGGCTGACGGTGGAGCAGGTGAGCGATCGCTTGTCCGAGCTGGCCGATTCGGTGCTCGACGTCACGATCGAAGCCGTCTGGCGGCAATTGGCGAAACGCCATCGCGACGTGCCGCGATTCGCCGTGATCGCGTACGGCAAGCTAGGCGGAAAGGAACTCGGCTATGCGTCCGATCTCGACGTGATCTTTCTGTACGACGATCCGGACGAGGCGGCGGCCGATATCTACTCGACCTTCACGCGCCGGCTGATTACCTGGCTGACGACCTCGACCGGTGCCGGCACCTTGTTCGACCTCGATTTGCGGCTGAGGCCGAACGGCGAATCGGGGCTGCTCATTACCGATCTTGATGCATTCCGCCGGTATCAATTGCGCGAAGGGGACGCGACGAATACGGCTTGGGTTTGGGAGCACCAGGCGCTCACACGAGCCCGTTTTTGCGCGGGCGACGAGCAGATCGGGCGCGAATTCGAAGACATTCGTCACCGTGTGCTGACGACGCCTCGCGAGAGCGCGCCGCTCGCGGCCGAGATCGTGGCGATGCGCGAGCGCGTGGCGGCGGGCCATCCGAATCGCACCGAATTGTTCGATGTCAAACACGACCGGGGCGGCATGGTCGACATCGAGTTCATCGTGCAGTACTGGGTGCTGCTGCATGCGGCGCACGACCCGGAGCTCATCCGCAATACGGGCAACATCGCGCTGTTGCGCGAAGTTGCCCGCTTCGGGCTCATGTGCGCCGAGGAAGCGGAGACAGTGGGGGCGGCTTATCGGACTTATCGCAAGCTGCAGCATCAGTTGCGGCTAGACGGAATGGAGAAGGCATGCGTGCCGCACGAGCGGATCGAGCGGGAGCGCGAGGCCGTGCTGGGGCTGTGGCGGCGGGTGTTCGGCTAAACGAAATCAGCGCCCCGGGCGGCGGCTTGCGTGGGGCGGATGCTGGGCGGCGCCCGCTTGCCGCGTTGCCGATCGCTCGCGGCGCCCGGCGCCACGACGCGCGAACGGTCGATCGGTCGATCGGCCGATCACAAGCGCCCTACGCGGCCAGCATTTCCTTGGCATGCCGGCGGGTAGTGGCCGTGATTTCGAGCCCGCCGAGCATGCGGGCCACTTCTTCGATCCGGCTGGTGTGATCGAGCGCGACAACGGTCGAAAGTGTCGTTCCCCCGGTACCCGCGGCCTTCGCCACCTGAAAATGATGATCGCCGCGCGCCGCCACTTGCGGCAGGTGCGTGACGCAGAGCACTTGCCGGTCCCGCCCGAGCTGATGCAGCAACCGGCCGACGACTTCCGCGACGCCGCCGCCGATACCCGTATCGACTTCGTCGAAGATCAGCGTCGGCGTCGGGCTAGCCGTACTCGCAATCACGGCCAGCGCCAGGCTGATCCGGGCAAGTTCGCCGCCGGACGCGACTTTCGCGAGCGGCCGCAGCGGCACGCCGGCGTGGCCCGCGACGCGAAACTCGACCTGCTCGAGCCCATGCGCGCTGCCTTCCGCGAGCGGCACGAGCGCCACTTCGAAGCTGCCGCCCGCCATCGACAATTCCTGCATCCCAGCCGTGACCGCCGCGCCTAGCGCCTTCGCGGCCTTGGCGCGCGCTTTCGACAACTGTTTGGCCTCGGCCAAATAGGCTTGCCGTGCCTTGTCGACGGCGGCCGTCAACGCGTCGAGATCGGCCGCCGCATCCAGGGCGGCCAGTTGTGCGCGACGTGCCTCGTGCTCCTGCGGCAGCGTCTCCGGTTGCAGACGGAACTTGCGCGCGATCGAATGGAGCGCATCGAGACGCTGCTCCACCTGAGCGAGTCGATCGGGATCGAGATCGAGCCGCTGGGCATAGTGGCTCAGCGAGTACGCGCCTTCGCGCAATTGGATCTCGGCCGGTTCGAGCGCGGCGAGGGCATCGCCGAGTTCGGGATCGATCTCGGCCAAATCGCGCAGCTTCGAGACGATCGAGCCGAGTTGGCCGATCATCGCGCCATCCGATTCCGCGATGGCGTCGAGCGCACCGCGCACCCCTTCGATCAAGTTCGCCGAATGAGCGAGCCGTCGATGCTCGGCGCCGATTTCCTCCCATTCACCGGGCTGCGGGGCCAGCTTGTCGAGTTCCGCCAGTTGCCAGGCAAGCCGTTCGCGCTCGAGTTGCAGCTCCCGGTCTTTCGAGGTGGCGAGTTCGAGCGCCTGCTGGGCGTCGCGCCAAGCGCGGTGAGCCCGCGCGACGCTAGCGGCGCTCGCCGTGAGGCCGGCGTGCGTATCGAACAGCGTGCGCTGCGCGTCGGGTCGCATGAGCAACTGGTGCGCATGCTGGCCGTGAATGTCGACGAGCATTTCGCCCACCTCGCGCAGTTGCGTCAAGGTGGCGGGCGTGCCGTTGATGAAGGCCCGCGAGCGCCCGTTGGCATCGACGACGCGCCGCAGCAGGACGCGGCTTTCGCCGCCCGTGCCGGCCGTGTCGCCGTTTAGCGCATGTTCGTCGAGCCATTGCTCGACGCCCGCGCTGGCCTGAAACTCGGCCGTCAGGTCGGCGCGCGTTGCACCCGTGCGGACGACGTCGGCGTCGGCGCGGGCGCCGAGGGTCAAGGCGAGCGCGTCGATCAGAATCGATTTACCGGCGCCCGTTTCACCGGAGAAGACGGAAAAGCCGCGGTCGAATTCGAGATCGAGCGCGGCGACGATGACGAAGTCGCGTATCGAGAGGTGGCGGAGCATGGGTGTGGTATTAACGGCGTTCGGGGCAGGGCCGACGGAAATTCGAGCGAACCGGGCAGGGGATTTCAGCTCGCCTTGTCATCGCTTTGCTCGTCGGACGGATGCTCGTTCCAGTGAAGCTTTTGCCGCAGCGTCGCATAGTAGCTGTAGCCGACGGGATGCAGGAAGGGCACCGTATACCGCGAGCGGCGCACCTCGATCGTGTCGTTGAGCTTGACCGCGGTAAACGACTGCATATCGAAATTCACGTTCACGTCGCGCCCGCCGATGATCTGGATGCTGACGTTCGATTCGTCGGGCAGCACGATCGGCCGATTCGAGAGCGCATGCGGCGCGATCGGCACGAGCACGATCCCTTGCAACTGCGGATGCAGAATCGGGCCTTGCGAAGACAGGGCGTAGGCCGTCGAGCCCGTCGGCGTGGCGACGATGAGGCCGTCGGAGCGCTGGATGTACATGAAGCGGCCGTCCACCGATACGCGCAGTTCGGCCATTCCCGAAAAGCCGCTGCGGTTGACGACGACGTCGTTGAACGCCAGCGCATGGTAAATAGGCTCGCCCTCGCGCATGATGCGCGCCTCGAGCAACGTGCGCTCCTCGCGCTCGAAGCTGCCGGCCAGCATCTGGGAGATCCGCTGATTCATCTCCGAAATGGGGATATCGGTGATGAAGCCGAGGCGCCCCTGATTCACGCCGATCAGCGGCGTGCGGTAGGGGGCCAACTGCCGGCCGATGCCGAGCATCGTCCCGTCGCCGCCGAGCACGACGGCGACGTCGGCGCGTGCGCCGATCTGAGCGGGCGTGAGCGCGGGATAGCCCGACACGCCGATGTCGCGCGCGGTCTCGGCTTCGAACACGACTTCGAAGCCGCGCTGCTCGATGCAGGCGGCGAGCGCCGTCAGCGGCTCGCCGATGCCTGGCGTGTTGCTGCGCCCCACGAGCGCCACTGTCTTGAATTGGCTGCCAATTTCCATGCCGGCATTACACCATAGGTGGGTGTCGAAAAGAACCGTCGTCGTGGTTTGTCCTGGCTCCATTGCCAGGCACGCGTCGTCCCGGGCCTGCGATTTGTCGCTAGAATGGTGTTGTCCCGACAAGACGCCGGCGGCTAGGCGTGCCCGTCGCCGGCACAGCGTCTCATGTTGTCGGCCGCCCGATCCGCTGCCCAGCATGACCGCTTAAGCGCCGCTACGCGCTCACGGGCGGGCACGCCGTTCGGCTAAAATTTTGCGTCATGTTAGAACCCCGCGCACAAACTCTCCTCAAAACGCTGATCGAGCGCTATATCGCCGAAGGCCAGCCCGTCGGCTCGCGCACGCTGTCGCGCTACTCGGGGCTCGAACTGAGCCCCGCGACGATCCGCAACGTCATGTCGGATCTCGAGGAGCTGGGGCTGGTGGCGAGCCCTCACACCTCGGCCGGCCGCATCCCGACCCCGCGCGGATATCGCCTGTTCGTCGACACCATGCTGACCGTCGAGCCGATCCAGGACGACGAGGCCGTCGAGCGCGTGGTGCGCAAAACCCTGAAGCCGGGCGAGCCGCAGAAGGTGGTCGCGGCCGCGGCGAGCGTGCTCTCGAACCTCTCCCAATTCGCGGGCGTGGTCATGACGCCGCGCCGCAGTCACGTGTTCAAGCAGATCGAGTTCATGCGCCTGTCGGCCAAGCGCATCTTGCTCATCGTCGTGACGCCGGAGGGCGACGTTCAGAACCGCATGATGGCGACCCAGCGCGACTACTCGCCGTCGCAGCTCATCGAAGCGTCCAATTACATCAATGCGCATTTCGGCGGCCTCTCGTTCGACGAGGTGCGCCGGCGCCTGCGCGAGGAAATCGACCAATTGCGCGGCGACATGACGGCGCTCATGCACGCGGCCGTCACGGCCAGTACGGAGGAAAGCGACGACAGCGAGACCGTGCTGATTTCGGGCGAGCGCAACTTGCTCGAAGTGGCGGACTTGTCTTCGGATATGGCGCGCCTGCGCAAGTTGTTCGACGTGTTCGACCAAAAAACGAGCCTCCTTCAATTGCTCGATGTCTCGAGCCACGCGCAAGGCGTGCAGATCTTCATCGGCGGCGAATCGACGCTGGTGCCGATCGAGCAGATGAGCGTCGTGACGGCGCCGTACGAGGTGAACGGCAAGATCGTCGGTACCTTGGGGGTCATCGGGCCGACGCGGATGGCCTACAACCGCGTGATCCCGATCGTCGATATCACCGCGCGCCTGCTGTCCACCGCGCTGAGCCAGCCTTAAGGGGCTTACCGGGCTGCCCCGGCCGACGCACCCGCCCGCCGCCCCGGCCGCCCCGAAGCGGCGCCGGCCTGCCGTTCGTCGGCAAGCCGGTAGAAGGCGGCTTGTCCATCGTGCCTGGTTTGCCGTCCGCGCGCCATCGGCCGGACGGACGAGCGGCGGCCGCGAGAAGGGCGAGAAGGGCGCCGCTATAATGGCCCTCACGTCAACCCAAGCGGCGCGGCTATCGTGCGCGCCTCGCGCAAGTGTCGCCGTCCGGCGCTTCCTATTGCTCATGCGTTTCGATCTCGAGTTGCCGTCGCAGCCCGCTAGCGCCCATCGCGTGGCGGTACTGCTGATCAATCTCGGCACGCCCGACGCGCCGACGCCGCGCGCCGTGCGCCGCTATCTGGCCCAGTTCCTATCCGATCCGCGCGTGGTCGAAATTCCCGCGCTCGCTTGGCAGCCGCTGCTGCGCGGGCTCATCCTGCCGCTGCGGGGGCGTTCCTCGGCAAAGAAATACGCGTCGGTGTGGATGCCCGAAGGCTCGCCGCTGCGCGTGTATACCGAGAAGCAAACCGAAGCGCTGCGCCAGTTGCTGCATGCGAACGGGTACCGGGTGCTCGTCGATTACGCGATGCGCTACGGTACGCCCAGCATCGGCGCGATGCTCGGTCAGCTCAAGCTTGCGGGCGCCGAGCGCGTGCTGTTGATGCCGATGTACCCGCAATACTCGTCGTCCACCACGGCCACGGCCTTCGATGCCGCGTTCGCGGCGCTGGCGCGCATGCGCAACCAGCTCGAAGTGCGCACCGTCCGCCACTATGCCGACCACCCCGCCTATATCGCCGCGTTGGCCGAGCAAGTGCGGCGCTATTGGGCCGCGCACGGTCAGCCCGATTTCGCAGCCGGCGATAAGCTGGTGCTGAGTTTCCACGGCGTGCCCAAGCGCACGCTCGATCTGGGCGACCCTTACCACGATCAGTGCCGCACCACGGCCGCGCTCTTGATGTCGGCGCTCGGCCTGACCGCCACGGAGTGTCGCGTCACGTTCCAGTCGCGTTTCGGCCGTGCGGAGTGGCTGCAGCCGTATACGGCGCCCACGCTGCGCGAACTGGGCGCGGCCGGCGTGCGCCGGGCGGACGTCTTTTGCCCGGGGTTCACGGCGGACTGTCTCGAGACGATCGAGGAGATCGGGCTCGAGGTGCGCGATGAATTTCTGCATGCGGGGGGCAAGGCATTCCACCGCATTGCCTGCCTCAATGCGGCACAGGCCTGGATCGCGGCGCTCGGAGAAATCGTCGTCCAGCAGTTGCAAGGCTGGCCGGCGCTGGAAAGCGTGCCGGCGGGCGTGCCGGCATGAGCATCGATCTCGCGCGGCTTTCCATGGCCAGCCGCCAGGCGGGCAAGCTCGTTGCGGGCCCCATTGCGCGCGCTTGCGCTCCTTTCGTTTCGTTTTAGATCCGATGAACTACAAGATTTCGACCGAACCCGGCGCCCGAATGCGCATCGACAAATGGCTGTGGGCCGCGCGGTTCTTCAAGACGCGTTCGATGGCCGCCGATGCGGTCGAAAAGGGCCGTGTGCGGATCGGTGGCGCAACGGTGAAGCCGGCAAAAGAGGTCCGGGTCGGCGATCTTGTCGTGATCGAGATCGAGCGGATCGTCTGGGAAGTGCAAGTACTGGGGATCTGCGAAGTGCGCGGGCCGGCGAGCGTCGCGCAAACGCTTTACGGCGAGACGCCGGAGAGCCGGGTCAAACGCGAGGTGGAAGCCGAGCGGCGGCGCACGTACCGAGAACCGGCAGCCGCGCTGCAAGGGCGGCCGACCAAGCGCGATCGGCGCGTCATCGACAAGCTTTCGGGTGGGGACTGAACAGGGAGTCGATCGCGGCATGCGCGCCGCCGTACTCCGTCGTGCAATCGGTTACGGCGCCGGATAAACAGATGGTCGTGGTTCCCGCGACGAGTACCAGAGCGACCACCGCGATGGCCAAGGTCAGTTTCACGGTACTCCCTCACGCGGGGACAAGCGACACGGACGCAAACGCTTCGGATGGGTCAAGCCACGGCGCGTCGGTACGGGACACCGGACACGAAGCGCATAAAGGCAGTTTAGGGCAAACCAGGATGGCGCTCAACGCAGTTCTGGGGTTTTTGCCGTAATCGATGTTACCGTTCGTTTCCGGTCGACGCACATTGTGCAAAAAAGGGGCGAGCAGGGGCTTGAAACGCCGCGGGGCACCCCCATTTGCCCACGCGATGCCGCGACGGCACAGTCGTTTTTCGGCAACGGGTCGGCGGATACCCCGGATTCCCGTTGCGAGGACTGTCAAGGCGAGATGCCTCATCGCCGGCCGCCGCTTCGATTTCATTTTTTGGACGATTTTCAGCGACATGGACAATACGCAAGACAATCCGGCCAGCCAGCAACCGTCGTCAGTGGACGCCGCCGCACAGCAAGGCGTTGCCGAGAACGTCGCCGCGCAATCTGCCGCTGCGCAGGGACAGCCCGGTGGCGCCGACGCCGCACCCGATGCCGCGCTTGCCGAAGCACAGGCCAAGCTCGCGGAACTCAACGAGCATTTCTTGCGTGCGAAGGCCGAAACGGAGAACGTGCGCCGCCGCGCCGCGGAAGACGTAACCAAAGCGCGCAAATTCGCGATCGAAGGCTTCGCCGAGCATCTGCTGCCAGTGCTGGACAGCCTCGAAGCCGCGCTGGCCGATACCTCGGGCGACGCCGCCAAGCTACGCGAGGGCGTCGAGTTGACGCTGCGCCAGTTGACGAGCGCCATGGAAAAGGGGCGCGTGACGGTGGTGAATCCCGTTGGCGAGAAATTCGATCCCCATCGCCACCAGGCGATTTCGATGGTGCCGGCCGAGCAAGAGGCGAATACGGTCGTCTCCGTGCTGCAAAAGGGCTATGTGATCGCCGATCGCGTGCTGCGTCCGGCGCTCGTCACGGTTGCGGCTCCGAAGTAAGCGGGCCCCTTGAAAACGCTGCGTCGGCACACATCTTGGGTGCAAGGTTGAATTGAGCGGGCGGCCGCGCGAAGCGCCGTCCCGTCGAAGTGATCGGAATATCTCGGAGAGTACGAAAAATGGGCAAGATTATCGGTATTGACCTCGGCACCACGAACTCGTGCGTGGCGCTGATGGAAGGCAACCAAGTGAAGGTGATCGAGAACTCGGAGGGCGCGCGTACGACCCCGTCGATCATCGCTTACATGGACGACAACGAAGTGCTCGTCGGTGCGCCGGCCAAGCGTCAGTCGGTGACGAACCCGAGGAACACGCTGTTCGCGGTCAAGCGCTTGATCGGCCGTCGCTTCGAAGAAAAAGAAGTGCAAAAGGACATCGGCCTGATGCCCTACAAGATCATGAAGGCCGACAACGGCGACGCCTGGGTCGAAGCCCACGGCGAAAAGCTCGCGCCGCCGCAGATCTCGGCGGAAGTGCTGCGCAAGATGAAGAAGACGGCCGAAGACTACCTCGGCGAGCCGGTCACGGAAGCCGTGATTACGGTGCCGGCGTACTTCAACGACAGCCAGCGTCAAGCGACGAAGGATGCGGGCCGCATCGCGGGCCTCGAAGTCAAGCGGATCATCAACGAGCCGACGGCAGCGGCCCTCGCGTTCGGTCTGGACAAAGCGGAAAAGGGCGACCGCAAGATCGCCGTGTATGACCTCGGCGGCGGCACGTTCGACATCTCGATCATCGAGATCGCCGACGTCGACGGCGAAATGCAGTTCGAAGTGCTCTCGACGAACGGCGACACGTTCCTCGGCGGCGAAGACTTCGACCAGCGCATCATCGATTACATCATCGGCGAGTTCAAGAAGGAGCAGGGCGTCGACCTGTCGAAGGACGTGCTCGCGCTGCAACGCCTGAAGGAAGCCGCGGAAAAGGCGAAGATCGAACTCTCGTCGAGCCAGCAGACCGAAATCAACCTGCCGTACATCACGGCGGATGCCTCCGGTCCGAAGCACTTGAACCTGAAGATCACGCGCGCCAAGCTCGAGGCGCTCGTCGAGGAACTGATCACCCGGACGGTGGAGCCGTGCCGTATCGCGATCAAGGATGCCGGCGTGAAGGTCAGCGACATCGACGACGTGATCCTCGTCGGCGGGATGACGCGGATGCCGAAGGTGCAGGACACGGTGAAGGAATTCTTCGGCAAGGAGCCACGCCGCGACGTGAGCCCCGACGAAGCCGTGGCCGTGGGCGCCGCGATTCAAGGGCAGGTGCTCTCGGGCGAGCGCAAGGACGTGCTGCTGCTCGACGTGACGCCGCTTTCGCTCGGCATCGAAACGCTCGGCGGCGTGATGACGAAGATGATCAACAAGAACACCACGATCCCGACGAAGCACGCGCAAGTGTATTCGACGGCCGACGACAACCAATCGGCGGTGACGATCAAGGTGTTCCAGGGCGAGCGCGAGATGGCGGCGGGCAACAAGCTGCTCGGCGAGTTCAATCTCGAAGGGATTCCGCCCGCACCGCGCGGCGTGCCGCAGATCGAGGTGACGTTCGATATCGACGCCAACGGTATCTTGCACGTCGGCGCGAAGGACAAGGCGACCGGCAAGGAAAACAAGATCACCATCAAGGCGAACTCGGGCCTGTCCGAAGCCGAAATCGAAAAGATGGTGAAGGACGCCGAGGCGAACGCGGAGGAAGATCACCGTCTGCGCGAGCTGGCCGACGCCCGTAACCAAGGCGACGCGCTCGTGCACAGCACGAAAAAGGCGCTGAGCGAGTACGGCGACAAGATCGAAGCCTCCGAGAAGGAGAAGATCGAAGCGGCGCTGAAGGATCTGGAAGACACGCTGAAGGGCAATGCAGCCGACAAGGCGGCGCTCGAAGCGAAGATCGAGGCGGTCGCTACCGCGTCGCAAAAGCTCGGCGAGAAGATGTATGCCGACATGCAGGCGCAAGGCGCGGCGGGTGCGGCAGCCGACGGGGCGCAAGCGGGCGCGGCAGGTGCCAGCGCGGGCCAGGGCGCGAGCAAGCCCGAGGACGATGTCGTCGACGCCGAGTTCAAGGAAGTGAAGAAGGACTGATCGACGGTCGCGTTTTCGTGCCGTGAGACGGCCGGCGTTTTTTCTCGATGAGGAGAAACGGCCGGCCGAATCGACGCCTGGCGGGCCCTCGGGTTCTCCGGGCACATTTGTTTTATGGAGGGCGGGGCTGCCTGGCCGGACGAGATGGCCTGGCGACGCCTGTCTAACGAGTCGCAAGACTCCACAGTATGCGAAAGGAGCGGTCGCGCCCCAAAGCGCGAACCGGCGGTGAACCGATGGCGAAACGGGATTACTACGAGGTTCTGGGCGTTGCGAAGAACGCGAGCGACGACGAAATCAAGAAGGCGTATCGCAAGCTCGCGATGAAGTACCACCCCGACCGCAACCCGGACAGCAAGAACGCCGAAGAGCATTTCAAAGAGGTGAAGGAAGCCTATGAAATGCTTTCGGACGCGCAAAAGCGAGCGGCCTACGATCAGTACGGCCACGCCGGCGTCGATCCGAATATGGCCGGTGCGGCCGGTGCGCACGGATTCGGCGGCTTCGCCGATGCGTTCGGCGACATCTTCGGCGACATCTTCGGTCAAGCGGCCGGCGGTGCGGCCCGCGGCGGCCGTGCGGGTCCACAGGTCTACCGTGGCGCGGACCTGCGCTACAGCATGGAGATCACGCTCGAGCAAGCGGCGCACGGCTGCGAGACGCAGATTCGCGTGCCGAGCTGGGTTTCGTGCGAGATCTGTCACGGTTCGGGCGCCAAGCCGGGCACGAAGCCCGAAACTTGCCCGACCTGTAACGGTTCGGGCGCCGTGCGCATGTCGCAGGGCTTCTTCAGCATTCAGCAGACCTGTCCGAAATGCCATGGCACCGGCACCTATGTGCCCGATCCGTGCGCGAATTGCCACGGCGCGGGCAAGGTGAAAGAGACGAAGACGCTCGAAGTCAAGATTCCTGCCGGCATCGACGACGGCATGCGCATTCGCTCGTCGGGCAATGGCGAACCGGGTGTGAACGGCGGGCCTCCGGGCGATCTGTATGTCGAGATTCACATCAAGGCGCATACGGTATTCGAGCGCGACGGCGACGATCTTCACTGCCAGATGCCGATCCCGTTTACGACGGCGGCGCTCGGCGGCGAGATCGAAGTGCCGACGCTCGCGGGCCGCGCGACATTCCCCGTGCCCGAGGGCACGCAATCGGGCAAGACGTTCCGGCTGCGCGGCAAGGGCATCAAGGGTTTGCGCTCGAGCGTGCCCGGCGATCTGTACGTTCACGTACAGGTCGAAACGCCCGTGAAGCTGACCGATACGCAGCGCGACCTGCTCAAGCAGTTCGAGAAGTCGCTTGTCGAGGGCGGTCCGCGTCACAGCCCGCAAAGCAAGAGCTGGTTCGATCGCGTCAAGAGCTTTTTCGACTGATCGACTGATCTGAGCGCTGATCGCTCGTGCGCCCGCGAAACGGGGCGCGCGAGCGCACCGACGGATAGTAGATGAAGGCAGAACCTTGCGGCGCCGTGTTCGCGCTGCTCGACGATTGCGACGCGAGCGCCGCGATGCCCACCAGCCGGCTTTTTACCGGCTTCGTGCGCGAGCATGTCTGCACCGATGCGTCGGCGCTCGATGCCCTTTACGCCGAGGTCGAGCGCGACATGCGCGCCGGGTTGCATGCGGTCGTGCTCGGCGATTACGAATTCGGCCGCGATCTCGAATTCGGCCAGTGCGCTTCCGGCGCTTTTCCGATCGCGCAGCGTGGCGACGCCTCGCTGCGTTTTTTGTTGTTCGAGCGATGCGACACGCGCTCGTGCGAGCAGATCGACGCGTGGCTGGCCCAACTCGACGCCGATACGCCGCATGAAGCCGGCGAGCCGCCGCCCGCTGGCCAGGGGGCGGGCGAGGCTCTGCCGCGGCCGTCTGCCGCCGGTGCGGCGAACGTCGTCGAAAGTGTGACGCGCGAGGCTTTCGCGCAAGCAATTGCGGCCGTGCACGAAGCGCTGCGCGCCGGCGAGTCCTACCAGATCAACTACACCTATCGGCTCTCGTTCGACGCGTTCGGCTCGCCCGTCGGGTTGTATCGGCGTTTGCGCGCGCGTCAGCCCGTGCGTTACGGCGCGTTGATCGCGTTGCCCGGCGACGAGTGGGTGCTCTCATGCTCGCCTGAACTGTTCGTCGAAAAGCGAGGGGAGCGGCTGCGCACGCGGCCCATGAAGGGGACGACCTCGCGCGGCGCATCGCCTGAGGACGACGCGTGCGCCCGCGAATTCTTGCGTACCGATCCGAAGAATCGGGCCGAGAACCTGATGATCGTCGATCTGCTGCGCAACGACCTATCGCGCGTGGCGAAGACGGGCACGGTAGGTGTCCCCGCGCTGTTTTCGGTCGAGCCGTATCCGTCGATCTGGGCGATGACGTCGACGGTCGAGGCCGATTTGCGCGAGGGCACGTCGTTCCCCGATCTACTGCGTGCCCTGTTCCCGTGCGGCTCGATTACCGGTGCGCCCAAGCATCGGACGATGCAGCTGATCGACGAAATCGAAACGACACCGCGCGGGCTCTACACGGGGACGATCGGCTGGATCGAGCCGCCGCTCGCGACGGGGGGCGACTCGGAGCTGGCGGGCTGCGGCGATTTCTGTCTATCGGTTGCGATCCGTACGCTGACGCTCGATGCCCCTGCCGCCACCGGCGGCACGCGACGCGGCGTCATGGGCGTCGGCGGGGGGATCGTGCTCGACAGCGTGGCGGACGACGAATATGCCGAATGCCGCCTCAAGGCAAAGTTTTTGACGGGGGCGGACCCCGGTCTGCAATTGTTCGAGACGATGCACGCGACGCGCGAGCAAGGGGTGCGCTATCTCGAGCGGCATCTGGCTCGCCTCGGCCGGAGTGCGGCCGAACTCGGCTTCTCATTCGATGAAGCGGCGCTGCGCGCAAGGATCGACATGCATTGCGCGGGACTGCCGGCCGGTACGCCTCACCGTTTGCGGCTCGCGCTCGACAAGGCCGGCCGCGCCAATATGACCGGTGGCCCGCTCGGCGCGCTTGCGCGCCTCGTCCATGCGAGTTCGGCGGCCGTGGAGACGGGGCCGTCCAATAGTCCATCCAATATGCCTGGCGACAGCGCCCCCGTCGGCGTGCTGCTGGCCGACGAGCATGGCTTTGCGCCGATTCCCTCGGATCGATTTCTGCTGCGCCACAAGAGTACGTCGCGAGCCGAATACGACCGCGCGTGGCGCCTGGCCGAGGCCCAAGGCGCCTTCGACATGCTGTTCTTCAACGAGCGTGGGGAATTGACCGAGGGCGGACGTTCGAACGTCTTCGTCAAGCTGGAGGGACGCTGGTACACGCCGCCGCTATCGGCCGGGTTGTTGCCGGGCGTCATGCGCGAGGTCTTGCTGGACGATCCGGCGATGCAGGCGAGCGAGCGCACACTGACGCGAGCCGATTTGCGGCGTGCGCAAGCGCTCGTCATCTGCAACGCGCTGCGCGGGGTTTTGCCCGCGCGCCTCGTTTAGAAAACGTGCTCGGGCCCAGGGAACGCGCTGTCTTTCACCGCTTTCACGTACGCTTCGATGGCCGCGCCGATGCTGGGCTCGCCGGCCATGAAATCCTTCACGAACCGGGCCGGCTTGCCGGGGAAAATCCCGAGCATGTCGTGCAAGACGAGCACTTGACCCGAACAGTCCACGCCTGCGCCGATGCCGATCGTCGGGACGCGCAGCGCCTGGGTAATATTGGCGCCGACGGCGGGGGGCACCGCCTCCATCAAGACCATTTGCGCACCGGCATCTTGCAAGGCGAGGGCGTCGCGCAGCAACTGGTTCGCGCCTTCGTCCGTCTTGCCTTGCACTTTGAAGCCGCCGAATGCATGCACCGATTGCGGTGTTAGGCCCACGTGCGCGCAGACGGGCACCGACCGCTCGACGAGAAAACGGACCGTCTCGGCCAGCCATTCGCCCCCTTCGATCTTGACCATCTGCGCACCGGCGCGCATCGCTTGAACCGAACTCGCGAACGCTTCGGCCGGCGTGCCGAACGTGCCGAACGGCAGATCGGCCATGATGAGCGCGCGCGGCTGCGCGCGCGCCACACAAGCGGTGTGATAGGCGATGTCGGCGAGCGTCACGGGCAGGGTCGTCGTTTGCCCTTGCACGACGTTGCCGAGCGAGTCGCCGATCAGCAGCACATCGACCCCCGAGCGATCGAGAAGCGAGGCGAAACTGGCGTCGTAGCAGGTCAGCATCGCGATTTTCTCGCCCGCCTCGCGCATGGTTTGCAGCTTCGGCACGGTGATCTTCGGCCGGTTGGATTCCTGCAAATAGGTCATCGAAAGTCTCGTATTCGGAAAGAATGAGTGAGCGCCAGCGCGCCGCCGGACCGGATATTAAAGCGCTTTGGCAAAACTTGCCTTGCGCCCGCGCATCGTTTCGATGTGCTCGATCAGCAGGGCGAAATCCGTATCGGATTCCAGCAAGTTCAAGTGCTCGGTGTTGACGGTCAGCACGGGGCTGTCGTCGTAGTGGTAGAAGAACTGGTCGTACGCTTCGCTCAACTGGCGCAGGTACGATTCGGAGATCCGTGCTTCTTCGGCGCGCGCGCGCTTCGCGATGCGCGCGAGCAAGGTCGCCGGACTCGCTTGCAAATGGATGACGAGATCGGGCACGGGCGCATCGGCGCATGCGATGCCCTCGGCTAGCCGCTGGTAGAGACGCCATTCGTCGTCGCCGAGCGTCAGGCGCGCGAAGATACCGCTCTTTTGCGCAATGAAATCGGTGACGAGCGTGCCGCCTCGCGCCAGCAACTGCGCACTGAGCTCGGCTTCCTGCGCGCGCTGTACCGCGAATTGCAATTCGGTGGGCAGCGCGTAGCGCGGCATGTCGCCGTAAAAGCGCTCGAGAAAGGGATTCGCTTCTGGCCGCTCGAGGAGCGTGCGCATCGGCCAGCGTTCGGCCAGCCGGTGCGCCAGCGAGGTTTTGCCCGCACCGATCGCCCCTTCGATCGCAATATAACGGTACGGCGCGCGCAAATCGGGCGCCGTGACCGTCACGGGCGGGGCATTCGTCGGCCTCAAAGCTTGCCGCCGTGCACGGCTTTGGCGCCTTCGGGCGCCGCCGTCTCGCTCGAACCGCCGTGGGCGCCGGCTTGCGCACCGCCGCCGCAGAGTTTGCTCGCTGCCTTCTCGAGTGCATCGGCCACCGCGCAGCGGCACATCTTGACCTTTTCGATGCGCTGATGGGCGACGCTCGGCAATAGCGCATCGGCGCGGCCATGGCCGGGAATCGAGATGTCGGGGTCGATTTCGACGAGCGGCACGAGCACGAAGGCGCGCTCGAATGCACGCGGATGAGGGATCACGAGGTCCGGTTCGTCGACGCGCGTGTCGCCGTACAGGACGATGTCGAGATCGAGCGTACGGGGCGCGTTGCGGAACGGCCGCTCGCGGCCGAAGTGGTGCTCGACGCGATGGCACAGCGCGAGCAAGGCCGGCGCGCTCATCGACGTCTCGAGCTTGACGACGAGATTGTAGTAATCGTCGCCGCTCGCATCGATCGGCGCGGTGCGGTAAAGGCTCGATTTCGCGAGTACGGTGATGGCGTGCTGCTGGGCGAGGCAGACGACCGCATCCTTCAGGGATTGGCGAGCATCCCCGAGGTTCGCGCCTAGACCGAGATAAGCAACCGTCATGGCATGGCTTCCTACGACTTCTTGACTTGGCGATCGGCGGCGCACCGCCGCCCGTTCAGTCCTCTTGCGCGTGTTGCGCGTCGGCCGCGTCGGCCGGCTGCGCTTCATCGCCCTTGCGGCCGCGGCCGCCGCGGCGGCGCCGCTTGCGCGGTGCGCTCGCGCGGCCGCCTTGCGACAGCAGCGTCTCGCGTTCGGCGGGGCTGCCGTCTAGGAAGGACGCCCACCATGCGCCGATCGCGGGATCGAGTTCGCCCGATTCGCACCGTAACAGGAGGAAATCATAACCCGCTCTAAATCTTTGGTGTTCGACGAGCTTCAAGGGGCTGCGGCCCGAGCGTTTTTCGAGGCGCGACTGCAAGCCCCAAATCTCGCGCATATCGGCCGAGAAACGCTTGTGGATCGCCAGCTTTTCCGTTTGCATGTCGAGCACGTCGTCCATCGCATGATGGAGCGCCGGGACCGGGAATTCGCCGTTCGCCTCGTATTGCTGCGCACGCTGTTGCACGTCGTGCCATAGCAGCGTCGCGAACAGAAAGCCGGGCGACACGCTCTTGCCGGCTTTCACGCGCGCATCGGTGCTGTTCAGCGCGAGCGTGATGAACGATTCCCCGTGCGGCTGCTCGAGCACGACGTCGAGCAGCGGCAGCAGGCCGTGATGCAGGCCTTGTTTGCGAAGCTGCTTCAGGCACGCCAGCGCGTGGCCCGAGAGCAGCAGCTTGAGCATTTCGTCGAACAGGCGCGCGGCCGGCACGTTGTTGACCAGATCGGCGAGCGGCTTGATCGGCTCGCGCGTGGCATCCTCGATCTCGAAGCCGAGCTTGGCCGCGAAACGCACGACGCGCAGCATCCGCACCGGATCTTCTCGGTAGCGCGTGGCCGGATCGCCGATCATGCGCAACAGCCGGGCGCGGATGTCGCCCATGCCGTTGTGGTAATCGAGCACCGTCTGCGTGGCCGGGTCGTAATACATCGCATTGATCGTGAAGTCGCGCCGCGTCGCGTCTTCATGCTGCTCGCCCCAGACGTTGTCGCGCAACACGCGGCCGCTCGCGTCGACCGCATGGGTGCGCCGATCGAGTTCGTCGCGGCGCAGGCGCTTGGGCGGCGCCTCGGCCGGCGCGGCGGCGGGAGCATCGACGAGCGCACGGAACGTCGACACCTCGATGATCTCCTGCCCGAACTGCACGTGGACGATCTGAAAGCGCCGCCCGATCAGGCGTGCCCGGCGGAACAGGCGCTGTACCTGTTCGGGGGTCGCGTCGGTGGCGACGTCGAAATCCTTGGGCGCGATCCCGAGCAGCAAATCGCGCACGGCTCCGCCGACGATGAACGCGCGGAAACCGGCCTGTTGCAAGGTATCGGTGACCCGCACGGCGTTGCGCGAGATCAGCGAGGGGTCGATGCCATGGATGTCGGACGACAGAATCACGGGCGCGTCGGGCCCGGCCGCGCTCGCGCGCTTGCCGGATGCGGCCTTTTTCCGGCGCGGTTTGGCCGCGGATTCGTCCGCGACCGCATCGGCCCAAGTGGCGTCTTCGGCGAGGGAATCGTCCCCGGTCGGGGCGGCCGTGTCCGTATCTTGGCCGAGTAGCTTGCGGATGAGTTTCTTGATCACGACGGTTGGAAAAGATCGAGGATGCGCCAGCCCTTCGCTTGCGCATGCGCACGCAGCGTGGCGTCGGGGTTGGTGGCGATCGGATCGGTGACTTTCTCGAGCAGCGGAATGTCGTTGTGCGAATCGCTATAGAAGTAGCTGTGCTCGAAGTCGCTCCAGCTCTTGCCGAGCGAGGCGAGCCACGCCTGCACGCGCACGATCTTGCCTTCGCGATAGCTGGGCGTGCCCGTGCCGCGTCCCGTGAACGGCGAATGCGGCTGGCCGTCGGTGGTTTCCACCTCGCAGGCGATCAGCATCGGGACACCGAACGCATCGGCGATCGGGCGTGTGATGAATTCGTTCGTCGCCGTGACGATGCAGCACAGATCGCCTTTTTCTTGGTGCTCTCGTACGAGTTCGAGCGCGACGGGCGTGAGCGCGGGCTTGATCACCTCGTGCATGAACTGCTCGTGCCACGCGGCGAGTTCCGCGCGCGAGCGGTGAGCGAGCGGTTTGAGGATCGTCTCGAGATACGCGTGGATATCGAGCTGGCCGCGTTTGTAGTCCGCGTAGAAGCGGTCGATGTCACGCAAGTACGACTCGGCATCGACAATGCCGAGCTTCACGATGAAGCGGCCCCATTCGTGGTCGCTGTCGGTCGGGATGAGCGTGTGATCGAGGTCGAAGAGTGCGAGGTTCGTCATGAGTGCGCATTTTACTTGAAGAGGCTCGCTTGAGCGGGAGAGCCTTCCGAGGCGGCGTCGTCGGCGGGCAAAGCGAGCATGGTGCGCAGCAGCGGTAGCGTGATCGCGCGCTTTTGCTCGAGCGAAAAACGATCGAGCGCATCGAGCAGTGCCATGAGGCTCGGCATGTCGCGCCGAAAGTGCGTGAGCAGGTAGGCGGGGACGTCGTCGGCCAGCGCGATGCCGCGTTCTTTCGCAGCGTGCTTGAGCACGGCGCTCTTGCGCTCGTCGGGCAGCGGCGCCAGGTGGAACACGAGGCCCCAGCCTAGGCGCGTGCGCAGATCCTCGCGCACGTCGAGCCCGAGCGGCGCCGCGTTACCCGTGGCGACGAGCGCGCTCGTCGGATGCGCGCGCACCTCGTTGAACAGGTTGAACAGCGCGATTTGCTGCGCGCCGGAGAGCTTATCGCAATCGTCCACGGCGTAGATCGCCACGTTCGGCTCGAACGCGAACGCGGTGAGGGCGCTTTGCGGCCCGAGGAACGACGCCCGCCCCGGCGCCGCGCTGTGCACGAGGGCCGAGAGCAGGTGGCTGCGGCCGCTGCCGGGCTCGCCCCAGACGTAGAACGTGCGGTCGGCGAGCGGGCAGGCCGCCAGCGCGGTGTCGAGTTCGGCGAGCCGCGCGACGAGTTCCGCGTTGGCGCCGGCGAAGAAATTATCGAACGTCGACGGCGGCGGCGTGCCGAGGTCGAGCGTCAATTGGCGGTGCACAGTCACGATGTGGGGGACGCAAACAATCGAACAATCGAACAATCAATTCTTGTAGAGCGTGCTCGCGAGGTAGCCGCGCCGCACTTCCCGTAGCGCGGTGGACAAAATCGCACTGACGGGCAGCGCGAGCAAGATCCCGAAGAAGCCGAACAACTGGCCGAACGCGAGCAAGGCGAAGATGACGGCGAGCGGGTGCAGCCCAATGCGTTCGCCGACGAGACGCGGTGTCAGGAACATGCTTTCGAGAATCTGCCCGATGCCGTAGACGATCGCCACGGCGACGAAGCCGTAGACGCTGCCGAACTGTAGCAAGGCGGCGAGCAGCGCGAGCGCCAGACCCGTTGCGAAGCCGACGTAGGGAATGAACACGGCTAGCCCCGTGAAGATGCCCACCGGCAACGCGATCTCGAAGCCCGCGATCGTGAGCGCAATGCCGTAGAAGGCGGCCAGCACCCCCATCACGAGCAATTGGCCGCGCAGATACTGCGACAGCGTACGGTCCATCTCGACGGCGAGTTCGAGGGTCTTGGGCAGCCAGCGCCGCGGCACGATCGACGCCAGGCGTGCGAGCATCGTGTTCCAATCGTAGAGCAGGTAATACAGCACCAGCGGCACCATGACGACGTCGCCGATCACGGTGATCATGACGTTGCCGCTCGTGCGCAGCGATTTCCATGCGGCGAGCGCGACCGTTTGCGCGCTGCCCTCGAGCTGGGTGCTCAGCATGTCGCGCAGGCTCGAGAAATCGAAGACGTCGCCGTAGCCGAGCAAGGCGAGCTTGGGCTGCAGCCAATCGTGCAAATGCGCGATCAGGCCGGGAATTTGTGCCTTGAGTTCGGGGCCTTCCTTTTGGACGACCGCGAACACGAGCAGCGCGAGCAGCGAAACGAGCAGCGCGAAGACGAGCATCATGACCAGCGCCGCGATGCCGCGCGGGATCTTATGGCGCACGAGCCACGCGACCCCCGGCTGGAGGATGTAGGCCAGGATCGCGCCGAGCAGGAACGGCGTCAGCACGGGGCTCAGCAGCCACAGCAAGATTCCGAGGCCGAGCGCGACGGCGCTCCAGAACAGTGCCTGGCGTTGGTAGGGCGTAAGAATCGGTGAATTCTGCGACAAAGGCGTATCCCGGTCGGCATCGGTTAAAATCGCATTTTACCGACCTTCTCGCCCTACCCCATGAATCAACCGAAATCCGCGCCGGACGCCAAGGCTGGCGCCCAGGGTCTGTCGTATCGCGACGCCGGTGTCGACATCGACGCCGGCGATGCACTCGTCGACGCCATCAAGCCCTTTGCGAAGAAGACGCTGCGCGAAGGCGTCCTCGCCGGCATCGGCGGGTTCGGCGCGCTGTTCGAAGTGCCGAAGAAGTATAACGAGCCCGTGCTCGTGTCCGGCACCGACGGCGTCGGCACGAAGCTGAAGCTGGCCTTTCATCTGAACAAACACGATACGGTCGGCCAGGATCTCGTCGCGATGAGCGTGAACGATATCCTCGTGCAAGGTGCCGAGCCGTTGTTCTTTCTCGATTACTTCGCCTGCGGCAAGCTCGATGTGGGCACGGCCGCGACGGTCGTGCAAGGTATCGCGCAGGGCTGCGAGTTGGCCGGCTGCGCGCTGATCGGCGGCGAGACGGCCGAGATGCCGGGCATGTACCCGGACGGCGAATACGACCTCGCGGGTTTTGCGGTCGGCGCCGTCGAAAAGAGCAAGATCATCGACGGCAGCACGATCGTGCCCGGCGATATCGTGCTGGGCTTGGCTTCGAGCGGCATCCATTCGAACGGCTTCTCGCTCGTGCGCAAGATCATCGAGCGGGCGAACCCCGATTTGTCGGCCGATTTCCACGGCCGTTCGCTGGCCGACACGCTGATGGCGCCCACGCGCATCTACGTGAAGCCGCTGCTCGCGCTGATGCAGAAGATCGCCGTGAAGGGCATGGCGCATATCACCGGCGGCGGGCTTGTCGAGAACATTCCGCGCGTGCTGCGCGAAGGGCTCACGGCCGAACTGCAGGCCGGCGCTTGGCCGATGCCGCCGCTGTTCACGTGGCTGCAGCAGCACGGCGGCGTTGCCGACGCGGAAATGCACCGCGTCTTCAACTGCGGGATCGGGATGGCGGTCATCGTCGCGGCGGACGACGCCGACGATGCGCTGCGCGAATTGACGGCGGCCGGCGAGCAGGTGTGGAAGATCGGCACCGTGCGTGCGAGCCGGGACGGCGAGGCGCAGACGGTGGTGGTTTGAATGCGAGCTAGGTGCTCATAAGAACGACGGATGCGCCATTGCGCGGCTGCTGCCGACCTAAAAAAACCGCTTGGTCTTTTTTCGCCAAGCGGTTTTTTTCATCGTGCATTTGCGCAAATGCAGGCGTCGATGGTCATCTGCTTCGGTCCTTTGCTTCTTTGTGAGACGTTTCTACAATGGGTACGCATTTGGACCGAGCATATGAATCATAAGCAACCAACGCGGCGCAAGTGCCCCCCATTGCGGATTGCGGCATTGTTTTGGGCGCGAATTCGCGGTTCCGGGAGCCGTTTGGCGAACGCTCGTGCAGGCAGCGGGGCGCAGCCGCATACGCCGGCTCGGCGCAAGCATTTGCTCGATCACCTCATCGGGCTGTGCGATACGAGCGTTCCGCTGTCTGTCGATATCGCTGTCGAGGACGCCGGAAGCCGGGTGGGACGCGAGGTGTGGTAGGGCAGTCGACGGCTGCTGGAACGGATGGCGAACGCTGCATAGCCGGAACGTGAGCTAAACATGATAAACAGCATCACACTGACCAACTTTCTTAGCTATGGGCCCGCGGCGCGCCCGGTCGAGCTTCGCGCGTTGAACGTCATTATTGGCCCTAACGGTTCCGGTAAGTCCAATCTGATTGAGGCGTTCGAACTGTTGCGAGCCACGCCAAGGGATCTTCTCACCCCCGCGAAAGTCGCACCGGAGCCGGTGATGCTTGCGTCCCCATGGGCGAAGCGTTTCGTCGACGAACTGAGGAAGAAGATGGACGTGTGAACGCTTCGCGACAGGCAATAGGCCCATTTCGTCGCGTTCGTGAGACGAGCCCCGCGCAGGGGCGCGCATTATGTTCGCGAGCGCCTCGCATTTTCGTCGACCACGGCTTCAACCGCTCGCAGGGCATCGTCCGTCGCACTCGGTGCGCAGCAATCGATAATTGTGCGATCGGGCATCGATCGCAGCCAAGTCAGTTGGCGCTTGCAGAGCTGGCGCGTGGCGAAAATGCCTTTGTCGCGCATCGTCGCGTAGTCGATTTCGCCGTCTAGGTATTCCCACGCTTGCCGATAGCCGACGCAGCGCATCGATGGCAGGCTTGGGTCGAGATCCCCACGCGCGCGCAGCTTCTTCACCTCGTCGATAAAGCCCGCCTCCAGCATGGTGTCGAACCGCTGTGCGATGCGCGCGTGCAGCACTGCGCGATCGCTCGGTTCGAGCGCGATCGGCACGAAGCGGTACGGCGTATCGTCGTTTCGTTCCGACGCCGCCAGCACGGCGGACATCGGGTGCCCCGTCAACATGAACACTTCCAGCGCGCGTTGAATACGCTGCGCATCGTTCGGCGCCAACCGCGCCGCGGTGACCGGGTCGACACCCGCAAGCCGGGTATGCAGCGCGGGCCAACCCTCGCGTGCCGCCTCGGCTTCCAACGATGCCCGCACGTCGGGATCGGCGCTCGGCAAGTCGTTCAGGCCCCGCGTCAGCGCCTGGTAGTAGAGCATCGTCCCGCCGACAAGCAACGGCACCCCGCCACGAGCCAGAATGTCGCCGATCGCTTTCAACGCATCGGCCCGGAAATCCGCGGCCGAGTAGGCCTGCGTCGGCTCCCGGATGTCGATCAGATGATGCGGCACGCGTGCGCGCTCGTCAGGCGTCGGCTTTGCCGTTCCGATATCCATCTCGCGATAGACGAGCGCCGAATCGACGCTGACGATTTCGGTCGCGTGCATGGCCGCGTGCTTGGCCGCGAAGGCGAGGGCGGCCGCCGTCTTGCCCGACGCCGTCGGGCCCAGCAGGCAAGCCACTACAATGCGATGAGGCTCGTTCACGCGCTTATTGTCCGCGCAAGAAAAGACGGTCGAGGTCGGCGAGCGTCAGTTGGTACCACGTTGGCCGGCCGTGGTTGCATTGGTCGGCGCGCTCGGTGGCTTCCATCTGGCGCAGCAACGCATTCATTTCATCGAGCGTCAGGCGGCGATTGGCCCGCACCGCATGGTGGCAGGCCAGCGTGCCGAGCATTTCGTGCTGGCGCTCGGTGAGGACGCGCGAGCCGCCATAGGCGTGCAAATCGGCCAGCACGGCGCGCGCGAGCGCGGGGAGATCGGCATCCTTGAGCAGCGCCGGCACGGCGCGGATCGCGAGCGTCGTCGGCGAAAGCGGGGCGAGGTCGAAGCCGAGCGCGTCGAGCGCGTCGCGTTCCTCCTCGGCCGTGCCGATTTCAACGGGGTCGGCCGTCATCGAGACCGGAATCAATAGCGGCTGCACCGCGACTGTCCGCTCGGCGAGCGCACGCTTGAACTGCTCGTACAAGATGCGCTCGTGCGCGGCGTGCATATCGACGATGACCATGCCGCGCGCGTTCTGCGCCAGCACGTACACGCCATGGATCTGACCGATCGCGAAGCCCAGAGGATGATCGAGATCGGCCGGCATCGGCCCATGCGCCATGCCGAACGCGGAGCCCGATCCGTCGGTTGCGCTATCGCGCACTTCCAACGAGGCGGCCGTTGGCGTAGCCAGCCACGGGGCGTCCCCGCCAGGGGTTCCGCCGTTATCGGCGCGGACGGCGTCTTTGCGCCCGAACAGCGCATCATAAAGCGCAAGCGGTTGCGCCACGGGCAGCGTGCCTTGCGTCATGCGCGAATCGCGCATCCACGTCGAACCGCTGCGGCCGGCCGCCGAGATCGATGCCCCGCCGCCCGTTGCGCCCGCGGCACCGATGCCGATTCCCGGTGTCGTGCCGTCGCCTAGCCCCGTTGCCGATCCCGGTCCTAATCCTACTTGCGGCGCGATCTGCGCGGCATGGCCGAGCGCCGTGGTATCGGGCGATGCGCCGGCATGCCGTGCGAGCGCGCGCTGCAGCGCGTGGAACACGAACTGGTGGACAGCGCGCGAGTCGCGGAAGCGTACCTCGATCTTGGACGGATGCACGTTCACGTCGACCGCCTCGGGCGGCAGATCGAGAAAGAGCACGTACGACGGATAGCGATCGCCGTGCAGCACGTCTTCATAGGCGGCGCGCACTGCGTGGGTGAGCAGCTTGTCGCGCACGAAGCGACCGTTGACGAAGAAGTATTGCTGATCGGCGCGGCCCCGGCTGGCGGTAGGCAAGCCCGCGCAGCCGTAGAGCGCGATTTCGCCGGCCACTTCCTCGAGCGGCAAATGCGCGCTCGCAAAGGCCTCGCCGAGAATCTTCGAAACGCGTGCGGGCGGCTCGCTCGCGTTCCAATGCTCGAGCGCGCGGCCGTTGTGCATGACGGAAATCGCTACGTCGGGCCGCGCGAGTGCGGCGCGCCGGATCATCTCGACGCAATGGCCGAGTTCCGTTTGTTCGCTTTTGAGGAACTTTCGGCGCGCCGGCGTGTTGAAGTAAAGCTCGCGCACTTCGATCGTCGTACCGACACCGCCGGCAGCGGGTGTCATCGCGCCCGTTTGCGCGTCGATGCGCGTCGCGTGCGCGCAACTGGCCGTACGGCTCGTAATGAACATTTCGGCCACGGACGCAATCGAAGCGAGTGCTTCGCCGCGGAACCCGAGCGTCGCAACCGCTTCGAGTTCCGCAAGCGAGCGGATTTTGCTCGTGGCGTGCCGCAGCAGGGCGAGCGGCAATTCCGCGGGGGGAATGCCGCAGCCGTCGTCGGCGATCGAAATGCGTTTGACGCCGCCCGCGTCGAGTAGGATGCGCAGGGTCTTGGCCCCGGCGTCGAGCGCGTTTTCGAGCAGTTCCTTGACGACGGAGGCCGGACGTTCGACCACCTCGCCGGCGGCGATTTGGCTGATCAGCTGATCGGGCAGCGGGGCGATCGTGCGGCGCGACGGTGCCGCCGCCGGCACGGCGCGCTCGGCGTCGGCCGGCGATTCTGGGAATTCGGACATGCCGCGATTATAGCGATTTGCCGTCGGCCCATTTCCCGGGCCGGCGGGCCCGACCGGGCCGTTTCGAGATCGGTCGGGCGGTTTCGGTATCATGGCGCGATGAGATCGGCCCTATGTGCGCTTGCCACGGCGCCAAGCCGCCTCACGCTTCGCTCGTTTCGACTTTTAGGAAGGAAAGCCTTTGGACACGCTGCTTCATTTCGTCGCCTTGATTCTGCATATCGACAAATTTCTCGGCGATTTCGTCCATCAATATGGGGCGTGGGTCTATGCCGTGCTGTTTCTGATCGTCTTTTGCGAGACGGGGCTGGTCGTGCTGCCCTTCTTGCCCGGCGATTCGCTGCTGTTCATCGGCGGAGCGTTCTGCGCGGCGGGGGAAATGAATCTCGCCTCGCTGATCGTGCTGCTGCTCGTCGCGTCGGTCGGCGGCAACAGCTTGAACTATCTCATCGGCCGCGCGATCGGGCCCAAAGTGTTCAACACGCACATTCCGCTGCTCGAGCGGTTCCTCGATCGTGCCGCGCTGCAAAAGACGCACAATTTCTACGAGCGGCACGGCGGCAAGACGATCGTGCTGGCGCGCTTCATTCCCGTCGTGCGCACGTTCGCGCCGTTCGTGGCGGGCGTGTCCGACATGCGCATGGGCCGTTTCCAGTTCTTCAACGTGACCGGCGCCGTACTGTGGGTCTTGTTGCTTGTGCTGGCCGGCTACTTCTTCGGCAATATTCCGTTCATTCGTCAGTACCTGAACTTGATCGTGCTCGTGGGTGTCGGTGCGGCGATCGTGCCTGTCGCGCTGGCCGCGCTTTACAAGCTCATGCGAAGGAAGTCGTCGGCCCCTATCGCGCCGAACAACGGCGGCCGGTGAGAGAGGGATGCAAGACACACCTATCGCAAGAAGAAAGGGGAAATCGCCATGCACGGTCCGACCGCCGATGTTCGGCTAATACCGGTCAAGCTCGACGCGCTGCGGCCCACGCAAGTCACCGTGGGTTACCACGAGGTCGGCGCGAAGCGCGAGCATTGGAAGTCGCTCGACAAGAAGGCACGTGCGCAGGCAATCTCGACACACTGGTTTCCCGCGGTGCTCGGCCCTGAGCAGCAATACTTCATCGTCGATCACCATCACCTCGGGCTCGCCCTGATCGAAGAGGGCGTGAGCCAGGCTCAAGCGATGGTGCTGCGCGATCTTTCGTGGCTCGATCCCGTCATTTTTTGGCGCATGATGGAGCACTTCCAGTGGGTGCATCCGTTCGGGGCCGACGGATCCCGGTGCGACTACGACGCCCTGCCCAAATCGTTGAGCGGGCTCGTCGACGATCCCTATCGGAGCCTGGCAGGCGCGCTGCGCCACGTCGGCGGCTATGCGAAAGACATGGCGCCGTTCAGCGAATTTCTCTGGGCCGACTATTTGCGGCCGAGGATCCCCGAAAAGCGCGTGCGCAAGAATTTCGACAAGGCGCTCCAAGCCGCGCTCGCGTGCGCACACGATCAAGCCGCGCGCTACTTGCCGGGCTGGTCCGGCACCATATCGCCCGCCCGTTGACGCCGGCTCGGCGCTCGATGCTATGACGATCGATACGGGACACGCGGCCGCCGCGCATCTGCAAGATCCGTCTCAGTACGCGCAACCCGGCGTACCGAAGCCGCCGGCGCAGCGTGCCGTCAAGGACACGCTCGCCGGGATGTCGATCGCCGGTTTGCTGCTGCCCGAAGCCGTGGCCTACGCGAGCATCGCCAATATGCCGCCGCAAGCGGGTCTCGTCGCGCTGCTCGCGGGGCTGACCGTCTATGCGCTACTGGGGCGCAGCCGCTTTGCGATCGTCTCGTCCACGTCGTCCTCGGCGGCCGTGCTCGCCGCGACCGTCAGCGCGCAAGCGGGCGGCGGTGCGGCGGCGCACCTCGCCTACGCCGCCGCGCTCGTCGCCGCAACCGGCATCTTGTTCGTGCTCGCGGGCTGCGCGCGGCTGGGCGGCATGTCCGATTTCGTCGCTAAGCCCGTGCTGCGCGGCTTCGCGTTCGGGCTTGCGCTGACGATCGCCGTCAAGCAGCTGCCGAGCATTCTCGGCGTCTCGTCGCATTTCGGCGATGTACCGCGCATGGCGTTCGATCTCGCGCGCCAGTTCCTCGCCTGGAACCGGCACAGCGTTGCGGTCGGCGGCATCGCGCTTGCGATCTTGTTCGCGCTCGGCCGCAGCGCGCGCATTCCGGCGACGCTCGTCGTCATCGTGCTCGGCATCGGCGCCGGGTATTTCATCGATTGGCACAGCTGGGGCATTGCCGTCGTCGGTACGATCGACATACAGGACCTGCGCCTCGGGCTGCCCACGTTCGCGCGGACGCAATGGCTTCAGACGCTGGAACTCGGCTTCGCGCTGATGCTGATTCTCTATGCGGAATCGTATGGCTCCATTCGGAGCTTTGCGCTCAAACATGGCGACGCGCTCTCGGCCAACCGCGATCTCGTTGCGCTCGGCGGCGCGAATGTCGTTTCGGCGCTGCTGCAGGGGATGCCTGTCGGCGCGGGGTACTCGGCCACGTCGGCTAACGAAGCGGCCGGTGCGCAGACGCGTTGGGCGGGGCTCGTCGCCGCTGTCGTCGTCGGCTTGATCGTCGTGTTCCTGCGGCCGCAGCTTGCCCGCATTCCCGAGCCGGTGCTCGCGGCCATCGTCATCTACGCGGTCAGTCATTCGCTGCACCCCGATGTGTTTCGCCCCTACTTGAAGTGGCGCCGGGATCGGCTTTTGACGGCTGCGGCGCTCGTGGGCGTGCTTTTGCTCGGCGTGCTGCATGGCCTGCTTGTGGCGATCGGCGTGAGCCTGCTGCTGACGCTGCGCAACTTCTCCGTCCCGATGGTGAGCGTACTCGGCCGCTTGAGAGACAGTCATGATTTTGTCGATATATCGATGCATGCCGATGCGCGGCCGGTCGATGGCGCCATGATCATGCGGCCCGAGGAGCCGCTGTTTTTCGCGAACGCCGATCGCGTTCTGAGCGAGGCGCGCAAGCTCATTGCCGGACAAGCGAGCGCGCCCGAGACCGTCATGCTGAGCTTAGAGGAGACGCCCGACGTCGACAGCACGGCGATCGAGGCGCTGCGTATCTTCGCCGCCGAATTGCGCGCGCACGGGCAGCGGCTCATGCTCGTGCGCCTGAAGCCGCGCGTGCTCGATGTGCTGGGTCGCGCCGCCGACGAAACGCTGCCGCGCGATGCGTTGCACGAACTGAGCGTGGACGAATGCGTACAATCGGTGCTTGCGCAAGGGCCGCATGCGCAAGCGTCGGCGAGGCGAAGCTGACACCTTCGCCTCGCCTATTTCTCTTCCAATAAAAGAACGATTCCGATGAAGATGAGCGACATCCCCTTCGGCGTGACCGATTGGTCCGACGTCGAGCCCGAAATGCACCCCGGCGATTGCGGCTTGGCGCTTTGGCGCACGCGCAAGTTCGGCGACATCCGCGTCCGTCAAGTCGAGTACTCGGCCGGCTACCTCGCCGATCATTGGTGCGTGAAAGGGCACGTGCTGTATGTGCTCGAAGGCGAGTTGCATACCGAACTCGAAGACGGCCGCCGATACGTGCTGAAGGCGGGGCAAAGCTATCAGGTGGCCGATGGCGCGGAGGCCCACCGTTCGAGCACGCCCGTGGGCGCGAAGTTGTTTATCGTCGATTGACGCGCGCCACGCCGCGCCACGCCGCGCCACGCAGAGCGGCGCTCGCGAACGACGCAAGCGCTGCCCGGCGTCGATCGAGCAAGAGGGAACCGTCGAGCGCCACTCTCCACAACGGGCCTTCAGGCCGGGGTCCCGGCTCACTGCCCTGAAGGGCAGGGTTTCAAACCGGAGTCCGTTTTACGATGAAGCATCGGTCGACCGAAGTTCGGACGCATTGCCTTTCGTTAGCGCGGTTTCGCCGCGCGTTAGCCACGCACGGCACGGTACGGTCGCGTGTGTCGGTCTGCGTGCTGGGAATGGCGTTCGCCGTCTCGGCGCAGGTCGTACGAGCCGCACAGGGGACGCCGCCAAGCACGCGCGGGGCGCAAGCCGTGGAGGGCGGCGGCATCGTCGCGGCCGATACGCTCGACGCGCGGCTGGCTGCGCTGCCGGCCGGACCCGACAAGGAGGCCATCATGCTCGGGTACCGGCTGGCGATCGACACGCCCGCTTACGCGCCGGGCCATGTACCGGGCGGCGCGATGTCGTGCGCCAGTTGCCACATCGGCGCCGGCACGACGCCGAATGCGTCGCCGTGGTACGGCATGACCGGTGTGACGCCGACTTACCAGGCGCGCAGCGCGAAGGTCGAATCGCTCGCTCAGCGCATCAATAACTGTTTCTTGCGATCGGAGAACGGCGTGCCGCTCGCACTCGACTCCGCCGAGATGAACGCGCTGCTCGCCTACATGACGTTCGTATCGAAAGGGGTGCCAAGCGGCGAATTCGGGCCGGGGCGTGGCATGGGTGCGATGCCGGACATGGCGAAGATGACGCCCGACCCGGTTCGCGGCAAGGCGCTCTTCGCCGAACGCTGCGCGTCGTGTCACGGCGCCGACGGGCAAGGCACGCAAAGCGGCGGCCGTTACGTGTTTCCGCCGCTGTGGGGCGAGGCATCGTTCAACATCGGTGCGAGCATGGCGCGTATCGGCCCCGCGGCGGCATTCATCAAGCACAACATGCCGCTCGGCAATGCGTCGCTCAGCGATCAAGAGGCGCTCGACGTTGCCGCCTATGTGACGCACCAGCCGCGCCCCGACTTTCCGGGCAAAGCCGGCGATTGGCCTAAAGGCGGCAAGCCGGCGGACGCGCGATACTGATCCGCACGACGGCGGCCGCGCGAGCGATCGCGCGTGCGCCGCGCGTGGCTAGGGCAGCGAAATGGTGAGATTGGCCGATTCGGCCTCGGGCCGAACGAGCTGCGAGTAAGGCGCGAGCGTGCGCATCGTTGCGTTGCGCAAGTAGGTATTCAAGCCGAAGTAGGCCCCGAGCCCGACGAGCGCGAAGACTGCGCCGATCGTCCAGAGCGGCAACTCGTGCTTGAGCCGGTGCGCGATTTGATCGGGCAGCGGCCAATGCGGCGCGAACGCGGCGCGCTTGCCCTTCATCTGCGCGATTTCATCGCCGAGCCGGCCTGTCAGATACGCCAGCTTCTCGGGCCCCTCGAGCAGATACTTCCCTTGAAAGCCGACCAGTAGACACAGGTGGAAGACCTCGAGCGATGGCAGCCGCACAACCCCTTGCGCGCGGCACGATTCGAGCAATTCGAAGAACTTTTCTCCCGCCAGTTGCTCGCCGAAGAGGACGAGTTGCAACGGCCGGCGTTCCCATTCGGTCCGAATCTTGAACGACGAGGAGAGCACGGCTTCGTCGATGGCCGCGCAAAACGCGAACTTCGACATATAGACGTCCTCGGCGGGCGCATTGAGCTTTTTCGCCCCGCGTTCGAACTCGGCGAGAAACGCTTGCACGCGGGCGCCGAACTCGTCGGCATCGCCGGGCTCCCGGCCCTGCTTGAGCAAGAACACCATGAAAAACCCGTCGTAGAGCAAGTCGCGCAGCGAACGGGCTTGGAAGCTGCCTTCGGTCGAGGCCGAGGGCGTCGTGGACTGCGGCGCGTTGGCACCGAACAGCGAAGGCATTTGAGTCATGACGTGACCGCGATGAGTTCGAGTTTGAGATCGTTGATGCCGGTGGGCGCGTAGATCATCGCCGATTGGGCTTGCAGCATCCGGTCATACAGGCCGCTGCGCGATTCGAACGCGAAGTAGCAGGCACCCGGCCGTACGGGCACGGCCGGCGGCACCTGCGGCGTGTAGACGAGGCGTACTCCGGGCATGGCCGACAGCACGAGCTTGTCGACGTCGTCCGGTGCGCCGACCTTGAAGCGCGCGGGCACGGCCTCGACGAGTTCGACGGCGGGCATATCGGCCGAGACGGCGAGGAAGAAGGTTGTTTTCTCGTCGATCTTGCCCGAATCGAGCCGCCCCGCATGGAACGAGGGGCGCACTTCCTCGAGTGCGATCGCGAAGTAGCGCGTCGAAATCACCGTTTCGAGCAGATCGCGCACGATCGTGTCGAGCAGCGCGAAACCCGCGCCCGGATCGTCGTGCCGGTAAGTGGGCAAATCCGCCAGTGCGTAGCGCTTCGAGAATGTCATCAACTGACCGGCGAGCCGGAGCAGCTCTTGGAATAGGCGCTCCGGGTGCAGCGTCGGCTGCTGCAGCAAATGCACGAGCGAGGCGACGGCACCGTTGGCTGTATGCAAGAGCCAGAACGAGGCGATGTCGCCCGAGCGGAATTCGATGATGTTCTTCGTGGGTTCTCGGTGAAAGCCGTAAAGCGCGCTGACTTTCGCTTGAAGCGCATCGATGAGCTGGCGCAGGCGCTGATGGAGAATCGGCGACGCCTCGACAGCCAGGCACGGCGGGACGAACGACTCGTCGAACTCGAACCCCGACGTGGCCGTGCGCCGCAAACGCGCGAGCGGCACGGCCAGCAATTGCGCGCGCGGCTCGGTATGGCTGATCAGCTTCACGCGCGCCTTGAGGAACGTCAGGTTCGCGACGGCCGCATCGGTGAATTGATCGGCGACGCTCGCTTGCTTGGACGCGTAACGCGAGGAAAACGCATCCGATTCGTCGTCCGCGCAATTGCCGCCCGCCTCGCGCAGCGGATGCAGCGCGAGATAGAACATGAACTCGGACACGCCCTCGGGCAGCGTATCGAGCGCGATCGGCTGCGGCAGTTCGTCGGCCAGCGGGCCCGCGTAGAGCGTGCCGTCGGGAAAGACGAGCGAGAGTTCCGAGAGCCGCAGCAGATTGTTGGCGAGCGCGTCGGCGTCGAAGCGTACGCTGCGCACGCCCCAGTTGAACGGCTGCATCGCGCGTATCGATTCGAACAGGCGCGCCTCATGATAGGCGTCTTGTTGTTGGAAATGCTGGGGCCGCAGAAAGAGCCCCTCGCCCCAAAGCAATTTCGCCGAATAACTCATCTCTATTTCACTATCAGGTTTGGTATGGCGCACACGTGGCCATCGGACAGCGCGCGCGACGGATCAAGGTTCGATGCGCTAACCGCAAGTCACTGAGGACAGCAGATTGAGCCCTTTCATCGGCAATTGCGGATCGGGCGAGATGACGGAGCCGTTGACCACGGTCATCGCGCAGTTATGAAGGCCGATCATTATGCCGGATTTTTCTGATTTAGCCGGATCGAAGGCGAATTTCCAGCGCGCGAGCGCCGGATCGCGAAACAACGCGACGACGCCGAACGCTTGCGCCTCGCGCGTGACCTTCTCCGTCATTTGGTAATGCTGGCCGGGAATCAAGGTCACTTCTCGCACACTGAGCAAATCGGCGCCGAGCGCGCTCTTTTCCTTGGCCGGATCGGTGAAGGTATCGAACGGCGCTTGCTCGAACGAGGTCGGGTCCTTCAATGCATACAGACGCACCACGAGCGCGAGCGGATGGTTGTCCGTGGCCGCATTCAGATTGGCCGCGGCCGCGAGCGTGAGCGGGATGTCGCGCGGCGGCTTTTGCGAATCGGGCACGGGCGGCTTGCCGAGCCCGGCCGCTTGCAGCGCCGTGGACGCCGCGGCGCCGATCACCGAGATGCCGGCGGCGCAGCCGCCTAAAGACATGCACATGGCGAGCGGCCATGCGAGACGCAACCAAAACCGATAACCGTCCGCTTTACGACTCACGCCTGTTCCCCGTACAAGTTGAAGCATTGCCCTTCATTCCGTTGAAAACGATTTTTCGTTGTCGGTTCCGTTGCGGCTTCGCTCGGCGATGAAGACTACACCGATACGCCGCCCGACGGACAAGTTCGTCCAGAAGTTCTTAGCTGGCAGGAAATTTTTTCCGCTACCTAATTCATCGCGCATTCTCGTCGGAAATTATTTCAGCATCGCTATCCGACCGTATGGAAAAGTACGCGGTTTTGAATGTGAACGAATCTCAAACGACGCGCTAGAGTTGAATTATCCAAAATTGGCCGGTACTATACGCGCGCACTCGCCGCAAAGCAAAGTTGCGGTTTCCCTCCAGCGAAATTAATAAGCCGCCTGGCAGTAAGTAAGAATGATGAAACGACGACTTTTCCAATTGTCCGCGGTGGTGCTCGTATGCGCCGCGATGGTCGGCTGCGCGACGCAAAACGGTGGTGCGGCCAGCCCCGAGGCGTTCAACAAGGCGCTGTCCGATGCCGATGCCGTCGCGAAGGGCGGCGATCAAGCGCGCGCGCTGAGCCTGTACGATCAACTGACGAAGATGGATCCGACGCGCGAAGAGCCGTGGGCCCGCATCGCGCAGATCCAATTCCAGCAATCTCACTACGGCCAGGCCATCGTCGCGGCGCAAGAAGCGCTGTCGCGCGATCAGTCCGATCGCGACGCGAAGAGCGTGCTGGCCGTGAGCGGCCTGCGCGTGGCAACCGAATCGCTCGGTCAGTTGCGTCAAGATTCGGCGCTCGCGGGCGACGCCAAATCCGATGCCCAAGTGCTCGCGCACCAGCTGCGCGAAACGCTCGGCGAGAACACGTTGTTCCCGGAAGAAGTCGAGAAGAAGCCGGTTGCGAAAAAGCGCCGCTACGTCCGTCGCCCCGTTGCCGCCGCGCAAAAGCCGGCGGAAAAGGTGGCCGAGGGCGAGGCCGCACCGGCGGCACCGAGCGCGCCCGCTAAAAGCGCCGCGCCGGCGCCCGCGCCCGCGCCCGCCCAAAGCGCCCAGCCCGCGAAGAGCGGCGGCGCTTCCGATCCCTTCAGTGCGCTTCGCTGATCGGTCCATTTGACCTAGTCGTTTCGGGGAGCCATCGATGGCGAAGAAAGAAAGTATTCAAAAACGCTTGCAGAAAGTGCGGCCGCCGCGCGTTCAGTTGACCTATGAAGTCGAGCGCGGCGACGCGATCGAAGTCAAGGAGCTGCCGTTCGTCGTAGGCGTGGTCGCCGATCTCGGCGGTCAGTCGGAGATCGAGCAGCCGAAGCTGCGCGATCGCAAGTTCGTCAGCATCGATCGAGACAATTTCGACGATGTCATGAAGGGCGTCGAGCCGCGCGCCGCGTTCCAAGTCAAGAACCAACTGACGGAAGGCGGCGGCACGTTCGGCGTGGATCTGCGCTTCCGCTCGATGGAAGATTTCGGGCCCGACGCGGTGGTCGAGCAGATCGAACCGCTGAAGCGCTTGCTCGACGCGCGCTCGAAGCTGGCCGATCTGCGCAACAAGCTGGCCGGCAACGACAAGCTCGAAAGTCTGCTCAGCGAAGTGCTCGCGAATACGCAGCAGCTGCAAACGCTGGCCGGCGAGGCCGGCGTGCGCGGCGATGGTGAAGACAAGCAAGGCGAATAACTGGAGCGGGGTGTCAGGATGAATCAACAAACGGCCACGGCCCCCGTCGGCGCCGCTCAAGCGAGCGCGTCCACGTCGCTGCTCGACGAGATCGTCGAAAAAAGCAAGGTCGCCAAATCCGATTCCGAGCATGCGCGTGCGAAGGATCTGATCGGCGAACTCGTTCACCAGGTCATGGACGGCACGGTCGTCGTGTCGGACAACCTCGCGGCGACGATCGATGCGCGTATCGCCGAACTCGATCGTCTGCTGTCGGCGCAACTGAGCGAAGTGATGCATGCGCCGGAGTTTCAGCGCATGGAAAGCACCTGGACCGGGCTCAACTATCTGTGCAAAGAGAGCAACACCGGCGCGACGATCAAGATCCGGGTGCTCAATGCGAACAAGCGCGAAATCGTTCGCGACTTCAAGGCGGCCTCCGAGTTCGATCAGAGCGCGCTGTTCAAGAAGGTCTACGAAGAAGAGTTCGGCACGTTCGGCGGTGCGCCGTTCGGGACGCTGATCGGCGATTTCGAGTTGACGCGGCAGCCCGAGGACATGTACTTCATCGAACAGATGTCGCACGTGGCCGCGGCAGCGCACGCGCCGTTCATCACGTCGGCCTCGCCGGAAATTCTCGGCCTCGAATCGTTCTCCGATCTGGGCAAGCCGCGCGATCTCGGCAAGATTTTCGATACGGTCGAATACGCGAAGTGGAAGTCGTTCCGCGAATCGGAAGATTCGCGCTACGTCGGCCTGACGCTGCCGCGTTATCTGGGGCGCCTGCCGTTCCACCCGAAGGACGGGCTCATCGCCGAAAAATTCAACTTCGTCGAAAGCGTCGACGGCTCCGATCACAGCAAGTACCTCTGGTGCAACGCGGCGTGGGCCTTTGCGACGCGATTGACGGCGGCGTTCGACGATTTCGGCTGGTGCGCGGCGATCCGCGGCGTGGAAGGCGGCGGGCTCGTCGAAGATTTGCCGACCCACACGTTCAAGACCGACGACGGCGAAATCGCGCTCAAGTGCCCGACCGAAATCGCGATTACCGATCGGCGCGAGAAGGAACTGAGCGATCTCGGCTTCATCCCGCTCGTGCACTGCAAGAACTCCGACTACGCGGCGTTCTTCGCGGCGCAGTCGGTGCAGCGGCCGAAGAAGTACAACACCGACAGCGCGAATGCGAATGCGGTGTTGTCGGCTCAGCTGCAGTACATCTTCTCGGTTTCGCGCGTCGCGCACTATCTGAAGGCGATGATGCGCGACAAGATCGGCAGCTTCGCTTCGGCGCAGAACGTCGAGCAGTTTCTCAATCGTTGGGTGGCGCAGTACGTGTTGCTCGACGATAACGCCACGCAGGAACAAAAAGCGCAGTTTCCGCTGCGCGAAGCGTCGATCCAAGTGTCCGAGATTCCCGGCAAGCCGGGCTCGTACCGATCGGTCGCATTTTTGCGTCCGCATTTCCAGCTCGACGAGTTGTCCATCTCGTTGCGGCTGGTGGCCGACCTGCCGAAGGCGGCCGGCGCTTAACCCAAGAATCCATTCCGAGTGCGGCCCGGGCTTGTCTTCGGCCCGCGGCCGCGTATATACCGCTACCTGGGAGTTAAGAAGTCATGAAAGACGTATATCTGAAGTTTGGCAATCCCGCCATCAAGGGCGAATCCGCTGACAAAGATCACAAGGACTGGATCGAAATCAGCTCGTGGAACCACTCGATCGTTCAGCCGCGTTCGGCGACGGCTTCGACGGCCGGCGGTGCAACGGCCGAGCGTTGCGAACATGGCGACATGGTCTTCACGAAGGACATCGACGTCGTGAGCCCGCTGCTCTATCAACACGCTTCGGGCGGTACGACGTTCGACGAAGTGACGGTCGATTTCATGCGTTCGGACGGCGAAGGCAACCGCGTCAAGTACCTCGAAATCAAGATGAAGTACGTCATCATTTCGAGCGTGACGCCGCAAGTGGTCGGTGAGGGCCTCCCCACGGAGCAGTTCTCGCTCAAGTACGCTGCCGTGCAATGGAAGTACACGCAGCAGAAGGTGGGCGGTGGCCAAGGCGGTAACGCGCAAGGCGCGTGGAGCCTGACGAAGAACGACAAGACCTACGCGGTCTAAGTTCGTCGTAATCGATACGCCGCGCGCTTCCCTTGCGGAGCGCGCGGCGTATTGTCCTGTGTAATCCGTTCGAATACCTTGCCCGATGAAGCGCTTCGAACCGAGCCTGCTCGATAAGCTCTTCGACGACGATCCTCGTTCGCCCGCGCCCGCGGCGATGCGCCAGTGGTCGCTCGAGGAACTGAAAGGCCGCGTGGCGCGCGATGTCGAGGCGCTGCTCAATACGCGTATCGTGATGACCGAGGCGGAGCTGGCGAAGTTGCCCGAGTGTCAGCGCTCCGTGCTGACTTACGGGTTGAACGATTTCGCGGGATTGAGCTTGGCGAGCCATTACGACAGAACGTTCATCTGCGAATCCATCGAACAGGCGATCGCGCGGCACGAGCCGCGGCTGCGCGAGGTGCGCGTGGCGCTCGAGGTGAACGAGCAATCGACCAACGCGTTGAACTTTGTCATCCGCGCGAAGCTCGTCGTTCATCCGGCCGAAGAGCCGGTCAGCTTCGACGCCATGCTGCAAGCGTCCACATTGCAGTATTCGGTTACGCGGTCGCGCCGCGGCACGGACGCAGCGCGTTCCCGGGTGCGCGAAATGGGACTCGGCTAATCGAGAAGAGCGCACACACGCGTCCTAAAGCAAGGCATGGCCGGCTTAGGGCGCCGGGGATCAAAGATGGAAGCGTTGCTGCCTTACTACGAGCGCGAACTGGCGTTTTTGCGCCGGTACTCGCGCGATTTCGCCGACCGGTACCCGAAGATCGCGTCGCGACTTGCTCAAACCGGCGAGCAGGGGGACGACCCGCACGTCGAACGCATGATCGAAGCGT
>NZ_JBQCIV010000040.1:0-24879 GCF_051953405.1 Trinickia sp. | reverse complement strand
GCCGGCCAGCACCGAACTATTTTTCCGCCACTCTCCGACCAGCGTTTGGATGATGTCCAATACGTTGCTTTGCCGGAAAATTCTCGTATTGATGCGCCGCTCCAAGATGGACAACGCATCGCGGATAAACAGCTGATAAGTGGAGAGCGAATTGTCGGACTCGCCTTCGCGGGCATCGACAACGATGCCGTTGATCGCCCGCAAGCCGCCGGTATCGGTGACGAGTCGCACCGATACCGGCAAGCCGATAAACAGCGTGAGCGGCAATCCTGCGGTGGTGGAGATGCATGAAACACAGCCGTCGATACCACCGAATAGACTTTCCTGTATGTCTACCCGCTGTGGCAGCAATACGTCTTCGAGTTGTTGCTGTCTTTCACCGAATCCGAGCTGGATCGACCGATTTCGTTGAGTTGGAAACGCCCCGAATGGCGCGCGCCGCAGGTCTGCATAGTTCACGACTTATTCTCTCGCTGGAAACGCACGCAATGCGCAGGCTACGCCGCACGACCCAATTGACGTGCGCGGGCGTAACGGCCTATACGAACGAAAGGCGGGAATTTATCAGCGGCGAGCGACCCCGTCAAACAATGACAATGAGCGCACCTTTTTACCGATTCAATCGAAACCAAGCAACAAGTTCCGATTTAGAAAGGTTGAGTTTCGGCTCCACCGTAGCAACGCCGGACCGACACCCGAATTTCCCTCAACGCGGCAATTCCGCCGCCCCCATCCGCCGCGCGATGACCCCCGCTCTTTGCGCGAGATAAGCGGACGAGCGATGCTGATCGAAGTACTTAGGGTTCGGCAACATCACGGCAAGCCGGGCCGCTTGCCAAGCCGTCAATTGCGACGCGTTGCACCGATAGTAATACCGTGCCGCTGCTTGCGCGCCATACACGCCGTTTCCCCATTCCACCGAATTCAGATAAATCTCGAAAATCCGCTCTTTATCCAGCAGCGTTTCGAGCATCCACGTAATGATCAGCTCCTGCCCTTTGCGCAAATAACTCTTTTGACGCGAGAGAAACAAATTGCGTGCGAGTTGCTGCGAGATCGTCGACCCACCCGCGACGATCTTGCCGCGCTTCTTGTTCTTCTCCCAAGCTTGGAGAATGGCGTCGGTCTCGTAACCGTTGTTGTTGACGAAGTTCGCATCTTCCGAAGCGATGATCGCGCGCTTGAGATTGCGCGAGATCCGATCGTAGGGAACCCATTGGTGCTGGATCGCGACGTCGGGCCGGTCCTGCGCGAGCCGCCAGGCATCGGCGCGCATGAACGCCGTCGAACTCGGATTCACGACGCTCCACAGGGCGATTTGCGCAAAGTAATACGCCTGCGTCGCCGCCCAAGCGAATACGCATACCGCCACGACATACAGCATCCAGCCGCCGATGCCGCTCCCCACGCGCTTTCTCGTTTTCGTCATCGATGCGTCTTGACTGTTCGGACTCGTCGTTCGTTTCGAGCGCGCGACACCCGCGAGATTGAGCACCGACCGATCGACCATGACCGATCCCGCAACCGGCTAAGCCGATGCCGCCAGCAACGAACGGAGTTCGGCCAGCACCGAGCCGCTCGCCGGCCGCACGCCGCGCCAAACCCAAAACGATTCCGCGGCTTGTTCGACGAGCATGCCCAATCCGTCGGAGACTCTTGCCCCCAGCGCCTGCGCGTGCCGCATAAACACGGTAGGCTGCGCGCCGTACATCATGTCGTAGGCCAGCGTGCCGGTACCGAATGCCCTGTCGTCGCACTCGGGTACGGCCGCCGCGAGCGAACCGGCCGTGGCGTTGACGACGACGTCGTAAGACACCGGCTCGATGGCCGACGGGGACCCGCCCGACAGCACGCAGCCGGTTTCCCGCGCAGCCTGCTCGAATTGCCGGAGGAGCCCTTGCGCCTTTTCCGCAGTGCGATTGACGATCGTCAGCAGACGCGGGCCGCGCTCGAGCATCGGCAGGATCGCCCCGCGCGCCGCACCGCCGGCACCGAGCAGCAAGATGCTCGCGCCGGAAAGACCCACCTTCAAGTTCGTTTCGATGTCGCTGACGAGACCGACGCCATCGGTGTTGTCCCCGTAGATGCCGTCCGCATCGAAACGCAACGTATTGACCGCGCCCGCCGCCGCGGCGCGCGGCGAGAGCCGATCCGCCAATGCGTACGCTTCGAGCTTGAAGGGCACCGTGACATTGAGCCCGCGCCCGCCGGCGGCGACGAATGCGCGCACCGTCGGCTCGAAGGCATCGATAGGGGCCAGTAGACGCCGGTATTCGATACGCTCGCCGGTCTGCTCGGCAAAGCGCGAATGAATGGCGGGCGACTTGCTATGGGCGATCGGATTACCGACCACCGCATACAGTTCGCACCCCGCCTGCGCGGGCGCGATCGCCGGTACGTCTTGCGGCGACGCCTCGCTCGCCCCGCTCATTCGGCCACCTGTGCGGGTCGTCCCGCGCCGCCTTGCGCGTCGGCGGACGGCGCGCTGCCATCGTTACCATCGGTGTCGTCGATACCCGGTGCGTCGCCGTTCTGCACGGGTCCGGCGGACGGCTCGCCCTCTTCCTCGGCCGCCTCGGCACGCGCTTCTTCCTCGCTTTGCGCCGATGCATCGGGCGCATCGATCACCTCGGCCTCTTCCTCTTCGTCCTCGGCGGTCATCGTTGCGGCAACCGGCGCGTCAAGCACGCGAAGCGGCCGAACGGAGGCCTCGACGGTCAATTCGTCGACCCCCATCACCTCGAGCACGATCCGCGTGCCGCGCGCATGCACGCCAAGGCCCGGCACATGCAGCAGCAGCGGGACTTCTTCGAGCCGCACGAGATCGCCCTTGACCACCGAGGCGACCACTTCCTTCTTGTTCTCCTGCGTGAGCCACCGCAGGCACCAGAAATACTCCATGCGGCGCTGATGATCGGCGTATGCCGTGTAGGTGTCGTCGAAGCCTTGTACGACCGCGAACAGATCGGCGTCCTTCGGCTTGAACGGCGCGACGAGCTTGGCCGCCACCCCATGCTGCACGCAGGCGAGCAGCTGCCACTGATTGACGAGGTCGACGTAGCGCCGCAGCGGCGACGTGCTCCACGCATACTGTGCGACGCCGAGCCCTTCGTGCGGCGCCGCGTTCGTCTGCATGCGCGTTCGCTTCGGACCCGCGGCGGCGAACGTGCGCTGCGTGCGGTAAATGCCGGGCACGCCGTGGTCGTGCAGCAGCGCGCCCCAGGTCGAGTTGGCGAGAATCGCGAGTTCGGCGACGATCAAATCGAGCGGCGAACCGCGGCGGCGCGGCGTGATCGTCACGTGCTCGCCGTCGACGTAAAAGTTGTAGTCGGTATTGCCGGGCACCTCGCGCCGCAGGCCGTAGCCCGCGCGCGCCGTTTGGCGCTTTTCGAACAGCGCTTGGGCGAGCGGCCACAAAATGGCGATGTCTTCCTTGTGCGGATAGTCGCCCGTTCCGGCAGCGAGCGCCTCCTCCGTCACGCACGCGTCGAGCGTGTTGTGGCGCAGGTTGCTTTTCACGTAGACGAGTTCGGCGCGCGTCTCCGTGGCAACGATTTCCTGCGTGGCGCGGTTCACGATGATGTACAGCGACAGCGCGGGCCGCAGGCCCCCTTCCTTCAGCGTGAAAACCTCGACCACCTCGTCGGGCAGCATCGTGATCTTGTCGCCGGGCATATAGACGGTCGATAGGCGCGCACGCGCAATCGCATCCACGGCGTCGCCGCGGACGATGCCGAGGGCCGGCGCGGCAATGTGCACGCCCACGCGAACGCGGTCGTCCGCTAGCACTTCGACGGAAAACGCGTCGTCGATTTCCGTCGTCGTGATGTCGTCGATGGAAAACGCCGGCGCGTGCGCGGTCGGCAGATCGTCGGGCACGGGCCCCGGCGTCACGGCCGGAAAACCGGTGCCGTGCGGAAAGAATTCGGACAAGAAGCGCGCTTCGTGCAATGCGCGCGCCGAGGCGATGCCGCCGCAGTCGAGCATGAGCCGCGCCTGGGAGATCCCGCGTGCCGCCGCCGCGCCCTCGAGCGCCTTGTATTCGATCGTGTTCTTATCGGGCTTCGTGAGCAGCGCGAGCGCCTTGCCGCGCAACGCGTCCGGCAGCCGCCCGGCCTTCAGTTCCTCTTCGTACTGCGCCTGCACGAGCGCCTGCTGCCGCTTGCGTTCGAACGCCGCGAGCGCCATTTTCAGTTGCTCTTCGGGCGCGCGCTGATACTGCCCGCGCCCCTTGCGACGAAAATAGACGGGCGCGCCCTGCATGCGCAAAACGAGCGCCGCACGCTCGACGGGGCCGGATTGCGCGCCGAAGTACTCGCTCGCGAGTGCCGCGAAGGGGAATTCGTCGGCGGGCGCGCATTCCCACAAAAAATCGAGGTCGATCTGCTGCGCGCTCGCCTCGGCTTCTTGCAACAATTCGGCCGCGCTCGGCTTCTCGAACTCGATCAGCACGTCCTTGGCGCGCACCTTCGTCCGCCGCCCGCCGGGCAGCTCCACTTGGAGCGCATCGCCTTGGCGCGACAGGATGCTGCCCGCCTTCAACCCGCCTGATTCCTCAAAGAAAACGTTCACTCGACACTCTCATTACAAATTGGGCCCTCGCAGCCAGCTAAGCGCCGCAAACCGCGCACCCGCTGCGAATCGATAGGGTTTCGCCTGGGCAGCGCGCACCCGCTGCGCGCTGCCGGCACGGCTGCCGGGCTACACGTGCCCGGCCGGGGCAACGCCGCAAAACGCGAGCACTTCGTCGACGTAATCGGCGAATTCGCTGATTGCATGGTCGCTGCCGGTAATCAGTTTCGTCTCGACACCGGGGTAATGCGCGAGCATCTCGCGGTAGTCGAGGACATCGTCGCCCGTGGCGGCGATCAAATAATAGCGTTCCGGCCGGGTGATCGACGCGACCGCCAACGATCGCAACTCGTCCAGATGACGCGGCTCGACGACGATGCTACCGCCGCCGTGCCAGAGCGGCTGTTCGCCCAAATAAGCCGACAGATCTCGCTGCGGCAGCACGGCCGGATTGAGCAGCACAGCGCGCCAGCCGTGCTGCTCCGCCAGATAGGTGGCGAAGTAGCCCCCGAGCGAACTGCCGATCACGGTGACGTCCTCGGGCGGCAACCCCGCCATCTGCGCCTCCACCAAGGCCACAGCCTCGAGCGGTGACACGGGCAGCATCGGGCAGCGCCACTCTTGCGCGCGGCCGAGCGCAGCCAAGCGCGCCGCCAACAACTGGGCCTTGAACGATTTCGGCGACGAGCGGAAGCCGTGCAGGTACAGAATCACATGACGCCTCTCGCGCTCGATCCGAGCGCGTCGAGCAGTTTCTGGTGCACGCCGCCGAACCCGCCATTGCTCATGACGAGCAGGTGGTCGCCCGGACGGGCCGCTCGGACGACCGCCGATACCAGCGCATCGAGATCGGTAAACGCGAGCGCCTTCTCGCCGAGCGGGGCAAGCGCCTCGCGCAGGTCCCATCCCAACGCGTCGCGCCCGCTCGACGCGCCATAGCCGAAAACGAGATCCGCCCCCGCCAGGCTCTGAGGCAGTTGCGCCTTCATCACGCCGAGCTTCATCGTGTTCGAGCGCGGCTCGAGCACCGCCAAGATTCGGGTATGCTCGCCGCCGATACGGGTGCGCAGCCCGGCGATCGTGGTTTCGATGGCCGTCGGATGGTGGGCAAAATCGTCGTAGACGGTCACACCGTCGACACTGCCGCGCACTTCCATGCGCCGCTTCACGTTACGAAATGCGCCGAGCGAGCGCGCAGCCTGAGCGGGCGGCACGCCCACATGCCGCGCGGCCGCGATCGCCGCCAGCGCGTTGAGCCGATTGTGCTCGCCCTGCACTTGCCAGTCGACCGAGCCGACGCGCTCGCCGCGCCAATAAACGGCGTAGCGTTCGTCGATCGGCTCGGCTTGCGCCGCGGGCAGCGCATCCCAGCCGCCTTCCACGCCGAAGCGCTCCACCTCGCTCCACACGCCGCGCGCCAGCACGCGCTCGAGCGCGGGCTCGCGTCCGTTGACGACGAGCCGTCCCACGCCGGGCACGGTACGAACGAGATGATGGAATTGCGTTTCGATCGCGGCCAGATCCGGGAAGATGTCGGCGTGATCGAACTCTAGATTATTGAGGATCGCCGTGCGCGGCCGGTAATGGACGAACTTCGATCGTTTGTCGAAGAAGGCCGTATCGTATTCGTCCGCTTCGATGACGAAGAAACTCGAATCGGTGAGCCGAGCCGAGACGCCGAAGTTCAACGGCACGCCGCCGATCAGAAAGCCGGGATTGAGCCCCGCGTCTTCGAGCAGCCAGGCCAGCATCGAACTCGTCGTGGTCTTGCCATGGGTGCCCGCGACGGCCAGCACCCACTTGCCCGCCAACACGTGCTCGCCTAGCCATTGCGGCCCCGATACATAGGGTAGCCCGCGGTCGAGAATCGCCTCCATCAGCGGATTGCCGCGCGAAACGACGTTCCCGACCACGAACAGGTCCGGCTTCAAATCGAGCTGTTCGGCGCCGTAGCCTTCGATGAGCGTGATGCCTTGCGCCTCGAGCTGGGTGCTCATGGGCGGATAGACGCCGGCGTCGCAACCCGTCACGGTATGTCCCGCGCCGCGCGCGAGCACCGCGAGACCGCCCATGAATGTGCCGCAAATGCCGAGGATATGGATATGCATAAAACTGTCTGCTCGTGCCGCGCTTGCCGCGAAGTGCATGGTGGGACGCGAACGCCGGGCGGGCGAGCCGCGTGAGGCCCGCTATTGTACCCGACGCGCTCGCGTCGGCCGGGCGCAGCGGGCGCGACCGGGCGATCGAGTATGATGGCCGGATGATGCGCAAAACTTTTGTCGATCCGCAGCGCGTGCGGGAAGAGATCGCGATCGCGGCTGCCCGCTTGATCGCGGAGGAAGGGCTCGACTACGCCAGCGCCAAGCGCAAGGCGGCGCGGCAAGTGGTGGGACAGGCGCGCGTCGCGGGCGAATGGCTGCCCGACAACGACCAGATCGAGGAAGAAATCCGCGAATATCAATTGCTGTTCCAGTCGGACACGCAGCCGGCTCTGTTGCGGCGCCTGCGCGAGATCGCACTTGAATGGATGCAGCGCCTGGCGCCATTCAACCCTTATTTGACGGGTGCGGTGCTGAACGGCACGGCGGGGGAGCACTCGGACATCCACTTGCAAGCGTTCTGCGACAATCCGAAAGAGGTAGCGATTTACCTGCTCAATGCGAACGTGCAGTACGACGTGTCCGAAACGCGCCATTTCGGAGGGCGCGGCGATGTCGAAACCTTGAGCTTCCTATGGCGCGGCGCCCGCGATGAAGAACCGGTGGGCATTCATATCGCGCTGTACGATACGGACGATCTGCGCGGCGCGGTGCGGGCCGATGCGCGCGGTCGCGCGCCCCGTGCCAATGCCGACGCGGTCCAAGCACTGCTCGATGGCGACGATGCCGCTCCCCTCACGAATTGATCGGAAACGATCCAGCAGCGGATCCACGGTCCGCCCTCTATTTAGATAGTAGATAGACAGCGACAGATGAATACGAAAGCTACCCTCGCCATCGCGTCCCTTGTCGTCGTTGCGGCCGCGCTCGGTATCGGCGTCCGGCAATGGCGAGGGGGCGCGGCGAGCCGCCCCGTTGCCGATGCGCGCGGGGCCTCGGTGCCCGAAGCGGGCGTGCCCGCCAGCGACGCCGTCGCACAATTGCTCGATACCCCGTTGCAGGACGTCGCCGGCAAGCCGAAGACGCTCGCTCCCTACAAGGGGCACGTGCTGGTGGTCAATTTTTGGGCGTCGTGGTGCGGCCCCTGCGTCGCTGAAATGCCGCAACTCGTGCGGCTGCACGACACCTATGCGCGCAAGGGGATTCAGTTCGTCGGAATCGGCGTCGATTCGCAGCAAAACATTCAGAATTTTCTGAAGAAGCTCCCGGTCGATTACCCGATTCTCGTCAGCGGATTCGGCGGTGCGGACCTGGCGCGCAGCCTCGGCAATACCGCGGGCGCGCTGCCCTTTACGGTCGTAATTGACGCTAACGGCGTCGTACGGTCGACAAAATTAGGACAAGTCGCTCCAGCCGAGCTGAGCAAGACGCTCGACGCCCTTTGACCCACCCAACAACCTTACGCGCCGTTCGATGCAAATTGCACGTCGATCGACGAAGAACGCGGCCCGTTGGCAGAAAAAGCGGTGACAAGCCGGCAAGAATGACCGCTTCGCAAACCGATATTCTCATTCGCTGCTAGACAAGTTTCGATAAACGGCGCTAAAGTGCGCGCAATTCCGCGGAAACAGAAGCGAACCATGAGACGATTGCTGGTACTGCACGGCCCGAACCTCAACCTGCTAGGCACGCGGGAGCCCGAGGTCTACGGTCGCGTCACACTGAGCGAGATCGATCAGGCGCTCCTGGCCCGCGCCAAGGAAGCCGGAGTCGAGCTGGCGACGTTTCAGAGCAATCACGAAGGCCAGCTCGTCGACCGCGTGCAGGCTGCTCGCGCGGAAGCGGTCGGGTTCGTCTTGATCAACCCCGCCGCCTACACCCATACGAGCGTCGCGTTGCGCGATGCGCTGGCGGGCGTCGGCATCCCGTTCGTCGAGATCCATCTGTCGAACGTGCATCGCCGAGAGCCGTTCAGGCATCACTCGTATTTTTCCGATCTGGCCGAGGGCGTCATTTGCGGGCTCGGTTGGAAAGGGTATCTGTACGCACTCGAGTTCGCGCTCGAGCGGCTCGCGTCGCCGAGCGCGCGCAGCTGATTTTCAGAACACCAAATCGGCACCGGCACGAGCCGGCGCCTCACGCATTGAACAAGGGGATTCCCTATGGATCTACGTAAGCTGAAAACTTTGATCGACCTCGTCTCCGAATCGGGTATCTCCGAGCTGGAAGTGACCGAGGGCGAAGGCAAAGTCCGCATCGTCAAGAATGCGCCGCCGGTTTACGTACAGCCGTCCGCTTCGTTCGCGCCGCAGTTCGCGCCATCCGCCCCTGTCGCCGGCGTAGGCTCGCTCGAACAAGCGCCCGCAGCGGCCGCGCAAGCGCCGGCTGCCGCCGTGCAAGGTCACGTGGTCACCTCGCCGATGGTCGGCACGTTCTATCGCTCGCCGTCGCCGGGCGCCGAGCCTTTCATCCAAGTGGGCGATTCGGTCAAGGAAGGCCAGACGCTGTGCATCATCGAAGCGATGAAGCTGCTCAATGAAATCGAGTCCGACAAAGCCGGCGTCGTGAAGGAAATCCTCATCGAGAACGGTCAGGCCGTGGAATACGGCCAGCCGCTTTTCGTCATCGGCTAATCGCAAAGCGGGCCCGGGGGGCAAGAGCCGCCTCGGGCGTACGCCGTTTCGCTCGAATGCCGTGCGCCGCCACTTTCTTCGCGGCCCCACGACGCACGAGCTCATTAATGCGTCGGACCATCGCCATGTTTGAAAAAATTCTCATTGCCAACCGCGGCGAAATTGCGTTGCGCATCCAGCGCGCGTGCCGCGAGCTCGGGGTCAAGACGGTCGTCGCCTACTCGACAGCCGATAAGGACGCCAAGTACGTCAAGCTCGCCGACGAAGCCGTCTGCATCGGACCGGCACCGTCGCCGCAGAGCTATCTGAACATGCCCGCGCTGATCAGCGCGGCCGAAGTCACCGATGCCGAAGCGATCCACCCCGGCTACGGCTTTCTCTCGGAAAACGCCGATTTCGCCGAGCGTGTCGAACAATCGGGCTTCGCCTTCATCGGCCCGCGTCCCGAGACGATCCGCCTCATGGGCGACAAAGTCTCCGCCAAGCAGACGATGATCAAGACGGGCGTGCCGTGCGTGCCCGGTTCGGAGGGCGCCCTGCCCGATGATCCGAAGGAGATCGTCAAGATCGCGCGATCGATCGGCTATCCCGTCATCATCAAGGCAGCCGGCGGCGGCGGCGGGCGCGGCATGCGCGTTGTCCATACGGAAGCGGCGCTCGTGAACGCCGTCAACATGACACGCGAAGAAGCCGAACGTGCCTTCGGCAACCCGCAGGTCTACATGGAGAAGTTCCTCGAAAACCCGCGTCACGTCGAAATCCAGATCCTGGCCGATTCGTTCAAGAACGCGCTGTGGCTCGGCGAACGCGATTGTTCGATGCAGCGCCGTCACCAGAAGGTAATCGAGGAAGCGCCGGCACCCGGCATCGCACGCCGTCTGATCGAGCGCATCGGCGATCGCTGCGCCGATGCGTGCAAGAAGATGGGATACCTCGGCGCCGGCACGTTCGAATTCCTTTACGAGAACGGCGAGTTCTATTTCATCGAAATGAACACGCGCGTGCAGGTGGAACACCCGGTCACGGAACTGATCACGGGCGTCGACATCGTGCAGGAACAGATCCGCATCGCCGCCGGGGAAAAGCTCTCGCTGCGCCAGCGCGACATCGTCTTCCGCGGGCACGCGATCGAGTGCCGGATCAACGCCGAGGATCCGTTCCGCTTCACCCCGTCGCCGGGCCGGATCACCTCGTGGCACACGCCGGGCGGCCCGGGCATCCGGGTCGATTCGCACGCGTACAATGGGTATTTCGTTCCGCCGAACTACGATTCGATGATCGGCAAGCTGATCGCCTACGGCGCGACCCGCGAGCAGGCGATCCGCCGGATGCGCATCGCGTTGTCCGAAATGGTGGTGGAAGGCATTCAGACGAACATCCCGCTGCATCGCGAGTTGATGCTCGACGGGGGCTTCGTCGAAGGCGGCACGAGCATTCACTACCTCGAAAACCGGCTCGCCGAAAAGCAGCAAGCCGCACCGGAAGAAGCGTGAAATGAAGCCCCCACGTTCACTGCTCCCCGAGGGGGCCGTCAGCCTCCTTGGGCCGGAACCGGCGCCCGCAGGAAGTCCCCTTGGGGGACGGAGGCTAGCACCATGAGCTACCGGGAATTGATCGTCGAACTCGATCGGACGCGCGCCGAGGCGCTCTCCGATGCGCTCCTCGAACTCGGTGTGCTATCGGTATCGGTCGAAGACGCCGATGCCGATACGCCCGACGAGCAGCCGCTGTTCGGCGAACCCGGTCTCACGCCCGATCGGACAGCGTGGCAACATTCGCGCGTCGTCGCCCTGCTGGCGCCTGAACAAGAGCCGGCCGTACTCGCGGCCGCGGCGGCCAACGCAGTGGGGTTGGCGGCCACGCCCGCGTTCACGCTGCGCGACGTGCCTGAGCAGGACTGGGTGCGTCTCACGCAATCGCAATTCGAACCGATCGCGATCGGCAAGCGCATTTGGGTCGTGCCGTCGTGGCACGACGCGCCCGATCCGCAGGCGCTGATTCTCGAACTCGATCCGGGCCTAGCGTTCGGCACGGGCAGCCATCCCACCACGCGCCTGTGCATGGAATGGCTCGAGGAAACGGTCGCACCTGGCCACTCGGTGCTCGATTACGGCTCCGGTTCGGGTATCTTGGCGATCCTCGCGAACAAGTGCGGCGCCGCCCCCGTCTTCGGTGTCGACATCGATCCGCAAGCCGTCGAATCGGCTCGGCTGAACACCGAGCGCAACCGCGCCGATGTCGCCTATGCGCTGCCGGACGATTGTCCGGCCGGGCAATTCGACATCGTCGTGGCCAATATCTTGTCGAACCCGCTCAAACTGATGGCTTCGATGCTGTGCGCGAAGGTCAAGACCGGCGGACGCATCGCGCTATCCGGCGTCCTCGCGCGCCAGGCGGAGGAAGTAGCGCAGGCGTATCGGCCATGGATCGAGATCGGCGTGTGGCGGGAACACGAGGGATGGGTTTGCTTGACCGGCGTCAAGCGCGCCGGCGAAGCGGGCACCAACCGCAGCGCAGCCGAAGGCGCAGCGGGAAACCATTAGAATACCGGCTATCGATCGACGCACCGGCTTGTCCGGCTCCCACCCGCTCACCATGGTTCTAGCCACCCGCTGTCCCCACTGCGAAACGGTTTTCCGGGTCCAGGAAGCGCTGCTCGCGGCTTCCGGTGGGTTCGCCCGCTGCGGACACTGTCAGCAAGTCTTCGACGCTCGGAGCAATCTGCTCGATCCGCATGCCGGCGCTGAACTGCCTAAGCACGAACCGGACGCGGCGTCGCCGGCCTCCTCGCGCAGCCACGACGCTGAGCAAAACGAAGTGCCGCCGTTCGCGTCGCAAGGGGTAGCGACCGGCGAAGCGGAAGCGGTGAGCGCCCGGGCGGAAGCCGAAGCGCGGGCCCAAGCGGAAGCTGAAGCCAAGGCTCAAGCGGAAGCTGAGGCCAGGGCTCGAGAGGAAGCTGAAGCCAAGGCTCAAGCGGAAGCCGAGGCCAAGGCTCAAGCGGAAGCCGAGGCCAGGGCTCGAGAGGAAGCCGAGGCCAGGCTTCGAGCCGAGGAGGAAGCCAGGGCCCAGGCTGAAGCACAAGCCCGAGCAGCCGCGGAACAACGCGCGCCAGCCCCCGACGAACCGCAGCAGAGCGCGCCGCGCTCGAGCGAACCCACGGGCGAACCGGGCGCATCGGCGTTCATCGAACCGGCTCGCGGCGAGACCGACGAGACGGTGGCCACGCCGAGCTGGACACCCGCGCACGAGCCGCTGTGGCGCGACGACGAACCGCATTTCAACGGGCGCGAGCCGTCCGTGGCCGATGTCGAACCGCACTTCGGCGCGGCGCCGCATACTGCGGCGCGAATCGAGTCCGAACCCGAGCCCGAATTCGAGTCCGGTGCGGCACCGCGCTCGAGCGAACGCGATACGCACGAAGAGGAAAACGAGCCGCATCTCGAACCGCGCTTGCGCGCACGTCTTCAGGCCCAGGCCGAAACCGAAACGGAGCCGAGCTTCGGCGCCGAATCGCCGGTTCACGCAGCAAGCGTGCCGCCCATCTTCGCTGAACCACCGGAATCCGACGAGCGCGAGCGGCACTTCGCCGTCACGCGCGAGACGCGCGCCAGGGCGCCGAGCCGTGTGCTCGCGTACGTCGTGGGCGGGATCGTCTGCGTCGCGCTCGTCGTCGCCTTGATCGCGCAACTCGCTTGGTGGCGCCGCGAAGCGGTCATGGTCTACTGGCCCGATTCGCAGCCGCTGTTCGCGCGCGTGTGCGCCCAGTTGGGTTGCCAGCTTTCGCCGCCACGCGATATCGACGGGCTGCGAATCGAGGTCCCCGATCTGCGACAGGTCGACGGCCCCCATCGCCTCGAGTTGCGCGTGCCGCTGCGTAATCGGTACGGCATCGCGCTCGCCTACCCGGCCATCGAGCTGACGCTGTCCGACGAGAAGAACAACGTCGTCGTACGGCGTATTCTCTGGCCCCAAGATTACGTCCCGCCCGGCACGGCAATCGCCGCGGGCCTGCCCGCGCATGCCACGCAAACGATGATCGTGCGACTCGACAGCGGTAACGCCGTGGCAACGAACTTCCGCGTCCAGATCTTTTATCCGTAGGGCAATCCGGGCGCGGCGCGACCCCGCGCACGCGCCCACCATCTCGCACTCGCGACAACCTGAAACGAACATCCGGAGCTAACATGAGTCAAGTCACGCTAGGCGGCAACCCGATCGAAGTAGGCGGTGCATTTCCGTCGGTCGGCCAGAAGGCGCCCGAGTTCTCGCTCGTCGGCAAGGATCTGAAGCCGGTGGCGCTCGCCGATTTCGCCGGCAAGCGCAAAGTGCTGAATATCGTTCCGAGCTTGGACACGCCGACGTGCGCCACGTCCACCCGCAAGTTCAATGAAGCGGCGGCCAAGCTGCAAAACACGGCAGTCATCGTCGTCTCGGGCGATCTGCCGTTCGCCGCCACGCGCTTTTGCACGACCGAAGGCATCGAAAACGTCGTGACGGCCTCGACGTTCCGCGGCCACGAGTTCGCGCAAGCCTACGGCGTCGACATCGTGTCGGGCCCGCTCGCCGGCCTGACGGCGCGCGCCGTCGTGGTGGTCGACGAGAATGACAAGGTCGTGCACGCCGAACTCGTCGGCGAGATCAAGAACGAGCCGAACTACGATGCGGCGTTGAGCGCGCTGAAATAAGCCCGCCGACGATCCAATGAAAACGCCGCGCTTGGGCACAAAGCGCGGCGTTTTCGTATCCCGCCCCCCGTTACGAAACACAGATAGGAATTTTTGCCTTGGCTACGCTGATTTGCGGCTCGCTCGCTTACGACAACATCATGACCTTCCAGGGGCGCTTTCGCGAGCACATCCTCCCCGAACAGGTCCATATCCTGAACGTGAGCTTCCTCGTCCCGACGATGCGCCGCGAATTCGGCGGCTGCGCCGGCAACATCGGCTACGCGCTGAACCTGCTCGGCGGCGACGCCCGCATCATGGGTACGCTCGGCGAAATCGACGGCCAACTCTATCTCGATCGGTTCAAGAGCCTAAAGCTGCGCACCGACCACGTGCGCATGGTGCCCGACGCCTACACCGCCCAAGCGATGATCACGACCGATCTGGACAACAACCAGATCGCCGCCTTCCACCCGGGCGCGATGATGCAGTCGCACCTGAACCACGCCGATCAGGCACCGGACATCACGCTCGCGATCGTCGCGCCCGACGGCTACGACGGCATGGTGCAGCACACGGAGAAGCTCGCCGCCGCCGGCGTGCCGTTCGTCTTCGACCCCGGCCAAGGGCTGCCGCTGTTCTCCGGCGAAGCGCTTAAGCGCGCCATTGAACTCGCCACGTATGTGGCGGTCAACGACTACGAGGCTAATCTCGTCAGCAATAAGACGGGCTGGTCGCTCGATGAAATCGCACAGCGCGTGCAGGCGCTGATCGTGACGCGCGGCGAGCACGGCGCGCGCATCCATCACGGCGGCCGGACCGAGGACATTCCTGCCGTGGCCGCCTCGAAGGTCGTCGATCCCACGGGCTGCGGCGATGCGTTTCGCGGCGGACTGCTCTATGGCATCGAACGTGGCCTCGACTGGGCCACGACGGGCCGCTTGGCGAGCCTCATGGGTTCGCTGAAAATCGAACAGGCCGGGCCGCAAACCTACGCGCCGTCCCCCGACGAGATCGACCAACGGTTCAAGCAGGCGTTCGGCTTTAGCCTGCGGTAACGCTCTATTGCTCTATTGGAGTAACAAACAATGAAGACATCGGCTCGATTGATGCTCGTCACGCTGCTGGCCGCTTGCGTGACGATGACGGGGTGCGCTTATAACAGCAGTTCGCCCGACGTCTACACGGCAGGCCAAGCCCAGCGCGAGGAAACGGTTCGATTCGGCACCGTGGAAAGCGTCCGCGCGGTGACGATTTCGTCGAACGACGGGCAACCGAGCGGGCTGGGTGCGGTCGGCGGCGGCGCACTCGGCGCCGTCGCGGGCAGCGCAATCGGCGGCGGGCGCGGCTCGATCGCAACCGCCATCATCGGCGGTATCGCAGGCGCGGTCGCGGGCAACGCGGTCGAGAACGGCGTAGCGAAGCGTGCAGGCGTGGAGATCACCGTACGGCTCGACAACGGCGATCTGCGCGCCATCACGCAATCGGCAACCGGGGAAATGTTCCAAGCCGGAGACCGCGTGCGGCTGCTCTCGAGTGCCGGTGTTACGCGCGTCACGCACTAACCGCATGGCGCCCTCGCAGCGATCCGCTCGGGGGCCGGCGAACACGAAGCGCACATAAAAAAACCGCCGCCGGCAAACGAACCGGCGGCGGTTTTTTTCATAGGACCGTCGCGAACGAGTGCGACGCTTTGCGCCGCGCTCGTCGCGCTGTCCTATTACGGACGGCTGCCCGTCGGGAACGGCCAAGCAGCGGCCGGATTCAACGCGGTCTTCACCGTCGACGCAGGTGCCGTCGATGCGGCAGCCGGCGCAGCAGGGGCAGCGGGTGCGGGCGCAGCCTTCTTAGCGGCAGCCTTCTTCGCAGGCGCAGCCTTCTTGGCAGGCGCAGCAGCAGCCTTCTTCGCAGGGGCGGCTTTCTTAGCGGCAGCCTTCTTCGCAGGCGCGGCCTTCTTAGCAGGCGCAGCCTTCTTGGCGGCGGCCTTCTTCGCAGGCGCGGCCTTCTTAGCCGGTGCTGCCTTCTTCGCTGCAACCTTCTTCACCGCCGCCTTCTTGGCCGGTGCTGCCTTCTTGGCCGGTGCCGCCTTCTTCGCCGCAACCTTCTTCACGGCGACTTTCTTGGCTGCGACCTTCTTAGCCGGCGCTGCCTTCTTGGCTGCGACCTTCTTCACCGCGGCCTTCTTCGCCGGAGCTGCCTTCTTGGCCGGAGCGGCTTTCTTAGCGGCGGGTTTCTTCTTGGCTGTTGCCATTGTTTTCTCCTTCGGGTTTTCGGAAATGAGTCGGTTCGAACTACACCCTTCTTCAAACCCGCTTCCCGCTGCGCGCCGGTGTTGACGGCGCGCGCTGCGAAGCGGGCTATTCATCGGCGTACGCAAAAACCTAGTGCTTACGCTAATGAATGCGGTAAGGCGTGCCGTACCCAAAGGCACAGCACGCCGGATCGAGTTGGCAGGCGAGCGCCATACGCTCGCCGAGCCCGATATTCGCTCGTGACAAGCCGGCAGCCCTGCCGCCGGCTTTTTCAGGGGGTAGTTCGCCCATCCCACCGAAGGGGTCGCAAAGTGCCTGTCCTGTTTGTGGGCGGTCTCACCACCGGGCACGCTTTGCATTAGGCGATCTTGCTCCTTACCTTGTCCGCCGCGGCCTTGTTCGCGGCGGCGCCCCATCATCATTCATTCATCGCACCGGACAGCACGTGTCATTCCCAGGACAGCGCACCACCGGTTTGGTATTCGATCACCCGCGTCTCGAAGAAGTTACGTTCCTTCTTCAGGTCGATCATCTCGCTCATCCACGGGAACGGATTTTCCTCGTTCGGGTAGAGCGGATCGAGGCCGATCTGCTGGCAACGACGGTTGCAGATGAAGCGCAGATAGCTCTTGAACATCGACGCGTTCAGCCCCAGCACACCGCGCGGCATCGTATCCTCGGCGTAGCGGTATTCGAGTTCGACCGCGTGCTTGAAGATTTCGCGAATCTCTTCACGGAACTCGCGCGTCCACAGATGCGGGTTCTCGAGCTTGATCTGGTTGATGAGGTCGATGCCGAAGTTGCAGTGCATCGACTCGTCGCGCAGGATGTATTGGTACTGTTCCGCCGCGCCCGTCATCTTGTTCTGACGGCCGAGCGCAAGAATTTGCGTAAACCCGACGTAGAAGAACAGCCCTTCCATCACGCAGGCGAACACGATCAGCGACTTGAGCAGCTTCTGGTCCGCGTCCAGCGTGCCCGTCTTGAATGCCGGATCGGTCAGCGTATGGATGAACGGGATCAGGAACTCGTCCTTGTCACGGATCGAAGCGACCTCGTGATAGGCGTTGAAGATTTCGCCCTCGTCCAAACCCAGCGATTCGACGATGTACTGGTAGGCGTGCGTGTGGATCGCCTCCTCGAACGCCTGGCGCAGCAAGAACTGGCGGCACTCGGGCGCCGTGATGTGCCGGTAGGTGCCGAGCACGATGTTGTTCGCGGCCAGCGAATCGGCCGTCACGAAGAAGCCGAGGTTGCGTTTGACGATGCGGCGCTCGTCTTCGGTCAGCCCGTTCGGGTCCTTCCAAAGCGCGATGTCGCGCGACATGTTGATTTCCTGCGGCATCCAATGGTTCGCGCAGCCGGCGAGGTACTTCTCCCACGCCCACTTGTACTTGAACGGCACCAGTTGGTTGACGTCGGTCTGGCCGTTGATGATGCGCTTGTCCGCCACGTTGACGCGCGCGTCGGATGCGACAGGCTCGGCGGCCGGTGCCGGCGCGACGGCGAAGTCTTGCGCGAAGATGTTTTGCGTGGGCCGAGCCTGCGACGCAGCTTGCGTGTCGACGGCCTGCCCCGCTCGGTTGCGCAACGCGTTCAGTTGCGAACCGCTCGAGGGAGTTACGGCAGTCGTCTCGTCATCCCAGTTGAGCATAAATTCTCACCATCAATTTAGATCGGTTTGTACCATCTTTTCACGAGCGATAAAAGGGTTCGCTCATGAAAATCCTTGTTTTTCGATTCGTGCTGCGACCTCGATACAACACTTTGTTCGTTACGCCGCGCTCGCGCGAATCGTCGATGACTCGTGAAGGGTCGTCGCGATGCTTTCTTCTTCTCGTCGAAGGGGACCTCATCGGTGCATCTATCGTCGATGCAATGCCTCCCGCGTGTCCCTCGCATCCCGCTTCTTGTTCGTTGCTTGCCGATGACTTCGCTGCGTGGCGAAGCCGATCGCACTGCCTTGCTCGAGGGCGCGCGTTTGTCGTTCTATCGTTCGCGCACCCTCGGCCGTTCGATGCCGGCGCACCGCACCGGCGTTCGAGCGAAGGCGTTACTGGCACGCCTCGCATTCGTCGAAACCCGGATCGCCGGGGCGCATCATGCACACGGGGCCGTCCGCCTCGGGCGCTTGTGCCGCCGCGCTCGCCGCGTTCATGCCGCCCGTCGCCGAACCCGCCGAGCCGATCGCACCGCCCGTCGCGCCGAAGCCCCCAGCCGCGCCGCCACCGCCTGCACCGCCTTCGGCAGACGGCACCGCGTTGAGCGCGCCGTGCGCGACCGTCGACTTCTCGACGTGCGTTGCAGCCATCGTGCGCAGGTAGTAGGTCGTCTTCAGGCCGCGCAACCAGGCGAGCTTGTAGACCTCGTCGAGCTTCTTGCCCGATGCGCCCGCCATATAGATGTTCAGCGATTGCGCCTGGTCGATCCACTTTTGACGACGCGACGCCGCTTCGACGAGCCACTTCGGATCGACTTCGAATGCGGTCGCATAGATCGCGCGCAGATCGGCCGGCACCCGGTCGATGCGCGACAGCGTGCCGTCGAAGTACTTCAGATCGGCGACCATCACTTCGTCCCACAGGCCCCGCGCCTTCAGGTCGCGCACCAGGTAGTCGTTCACCACCGTGAATTCGCCCGACAGGTTCGACTTCACGTACAGGTTCTGGAACGTCGGCTCGATACAGGCCGAGACGCCGATGATGTTCGAGATCGTCGCCGTCGGCGCGATCGCGACGCAGTTCGAGTTGCGCATGCCGTAGGTCGAGATGCGCGAGCGCAGCGTCGGCCAGTCCATCGTCTCGGACGTATCGACCTCCACATAGCCGCCGCGCGCTTCGGCGAGCAGCTTCAGGGTGTCTTGCGGCAGGATGCCGCGATCCCACAGCGAACCGCGATAGCTCGAATAGCGGCCGCGCTCCTCGGCCAGCTCGGTCGACGCGTAATAGGCGTAGTAGCACACCGCTTCCATCGACCGGTCGGCGAACTCCACCGCCTCGTCGGACGCGTACGGCACGCGCAGCAGATGCAGGCAGTCCTGGAAGCCCATGATGCCCATGCCGACCGGGCGGTGCTTCAGGTTCGAGTTACGCGCCTTCGACACCGCGTAGTAGTTGATGTCGATGACGTTGTCGAGCATGCGCATCGCCACGCCGATCGTGCGCTTCAGTTTGTCCTGATCGAGCGCGTAGCTGCCGTCGGCTTGCTTCGCGAGGTGCGCGACGAGGTTCACCGAACCCAGGTTGCAGACGGCGATTTCGGCGTCGCTCGTGTTCAGCGTGATTTCGGTGCACAGGTTCGACGAATGGACGACACCCACGTGCTGTTGCGGCGAGCGCACATTGCACGGATCCTTGAACGTGATCCAGGGGTGACCCGTCTCGAACAGCATGCCGAGCATCTTGCGCCACAACTGAGCGGCCGGGATCTTCTTGAACAGCTTGATCTCGCCGCGCGCCACCTTTTCTTCATAGGCCGTGTAAGCCTTTTCGAAGTCGGCGCCGAACTTGTCGTGCAGATCCGGGCAGGTCGACGGCGAGAACAGCGTCCACTCGCCCCCTTCCATCACACGCTTCATGAACAGATCGGGGATCCAGTTCGCCGTATTCATGTCGTGCGTCCGGCGGCGGTCGTCGCCCGTGTTTTTACGCAGCTCGAGGAACTCCTCGATGTCTAGGTGCCACGACTCGAGATACGCGCAGACGGCGCCCTTGCGCTTGCCGCCCTGGTTGACGGCCACGGCCGTGTCGTTGACGACCTTCAAGAACGGCACCACGCCTTGCGACTTGCCGTTCGTACCCTTGATGTGCGAGCCGAGGGCGCGCACGCGCGTCCAATCGTTGCCGAGGCCGCCGGCGAACTTCGAGAGCAGCGCGTTTTCCTTCAGCGCTTCGTAGATGCCGTCCAGATCGTCGGCGACCGTCGTGAGATAGCACGAAGACAGTTGCGAGCGGCGCGTACCCGAATTGAACAGCGTCGGGGTGGAACTCATGAAATCGAACGTCGAAAGCACGTTGTAGAACTCGATCGCCCGCGCTTCGCGATCGATCTCGTTCAGCGCCAGACCCATGGCGACACGCATAAAGAATGCCTGCGGCATCTCGATGCGCGTGCCTTCGACGTGCAGGAAGTAACGGTCGTACAACGTTTGCAGACCGAGGTAGCCGAATTGCAGATCGCGGCCGGCCTCGAGCGCCGCACCCAAACGCTTGAGGTCGAATTGCTGCAGCTTCTCGTCGAGCAGCTCCGCTTCGATGCCGCGCTTGATGAACTGCGGGAAATATTCGGCGTAGCGCTCGCTCATTTCGCGTTGCGTCACTTCCTCGCCGAGAATTTCGCGGCGGATCGTGTGCAGCAGGATGCGGGCCGTCACCTGGCTATAAGCCGGGTCCTTTTCGATCATCGTGCGCGCGGCGAGGATGGCCGAGTCGTAGACCTGGGTCATCGGCACGCCGTCGTAGAGGTTCTTCACCGTCTCGGCGACGATCGGCTCCGCGTTCACCGCATCGCCAAGCCGGTCGCACGCCGATTCGATCAGGCCGCGCAACGCGACGAGGTCCAGCGGACGCGTGACGCCGTTGTCGGTCACGTTCAGGCCCGAGGACGGTGCGGCCGCTTCCTGGTCGTGGCCGCGCTCTTGATTGCGCTTCTCGCGGTAGAGCACGTAGGCACGCGCCACGTTGTGCTCGCCGCCGCGCATGAGCGCGAGTTCGACCTGATCTTGGATGTCTTCGATGTGGAACGTGCCGCCGTTCGGGCGGCTGCGCACGAGCGCGCGCACGACGCTGTGCGTCAGCTGCTCGACCAGCTCGCGCACGCGCGCGGAGGCGGCGCCCTGCCCGCCGTTGACCGCCAGGAATGCCTTGGTCACGGCGATCGCGATTTTGGACGGCTCGAACGACACGACGCTGCCATTGCGGCGGATCACCTTGTAGTCCGCGAAGGTCGCCTGCGGCGCGAGCGGCTGCGCGTAAGCAGCCTGGCCGCCGACGGCGCGCCCGGCCTGCGCGCCTTCGTGCTGGCTCGTCATGTTGTCGGTCGTTTGCATGTGCAAAGCTCCTGATCTTGGATGTGCGGTCGAACCGCGGATTTGAACAACCGCCGCGCCACCCCGAGCGCGAACGATGAGGGGCGGGAGAGGAAACGGGACCATCGGAGCGCCCGGCCGCGCGAGACGAAAAGCATGATCGCTTTCGCCATGATTGCCGCGGCACTGGCACGTCCCGTTTTTCCCCCGAAGATGGAACGCCGGGCATTGCCCGGCGTTCCATCCGCATGATTTACACGCCGCGTTCTGCGGTTCCAGCGCCCTTTCCGATCCTTGGCGCCCCGGCGTGTCGACACAATATCTAGTAAGACTGCGTCGTATTGATACCAAGTATAGTGGACCGAACGGCCAAATCAAAAGGGTTTATTTGGGGGCGAACGCTTGACTTTTGATTAAGCGAGCGGGGACAAGGACTTATCGCAAACGCAAGCGGCGCGTGCTTTTGCGCATGCCGCGCGAGCACGCAATTTCGTGGCCGCTACGCGTAGCGGTAGGGGAAATACCGATCGGCGAGTGCGGTGTCGCGCTGCAAGCGAGCCCAGTCGAAGTGCGGCCCCGGGTCGGTCTTGCGGCCCGGCGCGATATCGGAATGTCCGGCCAGCGCCTCGATCGGATAGCGCGCGACGAGTGCGCCCACGAGCGCGGCGAGCGTCGCGTATTGCGCGGCTTCGAACGGGTTCGCGTCGGCGCCTTCGAGTTCGATGCCGATGGAGAAGTCGTTGCAACGTTCGCGCCCGAAGAAGTTCGAGACGCCCGCATGCCAGGCACGCTCATCGCACGAGACGAACTGCTCGAGCGTGCCGTCGCGCAAGATCACGAAATGCGACGAGACGCGCAGGCCGCGCAGATGCGCATCGTAATAGGGATGCGCGTCGCAATCGAGGCGATTGAGGAAAAGATCGGCGATGGCTCGCCCCCCGAATTCGCCGGGGGGCAAACTGATGTTGTGGACGACGACGAGGGTCGGCACCGTGCCCGCGGGACGCGCCTCGAAGTTCGGCGAGCGCAGCACGCGCGCACCGCGCGCCCAGCCGTCGCGATCGACGGCGAACAGCACGGCGCTCATCGTCCCTCGCGCCCCGTGGCGCGCGCCGCGTGGCGCTGCGCATGCTCGACGCTGCAGAAGTACTGATCGCCGGCCCGCACCGAATCGCTCTTGGGCGAGTGCACGCCGCACGCGGCGCAGCGCACCATCGGCTCGGCGAGTTGCCGCGGCTCGCGCGGTTGGGGCCGCGCGGCGCCCGCCCCGCGCGGTGTGCCCGATCGTGCCGCCCCAGCGCCGCGCCCGGCGACGTCGGTCTGGGCGGCTCGCATCGTTTTCACGAGCCAGCGAGCGGCGAGCACGAACACGACGAGAAGAAAAATCTGGCGCATGGCGATTACACGACGGGACGGTGCAGCAGCACCTCGAAGACGAAGCGGCTACCGACATAGGCCAGCAGCAGCGCCACAAACGAGACGAGGACCCAGCGCAACGCGGCGCGCCCGCGCCATCCCGACACTTGGCGGCCCGTGAGCAGCGCACCGAACATGACCCACGACAGGACGGCAAAAACGGTCTTGTGATCGAACGTCAACGGCCGGCCGAGCAACTGCTCGCTGAACAGCACGCCGGAAATCAGCGTCAGCGTGAGCAAGACGAACCCCGCCCCGATCAGGCGAAACAGGAGTTTCTCGAGTGTCAGCAGCGGAGGAAGCGTATCGAGCCAGCCGGCGATCCACCCGCCGCCCTGACTTTCCATCGCACTGCGCAATCTATGCAAACGGCGCTCGGCGAAGAGCATGAGGACGGCATGCAGCGCGGCGATCGCGAACAGCCCGTAAGCCACGTTCGCGATGATGAAGTGCAGCTTGAATAACGGCGCGGCCGCGTACGAGAGCACGTGCACGCCGCCGAAGGCAAGCGGCATCAACGAAGCGACGCACGCGAGCGGCAACACGAGCAGCCCGAGCCCCTCGAGCGGGAAAAAGAAACTTTCGATCCAGTAGATGCAGGCGCCGAGCCAAAACATGGCCGACAACGCGAACGCGAAACCGAACACCATCGCGTCGTGCGGAAAGATCGTGAGATGAAGCAGCAGCCCATGCACGGCCAGCGCCACGAACAGTAACGCGCGCGTGGCACGTGAGGCGCTCGGCGACGACGGCGGGCGTGGCCCCGCGGGCCCGGGCGGCACGCACGCGCGCATCGACGGGGCGCCCGCCCCCCCATGCGCGCGCCAGCCGATGACCGCAAGGCCGCCGTAAAGGAGCGCGGTGAGGGCATACAGTACAATATCCATGTTCCAAGTTTACACTAGGCCGCCGCGCCCGCCCCGCTTCCTGCGACGGCGCGCAGCCGCCGCTGTGCTCCCTACGGCTCCCATGCTCGACACACTCACTCAACGGATGGCGCGCGTCGTCAAGACGCTGCGCGGCGAAGCCCGCCTCACCGAATCCAACACGCAGGAAATGCTGCGCGAAGTCCGGCTCGCGTTGCTCGAGGCCGACGTGGCGCTGCCCGTCGTGCGCGATTTCGTCGCCAAGGTCAAGGAGAAGGCGCTCGGCGAAGAAGTGCTGTCGAGCTTGTCGCCCGGCCAGGCGCTCGTCTCCGTCGTCCAACGCGAACTCACGGCCGTCATCGGCGGCGACTACGAAGGCAAGGCGGCGGAATTGAACCTCGCCGTCACGCCGCCGGCCGTCATCTTGATGGCGGGCTTGCAGGGCGCGGGTAAAACCACCACCACGGGTAAGCTCGCGAAGCTCCTGCGCGAGAAATACAAGAAGAAGGTGCTGACCGTCTCGTGCGACGTCTACCGCCCGGCCGCCATCGCGCAGTTGAAGACGGTGACGGAACAAGTCGGCGCCGATTTCTTCCCGTCCGAGCCGAATCAGAAGCCTGTCGAGATTGCGGCTGCGGCGCTCGACTGGGCCAAACGTCACTACCACGACGTGCTTATCGTCGATACGGCCGGCCGGCTCGGTATCGACGAGGCGATGATGCAGGAAATCGCCGCGCTGCACACCGCCGTGAAGCCGGTGGAAACGCTGTTCGTCGTCGACGCGATGCTCGGGCAGGACGCCGTGAATACCGCGAAGGCGTTCAACGACGCGCTGCCGCTCACGGGCGTCGTACTGACCAAGCTCGACGGCGACTCGCGCGGTGGTGCGGCGCTGTCCGTGCGCCACGTGACGGGCAAGCCGATCAAATTCGTCGGCGTGGCGGAAAAGCTCGACGGCCTCGAGGTGTTCTACCCCGAGCGCATGGCGAACCGGATTCTCGGCATGGGCGACATTCTTGCTCTAGTCGAGGAAGCGCAGCGCAATGTCGACGTCAAGGCGGCGCAAAAGCTGGCGGACAAGGTCAAAAAGGGCGGCGATTTCGACCTCAACGACTTCCGCGCGCAGCTTTCGCAGATGAAGAACATGGGCGGTTTGTCGACGCTGATGGACAAACTGCCCGCGCAGTTCCAGCAGGCCGCGGCGGGCGCCGATATGGGCCAGGCCGAAAAACAGATGCGCCGGATGGAAGGCATCATCAATTCGATGACGCCGGCCGAACGCGCCAAACCCGAGCTCATCAAGGCGACGCGCAAGCGCCGGATCGCCGCGGGCGCCGGTGTGCAGGTGCAG
>NZ_JBQCIV010000039.1:0-4793 GCF_051953405.1 Trinickia sp. | reverse complement strand
CGATGAGATCCTTGCGCAGCCCGGCAACGTCGACGTCAGCCTTCGCTCCCATGTCACCAGGCGATGCCGAAACATCGGCCCCCTGCTGCACTTCAGGCTCCTGCTTCACACCCGCATCGTCTTCGATCACCGCGCCGCGCGCATCGAGCTTGTTGCGTGCGCCGTTGATCGTGAAACCCTGCTCATAGAGCAATTCGCGAATACGACGTATCAGCAGCACTTCATGATGCTGATAGTAGCGACGGTTGCCGCGGCGCTTCACCGGACGCAACTGCGTGAACTCCTGCTCCCAGTAGCGCAGCACGTGCGGCTTGACGCCGCACAACTCGCTCACTTCACCGATCGTGAAGTAGCGCTTCGCAGGGATCGGGGGCAAGACGACTTTCTCGGCCGTCGTAGTCATCGTCGGTTAACCGTCGGGTAAAAGTCGCGCTGCAATGCATTGGAGACGTCTTCAATCTCCATGAGCGGCGCAGCCGCTTCAAGCGCCGCTTTCGACCAGCGCCTTCAGCTTTTGACTCGCATGGAACGTCACGACACGGCGCGCGGCGATCGGAATCGCCTCGCCCGTCTTGGGATTGCGCCCCGGACGCTGAGGCTTGTCACGCAACTGAAAATTGCCGAAGCCCGACAGCTTCACGCTGTCTCCACTTTCGAGCGCATCGCGGATGACCTCGAAAAACGCCTCGACCATATCCTTGGCTTCGCGCTTGTTCAATCCCACATTGTCGAACAGCAACTCGGCCAATTCGGCTTTGGTGAGGGTCGGCGTTTCCGGGGAAGTGGAGACGCCGACGGACGAGGTCGGTATTTCGCGAATCATGGCGCCACGCTGCGCCGCACGTAGGGCTTCGAAATCACTCGAGTTCATTTCGTTCATGTCTAAAAACGGCGACCAGCCGATGGCGACACACCGTACGAACGCTCTTGCGAGCGTTCCCCGCTCATCCGCGCAACCGCGCGCCGTAGACTCGAGCCAAGCGATCCACCAAGGTCTTGACGGCCAAATCCACCGTCTCGTCCTGCAGCGTGCCGCCAGTATCTTGCAGGGTCACGCGGAAGGCAAGGCTTTTCTCGTGCGCCGCCATTCCGCCGGAAGTGCTTGATTTTGCACGAAATTCATCGAATAGCGCAACCCTTTGAACGAACTTGCATGCCTCCTCGCCGAGCGCCTTTTGCATCTCGTCGAGCAACGCCTGAACGTCCACGCTCTGATCGACCACCACCGCGATATCGCGCCGCACCGGCGGGTATTTCGACACTTCCGCCGGCGTCGGCAAGGCGCGGCCCATCAATGCATCGGCATCGATTTCGAACAACATCGGCGCATGCGGCAAATCGTATTGCTGCATCCAGCGCGGATGCAGCTCGCCGATCCAACCCACGGCCTGGCCGTCGAGTTCGATGCGCGCACTGCGCCCCGGATGAAGCGCCGGATGCTCCGCCTTCACGAAGCGCGCCACGCGCGGCGCGAACAAGGCTTCCACGTCGCCCTTCACATCGAAGAAATCGACCAAACGCGTGGGCAAACCCCACTGCTCTTCCGCAGCCGGACCATACGCGAGCGCGCCGATGCGCTTCGGTTGCGCGTAGCCTTCCACCGTCATCTCGCTCGCACCGATCGAAGCATCGCGCAAGAATACGCGCCCGGCCTCGAACACGCGCACGCGATCCGCGCGGCGATTCAAGTTGTGACGCAAGACGTCGATCAGGCTGCCGAACAACGTCGTGCGCATGACCGACAACTGGCTCGCGATCGGATTGACCACGCGAACCGGCGCGTCGTTGCCCGCGAAATCGCGCTCCCAGCTTTCGTCGACGAAGCTGAAATTGATCGTCTCGGCATAGTCGCGCGCGGCCAGTGCATGGCGCAGCGTATGAATCGAACGGCGCGTTTCGTTCGTCGCCCGCATGGCGTTTGCGGCCACCGGCGGCCGTGCCGGAATCTTTTCGAAGCCGTAGATGCGCGCGACTTCCTCGATCAAGTCTTCCTCGATCTCGATGTCGAAACGATACGACGGCGGCGTGACGGCAAAGATCTCGCCGTCGAATTCGTATTCGAGCCCAAGACGCGTGAAGATCCGCGCCATTTCGTCGGCGTCGATCATGACGCCGATCACGCGCTGAGCCCGTGCCACACGCATCGTCACGGGCGCACGCCGCGGCAGATTGACGACGTGATCGTCGACCGGACCGGCCTCGCCCCCGCAAATATCGAGGATGAGGCGCGTGATGCGCTCGATGTGCAGCACCGTCGTTTCATAATCGACGCCGCGCTCGAAGCGATGGCCCGCATCGGTCGAAAAGTTGTACTTGCGCGAGCGGCCGCGAATGCTATCCGGCCACCAGAACGCCGCTTCCAGATAGACGTTCGTCGTATCGAGCGTCACGGCCGTGCTGTCCCCGCCCATGATGCCGGCCAGGCTCTCGACTTGATGGTCGTCCGCGATCACGCCCACGGTTTCATCCAGTTCGATCGTATTGCCGTTCAAGAGCTTCAGGCTCTCGCCGCGGCGGCCCCAGCGCACTTCGATGCCGCCGTGGATTTTGTCGAGATCGAACACGTGCGACGGGCGCCCGAGTTCGAGCATGACGTAGTTCGAGATATCGACGAGCGCCGAAATGCTTCGTTGTCCTGACCTTTCCAGGCGCTCGACCATCCACTGCGGCGTCTTCGCGCGCGCGTTCACGCCGCGAATCACGCGGCCCGAGAAGCGACCGCACAGATCGGGCGCCGCCACCTTCACGGGCAACCGCTCGCTGAGCTTCACGGCCACGGGTTCGATCGCGAGCGGCTTGAGCGGCGCACCCGTAATGGCGGCCGTTTCGCGCGCAACGCCGAACACCGACAAGCAATCGGCCTTGTTCGGCGTCAGCTTGATTTCGAAGACGGTATCGTCGAGATTCAACGTTTCGCGGATGTCCTGCCCAATCGGCGTGTCCTCGGCCAGGATCATGAGGCCGCTGTGATCTTCCGAAAGCTTGAGTTCGCGTGCCGAGCACAGCATGCCTTCGCTCTGCACGCCGCGCAGCTTCGACAGCTTGATCATGAACGGCGCGCCGCCCTCTTCCGCCGGCGGCAGTTGTGCGCCGACGAGTGCCACGGGCACCTTGATGCCGGGCGCGACGTTGGGCGCGCCGCAGACGATGTTCAGCACCGAGCCCGTTCCCGCATCGACCTGACAGACATTGAGCTTGTCCGCATCGGGATGCTTGACGACTTCGAGCACGCGGCCGACGACGATCTTCGACGTGGGCGGCGCAGCGGGGCGCAGCGATTCGACTTCGAGGCCGGCCATCGTCAACGCATGCGAGAGTTCCTCCGTCGTCAGTTGCGGATCGACAAACGCTCGGAGCCAGGATTCAGGGAATTGCATGTGTGTCTACGTTCGAAGGAGTGGGTCCATGCCGGGCCGCTTGCGAGCACGCATCTCGAGCGCTCGCCGGGCCCAGGCACCGCTTGCGGCTTTCGGTCCTGGTTCGGCGCGTTACGCGAACTGCCGCAAGAAGCGCAGATCGTTCTCGAAGAAGAGCCGCAGATCCTGCACGCCATAGCGCAGCATCGTCAGACGCTCGAGGCCGCTGCCGAAGGCGAAGCCGATATAGCGCTCCGGATCGAGGCCCATGTTGCGGATGACGTTCGGGTGCACTTGGCCCGAGCCCGAAATCTCGAGCCACTTACCGGCGTTCTTGCCTTCTTCGAACTTCATGTCGATCTCGGCCGACGGTTCCGTGAACGGGAAATATGAAGGCCTGAAGCGCACGAGGATGTCGTCGCGCTCGAAGAATTTCTTCAGGAAATCGGTATAGACGCCTTTCAAATCGGCGAAGCTGATGTTCTCGTCGATCCACAAGCCTTCGACTTGGTTGAACATCGGCGAATGCGTGGCATCGCTATCCACGCGATACGTGCGCCCGGGCACGATGACTTTGATCGGCGGCTGATTGCTGCGCGCGTAGCGCACCTGCATCGGGCTCGTATGCGTGCGCAGCAGCAGGGGACGCCCGCCGGCATCCTTGCCGTCCACGTAGAACGTGTCTTGCATCGAGCGCGCCGGATGGTTTTCCGGGCTGTTCAGCGCCGTGAAGTTGTACCAATCGGTTTCGATTTCCGGGCCGTCCGCCACGTCGAAGCCGATCGAGCCGAAAATTTGTTCGACGCGTTCCCAAGTCTGCATCACGGGGTGCAAGCTGCCTGCTCCCGCGCCGCGCCCCGGCAACGTCACGTCGATCGCCTCGGCCGTCAGCCGCTGCTCGAGTAAAGCTTGCGCGAGCGCGTCGCGACGGGCCGTCAGCGCCGCTTCCACTTGCTGCTTCGCGACGTTGATGCGTGCGCCCTCAGCCTTGCGCGCCTCGGGATCGAGCTTGCCGAGACCCTTGAGCAGTTCGGTCAGCATGCCTGCCTTGCCGAGAAAACGCGCCTTTTCGTTTTCGAGCGTCGTGCTATCGAGCGCTCGGGAGAAGGCTTCTTGCGCGTCGGCGACAATCCGGTCCAGATCCATTGATCCCATCATTTCAACGTCGGTGAGTTACGAAAGTGCGACCAGCAAAAAAAAGGGGGCTCGGTGAGGAGCCCCGTTTTCTTGTCGGGAGCGGCGGCCTAAGCCAACGCGCCCGACGAACCACGCAGTGACTAATCGATCAATGAGTAATCAATTAGGCTGCAACGGCGGCTTTCACCTGCTTCACGATCGCGGCAAAAGCGGCCTTGTCGAACACGGCCATATCGGCCAGCACCTTGCGGTCGAGTTCGATCGACGCCTTCTTCAGGCCGTTGATGAACACGCTGTACG
>NZ_JBQCIV010000038.1:0-19599 GCF_051953405.1 Trinickia sp. | reverse complement strand
ATGATCGGACAACTCTCTTGAATGGGGTTATTTGTTCAAATCGATGCGCTGGCCGTTGACGGTTATGCCCGAGTCGTCCATGAGAATGACCGAACCGTTGTGCTGCAGTTGAATGCCTTCCGGCGCGAGCATGATGAAGCTTTCAATGCACGAACAAAGTCTTTACCACTCGTGACGCAGCTTGCCAAGTCCAAAAAAGCCAAGTGCAGTGCCGACGATCGCGGCCCAGAACTTGACTTTCAGAATGAACCACGCGTCATCGGGCCCCATAGAGGACACACGAAGGTCATTTCCATAATCCCAGCTTCCGCCGAATGCGGAGGTCAAAAGATTCCATCCGTGCGTACCCAACAGCCAGACTGCGAGCAATCCGATTATCACAACCGGTACAACCCACCCCGGCCAATCAAAAAGGTCCGTTGTGAGATCGGCGACGGCATACGCGCAGGCGAAGAAAAGGAGTGTTCCAATGCCATAGGAGAACAAGGCGTTTGCTGATTCAAAAAAGTTCATAGTTCCATTCTTGATTTCGTTGATTGATCCGGTGGATTATCCTGCCGCCTGGCGCGGATAGTTTGCCACGACCGACTCGATATTTTCAGTGTCACCTATCGCCATTGATAGGTAGGAGCGACCCGGGATCTTCGAGCCGGGGTGATTGAGCTTATTGGCAAAGCAGCTGGCACAATAGGCAACTCGGCAATCAGGTCGATACGAGCTGCAACTAGCGGTGCATCCCGTTTTCCGCCCCGCTACCGCACGAGATTCAGCGCATGGGCGGCTCTTGAATTCGACGACCGACAGCGTCAGCAGGTCCATAGCGACGCGAGCTTCCTAGCTCGCACGCAATCGACTACGCCGATTCAGATGTCAGAGTAGCGCGGCAGCAAGTCCTGATCGACGAGGCGTATCTCGATACGGTTGGCGATCTCGACGTGCTCCGGGTTGCCCACCGAGAACACAGCGTCGGTGACGCTCACGATGATCGTACCGGTTTGCTTGTGGCTTGCATCGGGTACGGGTATCAGCGCGCGAGCCTCGGGCACATGCTGCGCAGTGAGGAACTTCGGCAGATAGATCATCCAGCCGACACCCGGCTTGTCATCGAAAACCTGTTTCGGCGAATACTTGCGCGGCGCGGCTGTCACGTAAGACGGCGCGTATGCATCAGCGATTGCCGCAACGACTTGAGCGACCGATTGAAAATCGCCGAGCCGGGAAGCGTTCGCGCCCTCTTCGCCTAGAGAGAGGTCGAAATCATGCGTCAACGGATCGTTATCAAACCCCAGCGAGAGCGCCGCGCCGTCTTTCTTTTGCTCGCGTCCATTCCACATGGCGATCGACTTCGCGAGGTGCCCTTCATTTCGATATTCCTCGTTCAGCACCGCGATAGCCGCTGTCGTTGGCGTGCCGTCAGCTTCGTAGACCGGGTAAAGAAGCGCCTCGTCCTTGGTGTCCCCTGTTAAGAACCATTCCGATAGGCGACGATCCTTAGCAGCGAGCAAGTCAATGACCCGCCGTGCCCGTTCCAAGTGGAAGGCGTAGGCGGATTGAGCAACGTCAAGCGTTTCGCGAAATTGCGCTATGAATTGCATGGCTTTACGGTCGATAGACTGAGGGGACATCTACGCGGCGCAGGTCCGGCAGCAGGTATATGCGGGTAAATGCGACCAAGCAAGTCCCGCAAGATTGCGAAATCGCCCTTGCAGAGCGAGCAAGAACCTGTGTAACCATGCCGGGAAAATTACACAAAAATTCGGAATTTCAGAGAACATGCCGCGCCGCACAAAGACGCCCTAACCCATTACTGGCAAAAATTTTCGGAAAATTCGAGAATTTTCACGAACGTCCGCGACGGTTCCTTTTAATCCGTTGGTCACGTGTTCGAGTCACGTATGGCCTACCAGAATGAAGGGCTTAGCATGCGCCGATATCCCATCAATCCGGCAGCGGCTCGTAGCGGATCTTCTTACTCCACTTACCGTTGACGAGTTGCTCGTCGATGATTTGCATCTTGCCGTCTACCGCGTTCAGTGCGTCCTCGGTGTGCCGCGCCACGGCAATCGGCACGTCGTGTTGGATTTCGTAGGTGGTCAGTACGTGATAGCAGCAGCCGCCCTTTGCAAATGTGCGAATACGCTTATGCACGGCATCGACTTCGAAGAAGCCGAGGCTTTCGAGAGCCAACTCCGTCATCGCATCGTTGTACACGAAGCGCCCCGTCTTCGGTTCGAACAAGTAGACCTCGTAGCTCGGGCCGCCGTAGCTGCCCTCGTGACCGGTCTGGACACCGAAATCCTCGTACCCGTCGAAATCGAAGTCGCCGACGTTCAGGACGCCCTCATCGTCGTATCGCCGCGCAGCGTTGACGATCGGCGCACCGCCGTCGGTTTGCCGACTCACGACGACGTTCGGTAGGTTGATCGTCTGGAGCGGCTTCGTCTGCCCCTTGCCATACACGAGCAGTTGGGCCGGCCCCTCGCAGGACGGCTCGTCGCACGCCTCGAGCATCCGCAACACGAAGTCATGCTGTTTCGCCGCGCGAGTCAGCCGAAATGTCGGGCCTTCGACCGGCGCTTCCGGACTCGGGAAAGCGGGAATTGTCTTTAGTTCGTCGATGCGCGCCCGGTAGGCCTCCTTGAGTGCGGAAAGATCGGCTTTGCCGCCCAGCGCGCGCGACTTGAGCCACGCCCGCTGCTCCGCACGCAATCGGTCGGCGCTGCCGCCCTGGCCTTTCACGGCGTTCCGATAGGCAACGGCCAGCTCCCTATCGAGCGCCGATAGCTGCGGGTCGTCGCAGATCGCATGCTCGATCGGACTGCTGGCCGCGCCGCAGTCGAAGCTCGCCGCTCGTACGGCCGGGACCAACAATGCGGCAACCGAAATCGTCAGGCATGCGCGAACTGCACGGGTAAGACGCAACGACATCGCAGACGTATCCTCAAAGGTGATGGGGCGGCCAGGCTCGCGGAGCTGTACCGCGCGCCGCCGGGAGTCGTTAAGCCGAATCGCAACGCGTCATTGTAATGAGCGAGGGCGCAGGGCTACTCGGTATCGCGCTCGCCATCATCAAGCGCTATTTCCACTGCAGCACAGCGCCGCATGGCGGGATACACGCCGTCGCAGCAACGTGGCGGCGCCATGCCCCCCATGCCCCCCATGCCCCTCAAGCGCTCAGTGCGATCTCGCCATTCTCGTGGCACGCTTCGAGCGCCCGCAAGAAGTGCCGTATCCCGGCCGTCTGCGCATGCGTGCGCCAGACCAAATGAATCTCGACGACCAGCGGTAGCCAATCCACGTTCTTGAACACCACCCCGGGCGGGCTCATCCGCTGCATGCTCGCTTGCATGATCGAGACGCCCAGCCCGGCGCTGACGAGCCCCAGCGTCGTCGAAATGTGAGGGACTTCGAATTGAATGTCCGGCATGAACCCGCTCGCCTCGCACGCCGCCAGAAAGCGCTCGCGCGCCGCCGGATTGATCGACTTCGGCAGAGCGATCCAAGGTTCGCCATCGAGGTCGCTCGGCGCAATCGCGCTTCGCGCGGCGAGCGGATGATCGTCGGCGACGGCGAGTACGAACGGCTCGCTCGTCAACAAGCGGCTTGTCAGCGATTCCCTCGGCTTCGGCAAGTTGTAGAGGAACGCGATGTCGATCAGCGAGCGCTCGAGCGCTTCGACCTGCTCCCCGGAGCGCATCGCCGCTAGCTTCACACTCACGCGCGGGTATGTCGTGCGAAAGCGCCGCAGCGCAGCCGGCAACGATCCGTTGTGCACGACGCCATCGCAGTAGCCGAGCGACAGTGAACACGCTTCGCCCTTGCCGATTTGCCGCGCACGCTCTTCGATACGCTCCGCACGCCCCAATAAATCTCGCGCCTGTTCCAGAAAATCGCGCCCTGCCGGCGTGAGGCGCACACGCTGCTTGATGCGCTCGAACAGTTGCAGCCCGAGATGATCCTCGAGCTGACGGATCTGGCGCGAGAGCGGCGACTGCGAGATGTGCAGCCGCTCGGCTGCCCGCGCCACGTGCTCGGTCTCCGCCACCGCCACGAAGTACCTCAGTTGCTGAAGCTCCATGGTTATGTCCTTTTTGGCAACAAGTCTGATCCATTAAGTCTTGGACGGCATTATAGGCCGTGATTAAGCTGGGTGCCTACGATCGGAAACCTGCCGGTTCTACCCGCTCCAACGCCCGATCGGCGTTCGAGAAAAGGGACGGCGGCGTTTGCCGATGCATCGGATTAAAGGACACCGACAATGAACCAGCCTCGCTTCGCCATTCCTCAAGGCGTGTTGCTCGTCACCCTTGTGCTGCTCAGCGCGAGCGGCCTCGTCGCCTCCGACATCAACCTGCCCGGCATGCCGCTCGCCGCGCAGGCGTTCGGCACGCCGATCTCCGCGCTTCAACACACGTTCAGCGTCTATATCGTCGGCCTGGCGCTCGCTCAAGCGCTTTACGGCCCGCTCTCCGATGCCTATGGGCGCAAACGTCTCGTCATCGGCGGTATGCTGCTCTATGCCGTTGCGTCGGTGGCTTGCTTGTTGGCGCCGAACGTCACGGCGTTCGGATTCGCACGCGTGCTTCAGGCGCTCGGCGCGGGGGCCGGCATGGTGATCGGTCGCGCCATCGTCAGCGACATCTTCGATGCAAAGAAAGCCGCCCACACGTTCACGACGATCATGCCGATCGTCGGCGCCTCGCCCGCGCTCTCCCCGCTCATCGGGGGGTACATCACGACGTATGTGTCGTGGCGCGCGCCGTTCTTGTTCACGGCCGCGCTCGGCATCGCCGCGACCGTCCTGCTCGCCGTCTATATTCCCGAGACGGTGCCCAAGGCCAGCCGCCACAGCAATATCGCGCGCACGTTCCGCAGCTATCCGATGTTGCTCGGTAAGCCTAAATTCTGGTCGTACGCGGTCAACCTTTGCGTCGGCTACGCGGTCTACCTCGGCTATCTGGCCGCCTCGCCCGTCATCCTCGTGGGCATGGGTTTGTCGACGAAGACGATCAGCTACTGCTATATGAGCCTGTCGGTCACCTACATCGCCGGCAACTTGACCTCGCGGCACTTCGCGAAAACACGCGGCATCGATCGGATCATCGGCGTCGGGTATGGCATTCTCGCGGCCGGCGCCGCCTGCCTGGCGATAGCCAGCTTCGCCGGCGCCACGCCGTTGCCGATGATTGCCGCGATGTCGATCATCGCGCTCGCGAACGGCTTCATCCTGCCGCTGTCGTTCGCCGGCGGCGTCACGAGCTTTCCCGATAACGCCGGGGCACCGTCGGGGCTCATGGGCGCGATGCACATGATCGCCGGCTCGCTCGCGATTTACCTCGTCGCGGCGCTGCCCGGCACCGTTGCGGCACTCGCCGCATTCGTCGTCGTGGTCGCGGCGTTCGGGTGCATCGGGTTTCCGGTGCTGCTGCGCGCGTCGAAAACAGCGCGGCCCAAGACAATGGCTGTCTGCACGTCCAAGCACGCCGCATAGAAGGCTAGCCGGCGGCTCGCGAACCGCTGCACTCGGCCGCGGCGATGCAGCCGCGGCTGAAACGTCACTTCGTCTGAAAAATCGGCATGAACGCCACGTTCATCGGTCCGCATATCACACTGCGGAAGCGACGGGGCTGGCTCGCCAAACCCGGCGTTCAGCCCCAGCTACGCTCCCCCTCGTTCGATACCACCGTGCACTGCAGCCCTTGTGCGCTCCCGGCGCGATCGATCGCCGCTTCCAGTTGCGTAAAGGGATAAGCCGTCACCTCCACGCCGTCGAGCGCCAATTGGCCCGACGCGACGAGTGAGACCAACGCCAGATAATCCGCACGGGTGTACATGAAATTGCCGATCAACGCCCAGTTGTTCAGCAGCATTTCGCCGTACGGGATCGACAACGGGACTTGCATGCTGCCCATCAGCACGAGCCGGCCATTGCGACGCAAGCTTCGCAGCGCCGCTAGCGTCGCATTCGAATCGGTCGCGTGCCCCACCATATCGAACGCCAAATCCGCCCCGCCACCCGCGGCCTCCCGAATCGCCACGACATCTTGGGCATCGTCGCCCGTCAGTACGACCGACTTCACACGACCGCCGCCAAGCTCCACGAGAGGAGCCAACGCCTGCGCGCGGCGCCCCATGGCTACGACGCGGCTCGCCCCAAGCGCTAGCGCGGCCAGCACCGCCGCCGAACCGAAGTAACCGCTCGCCCCGTTGACGACGACCGTTTCCCCCGCCGCAAGCTGTCCGCGCCGCAAACCGCCGAACGGCACGGAAAACTTGCCGAGCGCAGCCAGACACCGCGACGGCACGGCGTCGAGCCCGTCCAGCCCGACAATCGTCGAAGCCGGAAACTCGGCGAGTTCGCGCAGCGTTCCGTGCCGGAAGGTGGCGAGCATCGGTGCGCTGCCGGCGCTGATCCCGGTCAGGCCGATCAAGACTTGCTCGGGTTCGCACACGCCTTCGTCGGCACGCCAATACGGGTTCACGGCCACGCGCTGCCCCACGCGGAAACCGAACACGCCCTCGCCCACCGCCTCGATGCGGCCAATGCCGTTCGTTCCCGGCGAAAAAGGCCCCGGCGGAAACGCATAGGGGAGCTTGCCTTCGAGGTATGCCCGCGTATAGCTGAGCAGCGGCACCGCCTCCATACGCAGCAGCACCGCGCCGTGGCGCGGTTGCGGCTCCGGTCCGTCGCGCAGGGCCAAAGGCTTGCCGGGTGCGTCGAGCATCCACGCTTTCATGGTCGTTTCCTCCGTTAAGTTCGAGACACCGAATGAGATCGGACGATTGAACTCTAGCGAGGGTCGACGTATTCTTGAAATCAATTAATAGGATGGCACCCATCAATATGGTTGATTTGCGAGGCGTCGATCTCAATCTGCTCGTGTCGCTCGATGCATTGCTGGAAGAGTCGAATGTGACGCGGGCAGCCGAGCGACTGCATTTAACGCAACCGGCCGTCTCCACCCAATTGGCGCGCCTGCGTCAGTTGCTCAAAGATCCGCTCTTGATCCCGGCGCCGAGCGGCCGCGGGATGGTGCGCAGCGTGTTCGGGACCGAACTCATGAGCCCGCTCAAAGCCGCGTTAGCCCAGCTCGAAGCGGTCGTTCGCCGCCAAAGTTCGTTCGATCCGTTTGCCGACGCACGCCGCTTCACGATCGCGGGCAGCGATCAAGCCGTGGCCGTGCTGGGATTTCACTTGATGCGCTCATGGGCGAAGCGAGCCGGGCCCAACGTCCAGCTTGCGTTCGTCGCGGGCGAACAGTCCGCGAGCATCGAGCGCTTCGAGCGCGGCGAGATCGATCTTCTGATCGGCTCCGAGCGCATGGTCCCCGTGTGGGCCAAGGCACGCAAGCTTTACGACGAACGCTTCGTCTTCATTCAACGTAAGGGTCATCCGCGTGGGGCAACGCCGCCGGATCTCGACGCCTATTGCGCGCTCGACCACGTGCTCGTTTCGACGAGCGGCGGCAGTTTCTTCGGCTTCATGGACGAGCATTTGCAGGCGCTCGGGCGGACGCGTCGCGTCGCCCTGTCCATCCAGCATTTCATCGCCGCGCCCGAACTCGTCTCGCTCACGGACTACGTCGCGACGCTGCCCTCTCGGCTGGTTACCCGTTACCGCAACGCGCTCGACGTGTTCGAGCTGCCCTTTCAGGCGCGCGGCTTCACGATGTTCGCCGCATGGCATCCACGCAGCCAGTTCGATCCCGCGAGCGTGTGGTTGCGCGACACCCTGGCCGACATTGCCGAGCATTGGCCGGACGATGCCCGTCAATAGCCGCACGCGAACGTTCGCCATGGCGATGACCATGGCCATGGCCGTTCAGCGCTCGGGCGAACGCAACAAAGCGGCGACGGCGAGGCCTAGGGCAATGCCCACGTAGACGCGCGTCATCGAGCGAGGCCCGAGATGCGCTTCGAAGCCCGGCGTCAAGCGCTTGGGTACGACGTGATAATCGACGACATAAGCGGTCGCGGCCGTTCCCGCAGCCGCGGCAACGACGGCCGCTGGGTGCTTGCGCGGCGCGCGCGGCACGATGCGCTCGAACAGCAGCGCCCAAAACACGGCTGCCGCTTGATGGATGGCAAGACCCAACACCGTGTGACGCACGCTGAAGCCTTGCTCTCGCGGCGCACGTTCGGGCCACACGCAGTGGGTCACGGCATTGAGCGGCGCATAGGCCGTCGAGCCCTCCTTACGCGACGAATAAGCCGCGGCGCCTGCCGCGCACAATCCCGCGACCATGCCCGAGGCCGCCGCGCGCCGCCAGTCGAGCAAACGCGCGCAAGCCGCCGCACAGGCTCCCCACTTCGCTGTTGTCAGTAATTTCATCGCGCCCTCAAAGATCGGCAATCCGTCTGCCACGAAGAAGCATCATGCGTGCCGCCGCGCGAAATCGGACGCAAGCGAGCACGCCGCGCCGAGCGGCGCGTTCGGCATCCGGCTGGCGAGGGCTTTGTGCGGTCGATGCACTCAGCGCTACGCCCCGCTCTCGCGCTCGAACACGGACGCCAGCCATTTGAGCCCGCGCCAGGCGAAGCTTTGCCTCGCCCCGCCGATCGTCGCCGTCCCGACAAGTTCCCGAGGCCACGCTTGACCCGTCGGACACGCGCCGATCCGCACGCGATAGATCGCGGCCAGCGGGACGAGCTGGCGCGTACCCGGCTGCTGCTGCACCGGCAGCGGTCCGCCATAGACGCTCGCAAGCGCAGGCACATCGAGCGTCGAGACGTTGACGCGATCGATCGCCGTGACCTTGCACTCGAGCGCCCCCCGCTCCGGCAGCGAAGCGACGAACGTCACGCGATCGCCCGCCGCCACGCGCGCGGCGTCGTCCTCGCCGATATACGCCTCGCCTTTGACCCCCGTCGGTCCAACGACATCGAACAGATGCTCGCCGCGCGGCAGCCAGGTGCCCGGCGCCCAGGCTTCGTCGGTTTGCACGACGCCGTCGAACGGGGCCCGCAACGTCAATTGCGCCGTTTGCGCCGCGAACCCCGCCACCGTTTCGCGCGCCGCATCCCAACGTCGCCGCAACGCCACACCCTGTTCGAGTAGGCGCTCGTCGAACGGCTGCTGCTCGAGCTGCCAACGCAGCAGCGCTTCTTCGGCCTGCGCCGCTTGCAGCTTGTGCGTGAGATCGGGCGACGCCAACACGGCGAGCACATCGCCCGCCCGCACGCGCTCGCCGTCGCGTGCGATCGCCGCGTCTGTGGTGACGTAGGCGGCTTCGGGCGCATAGAGTCCTTGCGCGCGCTGCGGCCCGAGCACGGCCGGCGCGCCGACACCGCCATGCCACGGCAGCACCAACGACGCGAACAGCACCGCGGCGACGATGGCCGTGCGGCGGGTTTCGCGGCACCAGCGCAACGCCTCGCGACGCTGCCAACATCCGCCGACCTCGCGCACGATCGGTCGCGCGATAAACCATCCGAATTCGACGCAAAACAGCGCCAATCCCATTGCCTTGAAGAAGGCGTGATAGACGACGAGTGCAATCGAAAAGAACACGGCGAGCCGATACAGCCAAGTCGCGAACGAAAACGCGATCAGAAAGCGTCGGCGTCGCGGCGCGCACGGTTCGGGTTGCGGATCGCCGAAGCCGAACAACCGCTCGTGCAGCCACCAGCGGCCGAACGCAAACGCGCGGTCGTGCAGATTCGGCATGTCGAGCCAATCCGACAGCAGAAAATAGCCGTCGAAGCGCATGAACGGACTGGCGTTGATCGTCAGCGTGCCGATCCAGGTCGTCGTCGCGAGCAAGAACGCCCCCGCCCGCATCGGCCCGTCGGGCAATACGCTCCAAGCCAGCGTCGCGAACGCGGCCAGCGCGAGTTCGGTCAGCATGCCGGCGGCGCCGATGCGCAACCGTTCGGCGCGGCCCGGCACCTTCCAAGCTTCGGTCGTATCGGTATAAAGCACGGGCACCATGACGAGCAGCGCCACCCCCATCGTCGGCACCCGGCATCCGTAGCGATGCGCCGTGAACGCGTGCCCGAATTCGTGCAACACTTTCGCGCAGCCTAGTGCGAGGCCGATCGCGACGAGCCCGCGCAGGTCGGCGTAGCCGTGAAACGTGTGGATGAACTCATCCCATCGGCGCGATACGAGCACAAGGCCTGTAAGCGCCATCAGCGCGACGACCGCCCAGAACGCCGGACGATACGCGATCTCGGCGTAGCGCGCGAACCGCCGCAGGAACGGCATCGGCCGCCACAACGGCACACGGATCATCAAGTAATGCTTGAGCAGCCACATCGCATGCGAGAGCTTGCTCGCTTGCGCGTAGCGGCCCAGCCTTCCGGTATCGTCCGCATTCGTCGAAACGAGCAAATGCTGCTGCTGAAGCGTGCGCACGAGCGCTTCGAAGTCGTCCAGCGTCAGCGTCAGCGTTGTTTCGGCATTGACCGAGGCGACGATCGCCTGCGCATCGTCGAGCGGCCAGCGCGAGAGCATCTCGAACGCGGGCCAGCCGATCTGAAAGAAGCGATTCGCGGCCGGGTCGTGCAGCATCCAGGTCGGTGCGCCGTCGGGCGTCGCCGCGCCGCTCGTCAGGCTCAGTTCTTGGCGAAGGGGTGGGAGACGGGACATCGGAACGCTATCTCGGGTGTGCGCAAGCGGCCTGCACGGCCTACCAGCCGAGCCACTGGCGCGCGGTTGCAAGCGGCCGGCGCAACAAATAGTAGGACAGGGGCACCCAACGGCCATGGATGCGCGCGGTGCCCATGACCCCGAGCGGCGGCTTGACCGTACCGACGAAGGTGGCTTTGACGCGATAGGCGACCACCCCTTCCGGCGTGGGCTCGGCGCGGTACGCCACGGTATCGATGCGCGCGTCGTAGGCCGCGAGCGGCGAACTCTTCGGATAGAGCGTGAGCATCGCGCCCGGCGCGATATCGACGTTATCGGCAACGGGCACATAGGCCGTCAGCTCGACGCTGGCCGGATCGGCGAGCAGCATCACTTTTTCGCCGATCGAGACGGCTTTGCCGTTCCAATCGTTCGGATCGGAGAAGACCGCCACGCCGGCACGCGGCGCGTTCACGCGCACGCGCGCGAGTTCGCGCTTCGTGTAGTCGAGTTCGACGGCGCTCTCGTCGAGCTTGCCCTTGCGTAGCGCCATGTCGAGCCGGTCCTTGTCGTCGGTCACGGCGAGCTGCGCCGTTTGCCGATATTCTTCCTGCGCCGTGGCGTACTGCTTGTTCGCCAGCGCATAACGCGAGGCGAGCGCGGTCGAATCCAATGCGAACAGCGGCGCACCGGCGGCCACACGCTGATTCGGCTGCACGGCGAGACGGTCGATGACCCCGTCGAGCGGCGCGCGCACAACGAACGGATCCTTCGCCGTGACTTCGGCCGGCGCGAGCACCGTCAACGGTACGGGAACGATCAGTGCGCAGACGATCGCCGCGAGTACGCGGCGCCGATGCTTGCCCGCGCGCAACGCAAGCTTCGCCCGCTCCATCCACGACGTGCGCGGCGAAAACGCCGCGAGCGCATGCGACCAGACTCGCGCGAGTTCCGCGAACAGCGCTTCGTCGATAGGCGTCCAAGGCTGCTCGCGCACGAAGACGACGCCGCCGAGCGAGCGGCCCGTGCGATCGATGAGCGGCACCCACAGGGCATGCGTCGGCCACCAGGCATTCCAATCGGCGGCGAGCGCCTCGGGCAGACTATCGAAGGTCAACGCTCGCGGCCATGCGCGCTCGGCGGAATCCGGCTTGGGCGCATCGCCCGCAGCGACCGTCGCGGTGCTCGCATCGATATCTCCGGGCGCCTTGGCCTGCGATGCACCGGCGGCCGTGGCGCGCGCCGAGCGACGTTCGAGTTCGCGACACACTTCGCCGAGCCATTGCACGTAGGGCGCACCGGGATCGCTTTGCGGCAGTCCCGACACGGCCGCGACGGCGCCGGGCACCGGCGCGGGCGCGCGCCACCATGCCGCTTGGCGATACGGCACGAGCGAAAGCGATTCGTTGACGATCACGAAGCCGAGCGTTTCCTCGCTCGCCGCCTCTCGCGCACGCGCTGACAATTGCCATAGCACGGCGAGCGTGGTCGCCTCGATCTGCAGCGGGGCATTCATGGCAAGCAGCGGTTAGTGGCCGGCACCGGCGAAGCTGGCCCAGCCGCTCATGCCGGGCAGCAGTTCGGGCGCATGGCCCGACAGCGCGGCCGTCACGTCCACCGTTTGCGTCACCGGATCGACGCGCGCGCCGATGCGCGCCACCGTGGCCGGGTACGTCTTACCGACTTCGTCGACATTCACGCTGAGCGGATGACCGGGCTTGAGCCAAGCGAGCCATTTCGACGGCACGATCATCTTCAGTTCGAGATGGCTCGTATCGACCACCGTGAGCAACGTCTTGCCGGGTTCGGCGAACTGCTGCGCCGCCGCGCTGCGCTTGAGCACACGTCCGTCGAACGGCGCGGCAATACTGCACTTGCGCACGGTCGCCTGCATATAAGCGAGTTCGGCTGCACTCGCCTTCGCTTTTGCATCGGCTTGCTGAACGTCGACTTCGCCGATCGAATGCAGTTGCGAGAGCCGATCGTCGACGCGCTTCAATTGCACCGCCGCTTCGGCCTCCGCCTGCGCCTTATGCATTTGCGCGGCGTACAGCGAGCAATCGAGCGAGACGAGCGTTTGGCCGGCGCGGAATGCATCGCCCTCGCGCAACGGCATCGAGGCGATCTTCGCGCTGATCTCGCTGGACAGATCGACTTGATCGCGCGCGACGAGCTGAATGCGGATGCGGCTCTCGTCCGCCGCGCGATCGGCACCGGATACCGCCGCCTGTGCCGGTGCCGCCGCAACCGAGACCTGCGCTGGCGCCTTCGCGGCTTGCGGCGCCGCAGCCCATGCACCTTGCGACGCCATCGCCATCGCCGTCACCATTGCCAGGGCCGCACCGCGCAGCCCGGTCTTGCACCTTCGATTCATTGAGTCTTCGCTCCATTCGCACCGCCGAACGAGGCCCAACGTGCTTGCTCCTTGTCGATCGATTGCTCGATCGATTTCAGGTCGTCCTTGTCGACTTTGCCCGGCAGCGGATCGAGCCCGAGCGTCGCGAGCAACTGCCCGTATGCGCTTTCGAGTTCGCCGTAGCTTTGGTACAGACGCAACTCGGACATCATGGCGGACGTTGCCGCGCGAATCTCCTCGAGCTTGCCTTGCGCGCTGGCCACGGTGGCGTTATGCGTATGCGTCAAAATCTGCGCATCGACATCGTCGAGTTGCTTGAACAGATCGAACTGGCGCTGCTTCGCCGAGAGTTCGGCGCGCGCGACGTGCACTTGCGTCAGCACGGCCATCGACAGCGCGAGCTGCTGCGCATGCGCGACGTCATGCTGGGCATCGGCCGCGCCGCGGATGCTCTTCTCGTTGAGCAAGTTCAGCAGGTTCCAGCTCACGTTCACGCCGGCGGCGCGCCACGAGTGAAACATCAGAAAACTGTTGCTATCGTAATGCGAGCCCAGTTGCAGCTCGATGCCCGGCAGCAGCTTGGCGATCGCCTTATGCGTCTCGTTCACGCTGATACGCTCGTTGTAACTCGCTTCGACCAACTCGGGCCGGCGTTCCAATGCGGTCTCCTCCATCTGAGCCATCGGCATATCGAACGTCGGCGCTTGGAACCCCTGCGGCGGCGCGAGCGTGAAATCGGTGCCCGGCGCGATGTTCATCAGCGAAGCAAGCCGGGGCTTGGCCTCTTCCAGTTGATCGCGCACGGCTTCGAGCTGACGCATGATGTCGAGCAGCGCGTGCTGATAAGCGAGCGTTTCGAGCGGCGAACGCAAGCGTTCCGTTTGCGATTGACGCGATTCGTCGAGCGCTTGCTTCGCCTGCGCCAGCAAGGGGCCGATGCGGCTCTCCAAGCGCTGCGCGCCGGCGGCCTCCCAATATGCTTCGCGCACTTGCTGCATCATCAACTGCACGACCTTGCGCCGGCGCTGTTCGACGACAAGCACGCGATCGGCCTGCTCCTTCGCCTCGAAGTAGCTCACGCCGAAGTCGAGGATATTCCACGAGAACGAGAGATCGGCCGTGCGCTCGTCCCTATCGCTCGAATACGAGGGCGGCAGCGATTGTCCGCGCGTGAAGTAATCCTCCGACGACGACACGAGCAAATTATTGCGGTTCGTGTAGCCGGCCTGCGCGGTCAGCTTCGGCAACATATCGAAATTCGCCAAATCGAGCTGCTTTTGCGCCAGCGCCTCTTCCATCATCTTCAAGCGATGATCGAGGTTGAAGCGAATCGCGCGCGCCATCGCCTCTTCGAGCGTGATGGGCCCGGAGAGCGGCGGCTGGCCCGCGAACATCGCCGTGCGGTCGGCCTGCGCCGTTTGCGCGCGCTCGGCGTCCGTAAACGGTGTGGGGTGGATCGCGCAGCCGGACAGCCATAGTGCCGCCACGGCGGCGGCGATCAGCGAAGGGCGCGTCGCGCGCCGCGGGCCGGCCGCGCGCGGGCAATCGCGCGCGCCGGCAGGTGAGGAAGCGGCTTCGGCAAAAGTCGTGTGTGGGTTCATTGTTCTTGAAAGAGGACGAAAATTCATGCGCGACGAACCGTGCGCGCTACCTGTGCCGCCTGCGCCCCATGCAAGATAGGCGCGACGTGCAACGCCGCGCGTGCTTGGGCGAATTGGCGATCCAGCGAAGGCTTGCCGACGGGGTGTGCCGCACGCGAGGCGAGCGGTTGCACGAGATCGAGCGCCGCATGGCCGTTGGCATGGCCGTTCGAATCGGCATGCGGATGCGCGCGATTCGGGTGCGCGAGCCCATGCCCGTTGCCGCGCGCATGCGGCGCGAGCACGACATCGCGACGCGAAACATGCCCCGAGGCATCGTGCGACTCGACGACGATCCGCACGTCCTGCGCACCCGGCGGCACCTTGCCGCGCAGTACGCCGCTCGCCGCGTCGTAGTGCAGCCAACCGGGCAGCGAGCGTCCGTCCGCCAACCGCACGGTGACATCCGATGCCCCACCCTGCAGCGCCTGCGACGGCGGCAACAGCGTCGCGACTTCGATCGAGAACGGATCGTGTTCCGGCACCGATACATCCATCTCCGACGCCGCGGTCGGCATCTCCGACGACTGGCTCACGGCCAGCGTCGCATCGAGCGCGGTGGCGTCGAAGCGCGATACCGTCGCTCGGTCGACCGAAAAGCTGCCGGCCGGCGCGCTCGGATCGGAGAACGTCATCGTCGGCACCACGGGCACCGATCCGATCGGCCGCGTGCTGCCCAATTCGTCGAGCACGTCCGGCGCATCGGTGTTGTCCGCCCCCGTCGAATGCGAGAACGACGATGTCGAGTTCGACGTATCGGTTGTCGTTGCAGGCGCCGCCGGCATCGCCGCGCTCGGCGTGCCGCCCGCCGGCCCCGTGACGATCGAAATCGTATTGGACGCCGCCACGCTCGTCTTCACGCCATCGGTGATCGTGAACGCGACAGTGCGGCTGCCGCTCGCTCGGAACGCCGAATTCGAATACGTCACGGATTCGAGCGCGCTTTGCCATTGCGCCAGCGTCGGCTTGCCGCTGCCCGTCCACGTCAACGTCAACACGCCGGTGGCGGCGTTGTAGCTTGCGCCGAAGCCGGCCGTTGCCGGCCCGTTCGCGAGCGCCAACGTATCGTGCGCCGCGTCGAAGCCGCTGTCGATCGCGACCTGCGCGGATGTGAGCGTCGCGCTCGGATCGCGGTCGCCCACGATCGCTTGCGGCGCCACGGCCACGGGCGTCGAACCGGTTACTTGGGAGGTGAACGTCGCACCGCCGCTCACGGACAGCGTCGGCGTTTGATCGGTATCGGTCACCGTCACGCTACGTGCGGACACAGCGCTGGCCGACCCGTTGCCGTCCGTCACCGCGAAACCGATCGTACGCGTGGCGTTGTCGGGCACCACCGCTGTATCCGTGTAGGTAACCGAAGCCAACGCCGAGCGCCACGCGTCCAAACTTGCCGTGCCGCCCGCCGAGGTCAGCGTCAGCACACCCGTGCTCGCGTTGTACGCCGCTTGGATGTTGCCCATCGTCGCGCCGTCGTTCGCGAACGCCAACACGTCCTGCCCTGCATGAAAACCGCCCGTGATCGCGACCGTGGCCGAAGCGACCGACGTATTGCCGGCGCTCACGCTGGCGTCGGTCAATGTCAGGCCCGGCGAGACCACGACGGGTGTCGAGGTGGCGTTATCGGCGGCCGAAAACGACGCGGCACCCGCGTCGGTCGTCACTTGCGGGCGGTCGAAGAAGGCGACCGTTGCGCTTGCGGCCGTACTCGTTTTTGCGCCGTCGCTCGTCGCAAATGAAATCGCGCGATTGCCGAAGCTCGTGTTGCTGCTCGCGAAGGTCACCGCGCTCAACGCGCTGGACCACTGTGCATCGGTGGCCGTCGCACCCAAGGACGTCAGCGTCAATACGCCCGTTGCCGCGTTGTACGAGGCGGCGATGTTGCCGAACGTCGACGCACTCGTGTTGGCGAAGCTCAGCGTATCGCCGCTGTGGAAGTTGCCCGTGATCGATACCGTGCCGGACGCTTGAGTCGGACTATCGAGATCCGTCACGCTCATATGCGGATTCACGATCGTCGGGGTGGCGCCCGCGGTATAGCTCGACGCGCCCCCGATCGTTGTCGTCACGACCGGCGTCTGATCGGTATCGGCCACCGTGACCGTGCGCGTGGCCGTGTTGCTTGTCGTGGCGCCCGTATCGACCGCCGCGAAACTGATCGTGCGCGTCGCATTGTTCGGCGTGACCGCCGTGTCGGTGTAGGTGACGGCATCGAGGGCCGCCTGCCACTGCGCGAGCGAGGCCGATGCGCCCGAGGACGTCAGCGTCATCACACCCGTCGCTGCGTTGTACGAAGCGGCGATGTTGCCGAAGGTCGCCGCACTCGTGTTCGTGAACGCGAGCATGTCCTCGCCGCTATGGAAGTTGCCCGTGATGGCGACCGTCGCCGAAGCGAGCGTCGGCGAAGCGCCGTCCGTCAGCGTCAATCCGGCATCGACGGCCACCGGCGTCGATGCCGTGTTGTCGCCCGCGACGAACGCGGCCGAGCCCGAGTCCGTCGTGATTGTCGGCGGACCGAGCACGTCCACGGTATCCGTCGCCGCGGTACTTGTCTTCGCGCCGTCGCTCGTCGCGAACGAAATCGTGCGGTTGCCCGGGGTGGCGGTCGAACTCGCCGAGAACGTCACCGCGGACAACGCATTGGACCACTGCGTGTCGCTTGCCACCGCGCCCGAGGACGTGAGCGTCAAAACGCCCGTCGTCGAGTTGTACGAGCCGACGATATTGCCGAAGGTCGGCGAACTCGTGTTCACGAACGTCAGCGTGTCGCCGCTGTGGAATCCGGTGGTGATCGATACCGTTCCGAGCGATTGCGTCGTATTGTCCAGATCGACGACCGTCGCGTGACCGTCGATGGTCGCCGCCGAGGTGCCGCCCACGTAGTTCGTCGTGCCGCCCGTCGTCGAAACGACCGGCGTTTGATCGGTGTCCGCCACCGTGACCGTGCGCGTGGCCGTGTTGCTCGTCGCCGCACCCGTATCGACGGCCGCGAAACTGATCGTACGCGTCGCCGTGTTCGGCGTGACCGCCGTGTCGGTGTAGGTGACGGCATCGAGCGCCGCCTGCCATTGCGCGAGCGAGGCCGACGCGCCCGCGGACGTCAGCGTCATCACGCCACTCCCGGCGTTGTACGAAGCGGCGATGTTGCCGAAGGTCGACGCACTCGTGTTCGTGAACGCGAGCATGTCCTCGCCGCTATGGAAATTGCCCGTGATCGCGACTGTCGCCGAAGCGAGCGTCGGCGAGGCGCCGTCCGTCAGCGTCAATCCGGCATCGACGGCTACCGGTGTCGATGCCGTATTGTCGCCCGCGACGAACGCGGCCGAGCCGGAGTCGGTCGTGATCGTCGGCGGCCCGAGCACGGCCACCGTATCCGTCGAGGTGGCACTGGTCTTCGTGCCGTCGCTCGTCGCGAACGAAATCGTGCGATTGCCCGGCGGCGTATTACTGGCAGATCCAAAGGTCACCGCGGACAACGCATTGGACCACTGCGTGTCGCTTGCCACCGCGCCCGAGGACGTAAGCGTCAGGACCCCTGTCGTCGAGTTGTACGAACCGACGATGTTGCCGAAGGTCGCCGAGTTCGTGTTGGCAAACGCCAGCACGTCGCCGCTCTGAAATCCGCTCGTAATCGACACGGTCCCGGACGCTTGCGTCGTGTTGTCCCGATCGGTCACTGTGATGCCGCCGTCGATCGTCGCCATCGACGTACCCGCTAGGTAGTTCGTCGTGCCGTGCGTGGTCGTGACGATCGGGGTTTGATCCGTGTCGATCATCGTGACCGTGCGCGTGGCCGTTGCGCTGGTATTGCCCGCGCCGTCTACCGCCGTGAAGCCGATCGTGCGCGTCGCGTTGTTCGGCGTCACCACCGTATCGGTGTAGGTAATCGACTGCAATGCGCTCTGCCATTGTGCAAGCGTCGCCGTCGCACTGGACGAGGTGAGCGTCATCACGCCCGTCGCCGCGTTGTATGAGGCGGCGATGTTGCCCATCGTCGCGCCGTCGTTCGTGAATGCGAGCCGGTCCTCGCCGCTCTGAAAGCCGCCCGTGATCGCCACCGTCGTCGAGGCGAGCGTCGCGGCGCTGCCGTCGGTCACCGTCAAGCCCGAATCGACCGCCACCGGTGTCGAGGTCGCGTTGTCGCCCGCCACGAATGAAGCCGAGCCGGAGTCGGTCGTGATCGCCGGCGGCGCCGTCATGCTGATCGTGTCCGTCGCCTGCGCGCTGTTCTTCGTACCATCGTTCACCTGGTACCAGATCGTGCGGTTGCCGTACGTCGTGCTCGTGCTCGAGAAGGTGACCGAACTCAGCGCGCTGGCCCATTGCGCATTCGTGGCGCTACCGCCGATCGAACTCAGCAGCAGCACGCCCGTTCCCGCGCTGTACGACGCCTGGATGTTGCCCATGGTCGCGCCGTCGTTCGTGAAGCTCAGCACGTCGCCGGTATGGAAGCCCGTCGTGACCGCCACCGTGGCCGAGGTCTGGGTCGCGTTGTCGAGATCGCTGACCGAGACGTGACCGTCGATGGTGACGCCCGCCGATGCGCCCACATAGCTCGTCGTGCCGCGCGTCGTGGTCACGATCGGCGATTGATCCGTGTCTGTCACTGTCACCGTGCGCGTAGCCGCGCTGCTCGTGTTGGTTAGGCTGTCCGTCGCCGTGAAGCTCACGGTGCGCGTTGCGCTATTGGGCGTGACCGCCGTGTCGGTGTACGTGACCGATTCGAGCGCGCTCTGCCATTGGGCCAGGGTCGCGCCGCCAGCCGCGGTCAGCGTCAATACGCCCGTGGCCGAGTTGTACGAACCCGCGATGTCGCCCATCGTCGAGCCGTTGTTCGCGAAGGCCAGCCGGTCCTCCGCGCTGACGAATCCGCCGGTGATGGCGACCGTGGCGGAAGCAAGCGTCGACGTGGCGCTGTCGGTGAGCGTCAGCCCCGCATCGACGGCAACCGGCGTCGACGTCGCATTGTCGCCGGCCACGAACGCCGCCGAGCCCGAATCGGTCGTGACCTGCACCGGAGTGACGACGTCGAC
>NZ_JBQCIV010000037.1:0-20293 GCF_051953405.1 Trinickia sp. | reverse complement strand
CCAGGACGCGAAGCCATAGCCCCACCAGCCGAGAAACAGATCGACCCACATCCGGTGCGGCTCGAACGATAGCTCTATCTGCACCTGCTCGCGGCTCGCGACGCGCCCGTGAAAGGCCCACGACTGATCCAGGATACGGTGCATCAACGCATGATTCTCGTCGGACACGGGCCACGAGAATTCGCGGCCAACGAGGTAATGCGAGATGTCCCCAAGCAGCTTTAGATCGGGCCGCGCGTCGAGCAGGTCAAGCGTGAAATAGAGATCCGTGGTCATGCGATCGCGGTGCGTCTCGATGTAGACCGGGAAATCGACCTGTTCGGCCAGTCTCTGCCAGCCATCGAGCAGCGTTACGCATTCTGCGACGGTGCGAGGACGTACGTCGGGCTGCAGGTCGATGTGATGCACGCCAGATTCGACGGCATTTTCGAGCACGGGCTGTAAATCGTCTATCGTGCGTGGAAAGCATTGACCTTCCGCGTGCAGTCCGCATGTGGCGCGCAACCGGGCCAGCCGCCGAACGTCCGCACGCTTCGTATAGTGCGCGCTTACGCCGTCAAAGCCGGCGTCGGCAATCATCCGCACGTTCTCTTCGAGTGTGCGTTCGTAGCCATCGGTGTGGCGACGCTCCATCGCCCACAGCGACTGAAACACGAGCAGTCGTTGATTCATTGCGCCTCCGCGGCGAGCAGCGACCTGAGCTTTGTCCCGCGATCGACAAGCAGATGAGGCTCCACGCACGCGCGCCGTGCAATCAGCTCTTGTGCGAAGCGCAGATCCCGCACAATTTCGCCAGTCTGTCCAACCCCGCTCGCGCCGACAAGCACGCCGTCGCCGTTCAGTGCGAAGAACACGCGCGACGCCGAACCGGTCTCGCGTACCACCGTCGTCGTTCCAAGCGCAGGCATGCCGGCGATCTGGATCGTCATGTCATATTGGTCGGACCAGAACCATGGCACTGACGAACAGACTTCGCCGCGGCCGAGCATATTGCGCGCGACGACACGCGCCTGGTCTTCAGCATTTTTCCAACATTCGAGCCGAATCCGGCGGCCAAACAGCGGGTGGGGAAACGAACAAACATCCCCAGCCGCGAAAATACGTGGGTCGTTCGTGCATAACGTCGCGTCGACTGCGACGCCATTTTCGACGTCAAGCTTCGCGGCCTGTGCAAGTTCAGTACACGGCGTCACGCCAATGCCAGCGATCACGGCGTCGCACGCCAGGGTTGTGCCGTCTGCAAGCTGTACACCACTTACGCGCGCCGTTCCGACAAAGCGTTCCACATGTACACCGAAGCGGACGTCTACACCCCGTTGTCTATGCTGCGCCACCAGGCATTGCGCCACGACTTCAGGCACCGCACGCATTAACGCCCGCGGCGCCCCTTCGAGCACGACGACCTCGCAACCGAGTGCTACCGCTGTCGCTGCAATTTCAAGGCCGATGAAACCCGCCCCAATCACCACGATGCGGCGACCCGGGCGCAGCTCGGAGCTGATCGCATGCGCATCCCACACGCCACGCAGCACATGGACTCCGGCGAGCGTCGCCCCCGGCACATCCAGCCGGCGTGGCCGGGAACCCGTCGCAATCAGCAAGCGGTGATAGCCGAGCGTGTCGCCGCTGGCAAGCACCACCCTGTGCCTTACGCGATCGATCGCAGCCACAGGCGCATCGGTACGCAGATCGATGCGCTGTTCCCGAAAGAACGCCTCGTCGTAAATCGTGCACTGGGCGATCGTCTTTTGCCCAAGCAGCACCGACTTCGATAGCGGCGGCCGTTCATAGGGCAACAAACCTTCGTCGCCGAAAAGCGTGATGGCGCCGTCCCAGCCGCTCTCGCGTAACGCCTGCGACGCACGGGCTCCGCACTGGCCCGCGCCGACGATCACCATCGGCTCCGTTATGCTCATCAGCGGCTCCCGGTTAAGCTTAGCGGTAGCGGCCAGCCAGCGCCGAGACCTGCTCGATGTTCTGCGGCGTAATGAAGCCCGGTCCTGAGCTGATGTTGCGCGCCTCGTAGACTGGCTTCAGCCCATAGGCCTGAAGACGCTTGATGAAGTTCGGGTCCTTCTCGAGCTCCGCGCGAGCCGCGACGACATCCGTGTTGTGGTTCTTGTGCATGATTGCAAGCATGGCGATCGGAATGTACCCCTGCAGATACGGCTGCTGGTCGGTACAGAACTTGATGGTGCCGTCCTTGATTGCTTGCGCGACGTCAGGATCGATGTCGAAGGTGGCAAACCAGATCTTCCCGGCAAGCCCCAGCTTGGTCACGGCGCGAATGGTCGGGTCCGCAGAAGTCGGTCCTAACGTCAACACCGCTTGCGTATCCGGGTGCGCCCGCAAATATGCGCTTACCTTCGCTTCGATGCCGGTTGGGTCCGTGCCGACGTCGAGCGACGACGCCTTCGAGTCGGCACCAATGGCTTCGCCAAACCCACGGCAACGCTCGAATGAGAGCGGATTGGTGGCATAGTGATTCACACAGAGAAACGTTTTGATGCCGGCGGCTTTCGCACGCAGGCCAGCTTCCTTGCCAGCCAGGTACTCCGGCTGGCCCACGTGCATGAGTGCACCGAGGTCAGCGCTCTGCTGCTCCGTACCGGTATTGGCGGTAATGAAAGGGATATTTTTATCCTTCAGCTTCGAGACGGCTCCTTTCAGCAGATCGTAGTCGGCAATCGTGAGTACCACGCCGTCATAATTGCGTGCTGCCGCCTGATTGACCAGTTGCACCATGTCCGCGATGTCACCGTTTGGTGGATTGCGATAGTCGGTCCGTACGTTGAAATCCTGGTCGGCCTGCGTGATGCCGTTCTTGACGGTATTCCACCACACGTCGGAATCCGGCGCGTGCGTGATGAAATCGAAATGGGCAACCGGGTCCGCGCAGGCGCTCGTGCAGAGTCCCAGACTCAACACAACGGCGCTCAGGCCGAGCATCTTTCCAATAGCATGTTTCATGGCTGTCTCCTTGTTTATGGTCTATGGGCCGATGTGCCGACATCGGCCATTCACGCGTTGCCTCAACTGCGCGTTGCCACAGTCAATCCGCTGGCAACCCGATGAAAACCTTGTTGTCCTCGACCTTCACGGGATGAATGGCGAGATTGATGCAGACGGGCGCACCTTTCGCCGCGCCTGTCGGAATGTGGAAGCGTCCCATGTGCATCGGACATTCGATAATGTCGCCAAACACGAGCCCCTCCGTGAGGCGCGCTGTTTCATGGGTGCAAAGGCCTGCCGACGCGTAAAAACCGGTCGGCGTGTGATAGATCGCATACAGCCTGCCGTCGTGACTAAACTCGATGACGTCCTCTTCTTCGATGTCATCGCACGCGCAGACGTGATGCCATTGCAGGATGTTCATTGGCGTATCTCCGCGGCTCAGCGAGCCTCAACCGCGCCAGGCGGCGTACCGACGGTTTGGCCTGCAGCCGCGGCGGGCAGCTTGCCGGGCACGAGGGGGGTCACCATAAAGTCAGGATCGCGCCGCTGCATTCTGAACACGTGGAGGATTTCTCTCCACGCGCTAAAGAGGCCGTCGTAGGCAGGCGGCAGATCCTCCCGGATTGCCTCACGCAGCTTCGGCAACGCATGGAACGGCACGTTAGGAAACATGTGATGCTCGACGTGATAGTTCATATTCCAGTAAAGGAATTGAAGCATCCGGTTGAGCTTGATCGTTCGTGTCGAGAAGCGATGATCGAGCTCGTTTTCGAGCAACCCCGTATGCTGGGTAATCGCCAGCAATTCATGCAGCCATGCGCCGTAGGCGCGCGGCAACAGAAGGAACACCACGGGCAACCAGCTATGGGTGGCGATGGCCCACCCGGCCACGCCAATATAGAGCAGCAGAATCACGCGTGAATTGCGGCGCATCGCACGATATTCGGTGACCGGCACGACGGCTTTCGCGCTCTTCGACACGATGCCGAAAGTGTGCAGAACGATATTGCCAAGGTGATGAATGCCGTGCGAAACACGCAGAAAATCGGTAACAAGCTTCAGGTAGTTCGGCGGCCGCTTGACCGCAAGTTCAACGTCGGATGGGGTGGTTGCCGTCAGGTGCGTGTACGTATGATGTTGCGCATGCGACCAGCGGCTATAGATCTGTTCGCGCCACGTCATGAAGCAGATCAGCCAGTGCACCGACTCGTTCAGCCATTCGCTTTTGAAGGGCGTGCGATGACGTAACTCGTGCTCCATCGCCTCCGCGAAGGCATAGAGCGTTCCGTAAAGAAAGAACGCCGGTACGCACCAGGGAGTATCGAGCGACAGCCACGCGAACGCCCCGCTTGCCGCCACCAACGCAATGAAACCGCCAAAATGCAGCAACGCGGCGGTGTCGTTACGCCGCGTGACCTCTTTGAGCACCTTCCTATCGAGCCGGCATTTATACCAGTCGTCCATGGTGATCGTTTTCCTGCCGTCTTGCTGGTTGGACATGAATCGGACCCTGTGCCTGATGTTAACCGTCGTGATGATCTGCGTGATGCATTGATCATCCTTGAGCGCATTTAAGGCTCTTTTTGAGCCAATGTCAAACGCATAAATGCATCATTTTGAGGCACAAAAGGGTATTCCCCGAGACGAAAGCGAGTTTTTGCCGGATTTAGCGATGCGCCTTCGGGTATGCCTCAAAAGACTCATTTTTGAGGCAAAATGATGCCTGGGCGGCAATGCCGCGCTGCGACGACCAGGACCGGGCGACGATGGGCAAGCCAACACTGAAACAACTGATGGAAATGACGCAGCTCAGCCGGGCGACAATCGATCGCGCGTTGAACAACCGACCCGGGGTGCATCCGCGCACGCGCAGTGCTATCGATGCAGCGATAAGGCAATTGGCTTCGGAGACGCCGGTGCGCCCGGCATCTCCCGTGGGACAGCGCAGCTACGTGTTCAGGTTGCTGTCGCAGGCAGGCGACGCGTTTACGGAGGAGTTGACGCGCAGCGCGGCCGGACTCGAAGTGGAATTCGCGGCGTCGGGCGTGCGCCTGGAGGTCGAGGGTTGCGTGGGCGTGCATGACGATGAAGTCGCCGCGAGGGTACACAAGGCTGCCGATGAGGCAGACGGGATCGCGATCATCTGCACGAATACGGCTGCAACGACCGCAGCACTGCGCAAATGCATGGCTGCCGGCAAACCGGTCGTGACACTGATCACCGACGTCGATGCCGACGCCCGTCACACCTATGTCGGCGTCAATAACCGTGCGGCGGGTCAGTCTGCGGCGTTCCTCATTGGACGGCATCTGCAGGCGCACACCGCACCCGACGTCGCAGTGGTCGTCGCCACGTTTTCCTATACGTGCCACGAGGATCGCGAGATTGGCTTCCGTTCGTTGCTAAGACAACGGTTCCCGAACGTGAACCTCGTGGAGGTGATCAAAGGCGCAGATTCCGGCGCTGCGACCTATGAGGCGACCATGCGCTTTCTACAGGGACACGGCAAGCTCGACGCCATCTACAACGTGGCGGGCGGCAACGAAGGATTGGCTGCGGCGCTGCGCGAACACGATCTTGTGGGGCGGACGGTTTATATCACGCACGAAGTGAACCGGATAACAGAGCCGCTATTGCGTTCCGATACCATCGACTATTTGCTCACACAGGATCTTCGGCTCCTGCTTCGCACTGCGGTCGAACATTTGAGAACGGTCCGCGCTGGGGGCGACGTTCCCGCTCAGGCAATCATTCCAATCGAGACCTATTCCCGCTACTCGTTGTACTAGTAAACGTGTGCCGTGCGCAGCAAGCTTCCCCGTACGATCCAGTCTTATGCGTGGCACTCGTTTCGTAAAAATACGCTGCAGCCCGCCGATCGTCGTACCTAGGGGAAACGCGTTGAGCCGGAAGGCTTGCGAGCGCTCGCCGATGGGGCTCGAAGTAGCGGTAGATGTGGGTCAGCCCCGTAATCATCCTCTGCAACAGTTCCTCGCGCTTCTCCCGCGAAATCGGCGAGGGGCGCATCTGCGAGTCCGGGTCGTGTTCATGATGCAACATCATGATCGGCACGATGGAGCCGCCGTAATCCTCATCGTGGATCAGTTCGCCCCAGCGGTGCTGCTACTTTCTCTTCATCGGATCAGCGCCTCTTATAAGAGGCGCAAAAACCGCTTTTCGTCTTCTTGTGCTACATTTATGAAGCACGAGGAGGCGCCTGATGGATTGCACGCTACAGATATTTCTGGACAACCGCTGGATCGATTGCGCCGAAATCGGGTTCGACAACGGGTTTTGCCAGTGGAACTACGAGGTGCCGTATGCCGTCGAGCACACGAACGCACCGCTCTCGCTGGTGGAGCCCGTGGATCTCGATCTCCGTGCAGACCGAACCCTCCCCGCCTTTCTGTACGACCTGATTCCGCAAGGGGCCGGCCGTCGCTTCCTTCTAGGGGAGCTACAGCTAGCGGACGGTCCCGAGGCGGACTTCCCGCTCATCTGTGCGGGCGCGTTCGATCCGGTCGGCCGCATTCGCGTCGCCGAAGCCGTCCGCTACTTTCAGGCACATATTGCACGACACCCAGACGCGCGCGACCAACCGGGCCTGACAATCGACGATGTCGTCGGGCGCACCGCGGAATTTGCCGAACGGATGCGCTTGCACGGCATGTTGGGCACGGGAACCACGGGCGTGCAAGGCGCCGCGCCGAAATACTTGCTAACGCGGGATCGTGCAGGCTTGCTGCACGGCGATGCTGTTCTTTCCGATGCAGAAGCTACGGAGCATCTAATCGCCAAGTTGCCGCGCGGCCATAGTGCTGCCGACGAGAAAGTCCTGCGCAACGAGGCAGCCTATATGCGGGTGGCCGCCGCGCTCGGCATCCGCACTCACGCGAGCCTACCGACGCTGCACCAAAATGTCTTGCTGATTCCTCGCTTCGATCGGATCGCTCGCGCCGGAAAAGTCGAGCGCCTCCATCAAGAAAGTATCGCTTCTGTTCTGCGATTGACGGGCTTCGATCGGCGCCCGAGCCTGTTCGAAGTTATCGCGGGAATCCGCCGTGTCGTGACCGATCCCGCAGTGGAGACGTTGGAATTTATCAAGCGCGACGTACTCAATCTGGCAATGCGCAACACCGACAATCACGCGCGCAACACGGCCGTGCAATTGGTCCGCGACAAAGTCCAACTCACTCCCTTGTTCGATTTCGCGCCGATGTATCTCGATCCCGAGGGCGTTCCCCGCACGCTTAGGTGGTATCGGCCCGATACCCAAATCGAACTAACCGACTGGGGCGATGTCCTGCCGGCGCTATCTTTACCCGACGAGGAGCGAAGGGTGCTCGCATCCGCCCTGAATCGATTTGCCGTCCAAATCGAAGGCTTGCCCGACATCATGGAGACGCAAGGCGTGGATCACGACATCATTCACTTCCTCACGCCATCCATCGATACGCAAGTCCGACAACTGAAAACGCTTTAACCGTTCGAGAGCCATCATGCCCCCCCGGACGCGGCTCAGCCGCGATGAACAGAATGCCTTGCGCTCAGCCTTCTATGAAAGGATTGGACGGGGCGATATGACCATTCCCGAGGCCATGAAAGCAATGCGCAAGATGACGGGTTTAACCCAAGCGGAATTCGCTGCGCACCGAGGCGTGAGCCGCCGTGTCATTCAGGACATCGAGCGCGGGACCGGCAATCCTACTGTCGATTCTCTCAACAGTGTGGCGAAGCTTTTCGGCCTTCAGGTGGGATTCGTCCCGATTCGGAGGAAAGAACCCGCTTCGTGACGATCCACCCGGCGCGGGCGTGAAATCGCTGCCCCGTCGCGCGTCCGCTGACACAGCGCACCGGTCGGACGTTCGTAAAACCGCGCAACCCATGCCGATGATGCCGTGTTACTCGCATTCGACGGGAGGCCGCGCCGGCCGGTGCAATCGTGCAACGCGTGCGCGAAGCCGATCGCGGGCGCCCAGGATCGACGCATGGATTGTCTCGTGCGCTTCCCGATCCGCCGCAAGTTGCCGCTCCGATTGTGCGAGCAGCGATGCCATATCGTGCCTCGAGGGGCCGCCACCGCTTCTTCTGCGCTCGACCGCAGCGCGCGGGTCGAGCGCATGCACGATGTCCTCGCGGGACATCGATAAATTTCGCCCCGTCGTGTCCCGCGCCGCGCGCGAAACGAGCGCCGGCGGAATATCCGCCACACCGAGTCCTGCTTCGATGGCCAACCTGACGACACGTCCCGTGATGTGGTGGGCCTCCTTGAACGACATCCCCTCCTTCTGTACGAGAAAATCGGCCAGATCGGTCGCCGTCGAAAAATTCGCACCCGCCAGCTCAGTCATGCGTTCGCGGTTCGGAATCGCGCGATGGATGACTTGGTCGACAACCGGAATCGTACCGACCAATTCGTCGGCGGCTTGCCAAAGCCAGTGCAGACTGTCCGCGTTCGAATCGAGAACGTGCGAGTAAGGGGCGGCACGGAACGAAGCAAAGCCCGTCACCAGAGCGCCGAGCACATGCGACTGGCGCCCCTTGAGAAATTCCAGCACCGCCTGGTTCTTCTTCTGCGGCATGATGCTCGACGTGATCGCTAAAGAGTCCGGCAGCGACAGGGTCGAAAATTCGAACGTCGACATCAAGTAAAAATCCTGCGCGAGCCGCCCGAAGGTGGTCGAGACGAACAATGCCGCACCAAGCAATTCAAGCAGCGGATCTTTGCTGGCGATCGCGTCCAGCGCATGGGCAACCGGCGCGGAAAAACCCAATAACGCCGAGACAGACTGACGATCGATGGGAAATGTCGTTCCCGCCAACGCGCCAGCGCCGAGCGGACACTGATTCAACCGCCGAAAGGCGCCGACGAGCCGCTCGAAGTCGCGTTGCAGGCCTTGCGCTACCCCTGCAAGATAGAAACCGTAAGTGATCGGTTGTGCGTGCTGCAGGTGCGTGTAGCCGGGCATCACGCAATCGATGTATCTCGCGGCTTGCTCGAGCAAGGATCGCCGCAACGTCAGCGTTCCCTCCATCAGCGATAACGCGACGTTACGCGCCCGCATGCGATCCAGCGTCGATTGCAGGTCGTTGCGGCTGCGCGCCGTATGCAGGCAGCCGCCAATGTCCGGTCCCAACCGCCGAATGACTTCGGCTTCATAGTTGAAATAGACGTCTTCCTGCGCCCCGTCGATCGCGAATGAGTCCGCGCCCGCCTGGGCGAGTTCATCTACAACGGCAAGGAGGCTCGCCGCCGTTTCCCGATTCAGTAGCCCTGTATCGTGAAGCATTACCACATGTGCCTGATTCAGCTCCGTCAGCAACGGGAGCAATGGGCCGATGGACTGTTCGATCCATGGCAGAAAAATCGCCGTTTGCGCCTCCTCGGAGAGCGCTTCATGCAGAAGACCGCTGACTTTCGATTCCATATGCCCTCCGCCAAATAAATTGCAGTCATTAGGGCTTTCCACAGGGTATGAAGTCAAGCTACATTTCCGACTCTACACAGTCGGATATCTCATGATGATCACGCTCAAGCAGATAGAGGCTTTCCGCGCCGTGATGCTCGGAAACAGCATGACGGAAGCCGCTAAGATTCTGTTCGTCACGCAGTCGGCCGTGAGCAAGATCATGCGCGAATTCGAGCAGGAGGTCGGTTTCGAGTTGTTTTCGCGCCGCAAAGGAGGATTGCTGCCCACGGCCGCCGCAAAGGCGCTGTATGTGGAGGTGGAAAGGGTGTTCGTGGGTATCGATCAAGTCGTGCGCGCGGCGGAACGCATTCGCCTAGGACGGGAAGGCAGACTGCGAATCGTGGCGATGTCCACGCTCTCGTGCGGCTTCCTGCAATCCGTCATCGCGCAATTCCGCGAGCAGCACCCAAACGTTAGCGTCGCCATCGAGACGTACAATTCGCACGAAGTAACCAACCTGGTCGCTTCAGGTCTTTTCGATCTGGGGTTCGCGACTAGCCCGGTGGAGACCGACAAGGTCGTCGCGCAATCTTTATGGAAAGTCCGTTGCGTTTGCGTTCTACCGCCGCAGCATGCGCTAGCCAGCAAGCGCACGGTCACACCGGCAGATCTGCACAACGAGAACTTCATCTCTCTCGGGTCCGGCAATACGACCCGGCTGGCCATCGATAGCCTGTTCCGCTCGGAGAACGTGCATCGCAGAACGGAAATGGAAGCGAGCTGGTCTATCGCCGTGAGTTCGATGGTGTCGAACGGCTTGGGTGTCTCGGTGATCGATCCGTTTACCGCGCAGGTCGCGAAACAGTGCGGTTGTGTCGTTCGTCCATTCTCCCCTGCCATCGACTATTCGTTCACGGCCTTGCGGCCGCACGGCGCCCCCGCTAACGCGCTGGTTGACGATTTCGTGCGCTCCGTTCAGGAGCGCTTGGTTAAATTGAAACTGATCCATGCCGACGCCCGTGCTCGGTAATCGCGGGGGCGTGTGCGTCGCCAACCGTGGCGCCCGGCGCGAATTGCGCGGAATTGCGCGGAATTGCGCGCCGACCCGGACATGAGATCATGGAATCTATTCATGAGAATATGTGCCTTGACCACATTTGCGCAGCGGCATCTAATCGAACGCAAGCCGTGTAGCAAACGGCCGATCGAGATCGCTATCCGGAGCAAGACATCATGAGCCACATTGAAATCACCTACCAGCACAACCTTCCGCTCGATCCGCGGGATGTGATTCGAGTCTTTCAGGCGTCAGGCATTACCCGGCCGGTAAACGATCTGCCGCGTATCGCGCGCATGTTCGCCGCCCCGGCGTTGACGATTTCCGCATGGCATGAGGGCCGCCTTGTCGGACTGTCCCGTTCGTTGACCGACTATGCCTACTGCTGCTACTTGTCGGATCTTGCTGTGGACCGCGAGTACCAGGGGTGCGGAATAGGCAAGGAACTCATTCGGCGAACGCGCGAAACGGTGGGCGACGAAGTGAGTGTCGTGCTCCTCTCCGCGCCGGGAGCCATGTCGTATTATCCAGCCTTGGATTTTGCGGCTGCGGACAATGCATTTATCATCAAGCGAAAGCGCTGACGGGCATCCCCAAACCGGCAGAGCGTCGTTCTCACACGGAGGCAACCGATGACACGCGTTCGCGTAGCTGGCTTCACTGTCTCGCTCGACGGATATGGCGCAGGCCCGAATCAAGACATCGATCATCCGCTCGGCGTGGGCGGAACCGAACTTCATCAATGGCTCATCCCAACGCGCACGTTCCAGCGGTCATTGTTCAGCAAGGACAGCGGCACCACCGGCATTGACGATGATTTCGCCGCCCGTGGTTTCCAAAACGTCGGAGCTTGGATTCTCGGAAGGAACATGTTCGGCCCGATTCGCGGCGACTGGCCGGATACGAATTGGAAAGGATGGTGGGGAGATAATCCGCCCTACCACGTTCCTGTCTATGTTTTGACCCATCATGCGCGGCCCAGCCTCGAGATGGAAGGCGGCACCACGTTTCACTTCGTCACGGGAGGCATTCGCGAAGCGCTCGACCGCGCCCGCGAATCCGCTGCCGGAATGGACGTGCGGATCGGCGGCGGACCCGAAACGATTCGGCAGTTTCTTCGCGAGGGCCTCGTCGATGAACTGCATATAGCGATTTCGCCGGTCCTGCTCGGCAAGGGAGAGCCGCTGCTCGAAGGGATCGATATGCGGGCGCTGGGATACGAATGCGTCGAATTCGTCGCGACGGATAAAGCCACGCATGTCGTCATGCGCCGGGAGCCTTCAAGCGGCGGCTGATCGGCCGCTCCGCGCGATCAGTCAGCGGTTTGCGTCGATGAAATCGATACGGCGGCGGTTGCATCCGCGTTATCGATGCGAAAGACGATGGGATTGCGTGCCGTATCCCATTTGTTAAATCGGGCATTTGCCAAGATAATAACGACTATGCTCAATACCGTCCCCGTTGTTTTCATTCACGGCTTCATCGGCACACTCGACGTTCCGAGCTACGACTCGGAACACGCCGCCCCCGATTTGCTCGGCTATGGCGAGCATCGATCTGCACCGCCGGATTCGATCTCGCTGCCGGGCCAAGTCGAACACCTGCGCACCTTTATCGATGCGCGCTTCGGGCGCAGGCCCGTGGATGTCGTCGGTCATTCCGTCGGCGGTGCAATCGCAATGCTGCTCGCGCACCGGTACCCCGACTATGTTCGCAGGATCGTCAATGTCGAAGGAAACTTCACGTTGGACGACGCGTTTTGGTCGGCATCGGTCGGCCGGATGAGTCCCGAGCAAGCCGACGCCATGTTGGCCGCATTCCGTGCCGACCCATTGGCTTGGATCAGCGGCTCGGTGACCGCGCCTACGCCCCCTCTGAAAGAGGTTGCCAGCCGCTGGCTCTCGCATCAAAGCGCGTCGACGCTTCGCGCCATGGGGCAATCGGTCGTCGCGACAACCGGCAACGAGCGATATCTTGCGGCTGTCGAACAGGTTTTCGATCGGCATCCCGTGTATTTGCTTTCCGGCGAACACTCGCGCAAAGGCTGGAACCTACCGGACTGGGCGCTGAAAAAATGCGCCGGAGATCACGCCCTGGCCAATTGCGGCCATCTAATGACACTCGACGACGAAGGCGCTTTTTCGGCGGCAATCAAGCGATTCTTGACCCAATAGGCGTGCTGCGATGGGGGCCCGGCGCGAGCCCCCGCAGTGTCAATCGCACATCTCATTCGAAATGTACGCGAGGGCTTCAGTGAGCATGCCCTTGCCAAGCTTGTCGGCTGCCAGAGCGTTCATCGTCCCCCCAATGAACTCCACCCACGTGCAGGTGCACGCACTTGAGCTGTGCGCGAATCGGCCGGACGCCATGCAAACGCAACCATTGTCCAAAACGGTGAGTTCATGGAGATCGCCGCCGGGCACGTCCAATGTCCAGCGCCGCAACACACTAGGCGCTTCATATCTGCCCATTGCCTCTCCTCGATTGCCGTAACGCGAACGCAACAATATCATCCCGCACGAACGATCGGGCGACGAACCGAGCATCGATAACAATCCTCCAGACGAGCGCCAATCGCCAGCCGAGGCATACTCTCGCAACCGACAACCCAGGAATACCGATACCTCATGCCGAGCCCCGACCGCCCCCAATCGACCGCACTGATCGACTCGATCTGGCGTGTCGCCCTACGCGTCGGCTTCCGTCTAGCGCGTCTCTGGTGGCACCTGCGCCGGCCTCGCCACGAAGGCGCGTTGGTTGCCATTTACATCGGACAGTCGCTCTTGCTGGTGAAGTCCTCTTACCGGGCCGAATGGGGCCTTCCCGGCGGAAGTATCCACCCAGGAGAGACACCGGAAGCCGCCGCCCAGCGCGAAATGGACGAGGAAATCGGTTTCTCGTCGGACGCGCTGCGCCCCGCGGGCAGTGTCTACGGCCTGTGGGACGGACGACGAGACCGCGTGCACTTCTTCGAATTGCACCTGGAAAGCGCGCCCGAACTGCGACTCGATAACCGCGAAATTATCGCCACGCGCTTAGCCTCACCCGAAGAGCTGAGGCACCTGGCGCTCACCGGCCCCGTGGCTGCGTTTTTCGGCGAAAACCGCCCTCGTTGAAACGCGCGAGAGATAAACAAGGAGAAACGCGCGTTCCACGATGACGAAAAAACCGTTCGCCAGCAAAGAGACTGGCCGCACGATTTTTTGCGGGACTGCAGACGACGCACTACACTGACAACGCCGCTTCACGCTCGCTAGACTTGCGAATCACCGCGCCGGTGTACCGCGCGAGCGGCCGCATCAAGCATGCGAACCGGCGCGAATGCACGGCTTCGCAAGCCAACGAAACGACGGGGGCGAACGCGATGGACGCTAATGAAACGACCGTAAGCGGCTTGAACGAAGTCATTCAACACGTATTCGTGTTAATGCTGGAAAACCGATCCTTCGATCACCTCTTCGCGCTTTCAGGCATCCCCGGCATTAACGCGGCCACGCCCGATAACACCAACACTTACAACGGTGCGACCTATGCATTCGGCGGCGGCGCGCCGGGCCAGTTGCCGACCGACCCAGGACACGAATTCACCGACGTGGTCGAGCAACTATGCGGCCAAGGTGCGCGGCTTCAGAGCGGCCAACCGTATCCGCCGATCGACAACTCCGGCTTCGTCGCGAACTACGCCACCACGCGCACCGAAGGTGCCCCTCCGGCGATCGGCGATGCAGGCGACATCATGCGCGCCGTCGACACCCGAACGCAGTGCCCCGCCTTATATCAACTCGCGACAGAGTTCGTGCTGTGCGATGCCTGGCACTCGTCGTTGCCCGGCCCAACCTGGCCAAACCGATACTTCCTCCACGGAGCATCCTCGGCCGGGCTCGACCACTCGCCCACTTCGGCCGAGATGTGCAAATGGGAAGGGCTAGAGGGCTTCGTGTTTCCGAACGGATCGATATTCGATTTGTTGGGCAAAGACCGCTACCGACTCTACCAAGACCACCTAGGCGATCCACGCGGGCACATACCGCAGGTTGCCTCGATCAAAGGCATCAGCTTCTTCGACGTCGACGATCTGTCGCACTTCGAAGCAGACCTCGCCGCCAACTATACCGCTCGGTATACCTTCATCGAACCGAGCTACGGCGACGTTGCCAACGACACCTACGAGAACGGCAGTTCGCAGCATCCCCGAGACGGGCTCGCCGCCGGCGATCAGTTGGTCGCGCGCGTCTACGCGGCGATCCGCCGTTCGCCGCTCTGGGACAAAAGTCTATTCGTCATCCTCTACGACGAGCATGGCGGCTTTTACGATTCGGCCAAACCCCATCCCGCCACGCCACCGAACGACGGCGCGGCGGCCACGTTGAACGCGAACGGATTCCGATTCGATGTCCTTGGGGTGCGGGTGCCGGCCGTGATCGTCTCGCCTTGGGTTGCGAAAGGCCTGGTCGATCACACGCCGTACGATCACAGCTCGGTGCCCGCGACGCTGCAGCGGCTGTTCGGCCTTCACCCGCTCACGGATCGCGACAAGAACGCTAAAGACGTCTTGCACTTGATCGCTCACACCTATCGACAGGATTGCCCCGAGGAGATCGCGACATGACCACGACGATTCCTGCCCACGCACGCGATCACGAGCCCCTGCCGGATTCGAGCACATTTGTGGGGCTGCTGCACGTCGTGCGCAAGGCTCACATGGAGCTAGTCGGCGAAGCAGCCGCATACGAGCGCTTCAATCGAATCTCCACCCGCGGCGACGCCAAGCAATACATCGACGAAGTCATGCCTCATTTGATGGCGAAGCGTGCAGAGCGGCGGCGGCATCGGCACAGAGGGCCCCAGTAAGGCGCACACGAATCACGGCTTGACTTCCGCGGCCAAGGAAGTACTATACGCATCGCGTACATACTCAACCTTGAGGCCGCCGATGACCGTCCCTCAGCAAGCCTTCCTGCGCGACGCGATGCGCCGCATGAACATGACCCGCGACGCCTTCGCGAACCGCATCGGCGTAAGCCGGCGCGCCTTGGATACCTGGCTTTTGCCTGAAGATTCCCAAGAATCGCGCTCGATGCCCGAGATCGTCGGACGTTTTGTCTCCGAGATCGTAGTCAGTCGCGCACGAGATGATGGGTATACGCAAAGCGTAGGCACCTCTTCGCTCGCGAGCCAAATCCTGTTCGAAGGCAAGGCGCAGTTGCTGTCGGTCGATCAGTTCTCGCGCGATTCGGTGGAAGCGCTGTTCCGCGTGGCCGACGTCATGCAACCCGTCGCCCGGCGCCAGAAGATTTCGCGCGTCCTGGAAGGCGCCGTGCTCGGCAATCTCTTCTTCGAGGCCAGTACCCGCACGCGCGTTTCGTTCGGCGCCGCCTTTTGCCGGCTCGGCGGTTCGGTTTGCGATACGACCGGCTTTACGTTTTCGTCGATGGCGAAAGGCGAATCGATTTACGACACGAGCCGCGTGATGAGCGGCTATGTCGATGCCCTCGTCGTGCGGCATCCCGAACAGGGCTCGGTGGCCGAATTCGCGCGCGCCACGAACTTGCCCGTCATCAACGGCGGCGACGGTCCCGGCGAACATCCCAGCCAAGCGCTGCTCGATCTCTATACGATCCAGCGGGAATTCTCGCGGCTCGGCAAGATCGTCGACGGCGCCCATATCGCTCTCGTCGGCGATCTGAAATACGGCCGAACCGTGCATTCGCTCGTCAAGCTGCTCGCGCTCTACCGCGGCATCAAGTTCACCCTGCTTTCGCCGCCCACGCTCGAAATGCCGGCCTATATCGTCGATCAGATCTCGCGCAACGGCCACGTGGTCGAACAATCGAACGACTTGACCTCGGGCTTGCGCGGCGCCGATGTCGTCTATGCCACGCGGATTCAAAAGGAACGCTTCACCGACGAATCGTTCGAAGGCTATACCCCTGAATTCCAAATCAATCAGGCACTCGTCGATTCCACCTGCGGACGCGACACGTTGATCATGCATCCGCTACCGCGCGATAGCCGCCCTGGGGCGAACGATCTGAGCACCGATCTGAACCACGATCCGCGGCTCGCGATTTTCCGCCAAACCGATAACGGGATTCCGGTGCGCATGGCGATTTTCGCCGTGCTGCTCGGGGTCGATCATCTGGTCCAGCACTCGATGCGCGACACGACATGGCGCCCGCCCGCGTACCTCGGCCCGGACGACGCCGTGTTTCACGGCATCGACTGAGGCGCCGGGCGCGCCAGTTCGAGGCCGGCGCACCCCAAACCACCCCTAGCGATTCACCTGCACGACGACCTTGCCGAACGCGCCGCGACTGAGATGCGCGAGCGCATCGGGCAACCGTTCGAAGTCATAGATCGCTTCGACGACAGGCGCTAGCGAAACCGCATCGACAGCGCGCACGAGTTCTTCCAAGGCGCGGCGATGCCCCACGCCAATGCCTTGTATCACGGGCCTTGTCAAAAACGAAGGGATGCTGGGAAAGGTCATCGCATATTCGCCGAGCACGCCGATCAGCGAAATACGGCCGCCTTGCCGCAGCGCCCGCAGCGAGATGCCGAGGTTCTCGCCGCCCGCGAGTTCGAAGATATGATCGACGCCGCGCCCGTCGGTCAAGGCGCGCGCTTGCGTGTCCCATCCGTTGCCGGCAGTCCGATCGATGACGTGCGAGGCGCCAAGTTCTAGCACCCGGCGCCGCTTTTCCTCGCTGCTAGATGTCACGATCACTTGCGCGCCGTGCGCCCGCGCCAGTTGCAATCCGAACAGCGCGACCCCGCCCGTCCCTTGCACGAGGACGGTTTGCCCGGCCCGCAACCCGCCCTTTTCGACCAGCGCGAACCAGGCCGTCAGCCCGGCACAGGGCAGCGTGCTGGCTTGCACCGCGTTCAGCGTGCGTGGCGCATGCACGAGCCAATCCTCGTGCAGCACCACATACTGAGCGAGCACACCCGGCAACGACCCGCCGAGCACGCGTGCGGTGGGCGGGCAATCGCCGTCGAGCCAGCCCGCCCAAAACGTACCGAGCACGGCGTCCGACTCGCGAACGCGCGTGACGCGCGAACCCGTCGCGACGACCGTCCCGGCCAGATCCGAGCCGGGCGTCAGCGGGAACGGCACGCCGCCCCCCGACGCTTCGCCTTCGACCACTCCGATGTCCCGGTAATTGAGCGAGACGGCGTCGACGCGCACCAGCACTTCATGTTCGCCCGGCGTGGGCACCGGGACGCTCATGAGCGCCAGATGCCGCGCGCCCGGGCTACTCGCTGTCCATTGCGTCATCGTCGATGGCAATTCACTCACGTTCGTTCTCCCAATTGATCGATGATCAAAATCATAATGGGGAGAGAACGTCCTCAGTGACGGCAATTTTTCGTTTGATTGTAGACTGAATGGAATCGATCGTATCGAAGCCAACCGATACAAACTACAACGAAACCGAATGGAGCATCACATCATGAGCGACCGACTCGCGGGTATCTCGGCATTCGTCCAAGCCGCCGAAGCGGGCAGCTTCGCACTGGCCGCCGATCGGCTGAATCTGACTCGCTCCGCCATCGGCAAAAGCATCGCGCGGCTCGAAGAGCGGCTCGGCACGCGGCTGTTCGTGCGCACGACGCGCCGGCAAGCCCTCACGGCGGACGGACAAGCGTTTTACGACCACTGCGTGCGCGCGTTGGGCGAATTGGACGCGGGCGAAGCGGCGTTGAACGCGGCACGGCTCGCGCCGCAAGGACGGCTTCATGTCAGCGTCCCCGTACTGTTCGGCCGCCGCTGTATCGCTCCGGTTTTGCTCGAGCTGGCCTCGCGCTATCCCAAGCTCGATTTGCAGATCAGCTTCACCGACCGAGTCGTCGACCTCGTCGGCGAGAACATCGATCTCGTCGTGCGCAGCGGCTCCTTGCGGCAGGCGCCGGCCGAGCTCGTCGCGCGCAAGCTCGGCGAGCAAACGATGACCTTGTGCGCCAGCCCCGACTACCTCGCACGCCATGGGACGCCGCAGACGATAGCCGAATTGGAGGGGCACCATGCCGTGCTCTACGCAAGCGGCCGCCGCGATACCGATTGGCCGCTGGCCGACGAAACGGGCTCGATGCGAACGGTCACGATGAAGCATCGGCTTCGGTTCGACGATCTGGAAACGATCGTGGCCGCCGTAAAGGCCGGCGCGGGCATCGCCCGCTTGCCCTGTTGGCTCGTCGTGAACGACGTGCGCGCCGGATCGCTCGCGCGTCTGCTGCCCGACACGCCCGGGCCGAAGATCGATGTTCATCTCGCATGGCGACGCACGCGGCATTTGCCCACGCGCGTGCGCGTCGCCATCGATATGCTGGCCGCGCGCCTGCCGTCGATGCTGGCGACACGCACCCACTTGGAACAAGACGGAGCAGGCTAGTCGGCTGCCGCGATTGGGTGCGACCCGGCCGCAAACGGAGCCACAGGCACGCCGCATGCTTGCGTTTGCTGCCGCGCCTGCGCCCAGTGCACTGCCGTCGGTGCGCCGAAATGCCGCGCGCGGTCCCGATGGATGGCATATAAAAGAAACACGCCTCGACGCCGTCTCGGATTTGCCCAACCTCCTCCCGATACGCACACGCCATGGACTATCGCATGCACACCACACCGATTCCCGATCCCGTCGCCGACCCGACGCGCGATCCCGAAGGCGAACCGGTCGTCCCTCCCTCGCCGGGCCATCACAACGACGAGCCGCAGCGGCCCGAAGGTCCGCCGGACAAAAATCCGTCGCTGCACTGAATCGCGGGCGGAACGTTCGTATCTCCCTCTGCAACAACGAGCCGACGCTCGAAATCAGGGTTTCTCCCTCTGCGCCGCTTGAGAAAAGGGGCCGATAGAACGGCCAAGCGCGGTTTCAACTCGAGAATTCATCATACGAAGCCGCCAATCGACCGACTAATCGAGAGCGACTCAATGCAGAAACTGACCTTGAATCAAAAGCTAGGCTCAATGATCGCGGTGCTGTGGGCCGGGCTCATCTTGATCGGCATCGCGGGCGTATGGCAGAACCGCGCATCGATGATCGACGACCGCAAAGACCGGCTGGTCGCCCTGGTGCAAGAAGCGAATAGCGTCGCGCAGCATTACTACGATGCAGCCCAGCAACACACGATGAGCGAGGACGATGCGAAGAAGCAAGCCGCCCAAGCCATCGGCGTCCTGCGTTACGCTACGGACGGCTACTACTCGATCAACGATTCGCAAGCCGTCATGCTGATGCATCCGATCAAACCGCAATTGGTCGGCAAGAACTTGTCGGACTTCACGGATCCGGCCGGCAATCACCTCTTTCTCGATATCGTCAAAGCGGCTAATCAAGAAAAAGGCGGGTTCGTTCATTACTTGTGGTCCAAACCCGGCAGCGACGTGCCGGTTGCCAAGTTGTCGTACGCATTGCGCTTCGCGCCTTGGGACTGGGACATCGTGACCGGGATGTACATGGACGACGTCAATGCGGCGTTCGTGTCGAACATCGTGCGCTGGGCGGTCATCATCGGCGTGCTCGGCATCGCCGCTACCATCGCGATGATGTTGGTCTTGCGTAGCATCCGGCGCGGCCTCGGAGGCGACCTCGAAATCGCCGTCGATACCGCGCGACGGATTGCCGAGGGCGACCTGACGGCGCGCATTCCCGTCAAGCACGGCGACGAATCGAGCTTGATGTCCGTACTGGCGCACATGCAATCGGGCATCGCCGATGCCGTCATGCGTGTGCGGGCCGGGACGGAAAACATCAACGTCGGCGCGAGCGAAATTGCCGCCGGCAACACCGACCTCTCGCAGCGCACGGAGCAGCAGGCGGCCGCGCTCGTTCAGACGGCGTCGAGCATGGACGAAATGACGACGAACGTGAAG
>NZ_JBQCIV010000036.1:0-32492 GCF_051953405.1 Trinickia sp. | reverse complement strand
CGCTGCGTGAGGCTGTCGTAGGTCGAACATCCCGCAACGAGCGCAACCGTCGAGGCAGCGATCAACAGCTTGCGCACGTGACTCCCCCCGCGCTTCATAAGAAAATTTGGACTCATTTCACCCACCGTGCGGGCCCTTTTTGCCTTTCGCCAGGCCGCGCGAGTTTCATCGAAGATGACCGGAACAGCAAAAACCCATTACTATTCGAATCGTGCATTGTACTCTAGGGATGCCTAGCCATGACCAATCCCACCGATCTCAAGAACATCGGGCTGAAGGCGACCCTACCGCGCCTCAAAATCCTCGAAATCTTCCAGCGTAGCGCCGTGCGGCACCTCACCGCGGAAGACGTGTATCGCAACCTGCTGACCGAGGAACTCGACATCGGCCTCGCCACCGTGTACCGCGTCTTGACGCAGTTCGAGCAGGCGGGCCTGCTCTCGCGCAGCAATTTCGAATCGGGTAAAGCCGTGTTCGAGCTGAACGAAGGCTCGCATCACGACCACCTCGTATGCATCGACTGCGGGCGCGTCGAGGAGTTCTTCGATCCCGAAATCGAACAGCGCCAGCAAAAGATCGCCGAGGAACGCGGCTTCAAGCTACAGGAGCACGCCCTTGCGCTTTACGGCGCCTGCACGAAGGAAGCGTGCCCGCATCGCAAGCACTGACCGGACCGGGCAGCGCGCCCGCGTAGCCGCTCCAGCGCGAAACCGCCAGACGATATGACAAGAGCCACCCTAGGGTGGCTCTTTCGTTGTGCGGCTATCGGGTCCCGCATCGGGTCCCACATCGGGTCCCCTCCGCGCCGCGAGGCGGGACGAGACCGATGCACGTGACTTACTTGGCCGTCGCGAGCGCGATGGCCGTGTCGAGCATGCGGTTCGAGAAGCCCCATTCGTTGTCGTACCAGCTCGACACCTTCACGAGACGACCGGCCACCTTCGTGAGCGTCGCGTCGAAGGTCGACGAGGCCGGGTTGTGGTTGAAGTCGATCGAGACGAGCGGCGCCGTGTTGTAGCCGAGGATGCCCTTCAGTTCGCCTTCCGCGGCTTCCTTCATGATCGCGTTGATTTCTTCGACCGTCGTGTCGCGCTTCGCGATGAACGAGAGGTCGACGATCGACACGTTGATCGTCGGCACGCGGATCGCGTAGCCGTCGAGCTTGCCGGCCAACTCGGGCAGCACGAGGCCGATCGCCGCGGCGGCACCCGTCTTCGTCGGGATCTGGCTGTGCGTCGCCGAGCGCGCGCGGCGCAGATCTTCGTGGTAGACGTCCGTCAGCACCTGGTCGTTCGTGTACGCATGGATCGTCGTCATCAGACCCGTTTCGAGGCCGATCTTATCGTTCAGCGGCTTGACGAGCGGCGCGAGGCAGTTCGTCGTGCACGAAGCGTTCGAGATCACCGTGTGCGCGGCTTTCAACTCGTTGTGGTTCACGCCGTAGACGATCGTCGCGTCGACATCCTTGCCGCCCGGCGCCGAGATCAGCACCTTCTTCGCGCCGCCGGCCAAGTGCGCGCTTGCCTTTTCCTTCGACGTGAAAAAGCCCGTGCATTCCATCACGACGTCGACACCGAGTTCGCCCCACGGCAGTTCGGCCGGATTGCGGTTCGCCAGCACGCGAATCTTGTCGCCGTTGACGATCATGTTTTCGCCTTCGACCGACACTTCGCCGGGGAACGGGCCGTGCGCCGTGTCGTACTTCGTCAGGTGGGCGTTCGTTTGCGCATTGCCGAGATCGTTGATCGCGACGATCTGAAGATCGTGCTTCTTGCCGCTTTCGTAGAACGCACGCAGCGTGTTGCGGCCGATCCGGCCATACCCGTTGATTGCAACGCGTACCGTCATGATGGTTCTCCTGATATTGGGGCTGAAAAAACCTGTCGTACCTCACGCCTGCCGGTGCATCGCGGGGCGGGGCCGCGCCCGCGATGCGCCGGGAAGCCGTATTGCGTCTTCCCGTGAGTCTATCGTTACTCGAGCGCCGACTTGGCCGCTGCGACAACGTGCTCCACCGTAAAACCGAAATGCTTGAACAGCACGCCGGCCGGGGCCGACTCGCCGAACGTGTCGATACCGACCACGCCGCCTTCCAGGCCGACGTACTTGCGCCAGAAATCCGTCACACCTGCTTCGATCGCGACGCGGCGCACGCCCTTAGGCAGCACGCGTTCGCGGTACTCGGCGTCTTGGCGGTCGAAGACGGTCGTTGCCGGCATCGACACCACGCGGGCCGCGATCCCTTGCTGCGCGAGCGGTTCGACGGCAGCCAGCGCCAGCTCGATCTCCGAGCCCGTTGCGATCAAGATGATCTTGCGCGCGACGATGTCGTCGTTCCAGTCGCGCAGGACGTAGCCGCCCTTCGCGATGTTCGCGATTTGCGCATCGCTGCGCGGCGTGAACGGCAAATTCTGACGGCTGAAGATCAGGCACGAGGGGCCTTGGAACTCGACTGCCTGAGTCCATGCCACTGCCGTCTCGACCGTATCGGCCGGTCGCCATACGTGCAGGTTCGGGATCAGGCGCAAGCTTGCCACGTGCTCGACGGACTGGTGCGTCGGACCGTCTTCGCCGAGGCCGATCGAATCGTGCGTGAACACGAAGATCGAGGGCGACTTCATCAATGCGGCAACGCGCAGCGCGTTACGGCTGTAATCGGAGAACGTGAGGAACGTGCCGCCGAACGCCTTGTAGCCGCCGTGCAGCGCGATGCCGTTGATCGCCGCGCTCATGCCGAATTCGCGCACGCCGTAGTTGACGTGGTTGCCCCACTGGATGCCGTGTTCGCCCGCGCGCACCGGCTTGCTGGCCTTCCAGTTCGTGAGGTTCGACCCCGTCAGGTCGGCCGAGCCGCCGAGCAGTTCGGGCAGGACGGCCGCGAGGCCTTCGATTGCCTGCTGCGAGGCCTTGCGGGTAGCAACCGTTTCGGCGCGCTCGTTGGCGCCGGCGATGATCGCTTGCGCCTTGGCGGCCCAGTCGGCCGGCAGCTTGCCGCTCGCGCGGCGCTCGAATTCCGCCGCTTCCTGCGGATACTTCGCGCGATACTGCGCGAAGGCGTCGTTCCACTGCGCTTCGCGCTGCGCGCCCGCTTGCTTCGCATCCCATGCCGCATAGACTTCTTGCGGAATGACGAACGGCTCCCATTTCCAGCCGATCGCCTCGCGCGTGGCCGCGATTTCCTGCGCGCCGAGCGGCGCGCCGTGCGCGTCATGGCCGCCCGCCTTCGTGGGTGCGCCCTTGCCGATCACCGTCTTGCAGCAAATGAGCGTCGGCTTGTCGGCCTGCTTGGCGCTGGCGATCGCGGCGTCGACCGCTTGCACGTCGTGCCCGTCCACGTTGCGAATGACGTTCCAGCCGTAGGCCTCGAAGCGCTTCGGGGTATCGTCGGCGAACCAGTATTCGACGTGGCCGTCGATCGAGATGCCGTTATCGTCGTACAGCGCGATCAGCTTGTTCAGCTTGAGCGTGCCCGCGAGCGAACAGGCTTCGTGCGAAATACCTTCCATCAGACAACCGTCGCCGAGGAAGACGTAGGTGTGGTGATCGACGATCTTGGCGTCGGCCTTGTTGAACTCGGCCGCCAGCAGCGATTCGGCGAGCGCCATGCCGACGGCATTGGCGAGGCCTTGGCCGAGCGGGCCCGTCGTCGTTTCGACACCGGGCGTGATGCCGTATTCGGGGTGGCCCGGCGTCTTGGAATGCATCTGGCGGAAATGCTTCAGCTCCGACAGCGGCAGATCGTAGCCGGTCAAATGCAGCAGCGAATAAAGCAGCATCGAACCATGGCCGTTCGACAGCACAAAACGGTCGCGATCGGCCCAGTGCGGGTCGAGCGGGTTGTGCTTGAGGTGGCGAGACCACAGCGCGACGGCGATTTCGGCCATGCCCATGGGCATGCCCGGGTGGCCAGAGTTCGCTTGTTGCACGGCATCCATCGCGAGCGCGCGGATCGCGTTCGCCATGAGAGCGGTGGGAGCGGGAGACGAGGTGGTCATGTCGAGTCCGGAGAACGAGTCGAGAAAGCGTGGCGCGCAATGGACCGCTGCTCGTGTTCGACCGCCGCCGGCGGGGGCGGGGCACCCGCCGCGGCGCGACGCGGGGGGAGCAAGCGGACAGGCTGCAAAGCATGTCATTCTAACAGATGGCGCCCGGCTCCTTGCCGAGGCGAGCCCGCCAGCCTAGTGTCGGGCGTTGGAGGTTCCTCGATCGATGGAGCGAACTTGCGACGCAAGACACTGGGGCGGGCCGCTGCCCGTGGCGGTCCTATAATTCGATCATTCCCTCGATCGCTGCCATCCGTTTCGACCGTGTTTTCCCGCACCGATCCGCCCTTGCTGTTTCATCCGACACCCGATGCCGCCTACGGCTTCCCCGGCGCGCGCCGCATCGCCCAACTCGACTCGCCCCATCAACGCATCGAAGTGTGGGAGACGCCGCAGCTCGGGCGGCTCTTTACGCTCGATGCGCGGCCGATGACTGCCGTCGGCGACGAATTCGTCTATCACGAATGCATGGTGCATCCGGCGGCGCTCGCCCATCCGGCGCCCCGCAAGGCGCTGGTGCTCGGCGGCGGCGACGGGGGCGCGGCCAAGCAGTTGCTGGCGCATCCGAGCATCGAGCGTATCGTCGTGGCGGAACTCGACGCGGCCGTGATCAGCATGGCCCGCGAGCATCTAGCCGAGGTGCATCAAGGCGCGCTCGACGACCCGCGCGTCCAGCTCGTCATTGGCGATGCCGCGCGGTTCGTCGCGACGACGACGGAACGATTCGATCTCGTGGTGTTCGATCTGACGCCGCCCGATTCCCCCGCCGCCGAACTCTATAGCGCCGCGTTTTATGCGCGCCTGAAGACCGTCCTGGCGCCGTGCGCGATGCTGTCGATGCACCTGGGCTCCGCGCAATTTCATCTGGAACGCGCCGCGGTGCTCGTGCGCGGCTTGCGCGAGCGCTTCTCGATGGTCGATGTCATGTCCGCCTTCGTCCCGCTGTACGGATCGCTCTGGCTGATGGCGCTGGCAAGCGATACGCTCGATGCCGCCTCGCTGTTCAAACACGACATCGAAGCGCGCCTCGCGGCGCGCGGCATCGATACGTTGCGCTACTATGACGCCGCGCTGCATCCGGCGTTATTCGCGCTGCCGCGCAGCGTCCGAGCCGGCTTGGGCTAGACGCCGGGCGGCGCCGTGCAGTGCGCCGATGCCTGGCACGCCCTGGCTGCGAACGCCCTTTTCCGCCCACCGATTCTCGAACGCCGCTTTATGCCTCGTTTTTTTGTCGACTCCGACTTCGAATCCGGCGCCGTCGTCGCCTTACCCGACGAAGTCGCCCGCCACGTTCAAGTGCTGCGCCTCGCGGCCGGCGACTCGCTCACGCTGTTCAACGGCCGGGGCGGACAGCACGAGGCTCGGCTCGTCGAAGTCGGCCGCCGCAGCGCCCTTGCGCAGATCGGCGCATTCGCCGCGCTCGAAGCGGAGCCGCCGTATCGGATCGCGCTCGCGCAGGGTATCGCGGGCGGGGACAAGATGGACTGGCTCATCGAGAAAGCGGTCGAACTGGGCGTCGCGCGCATCGCGCCGCTCGTCACGGCTCGTAGCGTCGTGCGCTTGTCGGCCGAGCGCGCGAGCCGGCGCCACGCGCATTGGCAAGGCATCGTGCGCGCCGCTTGCGAGCAATGCGGGCGCAATCGTCTGCCCGAGGTCGACGCGGCGTGCGATCTGTCGAAGTGGCTAGCGGCGTTGCCGGCACCGGACGGTTCGGGACCGCTGCGGCTCATGCTGTCGCCGCGCGCGGATCGCCCGTTCGGGTCCCTGCCGGACACGCCGCCGAGCGAGGGCGTCACATTGCTGATCGGACCGGAGGGCGGGCTCTCGCCCGAGGAAGAAGACGCGGCTGCGGCACAGGGATTCGCGCCGCTCTCGTTGGGGCCGCGCGTGCTGCGCACCGAAACTGCCGGAATGGCGGTGCTGGCCGCGCTGGCCGCGCGTTGGGGGGGATGGTGAGCGCCCGCCTCATCGCGGACTGCGGGCAGGCCGCTATACCGCTATGCGTGGCGCGGCAGGCGCGCGATGCACCCAAGCACCGTTAAGCGAACGAATAAAAGACGCGAAACGCGACCTTGCGCTCGGCCCAAAACTCGGCGGCCTCGCGAAACACGTCGAGCAGCGTCTCGCGCCCTTCCTTGTCGAACTTCTGCGCGATGGGCAACCCTTCCAACACGATGACGAAGCCCGGCTGCGAACCGGCCTTATGCACGAGATCGGTCAGGCAATCGTAGAGCGCATCGTAGTTCTTGCCGAAGTGCTTCGGGAATAGGAACGACGTGGCGATCGTCTCGAGCACTTCCTGCTTGGACGCGGCTTGGCCGCAATAAGCATAGAGGAAGTGCTGCTCGAGCCGCAGAGCCTCGTCGGCGAGATCCTGCACGCGAAACGCCCGGATCGATTGGACGATGTTCGGTCGCACGGTCGCGAAAAGGCTCATAGGCTCCTCGCTCGGTGAATGGCGGGATGCCGCGTCGCCCTCTGTGCATTGGCCGCGCTCGGCCATGCGCATCTGCATGACGCGCTGAAAAAGATTGCCGTCGCCGGCCGCGAACAGATCCGTCGCGGCTGCGGTGTCGTGCGCGTAGACGTTGTCGCTCATGCCGTTCATCCCAATATCATTCAACAATGCGTTTAAAACTGTTGTAGTGGTCGTCTGAATAGAAACAGTTGTCGATCCGCCTCATCGGGCCGCCGCACACAATGCGGCGCGCGCCGCGGTTTCTCGCGCGCGGCGTCGGGACCGTGTACTCATGGTAGTAACCGCGCCGATGCGCCGGTAGCATCCGCTCGAAATTACCGAAGACGACGCCGTCCTTCGGGTACGGATAAGGGCCGCCGGCCGCGATCAGTTTTAAGGTGGCAACCGCCTCGGGCGGTAGCTGCGCCGGCTCGACCGTGGCCGCGATGCCCGTGGACGAGCCTGGCGCCTGTCGCGCGAATGCGACGGACGCAACCCCCGGCCCGCCCTGTAGGCCGATACCGGTCCACCCGGCGACGGCCACAAAGGCCGCAAGCGCGCCGTGACGAAGCCATTTACCCGCTCGTTCGCGTGTTCCCGCGCGTGTCATCGGCCAAAGTTCCCGCTGCTCGATCGAAAGTGAAGAACCACGAAAAGTGTAAGGGTATCTCTAACGGCCCCCGGACGCAATCTTTGTCTGGAAAATGAAAGGTTTAGCGATGTTTCGACGACCTTCCGTCGGTCCTATTTATCCAGCAAACGATAAAAATTTATCCCAAGCAAGATAAGCTCTGTTCCGACGGTAGCCGATGCGGCGAGTCTTTGCCTCCTCGCTGCGCTTCCACCCAGCGGATACCGTTGTTTCACGCACTCGGGGCGGCAGCCTCTCTTTTCGCCCCCGGCGTGCCCGCAATGGGCACGCCTTTTTTTTCTTCTATTTCACGGGGTTAGGCGTGCCGCTTCAGCGCCCGACAGCGCTGACGTCGGCGACGAGCAGCGCCGCCATGTTGACGATACGGCGCACCGTTGCGGATTCGGTGAGCACGTGCACGGGCTTGGCGGCACCGAGCAAGATAGGTCCGATCGCGATGTTATTGCCCGCCGCGGTCTTGAGCAGGTTGTATGCGATGTTTGCCGCATCGATGTTCGGCAGTACGAGCAGATTGGCCTCGCCTTCGAGCGTCGATTCCGGCAGCACCTCGCGGCGCAGCGCCGGATCGAGCGCGACGTCGCCATGCATCTCACCGTCGACGTGCAGCTCGGGCGCACGTTGCTTCAGGATCGCGAGCGTATCGCGCATCTTTTGAGCGGACGGCGCGTTGCTGGTCCCGAAGTTCGAATGGGACACGAGCGCGACCTTCGGCTCGATACCGAAGCGGCGCACCTCTTCGGCCGCCATGATCGTGATCTCGGCCAGTTCCGCCGGCGTCGGGTCGACGTTCACGTGCGTATCGACGAGGAAGATCTGACGGCCCGGCAGCACGAGGCCGTTCATCGCGCCGAACACCGTGCAGCCCTCGCGCTTGCCGATCACTTGGTTGATGAAGTGCAAATGGCGATGCGGCGTGGAGATCGTGCCGCAGATCATGCCGTCCGCTTCCCCCTTGTTCACGAGCATCGAGCCGATCAACGTCGTGCGCCGGCGCATTTCGACCTTCGCCAACTGTTGGCTGATGCCCTTGCGCGCCATGAGGTGGTAGTACTCCTGCCAAAACTCGCGGTAGCGCTCGTCGTGCTCGGTGTTCACCACCGTGAAATCGACGCCCGGCGTCAGCCGCAAACCGTAACGCTCGATCCGATGCTCGATCACGCCCGGGCGGCCGATCAGGATCGGCGTGGCGAGCTTTTCGTCGACGACGATCTGCACCGCCCGCAGCACGCGCTCTTCCTCGCCTTCGGCGAACACGATGCGCTTCTTGCCCGGCTCGACGCTGCGCGCCTGCTGGAAGATGGGCTTCATCGTCGTGCCGCTGTGATAGACGAACTGCTGCAGGTGCTGCTTGTAGGCTTCCATGTCCTCGATCGGACGCGTCGCGACGCCCGAATCCATCGCCGCCTGGGCGACGGCCGGCGCGATCTTCACGATCAGGCGCGGATCGAACGGCTTCGGAATCAAGTACTCGGGCCCGAACGAGAGATCCTGAATGCCGTACGCTGTCGCAACGATGTCGCTCTGCTCTTGGCGCGCCAATTCGGCGATCGCGTTGACCGCCGCGATTTCCATTTCACGCGTGACCGTCGTCGCACCGGCATCCAGTGCGCCGCGGAAGATGAACGGGAAGCACAGGACGTTGTTCACCTGATTCGGGTAATCCGTGCGTCCCGTCGCCAGCACGGCATCTGGGCGAACTTCGAGCGCGAGTTCGGGCAAGATCTCGGGCGTCGGATTCGCGAGCGCGAGAATCAAGGGTTTCGCCGCCATCGTCTTCACCATGTCGGGCTTGAGCACCCCGCCCGCCGACAGGCCGAGGAAAATGTCCGCGCCTTCCATGACCTCGGCCAGCGTGCGCGCCGACGTTTCGCGCGCGAAGCGCTCCTTGTCCGGATCCATGAGTTCGGTGCGGCCCTTGTAGACCACACCCGCCAAATCGGTCACCAGAATGTTCTCGAGCCGCAAGCCCAAGTCGACGAGCAAATCCAAGCACGCGAGCGCGGCCGCGCCCGCGCCGGACGCCACGAGCTTGACCTGCGAGATGTCCTTGCCCACGACCTTCAAGCCGTTCGTCACCGCCGCGGCGACGACGATCGCGGTACCGTGCTGGTCGTCGTGGAAGACGGGGATCTTCATCCGCTTGCGGCATTCGCGTTCGACGATGAAACAGTCGGGCGCCTTGATGTCTTCGAGGTTGATCCCGCCGAACGTCGGCTCGAGCGCGGCGATGACGTCGACGAGCTTATGCGGATCGGATTCGTTCAGTTCGATGTCGAACACGTCGATACCGGCGAACTTCTTGAACAGCACGGCCTTGCCTTCCATCACGGGTTTCGACGCCAGGGGGCCGATGTTGCCGAGCCCGAGCACCGCCGTGCCGTTCGTGACGACGCCCACCAGATTGCTACGCGCCGTGAAACGCGCCGCGTTCAGCGGATTCTCGACGATTTCCTCGCACGCGAAGGCGACACCCGGCGAATACGCTAGCGCCAGATCGCGCTGATTGATCATCTGTTTCGTCGGCGCGATGGCGATCTTGCCGGGCGAGGGGAATTCGTGATAATCGAGCGCGGCTTCGCGCAGCTTCGCCTTGGCGGCAGCGGGATTCGTAGACATGAGGTTGGAGAGTCCAGTCTGTTTGCTTGTTACGCGGATTAGAATGAGAGTTCGACGCATTGTAGCGCCATTCGTGGCCCGCCCCGACTGCCTTGTCCGTCCGGCCGAGTGCGGCGGGCGCCCAGGCGCTGCCGCAACGGCTCACAAGAATCGCACCTATTTATGCCCCTTTCCGAGTTCGCCTTGATCGAGCGCTGCTTCGCGCAGCGTTCGCGAGCGCGCCCCCAGCGCGCCGTGCTCGGCATCGGCGACGATTGCGCTTTGATCGCCCCCGAAGCCGGTGAATTACTGGCCGTTTCGACGGACATGCTCGTCGAAGGCCGGCATTTCCTGCCGAATGTCGACCCACAGGCGCTCGGCCACAAGACGCTCGCCGTCAATCTGTCCGACCTCGCGGCGATGGGCGCGAAACCGCGCGCCTTCACGCTCGCCCTCGCGCTCGAAACGCCGCGCGAAGCTTGGCTCGAAGCGTTTGCCGACGGCCTGTTCGCGTTGGCCGAGCGCTTCGACTGCGAGTTGATCGGCGGCGATACGACGCGCGGGCCGCTCAACCTATGCGTGACGATTTTCGGCGACGTACCGGCGCAAGGCGCCCTGCGCCGCGACGGCGCGCGCGACGGCGACGACGTCTGGGTATCGGGCACGTTGGGCGATGCGCGTGCGGGGCTGGGGCTCGCGCGCAGCGAATGGCCCGCTACCCTGTTCGACGCGCGCGAACAGGCCGCGCTGCGGCACGCGCTCGAGCGGCCCGAGCCGCGCATCGCGCTCGGGCTTGCATTGCGCGGGCTCGCGCATTCGGCGCTGGACCTCTCCGACGGCTTGGCGGGCGACCTGCGCCACATCCTCGAGCGCTCGCAGATGCGCGCATCGATCGACGTCGATGCCGTCCCGCGCTCGAGCGCCCTGCGCAAGCTGCCGCTCGACGCCCAAAGACAATGCATGCTCGCTGGCGGCGACGATTACGAGCTGCTGTTCACCGCCCCGCCGCGCGCACGCGAAGCCATCGCCGACGCCGGCGCCCGCGCGGATGTCGCCGTCACGCGGATCGGTACAATGAACGCCCTGCGTCATGCGACCGACGAGCCCACGATCGCGTGGCACGACGCCTCGCATGGGCCGCTTTCCTTGACGCTGCACGGCTTCGACCATTTCGATGCACACTGATCCTTCGCTTCCCGGCGGCCCGTCGCCCGCGCCGTCCTACTCGCCGCCCCCCAAGCGCCGCGCCAGCGCGCGCTTCATGCTTTCGCACCCTCTCCATTGCTTTTCGCTCGGCTTCGGCAGCGGCCTCTCGCCGATCATGCCGGGCACGATGGGCACGCTCTTCGCCTGGGTGTCGTTCGCCGCGCTCGACGGCCGTCTCACCGTCGTCGAATGGGCGGCGCTGATCGTCGTCGGATTCGTCGCCGGCATCTACATGACCGGATTCACCGCGCGCAAGATGGGCACGGACGATCCGTCTCCCGTCGTCTGGGACGAGATCGTCGCGTTCTGGCTCGTCCTCGTCTTCGTCACGCCCGAGACCTTCGCCGGGCAGTTGTGGGCGTTCTTGGTGTTCCGCTTCTTCGACATGGTCAAGCCGCCGCCGATCCGCTACTTCGATCGCCGCGTCAAAGGCGGATTCGGGATCATGCTCGACGATCTCGTCGCCGCGTTCTTCACGCTGCTCGTGATCGCCCTTTGGCGCATGACCGTGTGACCGTGTGACCGTGTGACCGTGTGACCGTGTGACCGTGTGACCGTGTGACCGTGTGACCGTGTGACCGTGTGACCGTGTGACCGGCCGATGCGCCGCGCACCCCGCCAAGCAACCTTCTCTCAGCCGAGATCAGTGCGATGCCCACCGATTCCGTCGTTCATCAACTTGCCGTGCGCGTCGGCAATAAGCTGCGCGAGACGCACCTTTTGCTCGCGACCGCCGAGTCGTGCACCGGCGGCATGGTCGCGACCGCCGTCACCGACATCTCGGGCAGCAGCGGCTGGTTCGAGCGCGGCTTCGTCACTTATTCGAATCAAGCGAAAACGGAGATGATCGGCGTGCCGGCCGAACTCATCGACAAACAGGGCGCCGTCAGCGAGAGCGTCGCTCGAGCGATGGCCGAAGGGGCCCTGCGCAATAGCCGCGCACAGGTGTCGCTTGCGATCACGGGCGTGGCCGGCCCCGGCGGCGGCACGGCGGCCAAACCCGTCGGCATGGTCTGCTTCGCTTGGAGCAATCGTCTGCAAACCTCGGCCGAAACGCTCGTTTTCAAGGGCGACCGCGAACAGATCCGAGTGCAAGCTGCCGCGCATGCGCTGCGCGGCCTGCTGACACACATCGACGAAAACGAGCGCTGAACGGCCGTCGTCCTCGTCCTCGCGCTCGCCCACGAACGCCCGGCGAACGATCAGCGATAAGCGTTGATCTTGTCGCGCGTTTGCTCGGCGGCCCGTGCGGCGGCCTGCGCGAAATGTTCGTCCTTGCCCGCGTAGAGAATCGCACGCGACGAATTGATCATCATCCCGCTGCCGGCGCTCGTGCGGCCGGCGCGCACCGTGGCCTCCACATCGCCGCCCTGGGCGCCGATTCCCGGAATCAAGAGCGGCATATCGCCGACGATCCCGCGCACGATCTCGATTTCCTTCGGGAAGGTAGCACCGACGACCAAACCGAGCTGCCCGCTCGCATTCCACTTCTCGGCCGCCAGCGAGGCCACGACTTGGTAAAGCGGCCGGCCGAGCGTGTCGAGAAACTGAAGATCGGAGCCGCCCGGATTGGAGGTGCGGCACAGCACGATCACGCCCTTGCCTTCGTGCGCGAGGTACGGCTCGATCGAATCGAACCCCATGTACGGATTGACCGTCACCGCATCGGCGCGGTAGCGCTCGAACGCCTCGCGCGCGTACTGCTCGGCGGTGCTGCCGATGTCGCCGCGCTTGGCATCCAAGATGACGGGTAAGCCCGGGTGCCGCTCGTGGATATGCGCAATCAACGCTTCCAGTTGATCTTCGGCCCGGTGCGCGGCGAAATAGGCGATCTGCGGTTTGAATGCGCTCGCGAACGGCGCGGTCGCGTCGACGATCTCGCGGCAGAAGTCGAAAATTCGATCGGGGCGGTTCGCCAGCGCGGCGGGAAAGCGCGACGGTTCGGGATCGAGACCGACGGTGAGGAGCGAGCCCGTGCGTTGCCAGGCGTCGCCCAGCGAGCGGACGAACGAGTAGGTGGTGGACATGACGAAATCGAGATGGGTGCCCGTGGCGGGAAAGGCGCTCATTTTACCCGCGCGGGGGCGCGCCTCGGCGTCGGCGCCCAAACAGCGGTGCAGACCGGTGCCGACGATGGGCTAAGGGGTAAGGGCTAAGAGCTAAGAGCTAAGAGCTAAGAGCTAAGAGCTAAGAGCTAAGAGCTAAGAGCTAAGAGCTAACGGTAGATCTAAACGCTAAAAGCCGGCGGCTAACGGCCGACCGGTTCGACCGTGAATCGAAATTCGCGCTCGAGCGTCTCGCCCGGCGCCAACACCGTCATCCCGTGTTCGCCCGCGCCGCCAGGCAGATTGACCGCATTGATCGGGTGATCGACGGGCTCGAAGCAAAAGAAGTCTTCGCCCGGCGGCGTATAAAGCACGTAGTAGTCGGCATCCGCCGCGATCGTCAGCGATAGGCGCTTGCGCGGCCAGACGACGCAGGCACGGCCGCTCCATTGCGTGAACGCATGATTGACGAGCGCTTCGGGCAGCGGATACGCGACGCCGAACGTCCAGGCCGGCGGCACCGGCACGTGGCGCACCGGCAGCCAGTCGTCATCGGACAGCCACAACCCGCTGGCGGCCGCCGATAGCCGGGTGTCGACGTCGCGCGCCACAAACGGGTGCAAACCGAGCCCGAACGGCATCGGCTCGCGCCCGGCGTTTTCGACGGCAAGCGTCACGCAGAGCGTCGCGTCGTCGAGCGCATAGCGCTGCGTCGCTCGGTAAGCGAACGGCTTGGCCCGCTCGCGCTCGAGCGCGAGCGTGGCATGCGTCTCGCCGCGTTCGACGACGTGCCACGGTCGCAACCAGCCGTCGCCATGAATCGGCAGCGGCTCGCTGGCACGGTTGCGCGGCACGGCCACGTCGCGCCCCTCGAACCGAAAGCGCGCTCCGCCGATCCGATTCGAATACGGCACGAGCGGATAACAGGCGAGCGCATTGGGATCCGTGCCCGACGGCGCGAGCGCGCATCCGCGAAAAATCGGCGTCGGAACGCTGCCGTCGCCGTGCCAATCGAAGCGCGTCAATCCGCCGCCGAGCGTCGGCGCGATATCGATGCGCAATTGCCCGTTCGCGAGCGTGACGTCGGTGTGGCGGCGCGCGCCCACCGCCCCGCGCGCGATGGCGGACGTCCCCGGCCCCGGCCGGACCGGCTGGACGATGGCGGCGAGCTTCGCATTGCGTTCTTCCGCCCGCGAGCCGCGCGCCTGCGTGCGTGCGCTCGGCGTATCGGACGCATGTGCGCCTCTGGTCAGGGTGGCATCGGTGTTCGCTGCGCTCATGATCCGCTCCGTCGAGAGGCGCTGGGCCGGCTCGGCCGGCTTGGCGATAGATGAAGGCGTGTCTTTGCCGCCTTTGACTCGCGATGTGGCGTTCGGTTTAACGCGATTTGTCCGCGTTTACCGCCACTGGCCGAGAAACAGCGGCTCCGGCAACCCTCGGCGCGCGCTCGACGCCACGAAAATCCCGCCAGCGTCCGGTTCGGCCTCGAGCGAGGCCGCATCCAATTCGATGCGGGCGCTCGTCACGTAAAGCGTGCCGAGATCGGGGCCGCCCAACGCAATGCAGCTTGGCTGGCTCGTCGGTACGCGCACGCGTTCGGTCTCGGCACCGTCCGACCCGTAGCGCACCACACGGCCGCCGCCCCACTGTGCGTTCCACAGGCCACCCTCGGCGTCGACGGTGGAACCGTCGGGCACCCCGTCGGCATCTTCGAGCCGTGCGAATACGCGAACGTTGCCGACTACGCCATCTGCGCCGTAGTCGCAGGCGAGAATCTCGCGCGTCGGCGAATCGCAGCAATACATCGTCGCGCCGTCCGGGCTGAACGCAATGCTGTTCGAGATCGCCGGCGCCGGCAGGGGCAACCGCTCGAGCGACAAATCGCGATTGAGCCGATAAAAACCGCCGATCGGACGCAACGGCGCGCCTTCGTGCTTGGTGCCGAACACGAACCGGCCTTGCCGGTCGCAGCGACCGTCGTTCAACCGCGTATCGAGTTCGGGCTCGACGTCGACGATCCGGCGCATCTCGCGCGTCTTGAGATCGAAGAACGCCAGATGCGTCGCGAGGCCGAGCAGCAGGCGATTCGGGTCCTCGCATAATGCGAACGTCGCAAGCCGCTCCGGCATGGCCCAGCTCGTGTGTTCGCCCTGGCTCGGATCGTAGCGATGCAGGCACGCGCCTTCGATGTCCGTCCAATAAAAACGTCCCGTGCGCGCGCACCACGTCGCGCCCTCGCCCAGCGTGCACCGTGCCCGCACGGCGAGCGTGACTTCGATGGCGGGCCCGCTCATGCCCAGCCTCCGTCCACAATGAACTCCTGCGCCGTCACCATGCGGCTGTCGTCGGCCGCCAAGAACAGCGCCATGCGCGCGAGATCCTCGGGCATCAATTCGCCGTCCAGGCATTGGCCTTCCTTCAAGGCGCGTTTGCCCGCTTCGTCGAGCCAAAGCCGTCGCTGCTTTTCGGTCAAGACCCAGCCGGGCACGAGCGTGTTCACGCGAATGCCGAACGCGCCCAGGTCGCGGGCCAGCGCGTGCGTGAGGCCCTGGATGGCCGCCTTCGACGTGAGATACACGGGCATGCCGCCTTGCTTGAGCATCCAGCTGATCGAGCCGAGGTTGATGATCGAGCCGCCGCCCGCGCGCTTCATGTCTTCGACGACAGCCTGCGCCGCGAAAAACTGATGACGCAGATTGACGGCGATGCCGGCGTCGAACGAGGCCGGCGTCACGTCGGCAAGCGCATGGCGCACGTCGTTCGCCGCATTGTTGACGAGTACCGCGATCGGGCCGAGCGCGTTTTGCGCATCGGCGATCGCGCCGCGCAGCGCATCGATGTCGGTCACGTCGCAAGCGAGAAAGAGCGGCTTCTCGCGCGCGTCGCCGAGCGCGTCGGCCAGCGCCTCGCCCGCGCTCGCATCGATATCGCAGAAAGCGACCCTCGCGCCTTGCCGCGCGAAATGCTCGACGAACGACGCGCCGATACCGGTGGCGCCGCCCGTGATGAACACGGTGCGGCCCACGAGGCTAGGGTAACGCGCGTAGGGGCCTAGCTGCGGATGATCGGGAAGCGACATCGTTCAATTCTCCGTTGGATCGAGGGCCCGCGACCGAGGCGCAGGCCCGAAGCATCACTCGTTATCGTTTTACGTCGGCTCGATCGCGCTCAATCGCGCGAGCCGCGATTCTTCAGCTGATCGAGCAGCACGGCCGCGAGCAAGATCGCGCCGCGCACGAGATATTGGTAGAAGGCGTCGATGTTCATGAGATTCATGACGTTCTCGACGGTGCCCATGATGAGCACGCCAATCACGACGCCCGAAATCGTCGCGCGGCCGCCAAGCAGCGATACCCCGCCGAGCACGCACGCCGAGATGACGTTCAGTTCGAACCCTTCGGCGGCGTTCGGCTGGCCCGAGGTGATACGCGAGGCGAGAATCACGCCGGCGAGCGCGGTCACGGCGCCCTGAATCAAGAAGATCATGACGCGCGTGCGCTCGACGTTGATCCCGGCCAGCCGCGAGGCTTCGGGATTGCCGCCGATCGCAAGCGTATTGCGCCCGTAGACCGTTTGATTGAGCAGCACGCCGAACCCGATGAAGCAGATCAACGTGACCCAGATGGGCAGCGACACGCCGAGCATCGTCAGTCCGCCGAGCGCGATAAAGGTATCCGACGATACGCCCACGGCTTGTCCATGCGAGACGATGAAGCCGAGCCCGCGCACGATTTCCATCGTCGCCAGCGTCGTGATCAGCGCGTTGATGCGCAGGTAGGCAATGACCGCGCCGTTGACCCAGCCGATCGCGGCACCGGCCGCCACGGCCGCGACGATCGCGATGAACGTATTGTTCGTCGCGTTGAGCACCATCGCGCAGAGCACGCCGGCGAATGCGACCGTCGAGCCGACCGACAAGTCGAAATCGCGCGAGGCGAGACAGAACATCATCGTGCAGGCCACCATGCCGATCTGCGAAACCGACAACGCGAGGCCAAGCATGTTCTCGACCGAGAAGAAGTGATCGACGGTCAGCGACGTCGTCACGAACATCACGGCGAAAATCAGGATGAGGCTGTATTCGGTGACTTGCTGCCACCACTTTTGCCGATCGTTCGGCTGCGGGATCAACGCCTCGGCCGCGCGCTTGGCGCCCGCCTCGACGAGGTTTTCTCTTGCTTGCATGTTCTGGCTCCTTCACCGTCGTTCGCGACGGGTTTTCATTGCATCCGTTTCGTGTCGGGCATCGGCCGGCGATACGCCGCGCCATGTTGCGCCATACGTCGTTCGTCGTTCGTCGTTCGTCGTTCGTCGTTCGTCGTTCGTCGTTCGTCGTTCGTCGTTCGTCGTTCGACGCTCGGCGCGCACTGCCCGGCGTTCAAGCCGCCTCGCGCGCGGTCCCCGCCCCTTGCGGCAGCGCCAGTTCCAGCAGCGCGGGTTCGCTCGCCTCGCTGCGCGCAAGTTCGCCCGAGATTCGCCCTTCGCGCATGACGACGATGCGATCGGACACCCCGAGCACTTCGGGCAATTCCGACGACACCATCACCACCGCGCAGCCGCGCTCGGCCAGTTCGTAGATGACGTTATAGATCTCGTGCTTCGCGCCGACGTCGATCCCACGGGTCGGTTCGTCGAGAATGACGACCTTCAGGTCCGGCTCCGCGAGCCAACGCGACAAGATCGCCTTTTGCTGATTGCCGCCCGACAGCAGACGGATCTTTTGTCGCCGGTTCGGCGTCTTGATCTTGAGCAGCTTGATAAAACGATCGGCCGTCTCGGCTTCCTTCGCACGATTGAGAAACAATCCGGCGCGCAGATCGTGCCGGCGACAGCTGATGTTGATGTTCTCGGCCACCGACGCCATCGCGACGATGCCCTCTTCCTTGCGATCTTCGGGGCACAGCACGATGCCGCGGCGGATCGCATGGGTGGGACTTTTCACATCGGCCGGCACGCCGTCGAGCGTCAAGCGGCCGCCTCGCCGCTTTTCGGCGCCGTACACGAGCCGCATCAATTCGCTGCGGCCCGCACCGACGAGCCCGAAGAAACCGACGATCTCCCCGGCCCGCACATTGAAGCTCGCGGGCGCCGACAGGCCGTGGCCTTCGACCGAATCCACCGCCAACCGCACCTCGCCTTGCTGGCGGGCCCGATAGCCGTAGATGTCGGCAATCTCGCGTCCCACCATTTCCTTGACGATCGTCTCGCGCTTGACCTCGGCGAGCGACGGATGCGAAGCCACCTTGCGGCCGTCGCGAAAAATCGTGCAGGCGGTGCACAGCTCGTAAATCTCGTCCATGCGGTGCGAGATGTAGATGAGCGCCCGCCCGTCCGCCTGCAATTCGCGCACGAGCTTGAACAGCACTTCGGTCTCGCGGTGCGAGAGCGAACTCGTTGGCTCGTCGAGTGCGATGACGCGCGCATTGCGCAGCAGCGCCTTGCAGATTTCGACCATCTGCCGCTGCGCGATCGACAGCCGGCCGAGCTTCGCATTGGGATCGAGATCGACGCCCATTTGCGCGAGACGCTCCCGCACGAAACGCTTGGCGTCGCGCTTGTTCACCCAGCCGAACGCGTTGGGCAACCGGCCGAGCAACAGATTCTCGGTCACGGTCAGATCCGGCACGTACTGCAGCTCCTGGTGAATCACGGCGATACCGGCCGCGATCGAGGCCGCCGCGCTCGGGAAACGCACCTCCTGCCCGTCCATCATGATCCGGCCCGAATCGGGCTGGTACTCGCCGCCCAAGATCTTGAGCAAGGTCGACTTGCCCGCGCCGTTCTCGCCCATGAGCCCGTGCACCTGACCGGACTCGACCTCGAACGACACAGCGTCGAGCGCCCGCACGCCCGGAAACACCTTGCCGATATTGTCAAATCGCAACGTTGCTGACATCTCACCTATCCTCGCACTGAAGGGTCGTCCGGGCCGGCTTGCCCGCCGCGTTCGTCCACGACGCGCGGCCGGCCCGGAAAGCCGCGCCGCTTACTTCGCGGCCAGCCCCATTTCTTCACGCACCTTCGCTACGTTGTCGCGCGTGGCGAGCATCCCCGTCGTCAGCGTCAGCGCCGGCGGCTGCGTGCCGGCCGTGATCCACTTGTACATATCTTCCGAGGTTTCTTCGCCGTGGCGCTTCGGGCTGATGATGACCGAACCGAAGAAGCCCGTCGCTGCCGGCTTCTTGAATTCGTTCAGCGCCGAATCCGAGCCGCCGATCCCGATGCCGATCATGTTGTCGGCCTTGAAGCCGCGGCCTTCCGCTGCGCGCACCGCGCCGAGCACGGCTTCGTCGTTCAGGCCGTACGCCACCCAGTGCTTGAACTGCGGGTTCTTCGTGATGGCGATGTTGGCCGCGTTGAACGCGTTTTCCGTATCGGTCTTCGCTTGCGGCGCGGCGATGATGTTCGCCTTCGGGAAGCCCGAGGCGACGAGCACGTCGGTCGCGCCTTGCGTGCGGTCGTGCGCCGTCGGCAACTGCTCGTAGGTCACATCGATCGCGCCGACGTCCTTCATATCCCAGCCGCGCTTCTTGATTTCGTCGATGATGCCCTTGCCGACTTGCTGGCCGATGTTATAAGCGGAGATGCCCATGTGCGGCACCGACGCGATCGGCTTGCCCGCACCGTCCACGAGACGATCGTCCACCGTCATCATCTTCAAGCCGTCGGCCTTCGCCTTGGCCACGATGCCCGGCCCGAGCTTGACGTCCGGCGTGCAAATGATGAAGCCTTGCGCCTTCTGGGCCGCGAGGTTGTCGATCGCGCTCATCACCTTCTCGCCCGAGGTCGCCCCGATCTTCACGAGCGTGAAGCCGTCTTTCTTCGCGGCCATTTCGGCGAACTTCCATTCGTCTTGGAACCAGGGTTCTTCGGGTTGCTTCACGAGGAAGCCGATCTTCACGGGATCGGCAGCTTGAGCGGCCGGCACGCCTGCCACCATCGAAGTCACCGCAGCGGCCACCAACGAGAGGAAAATCTTGTGCTTCATGACGTTTGTCTCCTGTCTGTTTGAGCGTTCGGCCGCGTTATCTATCTAGGACGACTCACGCGGCCAGTGCGTCGTCCGGTCTGCACACCGCCGTGCGGGAACACCGCGCGGCAAGGTCCTTGTATTTCTATCGGTCTCGATCAGTCGTGGTAGAGCGCCGTGCGCCCACCGTCGACCGTGATGCATGTCGCATTGATGAACGGCGCCTCGTCCGATGCGAGAAACACCGCCGTCATCGCCACTTCGCGCGGCTCGCCGATGCGCTTCATCGGCTGCAAGGCCAACGTCGCTTGGCGCGCAGCCTCGGGATCGGGCTGCGCATCCCACCAATCGCGCGTGAGCTGCGTCTCCACATAACCGGGCGCGATCGCGTTCACGCGAACTTGTTTCGGCGCGTACTCGATCCCGAGCGCACGCGTGAGACCGAGCACGCCGTGCTTGGCCACGGGATACGGAAAACATCCCGGAATAATTTGAAACGCATGCGTCGACGCAATGTTGACGATGCTGCCGCGTCCGCGTTCCACCATGCCCGGCAACACCGCCTTGCAACCGTTCCATACGCCATCGAGGTCCACTGCGAAGCAACGCCGCCAGTCGTCGTCGGTCATCGTAAGCGGATCGCAAAACACGTTGATGCCGGCGTTGTTCACGAGCACGTCGATCGGGCCGAACGCCTGCTCGGCGGCGTCGCGCGCGTCGCACACGGAAGCCGCCTGCGTCACGTCGGTGCGCACGGCCAGTACCCGCGCGCCCGGTACCTCGGCTTCGATCCGCCGCGCCGCCCGTTGGGCCGCGTCCAGATCGAGTTCGGCCAGCACGGTGGCGGCACCCTCGCGAGCAAAGGCATGCGCGATGGCTTCGCCGATCCCTCGGCCGGCGCCGGTGACGATCGCAACCTTGCCCGCTAGCCGGTTCACCGTGCGGCTCCCTCGCTTCGCGTGCCCCACGCGGCAACGAACGCGCGCGCGTGTGCGGCCGTCGCCGCGACGTCTTGCCCCGCGCGATACAGCGCCGATCCGAGGCCGAAGCCGTTCGCGCCGGCAGCCAACAGTGTGTTCATGTTCTCGGGCGTCACGCCGCCTACCGGCACAAGCGGCACGCGCTTGGCAATCACCGCCCGCCAAGCCTTGACGACGTGCGTGCCCAACTGCTCGGCGGGAAACATCTTCAGGACGTCCGCACCGGCCGCGAGTGCGGCGAATGCCTCGGTGGGCGTGGCGACGCCCGGCGCGCACGCCAGTCCTTTTTCCTTCGCGGCCCTAATGATCTCGGTGTCGCCGTGCGGCATGACGATGAGTTCGCCGCCTGCTTGAGCGACGAGTTCGACGAATTCGGTACGCAACACCGTGCCGGCGCCGACGACCACCTCGCTCGGCAGCGCCTTGCGCAAGGCAGCGATGCTCGCGAGCGGATCCGGCGAATTCAGCGGCACCTCCACAACGCGAAAACCCGCCTCGGCCAGCGCTTGCCCGTGCGCCACCGCTTCGCTCGGCTTCACGCCGCGCAAGATGGCGATGAGCGGGCACGCTTCGAACGCGGACATCAGCCGCGCGTGAGGATGGTAGGGCTTCGGAAGATCGAATTCGGTTTGCATATCGGACGACCTAGTTCATTGAGCTTGCTGACGATTCATCGGGTGGGCCAAGTAGCCGTACATCAACTCATCTCGCGGGGCGCGATCGCAGGGTGCAGGGCGAGGCCCGCCTGCGTGGCGATCCGCCACAGTCCGTTTTCCGCGGCGGCTTCGACCACGCTCGCTCGTGCGCAACCGAACTCGGCCAACGCGAGCCGGTAGCGCTCGCACAGCGCGGCGCTGCCGATCAAGCGCGGCGCCTCTTGCGCGAGCGTCGCACCGCGCGATTCGAGCAGCGCCGCGAGTCCGCTCAATTCGTGCCCGATCAACAACCCCGATAAATAGTCGGGCTGTTCGTCGGCCGCTAGCGCACCGGTCAGCCCGAGCGTGCGCGTACTGAAGATTGTCGCCAGCAGCCCGGCGCGATGGGCGTGCCTAGCCACCGTCACGCCGCGCAAGAACGCTTGCGTGTCGGGCGCCGCGGGCTCGACCATCGTGCGTCCGAGAATCGTGTGATCGCGCAGGGCCGCGTAGAGTTCGCCCGTCATGAACGTATGGAACGATTCGATGCGCGCGCCGCGAACGACGGCCCATTTCGCGTGCGTACCGGGCAAGCCGACGAGCGTGCGCGCCGAGCCGGCAATCGCGTCGCTCGCGAGCGCCCCGACGATCTGGGTTTCCTCGCCGCGCATGACGTTCGGCAATTCGCTGCGTTCGATGACGCCCGGCACGATATGCACACACGCACCGCGTGCGGTCGTGACGCGCACGATCCCGGCCACGAGCGCGGCGGCATCGGCCGGCGTATCGACATACGGCGCCTCGCGCCAACCCTGCGCGCTGCCGACCATACCGGCGGCGATCACGGGCAAGTTCGGCGACGCGTCCAGCCATTCGCCGCAAGCCGCTTCGAATGCGGCATCGAAGCCGCCTGCTTGCGGCAAGCGCATGATCCCGTCGCTCGACGCACGCGTGGCAACGACCGTGCCGAGCGCGTCGAACAGGTACGCGCGCATGGCGGTCGTGCCCCAATCGAGCCCGATCAACGCCGGCCCCGCGGCTAAAGCATGAACAGCACTCATCGTTTGATACGGCGCGCACCGGGCGCGACCCAGCCAAGTTCTTCGGAGATCGCGCGCGCTTCGCGCTGCACGATCGGGACGAGTTCGTCCATTCGTTCGAGCGACATATAGGGGATCGTGCTCGCCACCGATACGGCGGCAATGATCGTCCCGGACGCATCGCGGATCGGCCCCGCCACGCAGCGGATCGACGGCTCGTTTTCTTCGAGATCGAACGAGTAGCCGCCCGCCGAAAAGCGCACCATCCGTTGCAGAAACAGCGGTTTGTCGGGGCGGGCATCGTGTTCGAAGCGCACGCTCTCGAGCGCGCGCTTGGCCGAGTCGTAAAGCACGCCCCAGGTCTGCGGCGACAAATCGAGCATCAAGGCTTTGCCGATGCCCGTCGAGGCGAGCGGCATCCGATGGCCGATCTTCGAACGCATTTCGAGGCCGCGCGTGCCCGGGATCTTATCGATGTAAAGGACATCGTCGCCGTCGCGCACACCGAGGTGAATGGTGTCGAGCGTCGCTTCGGACAAGCGCTCCAAGTGCGGACGCGCCACGGCCGTCAACGGCATCTGCTCGAGCGAGATCGTGCCGAGTTCGATGAGCTTGGGCCCGAGCTGATAGCCCGTCGGACCATGGCGCAAGTAGCGCGCGTGGACCAGGCTGCTGACGAGGCGGTGCGTCGTGCTGCGCGTCGTGCCGAGCGCGGCGGAGAACGCACGCATATCGCGCGCGCCGTTCGCGCACGCCTCGATGATGGCAAGCCCACGCAGCAGCGTTTGGGTACCGGCTTGCGACTCGTTGATCTCCAAGGGAGAGCCGGCCATCGCGACCGGTTCGAGCGCGCTGGCGCTCGGGGTACCGAGCGCGGGCTCGGAGGCGTCGCCCATCCCGACGGGATGGGCGAGGTTGTTGTCAGGGGCAGTCATCGGGCGCGTCTCCATTCAGGTGGGATGCTTCGCTCTCGAATCGCTTCGTCTCTCGGCATTCGTATTCGTTGCGCAGTCTTTCGACTGCTCGCGACGGATTGTAGGCATGCCTTTCGTCATGCACCAACATTTGGATGCCATGCTCACATATTGAGATTTAATCGATACGTATGACTGAAGACTGGAAGGAAGCGCCGCACCGGAACTGCGGCGTGCGCGGCTCCCGTCCTGGCACCGTCGCCTGCTACGGTGTCAGGGGGCGGTCTTGGCGGATGCGTGCCGCGGGACGCCATGGCAAGATGCGCTGCCCGCGCCTGAAACGTCGTCGCGGGCGGGCGCCGCACCGGCCGCGTTCGGTCATGTGCCCGCCAACACGCGCGCTTTTCCTCGGATGTCTTCCTTCCCCATAAGGACCCACCATGAAACCGATCGTCAATCTCGCCGATATCGAACTGTCCCCGTTACCGGCCGGCGTCGCGCCGCCGGAATCGATGGCCGATCGCTACGCGCCGAGAATGGGTGCGATCGGTAGCCGCATCGGCGCGCAAAAGCTCGGATACAACGTGACCGCGATTGCGCCGGGCAAGCGCGCGTTCCCGTTTCACAACCATCGAGTGAACGAGGAAATGTTTTTTGTGCTGGAAGGGACGGGGGAAGTGCGTATCGGCGAGACCGTCTATCCGATCCGCGCGGGCGACGTGATCGCGTGCCCGCCCGGCGGACCCGAGGCAGCGCATCAAATCGCGAATACCGGAGAGGTGGAATTGAAGTACTTGGCGGTGAGCACGAAGATGATGCCCGAGATCGCCGAGTATCCCGACTCGGGCAAATTCGGGATTCTGGCGGAGTTCTCCGGCGCACCAGGCGAGCGGCCGAAGGGATTCCGGTTCGTTTCGCGCGAGAGCGAGAGCGTGCCGTATTGGGAGGACAACTGAGTAGCGGGCGCGTCGGGCTCTACCGGCCGGGGCGCGAACGTGCCGGGTCGAAATACGACGAGCGCTTATCGGCCTCTCGTCGGGGGCGACAGGCTTTCCACTCTCACCCGGGCAGCATCGCGTTCAGCTTTAGACGGTCGTCGCCCGAGAGGCTGTCGGCGCGCCCACAGTGGCGCAGCAACGCGCGAGCGAATCGCACGTTCGACTGATGGACAGCCTCGCTGAGCGCCTTGGCTGCGATCGATGGTTCCGACGGATCGCACGTTGCTTGGGCGAATAGGTCGCTCATTTCGTCGATGTTCTTGGTCACGCGATCGGGTGGCGCAGTGCGAATCCAATATTGGAAGTCACGCCAAGCGTCATCCCACTCCCACTCGTCCCCAATGCGAACGCCTCGCTTCACGAGCCACTCGAGGGCATCGACTGCGCCGGTCGTGGCGACCTGCCCAACGAAACTGCCATAGTCGTCGAGGCGCATATAGCGAAGCGGGTCGGCGCCCCGTGCAACGAAGAACGCCATGAGGTCGACGCGATTACCGACGGCGGCGCCGATAAACGCCTGCTGCAAGCCATCGCGATTCAGATGCGGCAGCAAGAGATCGATGAATTGTCGGTTGCCGGCATAGGCGGCCAGACCAGCACTCGACAGGATCACATTGTATGTCGCACCCGCTTCCTTGACTGTCACGTTGGCGGTCGACGCATAGCCGAGACGTCCATACGACTCGGGCGTGACGCCTTTCAGCAAGGTCGCTGCCGTCGCAAGGTCGCCTGCTTGAACGGCCGCTTGCAGACCCTCGCCGCGTTCGATAGGGCAGTCGTCTTCGCCGCACGCCGCCAATGCGCGCTCGAGTCCCGCGGTGTCGTGCGCATGAAGGGCGGCCGTCAGAGCTTGTTCGTGCGCGCTTACGAGTTGGTTATGCGCCTCTTCCTTGGCACGCTCCCGCGCGTCCATGAAGCCTTCGTATTGCGCCCAAATGAAAATCATGACGACGACCGAAGCGACCATGGCCTGAAGCCAAAACAATCCCCTGAGGAACGAAGGTCGCTGCCATGGCTTGCATACGACAGCACAGACAAGGACAGCGACAACGCCGCTGATGAACGCGTATTCGAAGTATTCGACGATGCCATCGCCGAGCGACACAAAGCCGAGACCGTGGCCGCCCGCTCCGGCCCAAAAGGCCAATACGACCATGATGATCGGTGGCCACAGGGCGACCGCGGAAGCCGCCAGCAGCAAGGTCTCTACAACCCTGGCGCTATGTTCAGGCGCGCTATCGTCGTTCGATTCCGGAAGGAGATCGTTCGATTCTGCTGTCATACGCGCCCCGAAGCGGACACGCTCGAAATCAGGGTCGCGCCGCAGGACGTTTTGTGGCCGTCGAAGGCGACCGCGCGTCCATCGATCAGTACGTTCTCATCCCCTTCGACGATCACACAGTGGTCGTGTCCGGACATCGGGCAAGTGCATGCGTCGCCGACGCATGCGACCGCTTTGCCCAATACGGTCGATTGTTCTCGGCCCGTTTGTACGATGCCGCCATGCGATGTTGAATCGCCGATTCGAATTACGCCGCGCATTTTTTCGGGAAATCAGTGAAAGAAAGGATGATGGAGCGATGGGCTATCGAGGTTCGTTGGTCTCCCTCCGCCGGCATTGCGCACGGCGGAGGGCACGTTGCCTTAGAAGGGATCGTGGCCGCCGTGCTGTTGCAGCCAGGCCGCCTTCGTCGCCGCCTCGGGCGGGCTGACCATCATGATGGTCGCGTTGCCGTCAGGACGACGGTTGATCGTCGCGCTTGCGCCGCCTTCCTTGTAGCTCGCGATCAGACCCAAGCCGAGTTGCACCATCGGCGAACTCACACCGGTATTTCCGATGCGGCGACCGATGTCGTATCCCTGCTTGACGTCGCTGATGTCGGGCGCCTTCGCGCCTTCCTGTGAAAGCGCCTGCGTTATGGGAATAGCCCACTGGCGGTCGCCGGTCGTGTCATAGAAGACGCGCTTGGGCTCAGTCGTCGGTTCCAACGTTCCAAGTGCCGACGCCCAACCGTTTTTGAGCGCAACGATCTGCTCGGACTTGGGAAGCAGCTTCCCGTCGTCGCTCGTTAGCTTCACATCCACCGGGCGATGCAGATATCCGATGAGGGGCATATTGTCGAACTGCTCGACTTGCCACGTTGTCCAGCGAACGGGAAGGTACGGTGTCGGCTTGAAGTCGCCGGGGCCTTTGTTGCCTATCTGCGACCAGAAGGCCTGCAGTTGCTGCTGCCACCAGCCAGCCGTCATCGTATTCACCGGACTGGGATCATCGTAACCTTGATGCTTCATCTCGTTTATGTACGATACACGGAAGCTATCCGGCCCTCGATCATCGCTTTTAGCCCAGTAGTAGTTCCATAGCCGTGTTACGTCGTATTGCGTCGTATCCTTGTTGATCGCTGCGGACTGATCGACCGCGAATGGGCGGATCAGTTTATCGACCCGGTCAGAGCGGGAAACAAGCATACCCACGATGCTATCCGGTACTGTCGGAACAGCAGTGCCATTTGGTAGCCCCAGCGAATCGGGTCCAAACAAAGAACGCGCTACATCGCTATCCTCACAAAAGATAAGCGCAGCAGGGACATCAGGATGTTTGTCGAAAAAATCGAACAGCCTGGCAATCACCGCCGCACCATCGGCGGTATTAGCATCGTCCGCCCAAAGAAAAAGATTGACGCCTAGCCCCGCTTCCTGCCGATTCGCGGAGATATCCACTGCCGCCCGGTAGCTATTCTTCGGGTCCCTCGGCGGCCCCCAGATAATCGTGGGGATAGGCCAGTATTCGACGGTATGTCCCGCTGCTTCTTGAAAAGCGAGTCCGCTCACCTGCGTGTAGCGGCTCATCCGCCTGTCTGCCGAATCTGCATAGTCGCTCGCATTCTGTGACAAGATCGATGAAAAATTGTCGGCCTTCTGCACTAGCTTTTCCCAGATCTCATCGTCTGCATCTCGGCTTACGACCATGCCGAGGCTACGCACTTCCAGCACGTATCGAGCGCCAGACGCGGACAACATTGCAGGAGCGGCAGCAGGCTGGTTGACGATGGCGCGCGCACTGGCTGAACGCGAGCCCTCTGCACCGTTTCCGGCTGTATGGCCAAACAGAGAACCGCCCCATACGGCCGCATATGTCAACGCCAACAAGGCGCCGACGGCCAAGACACCGTTGCGAATTTTATTACCCATGGGCTCGATCAGACCGGTGGTCTGCCAGTGTTGATAGTTTCCGTACATCGTATACGTCGTCCATGCTAGCGATAGTGCCAACAACGCAACCAGCCACGGCCACGCGCGGGGCCGAGCTACCGTCACTTGGTTCATTTTTATCATGCTCACTGTGACGATCCCACCGGCGGCGGCGGGCTCCATGGAACAATGGTCGGGGGAGGGAAGACGCCGTTTTGATAGTAGTCAGCCGTTGCCTCAATGAGATCTCGGACGGGTTGAGACAAGCGACGATAGAGCGCGTTCTTTTGCAATGTTTTTAGCTCCCCGTCTTTAAATCGCCAATCCGCCATCCGTATCAGCAACTTACGCCAATCCTCATCGTCGAGCATCGCCCCCTGTCCGATAGCGACATCCATCGCAGTCACCCAGCGGTGATTCTCCGAACTTGCCAAGATGGCTGAATGATAACTGTTCGCAGACCTAGCACTCTCGTCCTTCTCCATTCGCGAGCGGGCCTCGTTCGGCGTTTCCTCGCGCTCAACGATGTACGGTTCCATAACGCCAAGAACGCGCCAGTTGTACGAATGATCCCCTTCATCTGAACTCTTCGCATTGAATGCGCTCTTATAAGTCTCCAGATCAGGCGGAGCAAACGCGCGGTCAACGACGATCCACTTGAAAGATGCGCTCTGATTCCCCAGAGCGACGTCTTTCGCAACTTCGTCGGGCGTAAACTCACCGGCGCGATCCGCATGCCCTGGCTTCGATCCCCCTTTCACCACTTCTCCGCCGTACATGTCGGGCGCGTGTGGAGGGTTCAATTGCTCGCCATTGATATTGCGCATCTCGTTGCGCTTATGTGCAGTCGTAGTCGCCGCGCCTATCACAAGATCCACCCCTGAATCTGGTCCGACCGCCAGCCGTTGAAACTGATCGCGGACAGGCATATGGCCCGGCTTGCTCCCCACCAGTACCGGCTGCAACTTTCCATCCCCGGAGTCGCGTTCGAGGCGCGTCCACATGCGCTGATAAAAGCGCATGTCTTTCAGCCGGTTCATAGCCGGGACCACCATATGGTCTTTAAGATGCAGTTCGTCGGGCATGCCATACGTGCCGATACCTTGGATGCTGCTCAAGCCAACGACCGTGTCCTCAGGGCAAAAGTACAAGTAGACCTTGCCACGGTTGTCCCGCTCATCGAAGGTAATCCAGTTTCCGTGCTTGTCCTTGCGCTTCCCGTGAGTCTCGGTCCAACCGGCACCCGCTCTCCCACCGTGCCGTTCACTGTCGAACATCAGATCGGCCAGCTTCGGGATCGTGTAAGGTTCCTTCGTTACCTCGTTCACGATATCGACGAACGTTGACAGCGACGCGAGGGGAGTCTGTTTCGTTCCATCCGTTTCGCGCACGCTATAGGGCGTGTCGACGATGATCGCGCAGTCAGCGCATCGATGCCCGTCTTGCCGCAGCAACGCCTGAGCAAGCAACGTGATAAGCGATCCTTGGCTGTGCGCGACGATTGTGATCGTCTCGTTCGCCGCATCGGCATCGCCCAATTTGACCCCGCCTTGCACTTGCTCGCCCCGGATCGTACTAATGAGTGCAGCGAGGCGGTGCGCCGCTAGAACGAAGTAGCGCCGCTCGGGCGAATCGCCGATATAGCTATACGGTCCAGAGAGCCCCGAGGTCGTGAGGAAGCGCTCTTTGCCGCCCGCCTTAAACCCTTTCCAGTACATATCAGGGATGTTGGTTGTCGCGTTGTCAAAGAACCCGCCCTCCTTGGCGAAATGCGCATCGAGCCGATTGCCGGCCTTGTCCTGGTATTGACCTCGAGTGACGAGATATTCGCCTTTCGTATCTGTACTGCGGACTTCTCCGGCGTCGCCTTTCTTGGCGATTTCATTGTTTGCCGCTCGATATCCCCAATAGAAGGGGATGAAGACGCTCCGGGTCTCCTGGTCGATTTCCGTGCGCAAAAATTCGTAGGAATCGGGATCGTAGAACACTTTTGCGTCCGCCTTCCCTAACGGGCGCTTCTGCTGCTGGGCCGTTTCGAACGCTTTCTTTGCGAGCTTGAAGTCCTCTCCATATCGCCCCGGCCGCAAGTCCGTCCGCGATAAACGCTCGTTCAACCCCTGGCAGAGCCCTTTTTCTACAGGCTCATAGGTGACGCCAGGATCATTGACCCCGTGAAGAAAAATAACCACCCCGGGCCGAGCCGGAGGCACTACAACGTCGCGCGGCCCCGGCCGGCTGGTCATCGTAACCGCGTTCGCCCGCGCAATGACATTGTGAGCATTCGTCGTCTCAGCCATTTCGTCGTCCCTGCTCCATTCAATTCGTCGGCTTCAGAATGTCGATCTTGAGAATCCGCATCGCGTCATCCTTCACGACCTCGGTCAATCCATTCGCATCGCTCTTGCCTTCGATCACGCGACCATCGTCGAGCGTGATTCGATATGGCTTGTTGGCCGCCGCGACCTTCTCCCCATCGGGGCCGGCCGGGTAGTGCAATCGGAAGCGTTGATCCGTCGGCGCATTGTTGAAAGCCGACTTCGTCGCTTGCTGCGTCGATGGCCCGCCCCACTTGTGCGAGGCCGACAACAAATTGATATCCCCATTCGTGCCGAGCGTCACGCCGCTGCCGATCTTGATGTAGCTCCCATCCTCCGCCACGAGTCGTATCGTCGGCGCCGTCACGAGCACTTCGTTTTCGTTCGTGCTGATCGTCACGCCCTTTTGAGCATTGGCCGTCAAGGCGTCCGCTTGGGCCTGAAGCAACATCGGCCCTTCGCCTGCGATCGCCTGCACGCCCTTGCCGCGCGCGAACAGGTGCATTCCTTGTCCCGCGCTCGCGCTGAAACGTTGGCCACTCATGAGTTGAAGGTGCTGCTGCGCAACCTGATCGATGTTCCCACCGGCATAGGTCACATGCGTCTTCGGCGTCACATTCGCAAACCCAGCCTGCGCACCGAACGCCATCACCGGCTCGCCGCCGGGCGCCTGCCAACCCTTCAGCGCACTAGCCACGGCGCTTTGACCCGCCGTTTCCATCGCGAGCCCACCGTGCTGCCCAGCGTAGTCGCCCAGCGATTTAAACAACTCCGTGCACTCGCCGAGCAATCGAATAAGCTCGTCGCGATCGAGATGGTTACCGCTCGCCTGCGCCCGCGCATAAGTCGTCAGCAAAATGCCCTGCGCCGCACGCAGCGAAGCGGCCGCGTCCGTGCGCACTTCCGCCCCCTCGCCGCGCGCCTCGCCCACACCATTGGTGCGCGGATGCGTCAGAAAGCCGAGGTTGACCTCGGTGGCAGCATGCGCGCTCGATAGCTGGGCGCTGATCTGCCCCGGCGTGTCGTCCAGACGCATCTGGTTGTACCGCTGGCCCTTCACCTCCCGCGTCTTGACGCCGGACACGTAGCGATTGCCGGGCAATGCCCCCGTATTCGTGAACGCCGCCGGCATGTGCCGCCCGCCGTGAAAAACGCCCGCCACATAAATCTTGTCGGGGTCGCCCGACAGAAAATCGAGCACCACCTCCATGCCCTTGCGCGGCAGCCAGTTCTCCCCGAAGTTGTCTCCGGCCAGCCCCGTCATCACGCGTACCCAAGCGCTGTCATTTTGCGTACCGCTTGTCCCCGCGCCATTAGCATGCGCATGATCCTTCGCACTGAGCCCTTGCAACTGGACTTTGATCTGTCCGTACTCGTTGCAGAACACCTCCTCGCCATCGGGCGTCACCACAAGGCCGATGATCGGATGAACCCGCGGAAGATCGACATGGGGATCGTAGGCAGGCGTAAGCGGCATCGAGCGCGGCACGCCGCTGAACGTGTTCTCGTATCGCACTTGCGTCGAATCGCCGAAGACAGTCGGGCGCCTGGGCGTATCCAACGAAACCGGCGGCGAATCGAACGACCAGCGGCTCGCCGTGAACAACGCCTGCGCTCGCTGGTGTAGGTCCTTCGGCAAATTGTTTTCGGCGAGGTGGTGCAAGTGCGTGACCGTAATACGCCGGTCGTTCTCCGACGAACCCGGCTCTCCCGCCAGCCCCGCCACCTCGATCCATTCACCGATTACGAGATCTCGAACGCCGCTCGCACCATCGACATGCGCCGCGCGCGTACCGTGAGACTTCACGCGCGCCATGCCGATTTGATCGTAATGCGCCCACGAATCGGCGAGATGCGGCGCATCGAGGCGCGAATCCATCAGCAATTGGCCGAGATCGTTACCGGCCTTGCCCTGATCGACCCGCGTCGGTCCTTGGATGCTGTCCATGTCGCCGCGCTTGTGGTCCCAACTGACACGGCGCACCGAGCCCGGTACCAGTTGCCGTGCGACACACAACAACGTAATGGCATCGCGTTCGCCAATCGTCGCATCGGCCAGATAAGGGACTGAGCCGACAGCGGATCGGCTCAGTTTGATCGCGTTGTCGTAAAGGACGAGCGTATGCGCCATGTCGCCGGCTTTGCCGGGATCCTTTTGCCCCGGCTTGCCGGCGCGAACGAACCAACCGATCCCTTCGCGCCGGCATAAACGCCGAATGAATGCCGCATCGGATTCGTCGAATTGAACGGTCTGCTCTCTCGCCGGCAGCTTGGCTCGATCGACGTTCGACACGTCGAGAAAAAACGCGCCGGCCAGCACCGAACTATTTTTCCGCCACTCTCCGACCAGCGTTTGGATGATGTCCAATACGTTGCTTTGCCGGAAAATTCTCGTATTGATGCGCCGCTCCAAGATGGACAACGCATCGCGGATAAACAGCTGATAAGT
>NZ_JBQCIV010000035.1:0-6693 GCF_051953405.1 Trinickia sp. | reverse complement strand
CGCCGAGATGGACGAGACGAACGCCAAGCTCGACAAGAAGCAGAAGCCGGCGGAGGGCAAGCCTGTCCTGCTCGGCATCACCAAGGCGTCGCTTCAGACCCGCAGCTTCATCTCGGCGGCATCGTTCCAGGAAACGACGCGCGTGCTGACCGAAGCGGCGATCATGGGCAAGCGCGACGATCTGCGCGGGCTGAAGGAAAACGTGATCGTCGGCCGCTTGATTCCGGCCGGTACGGGTCTTGCGTTCCACAAGGCGCGCAAGAACAAGGAGGCTTCGGACCGCGAGCGTTTCGATCAGATCGCCGCGGAAGAAGCGTTCGAGTTCGGACCGCCGGCATCCGCTGCCGACGAAACGCCGATCGACATCCCGCACCAGCAGCACCCGGCGGAGTAAGCGGAGGGCGGCGCATGGCGCCGCTTAAGCTTCCCCGCTTCACGTTCCCGCATCGCCAGCGTCTTGGCGCAAAAACCGCACGGTTTCGACCGCGCGGTTTTTTTTCGCCTGTGCTTGTCGGAAGATCGTGCGGGGTCGATGTCGCCGCAGGCAGGTGGTTGATGGCGTAAAAGCACGAATGCCTGTCCGAATTCACCAGTCGCGGAAAAATCCGATTTGAACGAACATCGCGTGGCCATGACAAGAAAAACGCGGCCCGATCGCTCATGTTTCGTTGTCTGTTCTCAATGAACCATCAAGTCCTACCGACGGAGTGATCGACTCGAATACGGGGCGATATCCGGGAGGGCAACATGCGATTCGTTTTCCGTATGCCGGCTGCGCTCGAGGCGCGGCTCAAAGCGCGGGTCAAGGCGGCGAGGGCGGGCGCAGTACTCGCAATCGGTGCGGGGTCATCGTTCCTTTGTCATGCCGGCCCACTTCCGACCGGTGGTACGTTCATCAACGGGAATGGATCGATTTCTCGTAGCGGCGCCACGCTCACCGTTAATCAAACATCAGGGCGCGGTATCGTCGATTGGAATAGTTTTTCGGTCGGCAGCGGGTACCACGTCGTCTTCGATAACGGGGCGGGCGCCACCTTGAATCGGGTGATCGGCACGAGCCCATCGGCGATTTTCGGCACGCTTTCCGCCACGGGAACCGTCTACCTCATCAATCCGCAGGGAATCGTGGTGGGACCGACCGGCGTCGTTTCGACAGGCGGGCGCTTCGTCGCGTCGACGCTCGATAGCGACAACGCTGCCTTCATGAGCGGCGGCGCGCTCACTCTGTCGGGCACATCGAAGGCCTCCGTGACGAATCTCGGCCGGATCGGTTCGACGAACGGCGACGTCTTTCTGATCGCGACGGGGGCGGTCGCTAATTTCGGCACGATCAGCGCGCCGCAGGGTACAGCCGAACTCGCGGCCGGCAACACCGTGTTGCTGAACGATTCGTCGAGCGGACGCCAAGTCTTCGTGCAAGCGGGCAGCGGCGGCACCGTGCTGAACGGTGGGCGGATCGCCGCCGCGCAAGCGAGCCTACAGGCCGTGGATGGGAACGTGTTCGCGTTCTCCGGCAACCATCAAGCCATTCGCGCCACCGGCACTGCATCGCGCAGCGGCCACCTCTGGCTCGTTGCCGATTCGGGCACGGTCTCGCTGTCCGGCAATCTCATTGCAAAGAACGCCGACGGAAGCGGTGGCATCGTCGACACCGGAGCGCGTACGTTCCGCTTCGATCCGCTCGGCGTCACCGTTCAAGCCGGGACATGGAACCTCACGACGCCCGGCTTCGCGCTCGATCGGAATGCGGCGAGCGCCTTTTCCCGTAGCCTCGCGGCTGGGACGTCGATTGCCGTACAAACGACAGCGACCGACGGCCGGAGCGGCGACATCGATGTCACGGCCAGCCTCGATTGGACGGGCGCGGGCTCGCTCGCGCTGAACGCGTACCGCACGGTACGCGTCGAGCCGGGCGTGACCGTTCGGAACGAAGGCGCCGGCAATCTGGCCCTTCGAGCCGACGCGACCGCGATCGACAACGGCGGCGGTGTCCTCAACGGCGGGACGCTCGATTGGTCCAAGAGCACAGGAAGCGTAAACCTCTATCGCGATTCGAACGGGGCCTACGCGGCCGGTACGCTGCTGGGCAACCCCGCGTGGACACCGAATCGCGACGCGGGCGCCGTGACGCAGATCACTGCGTATCGGCTCGTCGATTCGCTCGCCGACCTGGAAAGTGTCTCCAACGACCTCGCGGGCAACTACGCGCTCGGCCGCGACATCGCATTCGACGGCGGGTATGTCGACCAGATCGGAAGCACCACGCCGTTCACCGGTCAATTCGACGGGTTGGGGCATACGCTCGACGGTGTGCGGATCAAAGGCGGATGGGGCGGGAATTATTTCGCAGCGGCCGGGCCGCTGTTCGGTGTGGTCGGCTCGGCGGGCGTCGTGCGCGACATCGGCGTGACGAATGGGGGAGGCGGCGTCGGCCATTGCTACGGCGGTTCATGCTACCTCGGCGTGTTGGCGATGGAGAACGACGGGCTCATCGCACGCGCTTACTCGACGGGCGGCTACTCCTTCAACGACTACGGGCCCGGCACCGGCTACTCGATCGGGGGCCTCGTCGGCCTGAACGCCGGGACGATCGTGCAATCGTGGAGCAGCGCCTCGGTTTCCGGCGTGCCCGATTTCACCGGCGGGCCCGGAGGCGGCGATCTCGGAGGGCTGGTTGCGAACAACACGGGCACGATTGCGCAATCGTACGCGACGGGCGCCGTGACGGGCGGCGGATGGGCCTTCGTGGGCGGCCTCGTCGGCGTGAGCAGCGGCACGGTCGCGCAATCGTTCTCGACGGGTGCCGTGACGGGCGGCGGCGGCGCTCCTTGGTTCGGCCCGGGCGGAGGATCGGGCGGCCTCATCGGTGCCGGCAGCGGCGGTGGCGCCAACGACTATTGGAACGCGCAGACGTCGGGCAAGCAGGCCGATGGCGGCGGCGTGCCCGCAAGCAACGGACTGACGAGTGCGCAGATGGGGCAATCGGCGAGCTTCGCCGGTTGGAATTTCGGTGGAGGCGGGGTTTGGGCGATGTCGGCTACCGATGGGCATCCGATACTCGGCTGGCAAGCCCGGTAGGCGAGTTTCTCGACAGCGCGTATCGCAGCGAGCGTGTGCCCTTGCGTGCGCTTGATGAACACGCCGCCGCTCGGGCGGAGTGAAAGGCATACACTGCATACCCCAGCGTGCTCGCGACGGACGCACCCGACATCGAATTCGATGCATGCGGTCCGTCATGGCGCGCACTCATCGAAATCGCCGCCATGATCGTTCGCCCCTATCCGAACTGGCTGCGCATGATGCTTGTCATACGCGGCTCCGTTATCCTCGACATCGCCCCTCAACTCGCGCTGACGATCGCGTTCGCGACGCTCGTCACCGTTTGGCGCCATTCGCTGCTGGTCGACAAATTCCATCTGACTTTCGTGCCGTTCTCGCTGATCGGTTTGACGCTCGCCATCTTTCTCGGTTTTCGCAACAACACGAGCTACGCGCGTTTCTGGGAGGCACGCGTGCTTTGGGGGGCGGTGCTCAACGATACGCGCGCACTTGCGCGGCAGGCCGTGACGCTCGTCGACAATGCTTCCGATGCGCCGGCGTTCGTCAACCGTCTGATCGCGTTCACGCACGCGCTGCGCCACCAGTTGCGCGGCACGGATGCGAAGCACGACCTCGACCGGTTGCTGCCCGAAGCCGATTGCGCGCGGCTGGCGAACGCCCGCTACAAACCGGCGGTACTGCTCGTCATGGCTGGCGAATGGCTGCGGGCGCAGCGTCGGCGCGGCGCGCTCTCGGACCCGCTCGCCCAGGCGATGGAGGCACCGATGTGCCGGCTCGGCGATGCGCTGGGCGGTTGCGAGCGTATTGCCGGTACGCCGATCCCATTCACTTACGCGGTGATCATTCATCGCACCGTCTACGTGTATTGTTTCTTGCTACCGTTCGGGCTCGCTGAGTCGATCGGCGCCATGACACCCGTCGTCGTGGGATTTATCGCCTATACGTTTTTCGCGCTCGAGGCGTTGAGTGCGGAAATCGAAGATCCGTTCGGCACGCAGCCGAACGATTTGCCGCTCGATGCCCTGTGCCAAGGGATCGAAGCGACGTTGCTCGAAATGCTCGGACGGCGCGACTTGCCGCCGGCGCCCGAGCCCGTGGGATACATGCTCAGCTGATCGTTTCCGTCGCTGCGTGCGTCGGCGGATCGACCGAACGGCCAACGCGCGACGGATAGGTGCCGGCAGCGGCGGATGGGTTGGTAGAATTGCGACCATTCGCCGTTCTCGAAGCCTACATGTCGCGCGCCCTAGCAATCCTCAATGAAGTTTTTGGTTACCCCGCGTTTCGAGGGCAACAGCGCGACATCGTCGAACACGTCGCCGGCGGCGGCGATTGCCTCGTTCTCATGCCCACCGGCGGCGGCAAATCGCTGTGCTACCAAATCCCGTCGCTCGTACGGCGCGAAGCGGGGCTCGGCGCCGGCATCGTCGTCTCGCCGCTGATCGCGCTGATGCAGGACCAAGTGGCGGCGCTCACCGAAGTGGGCGTGCGGGCCGCGTACCTGAATTCCACGCTCACGGGCAGCGAGGCCGCGGCGACGGAACGGGCGTTGCGCGACGGCGATCTGGACCTGCTTTACGTCGCGCCCGAACGGCTGATGACGCCGCGCTTTCTCGATTTGCTCGAACGCGCCCGCATCGGTTTGTTCGCCATCGACGAAGCGCACTGCGTCTCGCAATGGGGGCACGATTTCCGGCCCGAGTACATGCAGCTTTCGGTGCTGCACGAGCGCTTCCCGTCTGTACCGCGGATCGCGCTCACCGCGACGGCCGATGCCATCACGCGCGACGAGATCGTGCATCGCCTTTCGCTCGACGAAGCCCGCATCTTCGTATCGAGCTTCGACCGGCCCAACATCCGCTACCGTATCGTCGAGAAAGACAACGCGCGTTCCCAACTGTTCGATTTCATTCGCGCCGAACACACGAACGCGGACGGCACGACCGACGCCGGGGTCGTCTACTGTCTTTCGCGCCGCAAGGTGGAGGAAACGGCCGATTGGCTCAAGACGAAGGGCGTGCGTGCGTTGCCTTATCACGCCGGCATGGATTTCGAAACGCGGCAGCGTCACCAGGAACTCTTTCAGCGCGAAGAGGGCGTCGTCATCTGCGCGACGATTGCATTCGGCATGGGGATCGATAAACCCGACGTGCGGTTCGTCGCACATCTCGACCTGCCCAAGAGTGTCGAAGGCTACTACCAGGAGACGGGGCGCGCGGGGCGCGACGGCCTGCCGGCGAACGCATGGATGGCCTATGGGCTCGGCGATGTCGTCCAGCAGCGCAAGATGATCGACGAGTCGGAGGCCGACGAAACGCACAAACGCGTGCAGACGAGCAAGCTCGATGCGTTGCTGGGCTTATGCGAGACGGCCGCGTGCCGGCGCGTGCGTCTGCTTTCGTATTTTGGGGAAGAGAGCAAGCCTTGCGGCAATTGCGACACCTGTTTGGAACCGCCCGAGACGTGGGATGCGACACGTGAAGCGCAGATGGCGCTTTCGTGCGTGTTTCGTGCGCGCCGTGCCAGCGGTTTCCATTTTGGCGCCGGGCACCTGATCGACATCTTGCGCGGCAACCTGAGCGAAAAGGTGCGCGAACGCGGTCACGACACGCTGAGCACGTTCGGCATCGGTGCAAGTTTGTCGGAGCCCGAATGGCGCGGGGTGTTCCGGCAACTGGTTGCGTATGGGTATCTGACGGTGGACCACGACGGCTACGGCGCGTTCGTGCTGACCGAAGCGAGCAAGCCGGTGCTCAAGGGCGAGCAAACCGTCACCTTGCGCCGGTATGTGAAGCCCACGCGTTCTCGCCAAGCATCGTCGCGCACCGGTGAACGAGCCGATCCGACCCTTGGCATGGGGCCGCGCGAGCGCGCGCGCTGGGATCGGCTGCGCGCGTGGCGCACCGATACGGCCAAGACGGATGGCGTACCGGCCTATGTGATTTTTCACGATGCTACGCTGGCTGAAATCGCACGCTCGGCACCCGATACGATCGACGATCTTCGCCACATTCCGGGCATTGGCGCACGCAAGCTCGAACGGTTCGGCGACGAACTCTTGGAAGTCGTCGGCGCCGACTGAGCGCCCTGACACGAGGTAGCCCCGGGATCGCCCGCCAGCCTCCAGCGGGCACTCACGCAAGCTATTGACGCGCTTGACCTTTTTGCCATATCATGCCGGGTTCCTGTTCTTGGCTCTTTGGCCAGGGGTGCGCTCACGCACGAGTTTCGCTCGGAGCGAGCCCCACCAAGGCTGAGCAGGACAGCTTGACACGCACCGCGGGCCGCTTTGCCCGGCAGGCGGTGCGGCGTTTTTATCAATTTCGGGAATACACAATGCCAACCATCAATCAACTGGTTCGCAAAGGCCGCGCGTCGGAAACGACGAAGAGCAAGAGCCCGGCCTTGCAGGACTGCCCCCAGCGTCGCGGCGTGTGCACGCGCGTGTACACCACGACGCCTAAGAAGCCTAACTCGGCACTCCGTAAGGTGGCCAAGGTTCGTCTGACGAACGGCTTCGAAGTCATTTCGTACATCGGTGGTGAAGGCCACAACCTGCAGGAACACTCGGTCGTGCTGATTCGCGGCGGCCGTGTGAAGGACTTGCCGGGTGTGCGTTACCACATGGTCCGC
>NZ_JBQCIV010000034.1:0-44009 GCF_051953405.1 Trinickia sp. | reverse complement strand
CGGGCTTTCATAGCGAGAACTTCGGCACCACGAGTTCGTTCGCGCCGTATGGCTGGTCCGCCGTGTTCACGGCAGTCGCCACGAGCGGCATCGTGTTCAGCTTCAACGGCTTCCAAAGCCCCGTGAACCTCGCGGGCGAAGCGCGCAACCCGTCGAAGAGCGTGCCGTTCGCCGTGATCGGTTCGATTCTGCTCGCGCTCGTGATCTACGTGCTGCTGCAGATCGCCTATATCGGCGCGGTCAGTCCGGCCGATGTCATGAAGGGCTGGAGCCACTTCAACTTCGCTTCGCCGTTCGCCGAACTGGCCCTGGCGCTGAACCTGAACTGGCTCGCCATCTTGCTGTACGTCGACGCCTTCGTGAGCCCGAGCGGCACGGGTACGACGTACATGGCCACCACCACGCGCATGATCTACGCGATGGAGCGCAATAACACGCTGCCTAAGATGTTCGGCAACGTGCACCCGTTCTACGGCGTGCCGCGCAACGCGATGTGGTTCAACCTGCTCGTGTCGTTCATCTTCATGTTCTTCTTCCGCGGCTGGAGTTCGCTGGCTGCCGTCATCTCGGTGGCGACCGTCATCTCGTATCTGACGGGGCCGATCAGCTTGATGGCCTTGCGCCGCACGGCTCGCGATATCGAGCGTCCGCTGCAGCTGCCGCTCATGAACCTGATCGCACCGTTCGCGTTCGTTTGCGCATCGCTCGTGCTGTACTGGGCGAAGTGGCCGCTGACGGGCGAGATCATCTTGCTGATGGTCGTCGCGCTGCCGGTCTACTTCTACTACCAGGCCAAGTCGGGTTTCAGCGGCTGGGGGCGCGATTTGAAGGCCGCTTGGTGGCTCGTCGCCTACCTGCCGACGATGGCCGTTCTCTCGGTCATCGGCAGCAAGCAGTTCGGCGGCTTGGGCTACCTGCCTTACGGCTGGGACCTGCTCGTCGTCGCGCTGATCTCGTTGGGCTTCTACTTCTGGGGCGTGAGCACCGGCTATCGTACGAGCTACCTCGACGAACGCGAATCCGAGGAAGATATCCTCGAAGGCGTCGGCGTTTAACACGGTGCATCGCCCGCGGCTAGTACGCGGGCGAGGGCCCAAATGCGCAAAGCCCCGTCTGACGGTGAGTCAGGCGGGGTTTTTTTGCTTTAGGCGGTGCGCTTCACTGAAAGGGGCGATCGGCGCGCGGTTTAGCCTGCGGCGATCATTGCGTCAATTTCTCCGCGAATGCTCGGATCGAGTCGGGATTCCAATCGGTTCCCCCGGTGGCAGCCTTCGTGTCCTCGAGGTACAGCGAGTAGTGTTCGGCGTCCGTATTCCACCCGACTGTCCAAAGGCGCCTCGGATCGGTCGCACTCTCGGACAGCGATAGCACGGCCGGCCTTTTCGCGACTTCGAAGGTTAGCGCTTCCTGCATCGTATACATCTTGCCTTGATCGGCCTTGTAATCCCATACGGCGAGCATCCCGAGCTTGCCTGTGGGCAAGCTAAAAAGAACCGATGCTCGTCTACCGGCGTCAGGCAGCAAGCCTATGACAGAGGCTCCAATCCTTTTGAGTTCCGACGTTTGCGCCATGATTCTGTCCAATTCCACCGATCCGAGAGACTGATGATTGGAAACCGTGGGGATGAGAGCGCGAAGCTCTTGAAGCAGGTTCAGTTCTTCGGATGAGGCAGATAACACTAGATACGTTGCGTTTTGTTCGATCAAATTCTGTTCGAACAACGCGCGCTGTGCGGACGATCCCACTGGCGCAACGATCACAGACGAACTCGCAGTCTCCATCGCAGCCGTTATTTCGTTTAAAGCGCGGTCTTGCATGTTTCGTCGATCGCCCGAGTGGCACCCGAGAAGGCACGCGAGTACCGAGAGTGAAATGATGTGCCTCATGGTCTAGGCCATCCCTCGCTGAGATTGCAATCTTCGGGCACCGATCCGTTCAACACAGCGTTCGTCCGCGTCCTTGGGGGATAGTAGTGGTGAGACTAGCGTTCGCCGCAGACGAACGCTATCGAACGCGCGAAAAATCGGACCTCATCCTGGCGACGGACGTCGTCGATGTATGAATCAGCCCTCAAACACATAGTTCGTCATAGCCAACGCGCGCTGAAACGTCCCGAGCGATTGAATGTCGAGCGCGTAATCGTCGCTCGCTGCACCGAGCGACGCGAATACCGGCAGCAAGTGTTCATCGGTCGGATGCATGAACGCGGCGTGGGGTGCCCGCACTCGATAGTCGAGCAACGCATCGAGATCCCGTTCGCCCAGTCGCGTCTCGAACCAATCCGTGAATTCGGCCACGCGCGGATCCGCATCCTCCGGCTTGGCGCCGAAATCGGCCGCCCGCAGGTTGTGGGTGATTTGCCCCGAGCCGACAATCAGCACGCCATCGTCGGCCAACGGCCGCACCGCCCGTCCGACGGCGTAGTGATGCGCCGGATCGCGATGCGGCTGAATCGACAACTGCGCAACCGGGATATCGGCTTGCGGGTACATCAGCAACAACGGCACCCAAGCACCGTGATCCAGCCCGTGGGGCTGTGTAGTCGTCCGAATACCCGCGCCATCGAGCAGACCGGCCGCGGCCCGAGCGACGTCGGGCGCCCCCGGCGCCGGATAGCGCAGCTCGTACAACGCGCGCGGAAAGCCGTAGAAATCGTGGATCGTCTCGGGCGCCTCGGCGGTGCTGGCCACGGGCATATCCGTTCCCCAGTGCGCCGAGAGCATCAAGATCGCGCGCGGACGCGGCAAGCGAGCACCCAGCGCCGTGAACGCGCCCGACGGCATCGTAGGGTCGATCGGCAGCGTCGGTGCGCCGTGGGACAAGAAGAGCGAGGGCAGTCGGGACATGGTGTGAGAAACGCGCAAGCGCAAACGAGTAGGGGCAATGTCGGAAGACTATATGCCGACGCCCAGGGGCGCGAAACCCGCTTTCAGGAAAGGGATCGTGTCGCGCTGGTTGCGACCGTGGCGATAACGTCCGATCCGGCTAGCAACCCGCAACCCGCACCCGGGCCGGCGTTTCTCACGCCTCGCCGCGTAGCCCCTGCCAAGCGGCCGCTAGCGCGGGACCGAGCGCGAACATGTCGAGCACCCGCGCGACGGTATCGTCGACCATTTGATCGATTGTCGTCGGCCGGTTGTAGAACGCGGGTAGGGGCGGGAAGATCACTCCGCCCATTTCGGTGACGGCCGTCATATTGCGCAGATGCGCGAGATTGAGCGGCGTCTCGCGCGCCAGCAGGACCAGGCGCCGACGCTCCTTGAGCGTGACGTCCGCGGCGCGTGCGATCAGGTTATCGGACAGGCCGTGGGCGACGCTGGCCAAGGTTTTCATCGAACACGGCGCGACGATCATGCCGTCCGTCGCGAACGAGCCCGATGCGATGCTCGCGCCCACGTCGCGCACGCTATGGACGACATCCGCCAGCGGATAGAGGTCGTCCTTCGTCAACCCGAGTTCATGCTGAAGATTGAGCCAACCGGCGCTGGACACGACGAGGTGCGTTTCGAGCCCTTCGATGCGCCGCATCGTTTCGAGCAGACGTACGCCGTAGACCGAGCCGGTGGCACCGGTGATGGCGACGATTAGCCGGCGCGGCGGCACCCTGGCGAAAGACATGGCGGAACCGTAAGAGAATGCGAGCGCGCCGGCGAGCCGCCGGCCGCGCCGTGCGTTCGGCTCAGGCCGAAGCGAACAATTGCTGCAGCTCGCCCGATTGGTACATCTCCATCATGATGTCCGAACCGCCGACGAATTCGCCCTTCACATACAGCTGGGGGATGGTCGGCCAGTTCGAGAATTCCTTGATGCCTTGACGCACTTCTTCGTCTTCGAGCACGTTGACGGTCTTGAACTGATCGACGCCGCATGCCTTCAGGATTTGGACGGCGCGGCCCGAAAAACCGCACATCGGAAACTGCGCGTTGCCCTTCATGAACAGGACGACGGCGTTTTCGTCGACGATTTGCTTGATGCGTTGTTGCGTATCCATAACTGACCTTGTGCTGCGCGCGACGCGCAAAACGGAAAAATTAGAGGGCAATGATAGCGGATTTCGCTGCCGTCAGCCGATGCGCTACCGCGGCGCACCGGGCGCGTCGGCGAGCATTCGGCTCAATTTGTCCGCCAACTCGGCATACGTGAACGGCTTCGGCAGCAAGTTGATGCCGGGATCGAGCCGGCCGTGGTGGACGATCGCATTGCGCGCGTAGCCCGTCGTGAACAGCACCGGCAGGTTGGGGCGGCCCGTGCGCACGGCGTCGGCGAGCTGCCGACCGTTCATGCCGCCGGGGAGCCCGACGTCCGTAAACAATAGGCGGATTTCGGGCCGTTCGCCGACGAGGCGCAGCGCGCTGGCGCCGTCCTCCGCCGTCACGACCTGGTAGCCGAGTTCGCGCAGCATGTCGCTCGTCGCCGTCCGCACGTTTTCGTCGTCTTCAACCACGAGGATCGTTTCGCCGACGCGGCTGGCCGGCACGGGCCGGTTCTCTACTCGGTCATCCTCGGCGGCGTCGCCGGCCAAGCGCGGCAAGAAGAGTTTGATCGTCGTGCCTTCGTCCACTTCGCTGTAAATGCGCATGTGTCCGCCCGATTGCTTGACGAACCCGTAGACCTGGCTGAGCCCGAGGCCGGTACCCTGGCCCACGTCCTTCGTCGTGAAAAACGGCTCCATGGCGCGCTCGAGCACGTCTTTCGTCATGCCGGTGCCGGTATCGCTCACGGCGATCATGACGTACTGGCCGGCGCTGAGCCCCTCGAAACGCGAGACGTACAATTCGTCGAGCACGCAATGGGCCGTCTCGATGGTCAGTTTGCCGCCGGCGGGCATGGCATCGCGCGCATTGACGGCGAGGTTGAGCAGCGCACTTTCGAGCTGGTTCGCATCGACCGACACGCGCCAGAGTTCGGGCACATTGACGGTTTCGATCGAGATCGCTTCGCCGAGCGTTCGACGAAGCAATTCCGACATGCCCGAGACGAGCTTGGCGACGTCGGTCGGCTTCGCATCGAGCGCTTGGCGCCGCGAGAAAGCGAGCAGACGACGCGTGAGATTGGCAGCCCGCTCGGCGCCGCGCAGCGCGTTTTCGACGAAGCGCGTCATGTCCGCGGCGTGCGGCAAGTGCTCGAAACCGCCGACACGCCGCTGGAGCCCTTCGAGGCTGCCGATCACCACTTGCAGCAAATTGTTGAAATCGTGCGCAATGCCGCCGGTCAATTGGCCGATTGCTTCCATCTTTTGCGACTGGCGCAGTTGAGCTTCGACGTTGCGTTTTTCGGTCAGATCGCGGGTGACCTTGGCGAAGCCGATGACTTCGCCCCCCGGCCCGACGATCGCATCGAGCAGCACGTTGGCCCAAAACCGCGAACCGTCCTTGCGCACGCGCCAGCCTTCGCCCTCGAACTTGCCGACGCGAGCGGCGCGCGCCAGGACCGATTGCGGCACGCTGTTGCGCCGGTCTTCCTCGGTATAAAAGCGCGAGAAATGCTGGCCGATGATTTCGTCGGCCCGGTAGCCTTTGATGCGTTGAGCCCCCGGGTTCCAGCTCGTGACATAGCCGTCGACGTCGAGCATGAAGATGGCGTAATCGACCACGCTGTCCACCAGCAGCCGAAACCGCTGCTCCGACTCCTGCAGCCGGATGGATGCTTCTTGGCCGCGATGCGCCTGCTCGCGGCTGACGCGCAGCGCGGCTTCGTCGTGGCGCTGCTGCGTAGCCTCGTGCGCTTCCAGTAACACGAATGCGATTCGTCCGGCATCGTCGCGCACCGGGCGCACGGTGGCATCCAGGATGACGGAAGGATTGCCTGGCGCAATCGAAGGCAGATTCAAATCGAACCGCACGGTCTCGCCCGCCGCGGCTCGCGCGAGGGTGCGTCGAAGCGTGTCGCGCAAACGTGGCTCGTCGGCGGCGCTCGGGAATGCATCGGCGAGTGGGCCGCCGATCAGTTCGGCCTGCGGCTGCAACAGCGCGCCGAGGTCGTCGCGGTTGCATTCGAGCACCGTGCCGTCCGGGCTCACTAAAGCGACGAACGACGAAATCTCTTTCAGCGCGATGCGCGCGAACTTGCTTCGCCTGACATCGGGCGCGTCATCCGGGCGAAGCTCGGTATCGCGAACGATCAAAGGCTCGCTGGTCGGCGGCAAGGGACACTTCACCGTGGGCTCCGCTTGAAGTTCGATTGAGATGCGCCTGAACGAGTCCGGCCGCGCACAGGCGAAGGTTCATCATAACAGTGCCAACCATGCATCCAACTATGTTAGATGCAGATCGGACCGATGGGAATGCGCCGGTGGACGCACTGCACCGGGCCGGGACGCGCCCGGCCGGTTATACGCGCGTGCCGCCGGTCGTGCGCTCGATGCCTGCGAGATCCTTGAGCGAGCGCACATTCGCAAAGCCGGATGCCGCCAACAGGTTGCGAACATGATGGGCCTGATCGTAGCCGTGCTCGATCCATACCTGAGCGCTTTTAGCGAGAAATGGGCCCGCACCCCGTACGATGGCGCGAATGGCCGAGAGTCCGTCCGATTCGTCCGTGAGGGCGCCGCGCGGCTCGAAGCGCAGATCGCCTTCGGCCAGATGCGGGTCGCCCGCGGCGATGTAGGGCGGATTGCTGACGACGACATCGAATTCGGGCGCCGCGCAACCGGCGAGGGCGCCGTACCAGTCGCCTTGCAGCCAGGTCAAAGGGCCGCCCGGACGCGCCGGATCGAGCAGCTTGGCCGCGTTGCGTGCGGCTACCGCGAGCGCCGCGGCCGAGCGGTCCACGGCCCAAACGCGCGCGTCGGGCCGCGCCGAGGCGATGGCGACGGCGATCGCGCCGCTACCCGTCCCTAAATCGAGCACGTGCGGGTGTGCCTTCGATTCGAGGGCGGCCAGTGCCGTTTCGACGAGCAGTTCCGTTTCCGGGCGCGGGATCAGGACGTCCGGCGTGACATTGAAGGCGAGGCCAAAGAACTCGCGCACGCCGACGAGCTGCGCGATCGGCTCACCCTCGGCGCGCCGCGTCTGTAGAGCACGAAAGGTCGCCACCGCGCCGGCATCGAGCGGCTCGTCGTCGCGCGTGATGAGTTCGGTGCGCCGCCAGCCCAGTGCGTGACACAGCAGCACGCGCGCCTCGAGCGTGGGCAGCGGCGAGGCGCGCAACAATGCGCTAACCGTAACGCGGGAAGTAGCGGGGCCGGACGTCATGAACGCACGCGAGATCGGAGGGCGGGCTCAGTCGGCGTCGCCGAGCGAGGCCAGCAGTTCCGCTTGATGCTCGCTGACGAGCGCGGCGATCAGTTCGTCGAGGTCGCCGTCCATGATCGCGTCGAGCTTGTAGAGCGTCAGGTTGATCCGATGGTCGGTCAGCCGCCCTTGCGGGAAGTTGTAGGTGCGGATGCGCTCGGAGCGATCGCCCGAGCCGACCAGGCTCTTGCGCGTGGCCGCTTCCTTCACATGCTGCTCCTGGTACTGCTTGTCCTTGATGCGCGCCGCGAGCACCTTCAGCGCGCGATCTTTGTTCTTGTGCTGCGAGCGGTCGTCCTGGCACTCGACCACAATCCCCGTGGGCAAGTGCGTCACCCGCACGGCCGAATCGGTCTTGTTGATGTGCTGGCCGCCGGCCCCCGACGCACGGAACGTGTCGATCCGCAAATCGGCCGGATTGATCTCGACTTCGCCGATCTCATCGGCTTCGGGCATGACGGCCACGGTGCACGCCGAGGTATGGATCCGGCCTTGCGTCTCGGTGGCCGGCACGCGTTGGACGCGGTGGCCGCCCGATTCGAACTTGAGCCGCGAATACGCGCCTTGGCCGGCGATCCGAACGATGACTTCCTTGTAGCCGCCCAGATCGGAGGCGCTCTCCGACATCATCTCGACCAGCCAACGCTGGCGCTCGGCATAGCGAAGGTACATGCGCAGCAGATCGCCCGCGAACAGCGCCGATTCGTCCCCGCCCGTGCCGGCGCGGATTTCGAGGAAGATGTTGCGCTCGTCGTTCGGATCCTTGGGCAGTAGCATCTTGCGCAGATCTTCTTCGAACTGCGTCATTCGGTCGCGCGATGCCCGCACTTCTTCCTCGGCGAACTCGCGCATCGACGCGTCCGACAGCAGCTCTTGGGCCGTCGCGGCATCGAGCCGCGCCTGGCGCCAGTGTGCGTAATGCTCGACGACGGGGCCGATTTCGGCGTGCTCGCGGGTGAGCTTGCGGTACTGATCGAGATTAGCCGTGACGTCGCTTCGGCTCAGGAGGTCGTTCAGTTCGGCCAGCCGCGTCGTGAGCTGGTCGAGCTTGTGTTGCATGCTCGTTTTCATGTGCGGAGCGAGGCTCCCCGAAAAGATAGTGGAAGAATGAAGCGAGGAGGGCGCACGACGTGCACCCGAGCGCGGGGGGCGCCGCTAATGCTCGGACGAATCGGGATTGCCCGGCTTGGCGTGGCCGTAGAAGCCGCCGAGCAGTTCGACGAGCGTCGCCCGTTCGTCGCTGCCCGCGCGGTTCAGTGCGTGCGTCGGGCCGTGAATGAGCTTGTTCGTCAGCGATTGCGACAGCGCTTCGAGCACCGCGGCGGGATCGTCGCCGCGCGACAGCATTTTCATCGCGCGTTCGAGTTCGGCTCGGCGCAGCAGGTCGGCCTGCGTGTGCATGTGCCGGATCACCGGCACGACGCTGCGCGTGTCGAGCCATTGCATGAAGCTCTGCACGCGCGTCTCGATGATCGCCTCGGCTTGAGCGACGGCCGCTTGGCGCGAGGCGTTGCCTTCGCGCACGATCGCTCCCAGATCGTCGACCGTATAGAGGAAGACGTCTTGCAGCTCGGCCACTTCGGGCTCGATATCGCGCGGCACAGCCAGATCGACCATGAAAATCGGACGGCGGCGGCGTGCCTTGACCGCACGTTCGACGGCGCCCAGGCCGATGATCGGCAAGGTCGACGCCGTGCACGAGACGATGATGTCGAACTCGTGCATGCGCGCCGGCAGATCCGAGAGCGGCATCGCGCGGCCGCCAAGGCGCTCCGCCAATTTGGCGCCGCGCTCGATCGTGCGGTTGGCGATGGCGAGTTCCCGGGGCTCTTGCGCCGCGAAGTGCGTCGCGCACAGCTCGATCATCTCGCCCGCGCCGATGAACAGCACGCGCTGGCTCGAGATTTTGTCGAAGATCCGTTGCGCCAGCCGCACGGCGGCCGCCGCCATCGACACCGATTGCGCGCCGACGGCCGTATTGCCGCGCACTTCCTTGGCGACGGCGAACGTGCGCTGAAAGAGCTGGTTCAGATAGGTGCCGAGCGCCCCTGCCTCGGACGCCGAGCGCACGGCGTTCTTCATCTGTCCGAGGATTTGCGTTTCGCCGAGCACCATCGAGTCGAGGCCCGAGGCGACCCGGAACGCGTGGCGCACCGCTTCCGATTGCGGCAGGGCGTAGACGTGGGGGGCGAGTTCGTCCACCGATAGCCCGTGGTAGCTCGACAGCCATTGCAGCGCAGCGTCGCGCGCGGCGCGATCGTCGGTGGCGCAGTACAGTTCGGTGCGGTTGCACGTGGACAGAATCGCCGCTTCGGGGGCGGAGAGCGACGCGCGCCCTCGCCATATCCCCTGGAACGCGTCCAGAGCCGGCTTCAATTGCTCGAGCGGAAACGCCACGCGTTCGCGCAACGCGACGGGCGCCGTGTGGTGGTTGATTCCGATCGTGAGCAGTTGCATACGTGGGGGTGCCGTGTCCGCCCCGTCACCGGGCGGCGCTGATATTTCAGCCGGTTATTATAGCGGTTCCACCCCGAGGCTCGCCGGGCACGTGCGCGCCCGCGCGCCGTCGAAAAATGGGGCAGGGCCGGCCGCCAGCGCGAGTTGCGGTCGGTGGGCGGCGCCTCTACACTCGCCCGCTTCGCCCGTGCAAGGCGCGTTTCGCGGGTCCGGCTCGGTCGCCGTACCCCGGCCGGCGGGGCGTTTCGATGCCGACGTGCGAGGTCACGTCGGATCTTCTTAAATAGAGACAATAAGAGACTCACCATGCGATTTCGCGGTTTCCTTCGTGGCGCAGTGCCCGCCATGCCATGGGCGGGGCACGCCGCGGGCAGGTCTTGATGGGCTGGCCGGGCGTGATCGTCTTGGGGTTCGCCGTCGGATTGGCGGGCTGGTGGTTTCATCCGCTGCGCCGCGCAAGCCGCGCGCGCGTGTCCGTCGCCCTAATCGCGGGCATCCTGGCCGCAGCCGCGGCCAAGATGGCCGGCGATGTTTCGGGTCTTTTTCACGACGGCGAAACGCTCGAATGGCCCGTTTGTACGGGCCTGGCGCTGATCGCCGTTGCCGTGGCGGTGGGGCTTTCCCCTCGCCGATGAACTCAGGTGTTCTGATGAACGATCGTGTTTCCCATGCCAGCGGGCTCGGCGGATCCCAGCCACCGAGCGCGGATCGCTTGGCTCGCCTGCGCGAGGCGATGGCCGGCGCCGGGCTCGCCGCTTACGTCGTACCGTCCTCGGATCCGCATTTATCCGAGTATTTGCCGCGGCGCTGGCAGGCGCGCCAATGGCTCTCGGGCTTCACCGGCTCGGCCGGCACGCTCGTCGTCACGCACGATTTCGCCGGTGTGTGGGCCGATAGCCGCTATTGGGTTCAGGCCGAATCGCAGCTTGCCGGGACCGGCATCGAACTCATGAAAATGACGGGCGGCGCGCAGGCGCAAGCCCATGTGGAGTGGCTCGCGCAGCGCCTGGCCGCGGGCGAGCGCGTCGGTGCGGATGGCAACGTGCTCGGTCTGGCCGCCGCGCGCACGCTTCAAGCGGCATTGGGTGCGCGTGGGATCGCGCTCGTGACCGAGTTGGATCTGCTCGAAGCGGTGTGGACCGATCGCCCGGTGCTGCCGGACAGCCCCGTGTTCGAACATGCGCTGACGGACGCGTGTGTCGCAAGAGGGGAGAAGCTCGCTCACGTGCGAGCGGCGATGTGCGAAAGCGGCGCGCAGTGGCATTTCGTTTCGACGCTGGACGACGTTGCCTGGCTCACGAATCTGCGTGGCGCGGACGTCAACTTCAATCCGGTGTTCGTCGCGCACGTGCTCGTCGGGCTCGATGAAGCGACGCTCTTTGTCGGGACGGACAAGGTGCCGGCCGAGATCGCCAGCTCGCTCGCGCGCGATGGCATTCGGCTAGCGCCCTACGAGCAAGCGCGTGCGGCGCTCGCGGCACTGCCCTCGGGTTCGACGTTGCTGATCGACGCACGGCGAGTGACGGTTGGGCTGCGCGAAGCGGTGCCCGCGTCGGTGACGATCGTCGAAGCCGTGAACCCGTCCACCTTCGCCAAGTCGCGCAAGATACCCGAACAAGCCGAGCGCGTGCGGCGCACGATGGAGCAAGACGGCGCGGCGCTGGCGGAATTCTTCTCGTGGTTCGAGGCGGCACTCGGGCAGGAGACGATCACCGAACTTACCATCGACGAGCAGTTGACGGCCGCGCGTGCGCGCCGGCCCGGCTTCGTTTCGCCGAGCTTCGCAACGATCGCCGGCTTCAACGCGAACGGCGCGATGCCGCACTATCGCGCAACGTCGCGTGCCCACGCGACGATCGAGGGCGATGGGCTTCTGCTGATCGATTCGGGCGGCCAATATCTGACGGGGACGACCGACATTACGCGCGTCGTGCCGGTCGGCACGGTGTCCGATGCGCACAAACGCGACTTCACGATCGTCCTCAAGGGCATGATTGCCTTGTCGCGGGCGCGCTTTCCCACCGGGATCCGCAGCCCGATGCTCGATGCGATTGCGCGCGCGCCGATGTGGGAAGCCGGCCTGGACTACGGTCACGGCACGGGCCACGGGGTCGGCTATTTTCTGAACGTGCACGAGGGGCCGCAGGTCATATCGCACTACGCGCCGGCCGAGCCGTACACGGCGATGGCAGCCGGCATGATCACGTCGGTCGAGCCCGGCGTTTATCGGCCGGGGCAGTGGGGCGTGCGCATCGAAAACCTGGTGCTGAGCCGTGCCGACGGCGACACGCCGTTCGGCGCCTTTCTCGCTTTCGAGACGTTGACGCTGTGTCCGATCGATACGCGCTGCGTCGAACTTTCGCTGCTGCGCGAGGACGAGCGGGCCTGGTTGAATGCCTACCACGAGACGGTGCGCTCGCGCGTCTCGCCGCTGGTGGACGGTGCCGCCAAGGCGTGGCTCGACGCGCGCACTCGACCGATTTGATCGAACTCACACTCGCACGATAAAAAGGAACGAACGTGATGAAACCGAGGGTTGTCGTCTTCGATTTCGGTGGGGTGCTGATCGATTGGAACCCCGACTATCTTTATCGCCAGTTGATTCCCGATGCTAACGAGCGGCGGCGCTTCCTGACGGAAGTGTGCACGATGGATTGGGTGGTGCGGCAAGACGGCGGGCAATCGATCGCTACCGGCACCGAAGAGCTGATCGCCCGCTTTCCGCATGAAGCCGAGCGGATCCGGGCGTTCTATGGCCGTTGGCACGAGATGATCGGCGGGGTGTTCGCCGAGGCGGAGGCGCTCGTCGGCAAGCTCGAAGCCGCCGGCGTGCCGCTGTTCGGGTTGACGAACTGGTCGGACGAGACGTTCCCGTATGCCTGGGAGCGCTTCGACGTCCTGCGCCGCTTTCGCGACATCGTCGTATCGGGCCGCGTGAAACTCGTGAAACCCGATCCGCGCATTTATGCGGAGATGTTCGAGCGCATCGGCCGGCATCTGCCCGGCATTGCGCCGAGCGAAATCGTGTTCATCGACGATAACGCGAACAACGCCCATGCGGCCGCTCGCGCGGGCTGGCATGGCATTCACCATACGAGCGTCGCGGCGACCGAGGCCCGATTGCGCGAACTCGGTATCGCCTTCGGGGATTGATCCGCACCGGCGCGATGCCGGTGCGGCCGATGCCGGCGCCGTGATAGCGCCGAGGCAGCGCCCGAGGCCGATCAGCGCGTGATCGGCTTGTAGCGCAGGCGCTTCGGTTTCGCCGCTTCTTCTCCGAGCCGCTTGCGCTTATCGGCCTCATACTCCTGGTAGTTGCCGTCGAAGAAGACGGCTTGCGAGTCGCCCTCGAAGGCCAGGATGTGCGTGGCGATGCGGTCGAGGAACCAGCGATCGTGCGAGATCACCATCACCGAGCCCGCGAATTCGAGCAGGGCGTCTTCGAGCGCGCGCAGCGTTTCGACGTCGAGATCGTTCGACGGCTCGTCCAGCAGCAGCATATTGCCGCCGGCGATCAGCGTCTTGGCCAGATGCAGCCGGCCGCGCTCGCCGCCCGAGAGATTGCCGACGTTCTTTTGCTGATCGCCGCCCTTGAAGTTGAAGCGGCCGATATAGGCGCGCGAGGGCGTTTCATACTTGCCCACCGTCAGGACGTCGGCGCCGCCCGAGATCTCTTCGAACACCGTCTTGCTGCCGTCGAGCGCGTCGCGGCTTTGATCGACATAGGCGAGCTTGACCGTCGGCCCCATGACGATTTCGCCCGAATCGGGCGTTTCGCGGCCCGTCAGCATGCGGAACAGCGTCGATTTACCGGCGCCGTTCGGGCCGATGATGCCGACGATCGCGCCCGGCGGCACCTTGAAGCTCAGATTGTCGATCAACAGACGATCGCCATAGGCCTTGCTGACGTTCTTGAACTCGACCACTTCATTGCCGAGGCGGTCGCCCACGGGGATGAAGATTTCCTGGGTCTCGTTGCGCTCTTGGTAATCCTGGCTCGACAGTTCCTCGAAGCGAGCGATACGCGCCTTCGATTTCGCCTGGCGCCCTTTCGGGTTTTGGCGAACCCATTCCAGTTCTTTCTTGATGGCCTTTTGGCGCGCCGACTCGGAGGCTTCTTCTTGCTTCAGTCGGTCTTCCTTCTGATCGAGCCAACTGCTGTAGTTCCCCTTCCAGGGGATGCCGTGGCCGCGGTCGAGTTCGAGAATCCATTCGGCGGCGTTGTCGAGGAAGTAGCGGTCGTGCGTGACGGCGACGACGGTGCCCGGAAAGCGCGTCAGAAACTGTTCGAGCCATTCGACCGATTCGGCGTCGAGGTGGTTGGTCGGCTCGTCGAGCAGCAGCATGTCGGGTTTTTCGAGCAGGAGCTTGCACAGCGCGACGCGGCGCTTTTCGCCACCGGACAGGTGGGCGATTTTCGCATCCCACGCCGGCAGACGCAGTGCGTCGGCGGCCACTTCGAGCTGTTGCTCGGGGCTGCCGCCGTCGCTGGCCGCGAGGATCGCCTCGTACTTGGCTTGTTCCGCGGCGAGCGCGTCGAAATCGGCATCGGGTTCGGCGTAGGCCGCATAGATTTCGTCGAGCTTCTTCTGCGCTTGGAAGACATCGCCGAGACCTTCCTCGACGGCTTCGCGGACGGTCTTTTCGGGATCGAGCTGCGGCTCTTGCGGCAGATAGCCGATGTTCAGATTCGGCATCGGCGTGGCTTCGCCTTCGATGTCGCGATCGACGCCGGCCATGATGCGAATCAGCGTGGACTTGCCCGAACCGTTGAGGCCGAGCACGCCGATCTTGGCGCCGGGGAAGAAGGACAGCGAAATGTCCTTCAGGATCTGACGCTTGGGCGGCACGATTTTGCCGACCCGGTTCATGGTGAAGACGTATTGGGCCATGTGCTTGAGTACGCGAAACGAGCTGCCGCCTTCGCGAACGAGGCGGCGTGCGGGTAAAGGGGAGGTGAGATGCGCGAGCGCATCTCCGGCTAACGCGTCATTTTATCAATCGGTTCGGGGGCGGGTGTTTTCCGGCCCCCGCCATGAAGAGCGCCACCATCTGCGCGAACTCCTCGCGTAGCGCGATCGTCGGCTCCATGAGCCAGCGCATGAGGGTGCCCAAATACAGATGATGGAACCACGTCGTCAGTTGCTTGACGGAGAAACGGTCCGTGATTTCCCCGTCGGCTTGGGCGTCGGCGATCAGCGTTCGCCAGAGCAGGGCGATGTCGCCTCTATCGGCGGATGGGGCGGATGGGGCGGATGGGGCGGGCGTTTGCGGCGGCGCGTCGCCCATCGAGAGAAAGCGGTGGCGCAAATAGGCGGCTAAGTGCGCGGGATGCCGTTGGCACCAATTGGCCGACGCATCGAGTTCGACCGATACGCGCTGCGCGAAGCCGCGCCGCTTCTTCAATTCCGGCAGCAGCCGTTCGAGATCGCGCTTCAGTTCCGCCTCCAACCAATGCGTGAGCAACGCCTCCTTCGTCGGAAAGTGGTTGTAGAGCGTACGCTTGGCCACGTCCGCCTCTAGCGCGATTTGCTCCATCGTGACGCTGTCGTAAGGCTGGGTCTCGAACAGACGTCCGGCCACGCCGACCAGATGGGCGACCATCTGCAAACGCTTACGCTCCCGGCGTCCGGTTTCTTCGACAGTTGTCATGCGCGGTATTCTCTGAAAGAATGCACGTTGTGCATTAATATACGACGTATTCTTTTGTGTTCAATGGCGCGGCCCGCGATAAGTGGACCGGCGGCGAAAGCATGAAATTTACCGTAGCGACGTACGGGACAGAAGGCGATACGCGTCCCTTGGCCGAACTTTGTCGTGCGCTGATGGACGCGGGCCACGAGGCGCAACTGCTGGCGGACCGCGCGACGCTGCATGCGGCTCGCTCGCTTGGGGTGCCCTGCGCGCCGCTATCGGGCGATATCCGGCGGGCCTTGGCGCCGGGCGAATCGTTGGGGGCGGTCGTCGGCAAACGCAGTGGGGCGCAAGCGGCGGCGAAAGCGCTGGCGTCGATCGCGAACGCCAGCACGGCGGCTTGGATGCGCGAAGTGAAGACCGCGGCCGAGGGCAGCGATGCCGTCATCATGTCGGCGCTCGCTTCTTTCGTGGGATTGTCGGTGGCCGAGTGTCTGCGTATTCCGGCGATCGGGGCATCGATGATTCCGATCACGCCAACCCGCGAGTTCGCTTCGCCGTTCTTGCGTCCGGGCGTCGTGCCGGGCTTTCTGAATCGCGGAAGCCATACGTTCGTCAACGATTTGATCTGGCGGTCGTTTCGACGGGCGACGAATGCCGCGCGCGTGGACGTTTGCGCGCTGGCGCCGCGCCGGCGCAACTGGACCGATCACCCGATCCTGTACGGCGTTTCGCGCGCGTTGCTGCCTCGGCCGGCGGATTGGCCCGAGCAGGCGTATGTTTGCGGGCAATGGACGGCACCGGACGAGGGGCTCGCCGATTGGGCTCCGCCCGCTGCGCTCGCAGCATTTCTCGAGGCTGGCGAAGCGCCGATCTACGTGGGCTTCGGCAGCATGGCCGGGTTCGATAACGAACGATTGATGCGAGCGTTGATCGAGGCGATCGGCGGACGGCGGGCGCTCTTCTATCCGGGGTGGAGCGGGGCCGATACGTCGGGCTTGCCGTCGAACTTCCATGTGATCGGCGATACGCCGCATGCGTGGCTCTTTCCGCGCGTGTCGCTCGTCGTTCATCACGGTGGGGCGGGAACGACGCATTCGGCGACGCGCGCAGGCAAGCCGTCGGTGGTGGTGCCGTTCGCCGGCGATCAGTCGTTTTGGGCGGATCGGCTGCATCGGCTCGGTGTCGCGGCGGCGGCGGTCGATGGCAATGCGCCTACGGGGGCGGCGTTTGCGCGCGCGATCGATTTCGCTGCGCAGGGGGCGACGCGCTCGCGTGCGCAAGAACTGGGCGCGGCGATGCGGGAAGAGGATGGATTACGCACGGCGGTTGCGGCGCTCGAGCGGCTGGCAGCTGCGGGGCGAGAACTCCGGGCGGTGGGGATTTGTCCCGTGAATGCGCATGCTTAGGGGGCAATGCCTGTCGCCGTTCATTGCGCGTAATGAGGGGCCAGCGTGATTGGGGGCCGCGCGAGCTTTGCTATTCAGAGCATTCGACTCATCGATTGAGCCAGCCTTTCCGATGTGCCGATCGCCTCTGCCAGAAGGGAGCCCCAATCGTCGGGTGGGCGCTTCTTGTCCAGCATCTTGGCGAAGATCTTGTACGCGTCACTTGCGGAGCCCTATGCGCGCTTCGTCGCATCATCGTTGAGCAAACCCACGATGGCGGCCTGTTAGGCAGTTTCCGTCGTCAGTATTCGACGTGCTGCGCAAGCGTATCCGTGATGTCGTACCACGGTGCCTTGCTGCCGACGAAAACATGGCGCGTGGCTTTCACGCCGGGATCGGTGTCGAGGGTCCCAAGCGGGAAGCCGATTATCTCGGTGTTGTTGTCGAAGCGAGTCAGCAGGCTCGAGCCGCATTCGCTGCAAAAACCCTTGTGCTCGCCGGGCGACGATTCGTAAAACTTGACCGTGTCCTCTCCCGATACCCATTCCCAATCCTTCGTCGCCACTTTGGCTCTCGTGCGGAAGGCCGAAGCATGAAGCTTTCGACACATCGAACAATGGCAATTCAGGACATCGGTCAACGGGCCGTTGATCCGATACTTGACGCGTCCGCAGAGACAACTACCGCTATGAGTCATGAGTTACTCGCAAGAATAAGGATTTGATCGCCAACCGGATCGCATCGTAAGGGCAGCAACCGGTCTGATAAAGTGGTCATCCAAAAATGGATCCTTCACGTTTCCCAAATAATCGGCTATGGATCAGCTAATCAGCATGCGGGTGTTCTGCCAGATCGTGGACTCTGGAAGTATGGCGCAGGCGGCGCGCGTGCTAGGACTCGCGCCCGCGACAGTGACTGGTGCGCTCGCAGGCTTGGAGAAACGGTTGAACGCGCGATTGCTCGATCGGACTACCCGCCGGATTGCTATTACCGAAGCAGGCAGGGTCTGGTATCAGCACGCAAAGCGTATCGTCGAGCAGTCGCAGGAGGCGGAAGAAGCCGTCCGCAGCCTCACGTCGGATCTACGCGGCGAATTGCGTTTGACGCTGCCGCTTGGTGTAGCGCTGACCTTCGTGTACCCCTACCTTCATGAGTTCCACGAAAGCTTCCCGAAAATCGGTCTTGATTTGCAAGTGAATGATCGGCCGATGGACCTGGTTGCCAATGGTTTCGATCTTGCCATTCGGGCAGGGCACCCCGGAGACTGCGGCTTCGCTGCTCGACGCCTCGCGACGTACAAGCGCTTGACATGCGCAAGTCTGTCCTATTTGAGATCGTATGGCGCTCCCCAACATCCCGCCGAACTGCAACAGCATCGATGTTTGATTTATCGCCATGAACCCCAAGCGTCGTCATGGCAGTATTGCGTGAATGGCGAAACGATTGCGATCCCGGTGCGCGGCGCGTTTTCAAGTAACGAGTCGCACGCGCTGATTGCTTGGGCACAGGCTGGTATGGGGATTACGCGGCAGCCGAACTGGCTCGTTGACCGACAGTTGCGCAGCGGGGAGCTGGTTCGCGTGTTGGAAGCGTACGATGGGATCCCTGCTTCGTCGCTGCCGGGCATCTACGCGGTTTTCCCGAAGCCTCGCCATCACCCGAAAAAGGTCGAGGCGTTCGTGAAATTTCTTGCCGGCAAGATGAACTCGACTCGGTAGTCGGTCGAGTTCAATCGAGCCCCGCTGGAATCGAGACGAAAGTCGTCAAACGTTGAACAAGAAGTTCATCACGTCGCCGTCGTGCACGACGTACTCCTTGCCTTCGGCGCGCATCTTGCCGGCTTCCTTCGCGCCTTGTTCGCCCTTATAGGCCACGAAATCGTCGAACGAAATCGTCTGCGCGCGAATGAAGCCGCGTTCGAAATCGGTGTGAATGACGCCGGCCGCTTGCGGCGCCGTGTCGCCGATATGAATCGTCCACGCGCGCACTTCCTTCACGCCGGCCGTGAAATACGTCTGCAGGCCGAGCAGTTTGAAACCCGCGCGGATCACGCGGTTCAGGCCCGGCTCGTCCATGCCCATATCGGCCAGGAACACTTCCTTGTCTTCGTCGGCGAGGTCGGCGATCTCCGCTTCGATCGCCGCGCACACGGCGACCACGGGCGATTTTTCGGCTTCCGCATACTTGCGCACCGCATCCAAATGCGGATTGTTCTCGAAGCCGTCATCCTTGACGTTCGCCACGTACATCGTCGGCTTGGCCGTGATGAGACAGAACGGCTTGAGCAGCGCCGCTTCCTCGTCGCTCAGATCTAGCGCGCGAATCGGCTTGGCGGCGTCGAGCTGCACGCGCGCCTTTTCGAGTACGGCGGCGAGCTTGACCGCTTCCTTGTCGTTGCCGGACTTGGCGGCCTTCGCGTAGCGCGTCAGCGATTTTTCGACGGTTGCCAAATCGGCGAGCGCTAGTTCCGTGTTGATGACCTCGATGTCCGACAGCGGATCGACCTTGCCCGCGACGTGGATGACGTTTTCATCTTCGAAGCAACGGACGACATGCGTGATCGCATCGGTTTCGCGAATGTTCGCGAGGAACTGGTTGCCGAGGCCTTCGCCCTTGCTCGCGCCCGCCACGAGGCCCGCGATGTCGACGAATTCGACGACGGCCGGGACGACGCGCTCCGGCTTGACGATTTCGGAGAGCGCGTTGAGCCGCATGTCGGGCACTTCAACGACGCCGACGTTCGGCTCGATCGTGCAGAACGGATAGTTCTCGGCGGCGATGCCCGCTTTGGTCAGCGCGTTGAACAGGGTGGACTTGCCGACGTTGGGCAAGCCGACGATGCCGCATTTGAGGCTCATGGAAAACCTTTTTAGATCAACGGTTTGCGGTTGTGTGAGGTGTCGCGGTCCATTCGGTAAGGAGCCGAACGGAGCACAGCCGCAAGGTGAATTCTGGACCAAGACAAACGGTACGAAACCGGGCTCGGGGCCTCGATCGCGTACGCGGAACGGTGCAATTGTAACGCGCCCGCCGGTTGGCAAGCGGAGGGCCTGGCGCTTTTGGCCGGACTCAGTGCGTGCTTGTTTCCCGCCTTGATCGTTGCACGCGATGACGTTCCCTCCCTACGCAAGCGGGGAATCCTGTCCGCAGGCCCAGCGCTCTACTTGAAGCACCGCCGATTGTTTTCAATTGCAAGTTGCGCCGCGTTGGCGTTTTCGATCGGGCAGATCACGAATACGTTGCTGCCCGCGCTCGTCGCTGTGCATCTGCGCGGCACTAGCGTTAGCTATTCGATGATCGAGGCCGCTTGGTCGATCGGTGCGCTGCTCGTCGGTCTTTGGCTCGCGAAATTCGCCGCGCGTTCCCCCGGGTCGATGCGCAAAGACTTCGCAATGGTCGCGGCAATGGCCGTTGTCCTCGCCGCTGTCCCATTTCTTCCCGCTTTGCCCGCTCTGCTCACGACGCACTTTCTGCTTGGCGCGGGTTTCGCCCTGGTCCGCATTCGGAGCGAAACAAGATTTTTGGCCGAGTGTCCCAGGCATCTGCTCGGGCGGTTTCGAGCCAACAGCGTATTCATCACAAGCAGCATCGGCTTGCTGATCTTCGCCACACCGGTCCTGTACGGCAGCGCTTCTGTCGCCGGCCTCTATCTGGTCATGGCCGGCGTCGTGGCAGTGTCCGCGATCGGCTTGCTCCTGCTGACCAAGACCGACGGTCGCTCGCAGGTCTAGTCGTCGCGATTCGCCCGCGCATCGCTCATTCCCCCTCCGCCATCGCCCGCGCGGACCGGACCGGACCGGACGAATCCAAGGCGTGTATGCGGGAAGTGCTAGGGGAGGGATCCCGATGCTAAACTTCGCTGCGGATGCGCATAGACGCGCCGATAGTCGTCTTTCGATCACGGGACCGGCATGCAAGGAACTGGCGACGCCCCTCCGACCGCCCACTCCAGCCCCCGCGGCTTTTCTTGGCAGCGCCTGCGGTTTAACCTGCTGACGCCGCCGGCCATCATCGCCGGCGCGCTCGTCGTCGCGTGTTTCATGGTCGCGTTGTGCGGCGCAGTACTCTTCCAGTCGCGTGCCGACGCATTGGCGCGTGCGACGGAGGCATCGCGCAACATCGCGCTCATCGCCGAGCGCGACATCGAACGGAACTTCGAACTCTACGCGCTATCGCTGCAAGCGGTCATCGATGGGGTGCGCGATCCCGACGTCATGGCCCTGCCTCCTCGGCTACGACGCGAGGCGCTGTTCGATCGCGCCGCGTCGGCCAGCTATCTCGGCTCGATACTGGTTCTCGATGCCAACGGCCAAGTCGTGCTCGATTCGCTCGGGGATACGCCCCCCGACGTGAATTTCGCGGACCGAAAATATTTCACCGTCCAACGCGACAATCCGCACGCAGGACTATTCGTTAGCGATCCTTACCATTCGCGCCTGCGCGGCGGCTCGTCGAGCATCGCGCTGAGCCGCCGTATCTCTAATCCCGACGGCTCGTTCGGCGGGATCGCGATGGTGGCGGTTCAACTCGCGTATTTTCACGATCTGTTTTCGGGGCTGCAGCTCGGTCGTCATGGCGCGGTCGCGCTCATCGGCACCGATGGCCTCATGGTCATGCGCCAACCTTACGATCCCAACGTCATCGGGCGCGACATCCGTAGCGCGAGTACATTTCGGCGATTTTTGACCGCGCCGGAGGGAAGCTTTACCGATGTCTCGACGATCGACGGCGTGCACCGGCTCTACTACTTCAAGCACTTGAAGCATTTGCCGCTCCTCATCATGGTGGCCGAGGCGCAACCCGACATCTACGCGGCCTGGACCCAGCGGGCCTTGGTCATCGGCTCGCTGATGGCGGTGTTTGCGCTGGCCTTCGTCGTCCTGGCGGCCGTGCTGGCCGCACAACTGCGCCGGCGCATGCGGGCCGAAAGCGAATTGGCGCTGCTCGCGCGCATCGACGGGCTCACGGGGCTGAACAACCGGCGCACGCTCGGCGAAATTCTCGACCAGGAATGGCGCCGCGCGCGCCGCACGCGTAGCGTCTTCTCGCTGCTGTTCGTGGATGTGGACTCCTTCAAAGCCTACAACGACTACTACGGCCATCAAGCCGGCGACGACGCACTCGCCGCGGTCGCCAAATGCATCGGCGAGAATATCCGCCGGCCGGCCGACAGCGCGGCCCGCTACGGCGGCGAAGAGTTCCTCGTCGTGCTGCCGGACACCTCGACGCAAGGCGCGCTCGCCATTGCCGAGACCATCCGTACGGCGATCAGCGAGTTGGGTATCGCGCACGCCGCGAGCGAGTACGGGCGTGTCACGGCCAGTATCGGGGCCGCCGCTTGGACACCCGAGGCCGACGGCGACGTGACCGAGGTGATTCGCGCCGCGGATCGCGCGCTGTACAACGCCAAGGCGACCGGGCGCAACAAGGTGGCTGTGTGCGACTCGCGCAAGGCCTCCGCGACAATCGCCGGGGCGACGCCGTAAAGCGCGTCGCGGGTCGCTTGCCCAAGCGAACGCCGTGCGCGACCTCGATGCCGGCTGGCAGGAATCGATTGCATCTTGTCTCGAAAGGCGATGTCGGCGGCGGGACGCTTGACCGACAATAAACGCCCGGCACCCGCCGCCATTTTCGGGGAAGACAAACCGCATGAAATACATCGAATCGCGCACCTTCACGGCGCCGCGCGCGTGGGGCGCGCTCGAGCTCGCCAGCATGAACGGCATCACGGCCCGGCTGCACTGGACGGACCAGCCTTACGAATGGCACATGAACGACGGCGAAGAAGTGTTCGCCGTCATGGACGGGCAAGTGCGGATGGACTATCGCGAAAACGGCGAGACGCACTCGGTCCTCATGAACGCGGGCGACATTTTCGTGGCTTCGGTCGGCACCGAGCACGTCGCGCATCCGATCGGCGAAGCTCGCGTGCTCGTCGTCGAGAAGGCAGGGAGCATCTAACGCCCCGATACCGGGATACTGCGACAACACAGGGAGGTGCCCGGGCGGGCGCAACGGGGAGCGGCCCCGAGCCATGGCGCCCATGGCACATCGTCGCGCCTGCCCCTCGGCCGGCACGAATGAGGCGTTCCCCACGCTGGTGCGCCGCAGCGCGCGGCTATAATTGCCCCCATGACCGCCCATCATCAGACGTTTCACGTTGCCGTCGTAGGCGGCGGCCTCGTCGGCAAAAGCGCCGCGCTTGCGCTCGCCCAAGCGGGGCAGCGCGTCGCGCTCGTCGCGCAGCCGGCCGCACCGCGTCCGGCCGAGTTGCCGTTCGACGCACGCATCTACGCCCTGTCCGCCAGCTCTCAAGCGCTGCTCGAACGGCTGCGCATCTGGCAAGCGCTCGACCACGATCGGCTCGCCCCCGTCTACGACATGCGCGTATTCGGCGATGCGCTCGCCGAGCTGCATTTTTCCGCGTTCCAAGCCGCCGTGCCGCAGCTCGCCTGGATCGTCGAGTCCTCGCTGATCGAGCATGCGCTGGACGCCGCATTGCGATTCCAGCCGCACGTTACCTGGCTCGATACGCGCGCCCAAGGCCTCGACGTGAAACCCGACGCGGCCTGTCTCGCGCTGGCCAACGGCCAGGTGCTCGAAGCCGATCTCATCGTCGGTGCGGACGGCGCGCATTCGTGGGTGAGGGCGCAGATCGGCGCGCACGTCACCCGGCGCGATTATCGGCAAACAGGCGTCGTCGCCAATTTCAAGGCGGAAAAACCGCACGGCGAGACGGCCTATCAATGGTTCGTCGACGGCGAGATCGTCGCGTTGCTGCCGTTGCCCGATTCGCATGTGTCGCTCGTGTGGTCGGCCAAGACCGATCACGCCCGCGAATTGCTCGCGCTCGCGCCGGCTCAACTCGAAGCGGCCGTCGAGCAGATGACGCACAGCCGGCTGGGCGCGCTCGAATGCGTCGGGCCCGCGCACGGATTTCCGCTCTCGCGCCAGTCGGTCGATCGCCTGATCGCCCCGCGCGTCGCGCTCGTGGGCGATGCGGCGCACCTGATCCACCCGCTCGCCGGCCAAGGGATGAATTTGGGGTTGCGCGACGTGGCTGCGCTGGCTGACGTCATCGCGAAGAAGGAACCTTTCCGCGATCTCGGCGATCTCGTGCTGTTGCGCCGCTACGAGCGGGCGCGCCGCGAAGATATCGGGGCATTGACGCTCGCGACCGACGGCCTGCAGCGCTAGTTTTCCGTACCGGGCACGCTCGCGCGGTCGGTACGCAACGCGGGCATGGCGCTCGTCGGCGCGCAACCGCTCGTGAAGCGCTGGCTCGTCTCGGCCGCGCTCGGATAATGCAAGGAACGCACGTCGCCGTGCGCGCAGCCGCAATCGGCGGCAACGGAACACCGTATTGACTCTCCCGCACGCCAAGGCGCGTGCGGCACCCGGACCGAACCTCGAGGATACTCATCATGCCCAAAGCCATGCGAATCGCGGCTACCGTGGCGCTCGCAGCCTCCGTCACCCTCGGCTGCACGGCTCACGCCGACCAGACGACCGACAAGCTGAAGGCCACGCTGCAATCGCGTCTTCCCGAAATCCAGATCAAGAGCATTTCGAAGGCGCCGATTTCCGGCCTATACGAGGTGAACCTGGGCTCGCAAATGGTCTACACGGATGCCACAGGCGAGTATGTGATCGCGGGCGACCTCGTCGACACCAAAACGCGCACCAATTTGTCCGAGGCGCGCCTCGCGGAACTGAACAAGGTCGATTTCGCCAGCTTGCCGCTCGATCGCGCCGTCAAGGTCGTCAAGGGTAACGGCAGCCGCCGCATCGTCGTCTTCTCCGATCCGAACTGCCCGTATTGCAAACAGCTCGAATCGACGCTGAAGTCGATCGACAACGTCACCGTCTACACGTTCTTGTATCCGGTGCTGTCGCCCGATTCGGTGACGAAGTCGAAGGCGATCTGGTGCGCGGCCGATCGCGCCAAAACCTGGGAGGCGTGGATGGTGAATCACCAGCCGCCGGCTAGCGCCGCATCCAACTGCGATACGTCGGTTCTCGACAAGAACCTTGCGCTCGGGCATGGCCTGAACGTCACCGGCACGCCGACGATCATCCTGTCCGATGGCCGCCGTTTGCCGGGCGCGGTTTCGGCGAGCGAACTCAACGACGCGCTGACGAGCACGCACTAACGTAAAAACCCGTTCATCCCTCTTCAAGCGACCCACCGCGAGACTGCGCGCCACCCGATGAAGCCTACCCGCTACGCGATCGTCCCCAAGCATCCCGCCGCTCATCTATTCGAAGTCACGCTCACGCTGGACGATCCCGATCCGGCCGGCCAGCGCTTCGCGTTGCCGACGTGGATTCCGGGGAGCTACATGGTGCGCGAGTTCGCGCGCAACATCGTGACGCTCGCCGCGTTCAACGAAGCCGGCCGCAAGGTGAAGATCGAGAAAACGGATAAGCAGACCTGGCAGGCCGCGCCCGTCAAAGGCGGCGCCCTGACGCTGCGTTACGAGGTGTATGCGTGGGATATGTCGGTGCGCGCGGCGCACTTGGACGATACGACCGGCTTTTTCAACGGGACGAGCGTGTTCTTGCTGCCGCTCGGACGAGAGCAAGCCCCGTGCGTCGTCGACATTCGAAAACCGGTTGGCGCTGCCTATGCCGACTGGCGCGTGGCAACGGCCTTACCGGAAGCGCGCGGCACGAAGCGCTACGGTTTCGGCGAATATCGGGCGCAAGACTACGACGAACTCGTCGATCATCCGGTCACGCTCGGGCGATTCGACCTCGCGACCTTCAAGGCACATGGCGTGCCGCACGACATCGTCATTGCCGGACGCACGGTGTCGGTCGATATGGACCGGCTCGCGGCGGATCTGAAGCGCATTTGCGAAGCTCAGATCGCCTTGTTCGAGCCGCGCACGAAGAAAGCGCCCGTCGAGCGCTACGTCTTCATGACGCAGGCCGTCAGCGACGGCTACGGCGGGCTCGAGCACCGGGCGTCGACGGCGCTCATTTGCAGCCGTACCGATTTGCCCGTGCGGGGCCGACCGGAAATGTCCGAGGGCTATCGGACCTATCTCGGCCTATGCAGCCACGAGTATTTCCACACGTGGAACGTCAAACGGATCAAGCCCGCCGCGTTCGCACCGTACGATCTCTCGCGCGAGAACTACACGTCGTTGCTGTGGCTGTTCGAAGGGTTCACTTCCTATTACGACGACTTGATGCTCGTGCGCAGCGGTGCGATCGGCGAAGCCGACTATTACGCGCTCGTGGGCAAGACAATCGGCGGCGTGCTGCGCTGCAGCGGGCGCCTAAAGCAAAGCGTCGCCGAAAGCTCGTTCGACGCCTGGATCAAGTATTACCGCCAAGACGAGAACTCGCCGAACGCGATCGTCAGCTATTACCAGAAGGGATCGCTCGTGGCCTTGGCATTCGATCTCGCGATTCGCGCGCGCACCGACCATCGGAAATCGCTCGATGACGTCATGCGTTTGCTTTGGCAGCGCTACGGCCGCCACTTCTACAGCGGCAAAATGGCGGGCGTGGGCGAGGATGAAGTCGAGGCGCTGATCGCCGAGGCGACCGGCATCGAACTGGGGGCGCTGTTTGCGGAAGCGGTGCGCGGCACGCGCGATTTGCCGCTCGACACGCTGCTGGAGCCCTTCGGCATCGCGCTCGAGCCGCAACTGGGCAACGAGAAGAACGGGCAGGGGGCGGCGAATCCGAAGCGCGACGGCAGGCCGTCTCTCGGTGCGCGCGCCCGGGCCGGAGCCGAATGCGTGCTGACGGTCGTGCATGAGGGCAGCGCGGCGCAAAAGGCGGGGTTGTCGGCCGGCGACGTGCTGATCGCCGTGGACGGCCTACGCGTCACGGGTTCGAACTTGGACACGCTGCTTTCGCGCTATTTGCCCGGGGCGAGCGTCGAGGTCCACGCATTTCGGCGCGACGAGCTGCGTGCGGTGCGCGTCAAGCTCGACGGGCCCGAAGTGACGCGCTATAAGCTCGTCGCGGCTGAAGCCAAGCGCGGCGCGCCGGCAAGGCGCGCGCGGGAGCGCTGGCTCCACGGCTGATCGGCCGGCGGCGCGAGCCGCGCGCGTGTCGGCGCGACATGGCCGGTCGACCGCGCTCGCCAGCGCATCAAGCCGGCCATGGCCTAAGCACCGGGGCGTTTGCCCGGGGGGGATAGGCCTCCGATGATCCGATCGTTCTATGGCTGCAACAATCCGTCTTCGCTAGCCTACTTTTTCCGGGTCGGGTCAATCGCGACAATGGCTTCACTCGCGCATCGCTGCGCACCCCACTTGGAGCCCCGACATGACGACCATCCTTCAACTGAATTCCGCGGCCCGTTCGCAAGGTGCGAACTCGACGCTGTTGGCCAATGAACTGGCCGCGAAGCTGCAAGCCGCGAACCCGGGCGCGAAGCTCGTGCTGCGCGACCTGCTGACCAACCCGCTGCCCCACCTCGACGATGCGGTGCTCGGCGCGTTCTTCACGCCGGCCGAACAGCGGACGCCGGAGCAATCGGCTATCGCCGCACGCAGCGATGCGCTGATCGCCGAACTGCAAGCGGCGGACGTCGTCATCATCGGTGCGCCGATGTACAACTTCGGGATTTCGTCGCAATTGAAGACGTATTTCGACTGGATCGGTCGTGCCGGCGTCACGTTCCGCTATACGGCGAACGGCCCGGAAGGCCTCGTCAAAGGGAAAAAGGCCTATATCGTGTCGGCGCGCGGCGGTAAGTATGTGGGCACGCCCTTCGATAGCCAAACGCCGCACATCAAGGCGTTCCTCGGCTTGATCGGTATCACCGACGTCGAGTTCATCTACGCGGAAGGCTTGAACATGGGCCCGGACGCAGCCGGCGCCGCGTTGGCCTCGGCCCGCGAAGCCATCGCGGCCGCCGCGTAAGCGAGCAATCGGCGGGCAGTCGTCAGGTCGGCCCGGGGCGATTTCGCAACCCGCGACGCCCCACGCCGGGCCCTAGCCGCCGGCGGTTTCGGGCAGCCGCCAATCGATCGGTTCGCGGCCGTTCCGAGCCAGATAGTCGTTGGCGAGCAAAAAATGCCGGCAACCGAGAAAGCCGCGGTGCGCCGACAGCGGCGACGGATGCGGCGCTTCCAGGACGCAGTGCGGCCGCGCGTCGAGCAGGGCCCGCTTCGCTTGCGCATGGGCACCCCAGAGCATGAAGACGAGGTGCTCGTGCCGATGCGCCAGCTCGCGAATCAGCGTATCGGTACAGGCCTCCCAGCCGCGCTTGGCGTGACTGGCTGCCTTGCCCTGCTCCACCGTCAGCACGGTGTTCAGCAGCAGCACACCTTGCCGGGCCCATGCGTCTAGGCACCCGTGCGCCGGCATCGTGTGCCCGAATTCGGCGGCGATTTCCTTGAAGATATTGCGCAGCGACGGCGGCGGCCGGACGGGCGAGGGGACGGAAAACGCCAAGCCGTGCGCTTGCGGGTGGCCCTTGTCGTCGCCGTGGTAGGGATCTTGCCCGACGATGACGACTTTGACGTCGTCGGGGCTCGTTAATCGGAGCGCGCGAAACACTTCGGCCGGGTACACCGTCTTACCGGCGGCGATTTGGCTGTCGACGAAGGTGCAAAGGGGCGAGTAAGCGCCGCCTTCGATGAAGCTGCGCAGGTGTTCGCGCCAGGCGGGCGGCAAGGCGTGGAATTGCGATTCAAGTGGACCGGTGAGCCCGTTGGGCTCACCGGTCCCTTGTGGAGAGGCGAGGCCTTTCGTCTCGCTGGCTCCTTGCGGGCTCGCGATCCCTTGCAACCTGTTCGACTTCTGCATTTCGGCCGGGTCGCTCGACGCCGAACGCACCGGTGTCCCGCGCAGCGCTTGCCTTGCCGAACCGTCTTCCGCTATATCGAACAACGATCCTTGCGCTTGATCGGGCGCGGCGCGACCCCGCGACTTAGCCTTCGCGTTCATCGCGCACACAACCGGTAGCCCCGCTGCGCCTTGTTTACGTTCTCAGGGGCGAGCCCCGGGACGGCGGCCGATAACTGCTCCGTCAACGCATGCAGGGCAGCCTCGTCGCCTTGCAGCAATTCGAGTTCGATTTCACTGATTGCGTCGCTGCGCGTGTGCGCATCGACCCTCGCCGTGACGTCGCCGCGATCGATGGCGGCCTCGATCCGCGCACCCTGGAACTCGATGCGCCAAAGGCGCCGGACGAACGTCGTCCGAAAGCGCTCGCCGAGCGTCGGTGCCGCGGCGCGCAAAACGGCCAGCGCCGCTTCGTCGTCGCAGACCGAGGCGAGCGCATCGAATTCGAGCGCGTCTTTCGCGACAGCCGTTTCCCACTCGTGACGACGATGCATGCCGCCCGCGGCGGTCCCCGCCGCCTTCAGCGTTTGCAGCCAGCCTTCTGGCGTCTTGCGCAGTCGCAGCGCGATCTTGGCCGACGCGAGCGCGAACGAGGGCGTATCGAAATAGACGTTTGCGAGCGGCACGTCGCGCCCCGGTGCGCCAGCGAGACCGGTGAAAAACCGATCGGCCGCGTCGGCTCGATCGGGCGGCAAGGCCAACTTGATTTCGCGTTCGATGCTCATGGTAGAGGGCGGGCCGCGCGGGCGAGAGCCGAGAAAGGTTAGCGAAACATCTGCGACAGCGCCGCGCCCGGATCGTCGGCGCGCATGAACGCTTCGCCGACGAGGAACGTGTGTACGCTGCTCGCCCGCATGCGTTCGACGTCGGCGCGCGACAGGATGCCCGATTCGGTCACGACGATGCGATCGTCGGGCAGCGCGTCGAGCATGCCGAGCGTGGTGTCGAGCGAGGTTTCGAACGTCCGCAAATTGCGATTGTTGATGCCGATCAGCGGCGTCTTGAGCGTCAACGCCTGGGTGAGTTCAGCGCGATCGTGCACTTCCACGAGCACCGCCAATCCGAGCGAATGCGCGAACGCTTCGAGTTCCTGCATCTGCGTGAGCGACAAGGCCGCGGCGATCAGCAAAATTGCGTCGGCACCCATCGCGCGCGCTTCGACGACCTGATACGGATCGACGATGAAATCCTTGCGCAGCACGGGCAGAGCGCACGCCGCGCGCGCCGCTTCGAGGTAAGCCGCGCTGCCTTGGAAGAACTGGACGTCGGTCAGCACCGACAGGCACGCCGCGCCGCCTTGCTCGTACGAGCGCGCGATGTCGGCGGGGACGAAATGTTCGCGCAGCACGCCCTTGGACGGGCTGGCTTTTTTCACTTCGGCGATGACGGCGGCGGCGCCGGCCTCGTGCTTGGCTCGCAGCGCGCCGACGAAGTCGCGCACATCGCGCGACGACGCTTCGAGGCGCAATTCTTCGAGCGGCGCGCTCAATTGGGCCGCGCGCACTTCTTCGCGTTTGACGGCAATGATTCGTTCGAGAATGTCGCTCATAGACGAAGCCCTTCTATCCGATCGATGTTGGATTGCGTCGATGCTTGGCGGCATCAATGCTTGAATTGTTGGGTAAAGCGCACGAGTTCGTCGACCTTGGCGCGGGCCTGGCCCGTCGCGAGAGCTTCCCGCGCGATCTCGATGCCGTCGGCAATGGATGCGACGACGTTCGCCGCATATAGCGCCGTGCCCGCATTGAGCGTCACGATTTCGCGCGCGACGCCGGGCCGGTTCTCGAGTGCTTGGAGCAGCATCGTCTTCGATTCGTTCGCATCGGCCACCTTCAGCGTCCGGTTCGATACCATTTGCAGCCCGAAATCCTCGGGGTGGATCTCGTACTCGTGCACTTGCCCGTCGCGCAGTTCGCCCACGAGCGTCGCTGCGCCGAGCGAGACTTCGTCCATGCCGTCCTTGCCGTAGACGACCAGGACGTGCTTGGCGCCCAGGCGTTGCATGACCCGTACCTGAATGCCGACCAGATCGGGGTGGAATACGCCCATGAGCTGATTGGGGGCGCCGGCCGGGTTCGTCAGCGGCCCGAGAATATTGAAGATCGTGCGCACGCCGAGTTCGCGGCGCACCGGCGCGATGTTCTTCATCGCCGGATGATGATTGGGCGCGAACATGAAGCCCATGCCGGTTTCGGCGATCGACGCGGCCACCTCTTCGGGTTGCAGATCGATGTTCACTCCCAACGCCTCGAGCACATCGGCGCTGCCCGATTTGCTCGATACGCCGCGGCCGCCGTGCTTGGCGACCTTCGCGCCGGCCGCGGCGGCGACGAACATCGTCGCGGTGGAGATGTTGAACGTATTGGATCCGTCGCCGCCCGTGCCCACGATGTCGACGAACTTCGCGTTGTCGGCCACCTCGACGTGACGCGCGAACTCGCGCATGACGGTGGCGGCGGCCGCGATTTCGCCGATCGTTTCCTTCTTCACGCGCAAGCCGGTGATGATCGCGGCGGCCATGACGGGCGACATGTCGCCGCGCATGATGAGCCGCATCAAGTGCAGCATCTCGTCGTGAAAAATCTCGCGGTGTTCGATCGTGCGCTGCAGTGCTTCTTGCGGTGTGATGGTCATGGCGTCCGGCCTGGTTCGTTCGGTCCGTCGAGCATCGCAACGTACGTCGCCGTGTGCGCGCTCGTCCGCTGCGTGCGGCGTCAGGCGGGCTGCGTCGCCCGCGCTGCCTTTAGGAAGTTCTCGAGCAAAGCATGACCATGCTCGGAGAGGATCGATTCGGGGTGGAACTGCACGCCTTCCACGGCCAGCGTCTTGTGGCGCACGCCCATGATTTCGCCGTCTTCGGTCCATGCCGAGATGTCGAGGCAGTCGGGCAGCGATTCGCGCTCGATCGCGAGCGAATGGTAGCGGGTCACGTCGAAGTGCTTAGGCAGATTGGCGAATACGCCTTTGCCGTCGGTTTCGATGCGGCTCACTTTGCCGTGCATGATCGTGCGCGCGCGCACGACACGGCCGCCGAACGCTTCGCCGATCGCCTGATGGCCGAGGCAGACGCCGAGGATCGGCACCTGGCCGGCGAATCGACGCAGCACGTCGAGGGTGATCCCCGCGTTTTGCGGATTGCTCGGCCCTGGCGACAGGCAGATTTGATCGGGCTTCATCGCCGCGATTTCGTCGAGCGCGATTTCGTCGTTGCGAAACGTCCGCACGTCCTCGCCGAGTTCGCCGAAATACTGCACGAGGTTGTAGGTGAACGAATCGTAGTTATCGATCATCAGCAACATGATGTCTCTCCGCTCAAAAATCGCTGTCGAGGCCGTCTTGCACCTGCTCGGCCGCGCGCAGCACGGCGCGCGCCTTGTTCTCGGTTTCCTGCCATTCGGATTCGGGCACCGAGTCGGCGACGATGCCCGCCGCCGCTTGCACGTACAGATTGCCGTTGTGGATGAGTCCCGTGCGGATGGCGATCGCCAGATCCATTTCGCCCGTGAACGAGAGGTAGCCCACGGCGCCGCCGTATAGGCCGCGCTTGACCGGTTCGAGTTCGTCGATCAATTCCATCGCCCGCACCTTCGGCGCGCCGGACAGCGTGCCCGCCGGGAAGGTGGCGCGCAGCACGTCGAAGTTCGTCATGCCGGGCTTGAGCTTGCCTTCGACCGAGCTGACGATATGCTGCACGTGTGAGTATTTTTCGATGACCATCTTGTCGGTCACGGCAACCGAGCCGGTTTGCGCGATGCGGCCGACGTCGTTTCGCGCGAGGTCGATCAGCATGACGTGTTCGGCGATTTCCTTCGGGTCGTTCAGCAGCTCGGTGGCCAGCTCGGCATCGCGCTCGGGCGTATTGCCGCGCGGACGGGTGCCGGCGAGCGGCCGAATCGTGACGATGCGATCCTCGCCGCGCTTTTCCTGGCGCACGAGAATTTCGGGCGATGCGCCCACCACATGGAAGTCGCCGAAGTTGTAGTAATACATGTACGGCGACGGATTGAGCGAGCGCAGCGCTCGGTACAGCGAAAGCGGGTTGTCCCGATACGGCTTGGTCAAGCGCTGGCCGACTTGCACCTGCATGAGTTCGCCCGCGGCGATGTATTCCTTCGCGCGGCGCACGGCATTGAGGTAATCCTCGCGCGCGAACTCTCGATAGATCTCGGTGCGTACGCTCGGCGAGGTGACGGGCGGCTGCACGGTCGTGCGCAGACGCTGACGCAGCTCGCGCAGCCGCTGCTTGGCGCGCGCATAAGCTTCGGGCGCTTGCGGATCGGCATAGACGATCAGATAGAGCTTGCCGGCGAGGTTGTCGATGACCGCCACTTCCTCGGTCAGCACCAACTGGATGTCGGGCAGGCCGAGATCGTCGGGCGGTGCGCTACCGGCCAGCTTCTTTTCGATATAGCGCACGGCGTCGTAGCCGAAGTAGCCCGCCAACCCACCGCAAAAACGCGGCAGTCCGGCCCGCTGAGCCACCTTGAAGCGCGCCTGGAACTGTTGGATGAACTCGAACGGATCGCCTTCGTGCGTTTCGACGACTTGGCCGTCGCGCACCACTTCGTTGACCCCGCCTTTCGTCCGAACGAGCGTGCGAGCCGGCAGGCCGATGAACGAATAGCGGCCGAAGCGCTCGCCGCCGACGACGGATTCGAGCAAGAACGAGTTCGCGCCGCCGCGCTCGGGCTGCGCGAGCTTCAGGTATAGGGAAAGCGGCGTCTCCAGATCGGCGAGCGCTTCGGCGATCAGCGGAATGCGATTGAAACCCTCGTTGGCGAGAGACTGAAATTCGAGTTCGGTCATGTTCCGATCCTGTTCGAACGGCCGACGCATACGTTGCTCGTCGATGAGCGAAGTAGACGTGCGGCGAGCCGTGGACGTACTTGCGCAGCGACGGTCGAAACCGTGCATGCGATTGTCTTGACGATACGGCGAATAGTGCGCGAATGCGCGGCGAAATCAAAAAACGGCGCTGAAGACGAACTTCAGCGAACCTCGAACGAGGTTAGCGCGACGAGCGACGCCAGGGCCAGGCTCCCCGGTCGGTACTGCTCGGACTCCGTTTTTTGTTCAGAAACATGAGTTGAAGGACGGTTAAGTCGACGATTGATCGGTTGCGCCGGAGCCGGGCGGAGCATTCGCGATGAACCTCGCGGCTTCGAGCAACGTGGCGACTATACCATCCGAATTTATCGTTTGTATAGCTCTGCCGTGGTTGTAGCCGTAGGGGACCGTCAGCGTGGCCATTCCCGCGGCGCGGCCGGCGAGCGCATCGTTTTCCGAATCGCCGATCGCCACCGCGTCGCTAGGCGCGACGCCCAATGCGTCGCAGGCCGCGAGCATCGGCTGCGGATCCGGCTTTTTGCGCTTGACGCTGTCGCCGCCGAGCACCACCGAGAAGTAGCGCGCCAGCGCGTATTGCTCGAGCAGCGCGACGGCGAAGCGGTGCGGCTTGTTGGTCACGCAAGCCAGCTTGATGCCGGCCCGCGAGAGTGCGGCAAGGCCCGGTTCGACGTCGGGGTAAAGCCGCGTGTGGCGACCGTTGATGTCGGCATAGTGCGCTTGGTAGCGCTCCAGCGCCGTGGCGAAGCGCGCCTCGGTTTCATCTGCGGAAAACCGCGCCCCGAGCACGCTGCGAACCAGATGCTCGGAGCCCTTTCCGACATAGCCGACCACTTCGTCGCGCGCGATCGGCTGCGCGCCCAGTTCGGCCAGCATGCCGTTCAGGCTCGCCGTGAAATCGTCGGCGGTATCGACCATCGTGCCGTCCAGATCGACGATGGCGGCCCGCAATCGCGGAACGGCCGCGCCTGCGGCGCCTGGCGCGGCGGCGTCTTGTTTGTCGGCGGCGTTCATGCGCCGGCGCTACCGGCACAGGCGGCGAGTTCGCGGCGCATGTCGTCGATAACGGCGCGATAGTCGGGCTTGCCGAAGATGGCCGAGCCGGCCACGAACGTGTCGGCACCCGCTTGCGCGATTTGCGCGATGTTCTCGACCTTCACGCCGCCGTCGACTTCGAGGTGAATGCTGCGGCCCGTGCGCGCCTGGTAGGCGTCGATCCGGGCGCGGGCCTCGCGCAGCTTGTTCAGTGCTTCGGGAATGAACGATTGCCCGCCGAACCCGGGATTCACCGACATGATGAGGATCAGGTCGACGCGATCCATCACGTGATCCAGGTAATTGAGCGGCGTGGCGGGATTGAATACCAGGCCCGCTTTGCAACCGTGATCGCGGATCAGCGACAGCGTGCGGTCGACATGCTCGGACGCTTCGGGGTGGAAGCTGATGAGGTTCGCGCCGGCCTTGGCGAAATCGGGCACGATGCGATCGACCGGGCGTACCATCAGGTGAACGTCGATGGGGGCTTGCACGTGCGGACGGATCGCTTCGCACACGAGCGGTCCGATCGTGAGATTCGGCACGTAATGGTTGTCCATCACGTCGAAGTGAATCCAATCGGCGCCGGCGTCGATGACGGTGCGGACTTCTTCGCCGAGCCTTGCGAAGTCGGCGGAGAGGATGCTGGGTGCGATGCGAAATTGCGTCATGGCGTCAGAAACGAGATGGCCGGAGAATGACCGGAGGATGGCCGAAAGGCGGAAAACCCGTATTTTACCAAGTCGAGCGGCATCGCTTCGCGGCGAGCCGCGGCGGTTGCGGCAAGGGGCGGCATCGAGCAGAATGCGAAACCGGTACGCTGGCCGCGGCGGCGTCGGCGGCCAGCCGAGCATCGTGCGGCAAGCGGCCGGGCTGCCCCGGTTCGATCCCGGTTCGATCCCGCTGCCCCGAGCCCGGCGCTGCGATTCTTAAGAGAATGAAATCACGATGAGCCAGTACGAATTCAGCGTGTCGGCGCAGACGCGCTACTTGCCCGAGCAGTCCGATCCCGAGCACCGGCAGTATGCATTCGCCTACACGCTGACGATCCGCAACACCGGGCAGGTGGCCGCGCAGTTGATCGCGCGCCATTGGATCATCACCGATAGCGAGAACCACGTGCAGGAAGTGAAGGGCCTTGGCGTAATCGGACAGCAGCCGCTCCTGCAGCCGGGAGAACAATTCGAGTACACCAGCTGGGCCGTGCTCGAAACGCCGATCGGCACGATGCGCGGCGCTTACTTTTGCGTGGCCGACGATGGCGAGCGATTCGAGGCGCCGGTGCCGGAATTCGCGCTGCATATGCCGCGCACGCTGCATTGAAGAACGAATCTCGTATGCGCATTCATTCGTCCTTCCTCGGCCGCGCGTCCGCGCTGGCGGCGGCCGTCCTGCTCGCCGCCTGCGGAGGCGGCGCTATCGTGCGGCCGGCGGCGCCTCCATCGAGCGGGATACCCGCTGTTTCGGGCGCGCTTGCGCCGGGACGGCTCACCCCCGTTGCATGGCAACAGGTGCCGGGCTGGGAAGACGATTCGTTGATCGGCGCGGCGGCCGCGCTGCGCGAGAATTGCCTGCGAGTGGCGCAGCAGGCCAATTGGCGGCGCGCTTGTGCGGCAGCGTCGCAGCTCGACGATCTCGACCCGACCGCCACGCGCTCGTTCTTCGAGACGTATTTCACCCCATTCCAGCTCGCCAACGCCGACGGTTCGGTCGACGGCCTTGTCACCGGCTACTACGAACCGCTGCTGCACGGTGCGCGCACGCGCCGCGGGCCCTATCAATATCCGCTCTATCGTTGGCCGTCCGGCTATCGTCCCGGTACGTCGCTGCCGCCGCGGGCGGAACTCGAGCGTTCGGGTGTGCTGCAGGGCAACGAGTTGGTTTGGGTCGACGATCCGATCGAGGCGTTCTTTTTGCAGGTGCAGGGCTCCGGGCGCATCGTGCTCGACGACGGTGGCGTCATGCGCGTTGGGTTCGGCGGAACGAACAACCAGCCTTACCGCTCCATTGGACGATGGCTGCTCGATCATGGCGAGATCACCCCCGCCCAGGCGACGATGCAAGGCATCAAGGCTTGGGCGCGAGCGAACCCGTCGCGCGTAACGAGCTTGCTCGACACAAACCCGCGCTTTGTGTTTTTCCGCGACATGTCGGCGTCGCAGTCCGCATCGGCTGGCGGAGACGGGCCGATCGGCGCGTTGGGCGTGCCGCTCACGCCTGAGCGCTCGATCGCGGTCGATCCTGCCTCGATCCCGCTCGGCACGCCGGTGTTCTTGTCGACGACACGGCCGTTTACCAATACGCCGATGGACCGGCTCGTGTTCGCCCAGGACACGGGTAGTGCGATTCGCGGCGGCGTTCGGGCCGATTATTTCTGGGGGCTCGGCGACGATGCCGGCGACTTGGCCGGCAAGATGAAACAAGCCGGCCGGATGTGGTTGCTGCTGCCTAACTCGTGACGTCGGTGTCGGCCTCGTCGCCTTCGTCGCTTCCCATGCGGCGTTAGGCCGAGGTTAGGCCGATCGTTTATCGACGACGCGCTTGGCTTTGCCGACCGATCGCTCGATGCCGTTCACCGGCACGACGTTCACCACCGCCGTGACCCCGATCAGCGCTTTGATATCGTAGGCGAGTGCGGCTTTTGCCGCCGCGAGCGTCGTGTTGTCGGCTCGCGTGTCCGGGCAGGGCTCGACATTCAGGGTCATCACGTCGAGCGGGCCTTCCTTGGTGAGGACGATTTGATAGTGCGGCGCCAGCGCGGGCTGTTTGAGCAGCAGTTCTTCGATTTGCGTGGGGAAGACGTTGACGCCGCGCACGATCATCATGTCGTCCGATCGCCCCGTGATTTTTTCCATCCGACGCATCGTTCGTGCGCTACCCGGCAGCAAGCGCGTAAGATCGCGCGTCCGGTAGCGGATGATCGGCAGCGCCTCCTTGGACAGCGACGTAAACACGAGTTCGCCGAATTCCCCGTCGGGCAGTACCTCTCCCGTGACGGGATCGATGATTTCGGGGTAGAAATGATCTTCCCAAATCGTCGGGCCGTCTTTAGTCTCGACGCATTCGCACGCGACGCCTGGGCCCATGACCTCGGACAGCCCGTAGATGTCGACAGCATCGATCCCCATGCGGGCTTCGATCGCCCGGCGCATGTCGTTCGTCCAGGGTTCCGCGCCGAAGATGCCGATTCGCAGCGAGGTCTTGGCCGGATCGATACCCTGGCGCTCGAGTTCATCCGCGATCGACAGCATGTAGCTCGGCGTGACCATGATGATGTCGGGTTTGAAGTCTTGAATCAGCTGCACTTGCTTTTCGGTTTGGCCGCCACCGAACGGGATGACCGTGAGGCCCGCACGTTCCGCGCCGTAGTGGGCTCCTAGCCCGCCGGTGAAGAGTCCGTAGCCGTAGCTGATGTGGACCTTGTCGCCGCGGCGCGCGCCCGCCGCGCGCACCGAGCGCGCGACGAGGTTGGCCCACGTGTCGATGTCGCGCGCGGTATAGCCGACAACCGTCGGCTTACCCGTCGTGCCCGAGGAGGCGTGGATACGCGAGATCCTTTCTTGCGGCACGGCGAACATCCCGAACGGGTAGTTGTCGCGCAAATCGTTTTTCGTCGTGAACGGGAAACGCGAGATATCCGCTAGCGTCTCGAGGTCTTCGGGGCGCACACCCGCTTCGTCGAACTTGCGCCGATAGACGACGGAGTTGTCGTAGGCGTGTTTGAGCGTCCATTTCAGCCGTTCGAGCTGCAGGGCGGCGAGTTCGTCTCGGCTCGCGGTCTCGATCGGATCGAGCGGCAGCGCGGTATTCATCGCATGTCTCCTGTTTCATATAAAAAAACTGCCGGCGGGCATGCGTGGACGCTGTCCGTCGCGTACGACTCATGGCGGTTTCGCGAGGCGCCGCTCGGGCCGGCGGGTGCAGAGCCCGTGCAGTTGCCGCGTTACGCGGGCGGAATCACGTGGCCCTTGATGTGTGCGGACTTGCCGCGAAACATCGCGACCGTTTCGCCCGCGCCATTAGTCATGCGAATGTCGTAGATCCCGGTGCGCCCGCTGACGGTTTGCTCGATGGCCTCCGCGGTAAGGACGTCGCCGCCGTGCACGGGGCGCAGGAATTCGATCGAGCAACCCGACGCCACCGTATTGACGTTATACGAGTTGCAGGCGAAAGCGAAGGTGGAATCGGCGAGTGTGAAGATGAGTCCGCCGTGACAAATGCCGTGTCCGTTGAGGAAGTCGGCGCGCACGGTGGCGTGCATGCGCGCGTAGCCTGCCCGCACGTCGTCGAGCACGAACCCCAGCGCGCGGCTGCACGCGTCGGCTTCGTACATGGCGCGACCGACCGCACGGGCGAGTTCGTCGGGCGACATGGGGGGCGACGAAGCCTGCGTGCGCGTTGCTTGCGAATCGGGCGCGGACATATCAGCGGCCCTCGAAGCGCGGCGCGCGCTTTTGGACAAACGCTTGCACGCCTTCCGCGTAGTCGAACGACTGGCCGAGTTCGCGCTGCAAATCGCGTTCGAGATCGAGTTGCCGATCCAACGTGTTCGTCGTGCTCGCGCGCATGGCGCGTTTAATCGCGGCGATGGCGCGCGTCGGCTGCTGAGCTAATTGAGCGGCGAGTTTCTGCGCGCTGCCGAGGAGTTCGGCGTCGTCCACGACTTGCCAGATCAATCCCCATCGTTCCGCTTGCTCGGCGCCGATCTTGTCGCCTGTGATCGCAAGGCCCAGCGCGCGCGCCATGCCGATGCGTTGCGGCAGGAACGCCGTACCGCCCGAATCGGGAACGAGGCCGATCTTGACGAACGATTGAGCGAAGCTGCTCGAACGCGCGGCGATCGCGATATCGCAGGCGAGGGCGAGGTTCGCGCCTGCGCCTGCCGCAATGCCGTTCACGGCGGCGATGACAGGCAGAGGCAACGACTGGAGGCGGCGCACGAGCGGATTGAAGTGTTCGTCGATCAGCGCACCGAGGTCGGTCATGTTGCCCGGCTCGAAATTGAGATCGGCGAGATCCTGGCCGGCACAAAACCCGCGCCCGGCGCCCGTCAACACGATGGCGCGCATGCCGGCGCCGACGGCTTCGTCCAGCGCGGCGCTCAATTCCTTGTGCATTGCGCGGGTGAAGCTGTTTAGTTTCTCGGGACGGTTCAGGGTCACCGTCGCAACGTGCGCGGTCGCGTCGATTTCGACGCCAATCGCTTCGTATTGCATCGCTCGTCTCCTTGCCTCTCCAACGCAGTTGCCTATGAACGCCGGTGCGCAGCCGGCGTGGAATGCGCCGGTCGCGCCTTGTCGCCTTGTCGGTTACACGCGCTCGATCGCGAGCGCAATGCCTTGACCTACGCCGATACACATCGTGCACAGCGCATAGCGCCCGCCGATCCGCTCCAATTGGTGCAGTGCGGTGGTGATGAGCCGCGCGCCCGAAGCGCCGAGTGGATGACCCAGCGCGATCGCACCGCCGTTCGGATTGACACGGGGATCGTCATCTGCGATGCCGAGCATGCGCAAGACCGCGAGGCCCTGCGAGGCGAAGGCCTCGTTGAGTTCGATGACATCGAACTGCGCGAGCGACATCTCGAGGCGCTGAAGCAGCTTTTGCGTGGCGGGAGCCGGCCCGATGCCCATGATGCGCGGCTCGACGCCGGCCGTCGCCATGCCGAGCACGCGCGCGCGCCGACGCAGGCCATACTGGGAGGCGGCCGCTTCGTTGGCGAGCAAGAGCGCGCACGCCCCGTCATTGACGCCCGATGCATTGCCGGCCGTGACCGTTCCGTCTGGGCGAACGACGCCCTTGAGCTTGGCCAGAGACTCGAGCGAGGTTTCACGCGGATGCTCGTCGCGCGTCACGATCAAGGGCTCGCCTTTCTTCTGCGCAATCTCGACGGGGACAATTTCTTGTGCGAGCGTGCCGTCTTGTTGGGCGCGCGCCGCCTTTTGCTGGCTGCGCAGCGCGAAAGCATCTTGGTCCGCCCGGCTCACCGAGAACTGCGCAGCGACGTTTTCGGCGGTCTCAGGCATCGAATCGATGCCGTACTGCGCTTTCAGGCGGGCATTGACGAAGCGCCAGCCGATCGTCGTATCGAAGATGTCGGCCTGGCGAGAAAATGCGCTCGCTGCCTTGCCCATCACGAACGGCGCGCGCGTCATGCTTTCGACGCCGCCCGCGATCATCAAGCGTGCTTCGTCGGCTTTCAACGCGCGTGCCGCGGAGCCGACGGCGTCCATGCCGGAGCCGCACAGCCGGTTGATCGTCGAGCCGGGCGCATGGACGGGTAACCCGGCCAACAGCGCAGCCATGCGGGCAACGTTGCGATTGTCTTCGCCGGCTTGATTCGCGCATCCGTAGATGAGGTCGTCCAGCGCGTTCCAATCCACGCCCGGATTGCGCTCGATGAGCGCCTTGATGGGAACGGCGGCGAGATCGTCGGCGCGAACGTCTTTCAGTGCGCCGCCGTAGCGGCCGATCGGGGTGCGAATGGCATCGCAAATGTAGGCATCGGTCATTGGATGGCTTCCACTGAACGGGGCCCCGTCACCGCGACGGGGCCGATCGATTTGATTCGACTCGATATTAGGGGAGCCGGCGTACCGGCTCCATTCGTCCGATCGGACTATGCCGTTCGGACGACTTCCGCCGACGACTCGCGCGGCGCAACATGAACCCGGCTTTGAACGACGCGGAAACGGTTGGCCACGAACGCGGCGTCCGCCAAGGCGGCGTTCGCGGCCGGGTTGGCCCCCGTGCCGTGGAAGTCGGAAAACGCGGCCGACTGATTCACGAACACGCCGCCGGTCAGATTGATCGAAAGCGCGACGCCGCCGTCGATCGCCGCTTCCTGCGCTGCTTCGATCGTCGCTTCGTCGGTGCTGTAGACCGATAGGGTGAGGGCGCCGTGATTCGCGGCGAGCGACGCGGCTAGCTCGAGCGATTGCCGGGTCGAGTCGGTGGCGATCACGAACGAGATCGGGCCGAACCATTCCGCGCCGAACTTCGCCGAATCGTTCGCCGCGTCCAGTTGCAACACGAGCGGAGTGCGCACGCGTGCTTGCGGGAATGCGGGATGTTCGAGCGTTTGGCTATCCGCGAGCACGCGGCCGAGCGAGCGCGCTTCATCGATCCGAAGCGCGACGCCTTCGTTCTGGATCGCGCCGAGCAGTTCGACAGCACGCGCCGGATCGGCCACGAGCTTTTGCACGGCGCCGGCGATCGCCTGGGCGACTTCGTCGAAGCTGGCATGGCCTTCGGCTGTGCGAATGCCATCGCGCGGGATATAGATGTTCTGCGGTGCCGTGCACATTTGGCCCGAGTACAGCGCGAGCGAAAAGGCGATGTTGCGCACGGCAGCCTTCAGGTCGTCCACGGAATCGACAACGATTTGGTTGACGCCGGCCTTTTCGGTGAACACTTGTGCTTGATGCGCGTTGCGCTCGAGCCAGGTGCCGTTCTGCGTGCTGCCCGTGAAGTCGATTAGTTTGATTTCCGGGCGCAGCGCGAGATCTTGCACGATCGAGCCGTCGTTCGGTTCCGTTGCGAGTAGGGTGACGACGTTCGGATCGAACCCCGCCTCGCGCAACACGTCGCGCGCGATTCGGACCGTGATGGCGAGCGGCAAGATTGCGCCCGGGTGCGGCTTGACGATCACCGCGTTACCGGTTGCGAGATCCGCGAACAGGCCGGGATAGCCGTTCCAGGTGGGGAACGTGCAGCAGCCGAGAACGAGGCCGATGCCGCGCGGTACCACCGTATAGCGCTTTTGCATGGCCAGCGGCGGGTTCTTGCCCTGGGGCTTTTCCCAGTGGGCATTGGCCGGGATGCGGCGCAGCTCGTCCCAGGCATAGGCGATGGCCTCGAGCGCACGATCTTGCGCGTGAGGGCCGCCTGCTTGGAATGCCATCATGAATGCTTGGCCGGTGGTGTGCATCACGCTGTACGCGATCTCGAAGCTCGCGCGATTGAGCCGCTTCAGAATTTCGAGGCTTACGCCGACCCAGGCCTCTCGCCCGGCTTTGCGCCAGCTTCGTTCGGCGGCTGCAGCCGCGCCGAGCAGGGCATCGACGTTTGCTTTCGGATAACGAATCCCGAGCGCAAAGCCGAACGGCGATTGCTCCGCGCCGACCCATTCGCCGGTGCTCGGTTGATCGAGCGAGAATTCGCGATCGAGATGCGCCTTGAAGGCTGCTTCACCGTCCGCGTTGCCGGTTTCCCCGTACACTTTGGGGCTTGGCATTTCCGGGAATGGGCTCCAGTAACCGCGCGAGCCGATGGCGTCGAGCGCGTTCTTGAGCGTGTCTTCGTGCTTCGCAAATAGAGGATGGGTCATAGCGAGACAGGGGGCAGGCCAGACGTTGGTAGGAGCAGGCCGGGTAATAAAAGAATCGTATCAATTAACCGACCGACCGGTTGGTTGGCGAATGTTAGCATTGTTTCCAGGCGGGCGCGAAAGCTTTTCTCGTCCGATCCACATCTAAGACTAGGAGGATGCATGAGCTACGAAAACATTCTGGTGGAGACGCGCGGGCGCGTCGGCCTCGTCACGTTGAACCGGCCGAAGGCGTTGAACGCACTCAACGATGCGCTGATGGATGAACTCGGCGCGGCGCTTACGGCGTTCGATGCGGACGAAAACATCGGCGCGATCGTCGTGACCGGCAGCGAAAAGGCGTTCGCGGCGGGGGCCGACATCGGCATGATGGCCACCTATACCTATATGGACGTCTACAAAGGCGACTACATCACGCGCAATTGGGAGACCGTGCGCGCGATTCGCAAGCCGGTCATCGCGGCGGTGGCGGGGTTCGCACTGGGCGGCGGCTGTGAGTTGGCCATGATGTGCGACATCGTCATCGCAGCCGACACGGCGAAGTTCGGGCAGCCCGAAATCAAGCTCGGCGTGATGCCGGGTGCGGGCGGCACGCAGCGGTTGCCGCGCGCCGTATCGAAGGCGAAGGCGATGGACTTGTGCTTGACCGCGCGTTTCATGGATGCCGCGGAGGCGGAGCGGGCGGGGCTCGTGTCGCGCGTCGTGCCGGCGGCGTCGCTCCTCGACGAAGCGTTGGGCGCCGCCGCAACGATCGCCGAGTTTCCTTTGCCGGCAGTGATGATGGTGAAGGAGTCCGTGAACGCCGCATACGAAACGACGCTGGCCGAAGGCATTCGTTTCGAGCGCCGACTGTTCCATTCGTTGTTCGCGACGGAGGATCAAAAGGAGGGGATGGCCGCGTTCCTCGAGAAGCGCAAGCCGGTGTTCAAGCACCGCTGAAACGGTTCATTGAAATAACGCTTGCACTGCGTATAGAAGCCGCCTAGAATGCGCCCTCTCGTTCAGTCAGTGCGACTGGGCGAAGGGAAGCGGGGCCTTGTGGAGTGCGGTTTTTCGCGAGGTCTTCGTCGACGGTTCGATAGCTAGCAGAAGCCAAGCGACGCAAAAAAACTGTTGACGAGATGCAAAAGGTTCTGCATAATCTCGTTTCTCTGCTGCTGACGCAGCAACGCAAGACGGGCGGTGCTAGAGGGGAAGTTGCTCTGGTGCTGCTGGCGGTTAAGCGACGCGATCTTTAAAAATTTACAGCCGATAAGTGTGGGCGCTTGATG
>NZ_JBQCIV010000033.1:0-57475 GCF_051953405.1 Trinickia sp. | reverse complement strand
GCGGACGCGATTCTGTTCGGCGCCGTGGGCGATTGGAAATACGATTCGCTCGAACGCGCATTGCGTCCCGAGCAGGCCATTCTCGGTCTGCGCAAGCATCTGCAGCTCTTTGCCAATTTCCGTCCGGCGATCTGCTATCCCCAGCTGACCGGCGCATCGTCGCTCAAGCCCGAGATCGTCTCGGGGCTCGACATCCTCATCGTGCGCGAGCTCAACGGCGACATCTATTTCGGCGCGCCGCGCGGCATTCGCCCGGCACCCGACGGTGCATTCGAAGGGGAGCGCGAAGGCTTCGACACGATGCGCTACTCGGAGCCCGAAGTGCGCCGCATTGCGCACGTGGCGTTCCAGGCGGCGCAAAAGCGCGGCAAGCGGCTGACTTCGGTGGACAAGGCGAACGTGCTCGAAACGTCGCAGCTCTGGAAGGAAGTCATGATCGAGGTCGCCAAGGCGTACCCCGACGTGGAGCTTTCGCATATGTACGTCGACAATGCGGCGATGCAGCTCGTCAAGGCGCCGAAGTCGTTCGATGTGATCGTCACGGGCAACATGTTCGGCGACATCCTCTCGGACGAAGCGGCGATGCTGACGGGATCGATCGGCATGCTGCCGTCGGCTTCGCTCGACAAGAACAACAAGGGTCTTTACGAGCCCTCGCACGGTTCGGCGCCCGATATCGCGGGCAAGGGCGTGGCCAATCCGCTCGCCACGATTCTGTCGGCCGCGATGATGCTGCGCTATTCGCTGAACAAGGCGGAGCAAGCCGAGCGCATCGAAAAGGCGGTGCAAAAGGTGCTCGAAGCCGGATACCGGACGGGCGACATCGCGACACCGGGCTGCCGCCAGGTCGGCACGGCCGAGATGGGCGATGCGGTGCGTGCGGCATTGTAAGGACGTTTTCGTGTAGACTGTCGCGATGCTGCGAATCCCCTCTATCCCCTCGATAGCAACGCTCGTTGGCGCAACGCTCGGTGCGCAGGGATTCGCCATTGCCGGCGCCATTGGCGTGGCCGGCATCATTTCGATCAAAACGATTACCCCCAAAACGATCACGAAAAGCTGATCGTCCGCCGTGTCCGCCCGTCTTCCCCGCGCGGTCACGCCGGGCAAGGTTGCGGGGAAGCGTCCATTCGAAGGGATAATCATGAACGTAGGTCTCGTAGGTTGGCGCGGTATGGTCGGCAGCGTCCTGATGCAGCGCATGCAGCAGGAAGGCGATTTCGATCTGATCGAACCGGTGTTTTTCAGCACCAGCAACGTTGGCGGCAACGCGCCGTCGTTCGCCAAGAACGAGACGAAGCTCAAAGACGCCAAGAGCATCGACGATCTGAAGAAGTGCGACGTTGTTATTACCTGCCAAGGCGGCGATTACACGAACGAGGTTTTCCCGAAGCTGCGTGCCGCCGGCTGGAACGGCTACTGGATCGATGCCGCTTCGTCGCTGCGCATGGCCGACGACGCCGTCATCATTCTCGATCCCGTCAACCTGGACGTGATCAAGAGCGCGCTCGTCAACGGCGCCAAGAATTTCATCGGCGGCAATTGCACGGTCAGCCTCATGCTGATGGCGCTCGGCGGCTTGTTCAACGAGAACCTCGTCGACTGGATGACCGCCATGACCTATCAGGCCGCGTCGGGCGCCGGCGCGCAGAACATGCGCGAACTGCTGTCGCAAATGGGCACGCTGCATGGCGCGGTCAAGGAGCAATTGGCCGATCCCGCTTCGGCCATCCTCGACATCGACCGGCGCGTGCTGGAGACGATGAATTCGGACGCGATGCCCACGCAAAATTTCGGCGTGCCGCTCGCGGGCTCGCTGATCCCCTGGATCGACAAGGATCTCGGCAACGGCATGTCGAAGGAAGAGTGGAAGGGCGGCGCCGAAGCGAACAAGATTCTCGGCAAGCCGGCCATGGGGCAGCCGGGTTCGATCCCCGTCGATGGTTTGTGCGTGCGTATCGGCGCCATGCGCTGCCACTCGCAAGCGTTGACGATCAAGCTCAAGAAGGACGTGCCGCTCGACGAGATCAACGGCATGCTGGCGGCGGCCAACGATTGGGTCAAGGTCGTGCCGAACGAGCGCGAAGCCTCGATGCGCGAACTGTCGCCGGCCGTCGTGACCGGCACGCTGTCGGTGCCCGTTGGCCGTCTGCGCAAGCTCGCGATGGGCGGCGAGTACCTGTCGGCGTTCACGGTCGGCGATCAGCTTCTGTGGGGCGCGGCCGAGCCGCTGCGCCGCATGCTGCGTATCTTGCTCGAGCGGTAATTCACGGCGTATGAAGGCCACGCGCCAGGGCGCCGTATGCGGTCCGCCCGACCTTGCAGTGGTCTTGCCCGTGTTCCTCACGTAAACTATGCGGTTACGACGCATAGAACCCCAAAAGGCGTCGCTTTGCCGCGACGCCTTTTTTAATTGCCGCAGCGAACCTTGGTCTATCCCAAACGCCATCTCGAGGCGCGCTTGCACGCGCGTGACACCTTCATGACTACACGTTCGACGCGCCGGGCCGTCCCGCTTGCGATCGCCTGCGCTTGGCTCGTCTGCACGTCGCCCGCGTGGGCTACCCCGGCGGCCGCGCCTGCGGGACAAAGCGCCGCGGGCGCTTCCGCTTCCGCTGCCGCCGCGCCGGTAGCTTCCACTTCGACGCAAATCACGGTCAAGCCCGGGCAATCGCTGGCCGATATCGCCGCGGCGGCGACGGGCTCGCACGACAAGGCCGTGCTCGCCCAAGCCGCACGATCGATCTTCGACGCAAATCCGTCGGCATTCATGCGCGGCAACCCGAGCCTATTGAAGCTGGGCGCCGTGCTCAACGTTCCCGCGCTCGATGCGACCGGTGCCGTGGCCAAAGAGCAAGCAGCGCCGGCGGCGGCGTCAGCGAGCGCATCGAATCCGGCGCCGGCTGCTGCGGCGGCGTCGCAAGCCGCCGCAGCAGGGGCGAAGGCGAGCGGCACGCTCGGTGCGAAGCCCGCATCGACGCCGGCCGGCGTATCGCCGTCGCCTGCCAGCGCCGCCACGGGCGCGGCCGCGTCCACGGCGAAAGCGGCCACGCCCGCGGTTGGCGGCGCCTCCACGACGGCCTCTACCTCGGTGCCTCATCCGCAGCCGAGCGCCCCGAGCGGCGCAAGCGGCGGACATGCCTGGTCGGGCGCTATTCAGCCAGCGCCGGTTGCGCCGGCCAGCTCGGTTGCGCAAACGCCGGCAAGCGCGGCGGCCGCGTCCGGCGTCGCCGCATCCGGTGCCGCGCCGGCTTCCGCACCGGCTTCCGCACCGGCCGCCTCGGCGGCTAGCCCGGCGGCGGCAAGCAGCGCCGCCGCGGGGGCCGGCTCCGCGCCCGCCGCGGCGAGCACGCCGAAGGCTGCGGTGATCGCCCCCTCCAGTGCAGCGCCGGCCGTTGCCGCGTCGCATCCGAAGGTGTCGAGTCTTCAGCAATTGCTCGCGCTCAAAAATCGCGTGTTGATGGAACTGCAGCGGCACGGGATCGGCTCCCAACCGGCGACGCATCCGGGTACCACGGCCGGCGCACCCGCCGGTGCGCCGAGTTTCGCGGCGCGGCCCGCCTCGGGTTCGGCTTCGGCTGCGGCGGCACAGTCTCGTGCCGCGGCGGCCGCCAATCAGCGGTTCATCGGCGTGGGCGGCTACGGCTTCAGCTTGGCGCGCAATCAGATTCCCGCCGTCGCGGCTATCGCCGCCGCGGTCGTGGCGGCGCTGCTCGTCTTGCTGATCGCGCTCGGTCTCGGCCGTCGCGGTCGGCCTAAGCAGCCTAAGGCGTCCGTGCCCGGTTCGACCAAGGGTTCGCCGATCGCCAGCCCATCGGCCGAGGGCAGCGTGGACGCCGCGCAGACGGCGGCCGCGCCGGCCGCGGCGACGGACGATCCGATCGAGGCCGAGTACCTAGCGATTCTTGCGCGGACGCCGTCCAGCAAGCGCGCGCTCATGGGGCTCGCTGCGCATTACGCCGAGCGAAAGAACGCGCAAGGATTCGACGAGATCGCTCAACGGATCTACCGGCTCTCGGGCGGTCGCGGTCCGAATTGGACTCACGTCGCGGCCATCGGCCGTCAGCTCGATCCGGACAACCCGCTCTACGCACTCGACACCGGCGAAACCGATGAGGCCGTCTTGGCGCCAAGGGACGAAGCGGTCGAAACGCCTGCTCCCGCCCCCGAAGCTGCTGCTCCGCCCGTGGCCGAAGAAGGGTCGTCCAAAGTCGCGCCCGCCGCTGCGGAGGGCGTTTCGCGCGACGTACAGCCGCCATTGGTGCAGGCAGCGCAGCCGGCATCGCCGAGCGACGTTCCGCTACCGACAGCGTCCGCCGACGCAGGCCTTCCATCGAGCGAAGCCCCGACCGAAGCGAGCGGGCGGCACGAAGCCGATCTCGCCGAGGCCGGCGGGGACCGGGCCGAGGACGCGCCGCCGGCCCAACCGGAAACGCACAAGGCCGAGGCGGTTGTCGCGCCGGTCGCGCCAGAGGGCGAACCGACCCTGCCGCCCGAGGCGGTCGCCGCACGGGACGGGCTCGACTTCGGCTTGCCGCCGCGCGTCGCTCCTGCGGCGGAAAGCGCGGCGCATGGCGCCCCCGAGCATGAAGCCCCCCCGCGCCCCGACGAACGGACGGCAGAACCGGCCCCGATCGCCGAAGCAGCCGGGGCTGCCGAGCCTGCGGAGCCTACCGAGTCTGCAGAGTCTGCAGAGTCTGCAGAGCGAGGCGAGGTCCCCGCGCACGCGCCTGCCGCCCCGCCCGCGGTGACGGGCTTGGGCGCCGCACCGGTCGGCCGCCTCGCGTTGTCGTTCGATCTCGATCTGCCGGGCGGGGAGGCGGGCGAGGGGCAATCGGCCGATTGCGCGCCGCTGCCGCAATTCACGCCCGAGCAGCTCGCGAGAATTGCCCGCAACAAGCTCGATCTTGCGACGGAGTACATCGAACTCGGCGACCTCGGCGGGGCGCGTACGCTGATCCACGAGGTGATCGAGTCGAACGACCCGGGCACCCACGACGAAGCGCACGCGTTGCTGGCGACGCTCGCGCCGCTGTCCTGACGCGCTCGCCTTCGCTATGCGTATCGCTCTCGGCATTCAATACGACGGCACCGCCTTTTGCGGCTGGCAGTCGCAGCCGCACGGCAAGACCGTTCAGGACGCGCTCGAGCGCGCGCTCGCGGATTTCGCGTGCAAGCCGTTGCACACGATCGTGGCCGGCCGCACGGATACCGGCGTGCACGGGCTCGGACAAGTCGTGCACTTCGACACCGATCTCGATCGCGAAGACTTTTCGTGGGTACGCGGTACGAACGCCTTCTTGCCGTCGTCGGTGGCGGTGCTGTGGGCCAAGCGGATGGCCGACGATTTTCACGCCCGCTTTTCCGCATTCGAGCGCACCTATTACTACGTGCTATACGTCCATCCGGTGCGTTCGCCGATGCTGACGGGCCGTGCCGGGTGGATTCACACGCCGCTCGATCTCGATGCCATGCGGGCGGCGGCGCAGTGCTTGATCGGCGAGCACGATTTCTCGGCGTTTCGCTCGTCGGAGTGCCAGGCGAAGACCCCGGTGAAGCACCTGTATCAAATCGACATCCGGCGGGCCGGCGATTTGATCCATTTTCGTTTTCGGGCGAACGCATTCCTGCATCATATGGTGCGCAACCTGATGGGTTGCCTCGTCGCTGTGGGCCGGGGCCGCTATCCGGCAACGTGGTTGGCCGACGTGCTGGCCAGCCGAGATCGCGATCGCGCCGCGCCCACCTTCATGCCGGAGGGCCTGTATTTGGCCCATGTCGGCTACCCCGAGGTCTTTGCGGTGCCGCCCGCGCCCCTCGGAAGCGTGCCTTGGAGCGGCATTTGGAGCGAGTGAGCCCATGACCAGCGCTGTCCCCGTTTCGCCATCCGTCAGCTCGATCCCCGCGCGCACGCGCATCAAGCTGTGCGGCCTGTCGCGCCGCGCCGATGTCGAGTTGGCTGTCGAACTCGGCGCCGACGCGATCGGTCTCGTCTTCTATCCGCCGAGCCCGCGTTCGGTCGGCGTGGCGGAGGCCATCGACCTGGCCGGCGCATTGCCGCCGTTCGTCTCCGTCGTCGGCCTGTTCGTGAACCCGAGCGCGGCATGGATCGGTGAAGTCACGAGCAATGTGCCGCTCACCATGCTGCAGTTCCACGGCGACGAATCCGCTGCGCAGTGCGAGCAACTCGCGAGCGTGGCCGGATTGCCGTGGTTGCGCGCTTTACGCATCGGCGCCGATACGCAGCCGGCCGATTTGGTAGAATCGGCCCTTAACTATTCGACAGCCGGCGGCTTGCTCTTCGACACACTCGTCGAAGGCTATGGCGGCGGCGGGAAGACATTCGATTGGTCACTTATTCCAGCAGAGCTCGCGCGTCGGGCCGTTTTGAGTGGTGGGTTGAACGCGCAAAACGTCGGTGACGCCATTCGACGCGTGCGCCCGTACGCGGTCGATGTCTCGAGCGGCATCGAAGTACCGGGCGCCAGGGGCGTGAAGGATCCCGCCCGAATGGCGGCGTTCGTGCGCGCGGTGCGCGAGGCGGACGCCGGGTGACAAAGGCAAGGCGGCGCGGCTACACGAAAACGCGCCTCGCCGCCGCTGCGAAGAGTGACGACCATGTACAACCTTCCTGATCAACGCGGCCACTTCGGCCCGTACGGCGGCACGTTCGTCGCCGAAACGCTCGTCCACGCCTTGGACGAATTGCGTCTCGCTTACGAGAAGTACAGCAACGATCCCGATTTCATGGCCGAGTACCAGCGCGAGCTGAAGTACTTCGTCGGCCGTCCGTCGCCCGTGTATCACGCTCGGCGCTGGAGCGAGCTGCTCGGCGGGGCCCAGGTGTTCCTCAAGCGCGAGGATTTGAATCACACGGGCGCGCACAAGGTCAACAACGTGATCGGCCAAGCGCTGCTTGCCAAGCGCATGGGCAAGCCGCGCGTGATCGCCGAGACCGGGGCGGGCCAGCACGGCGTGGCCACGGCCACGATCGCGGCGCGTTTCGGCATGGAGTGCGTGGTCTATATGGGCTCCGAAGACGTACGCCGGCAAGCGGCCAACGTCTACCGGATGAAGCTGCTCGGGGCCACGGTCGTGCCCGTCGAATCGGGTTCGCGCACGCTCAAGGATGCATTGAACGAGGCGATGCGCGACTGGGTGACGAACGTCGAAAGCACGTTCTACATCATCGGCACCGTGGCGGGTCCGCATCCGTATCCGATGATGGTGCGCGACTTTCAGCGCGTGATCGGCGACGAATGCCGCGTGCAGATGCCCGAGCTGACCGGGCGTCAACCGGACATGGTGATCGCGTGCGTCGGCGGCGGCTCCAATGCGATGGGTATCTTCTATCCGTATATCGACGACACGGCGGTCAAGCTCGTGGGCGTCGAGGCCGCGGGGGACGGGATCGAGACGGGGCGTCACGCCGCGTCGCTGATCGGCGGCAGCCCCGGTGTGCTGCACGGCAACCGCACCTATCTGCTCCAGGACGAGGACGGCCAGATCATCGAGACGCATTCGATCTCGGCGGGCCTCGACTACCCGGGCGTCGGTCCCGAGCATGCTTGGCTGAAGGATAGCGGGCGCGCGCAGTACGTCGGCATCACCGACGAAGAAGCGTTGAAAGCGTTTCACGACTGCTGTCGGATCGAAGGCATCATCCCTGCGCTGGAGTCGAGCCACGCGCTCGCCTATGCGGCCAAGATCGCGCCGACGCTTTCGCGCGATACGCACTTGCTCGTCAATTTGTCGGGCCGGGGCGACAAGGATATGCACACGGTCGCCGAACGTTCGGGCCTCGCGCTCTAAACGCTAATCGGCAATGCGCGATCTCATCGACGAATTCGACGCGCCGCGGCCGGCGGCCGCGGGCGGTGCGCTTGGCAGCACGGGCGCGCCTCGCTTGCCCATCGAGATACTCAACCGCGACTTTCTGGCGGATGTGCAGGCATTGCCCGACGGCTCGATCGATCTGATCGTCGCCGATCCGCCCTATGGGCTCGGCAAAGACTACGGCAACGATTCCGATCTGCGCTCCGGCGAGGATTTCCTCGCTTGGACGCGGGGTTGGCTCGAGTTGGCCGTACCGAAGCTCAAACCCAGCGGTTCGCTCTATGTGTTCTGCACCTGGCAGTACGCGCCGGAAATCTTCTCCTTCTTGAAGACGAAGCTCACGATGGTCAACGAGATCATCTGGGACCGACGCGTACCCAGCATGGGCGGCACGACACGCCGTTTCACGTCCGTGCACGACAACATCGGGTTTTTCGCGGTATCGAAGGATTACTACTTCGATCTCGATCCCGTGCGCATTCCGTACGACGCGGCGACGAAAAAGGCACGTTCGCGCAAGTTGTTCGAAGGCAGCAAGTGGCTCGAAGTCGGCTACAACCCGAAAGACGTCTGGTCGGTGTCGCGTTTGCACCGTCAACACGCCGAGCGGGTCGATCATCCGACGCAAAAGCCGCTGGAAATCGTCGAGCGGATGGTGTTGTCGAGCTGTCCGCCCGGCGGCCGCGTGCTCGATCCCTTCATGGGGAGCGGCACGACGGCGGTGGCCTGCGCACGGCACGGGCGAGCATTCGTCGGCTATGAGATCAATGAAAATTACTGCGCGATCGCGCGCGAACGCGTGGCCGCCATGAGCGGCGCACCGTCCGACGCGTCCGCCGTCGCCTCGTAAGCGGCGCGGCGTATCGCACTTATCGGTAGAGAAGACACCATGTCCCGTATCGAACAGACATTCGCGGCACTGGCCGCGCAAAGCAAGAAAGGCTTGATCCCGTTCATCACCGCCGGCTATCCGGACCCGGTACGCACCGTCGAATACATGCATGCGCTCGTGGCCGGCGGCGCCGACGTGATCGAACTCGGCGTGCCGTTCTCGGATCCGATGGCGGACGGCCCGGTCATCCAGCGTTCTTCCGAACGCGCGCTGGCGGCCGGCGTGACGCTCAAACAGGTGCTGGCCGACGTGAAGCGGTTTCGCGAGCAAGATGCGAACACGCCGGTCGTCCTCATGGGCTATGCCAATCCGATCGAACGAATGGGCGTCGATGCGTTTGCGGCCGCGGCGGCGTCCGCCGGCGTCGACGGCGTGCTGACTGTGGATTACCCGCCCGAGGAATGCGAGCAATTCGCCGCGCGCTTGCGCGGCGCCGGCGTCGATCCGATCTTCCTGCTCGCGCCGACGTCGACCGACGAGCGCATTGCGCAAGTGGGCAAGGTGGCGAGCGGATACGTCTATTACGTCTCCCTCAAGGGGGTGACCGGAGCGGCAAATCTGGACGTTTCCACCATCGCGAGTAAAATCCCGGCCATCAAGTCGCAAGTGCGGCTGCCTGTCGGGGTCGGATTCGGTATTCGGGACGCTTCGACGGCGCGCGCAGTCGCCGACGTGGCCGATGCCGTCGTGATCGGCAGCCGTTTGGTCCAACTGCTCGAAGAAGTGCCGCCGGGCGATGCCGCGGCGCAATTGACGCGCTTCGTCGCCGAGATTCGCCAGGCGCTCGACGCTGCCTGACGTTCCCGTGCGAGCGGCCCGGGCCCGGTTTCATTCGGGCCGGGGCCTGAACGGCGAGCGATGCGACGCGCGACACGTGGACGAAACAACACCATTTGAAGGAATAACGATGAGCTGGCTCGACAAACTGCTGCCGCCCAAGATCAAACAGACCGACCCGAAGAGCCGCAAGGGCATCCCCGAGGGGCTGTGGGTCAAGTGTCCGGCTTGCGAGGCGGTGCTGTACCGCAATGACGTCGAAGCCAACTTGCACGTTTGCCCGAAATGCAGCCATCACATGCGCATCGGGGCACGCGCCCGCCTGGACGGGCTGCTCGATGCCGAAGGCCGCTACGAAATCGGCCAGGAAATCGTCCCGGTCGACGCGCTGAAGTTCAAAGACAGCCGCAAGTACCCCGATCGCATCAAGGATGCAATGGACGATACGGGCGAAACGGACGCGATGGTCGTCATGGGGGGCGCGATCCATACGCTGCCCGTGGTCGTGTCCTGTTTCGAATTCGCGTTCATGGGCGGCTCGATGGGCTCGGTTGTCGGCGAGCGCTTCGCCCGTGGCGCGCAAAATGCGCTGGAACAGCAAGTGCCGTTCATTTGCTTCACGGCGTCGGGCGGCGCCCGGATGCAGGAAAGCTTGCTGTCCCTCATGCAAATGGCGAAGACAACAGCCATGCTGACCAAGCTGGCCGACGCCAAACTGCCGTTCATTTCGGTGCTGACGGATCCGACGATGGGCGGCGTGTCGGCGAGCTTCGCGTTCCTGGGCGATGGCGTCAACGCCGAGCCCAAGGCGCTGATTGGCTTCGCCGGCCCGCGCGTGATCGAGCAAACCGTGCGCGAAAAGCTGCCGGAAGGCTTCCAGCGCGCCGAATTCCTGCTGCAAAAGGGCGCGATCGACATGATCGTCGACCGACGCAAGCTGCGCGAGGAATTGGCCCGGCTCATCGCATTGCTGACGCGCCAGCCCGCCGACGCCGTCGCCTAAACGAAACGTTCAACGCTGTTTAACGCGGGACGGCCCGCGGCTTCGGATGACCACTTTTTCTTCTCTCGACGCCTGGCTCGCGCATCTCGAGTCGGCGCATCCGGTCGGCATCGACATGGGCCTCACGCGCATCGGCAAGGTGAAAGATGCGCTCGGGCTGAAGCTCGATTGTCCCGTCATCACCGTGGGCGGAACGAACGGCAAGGGGTCGACGTGCGCGATGCTCGAGTCGATCCTGCGCGCGGCCGGCTATCGTGTGGGCTGTCATACCTCGCCGCATTTGCTGGCGTTCAACGAGCGCGCGCGAATCGACGGCCGCAACGCGACCGACGAGGAACTGCTCCCGCATTTCGAAGCAGTGGAGGCGGCGCGCACGAGCCTTATCGAACCCGTCTCGCTGACTTACTTCGAGTTCACGGCGCTCGCCATTTTGCATCTGTATGCCTCGTTCAAGCTCGATGCGGTGATTCTCGAGGTTGGGTTGGGCGGGCGGCTCGACGCCATGAATATCGTCGATGCCGATTGCGCGGTGGTGACGAGCATCGACATCGACCACACGGAATATCTCGGCGATACGCGCGAGAAGATCGCTTACGAGAAAGCGGGCATCTTCCGGCCGGGCCGGCCTGCCATTTGCGCCGACCCCGCCGCGCCGCAGACGCTGATCGATCATGCACAGGCCATCGGTGCACCGCTGTGGTTGTTCGGCCGCGATTTTCGATATGAAGGGCAGGCGGGGAGCGAGCGGCAGCAGTGGAGCTACGTCGGGCCGACGATGCGGCGCTCGGCGCTCGCGTATCCGGCGCTGCGCGGCGCGAACCAGCTCATCAATACATCGGCGGCGCTCGCCGCGCTCGAGGCCTTGCGCGATCGCTTGCCCGTCTCCGCGCAAGACGTGCGGCTCGGTTTGGCCAACGTCGAGCTGCCGGGGCGATTCCAGGTCCTGCCCGGGCGGCCCGCAGTCGTGCTCGACGTGGGCCACAACCCGCACGCAGCCGCCGTGCTTGCCCAGAATCTGGGCAGCATGGGGTTCTTTCGTTATACCTATGCCGTGTTCGGCGCCATGCGGGACAAGGACATCGCGGGTGTCGTGAAGCATCTGAAAGGCGAGATCGACCACTGGTGCCTGACCGATCTGCCGCTTGGGCGGGCGGCTCGCGCCGAGGATCTCGAGAAGATTTTGCGCGAAGCCGGCGTCGAGGATGGACCGGACAGCAGCGTCGCGCGCTTCGCTACGCCGGCCGAGGCGTTTCAAGACGCACTGAGCCGGGCGACAGAGGATGATAGAATCGCGGTTTTCGGCAGTTTCTATACGGTCGCAGGCGTGATGGCCTACCGTAAGTCCCGGCAACATTGACCGATGCGTGCCAGACTCGTGGCCGCCCCCTCGAACTCAGCGATTCATGGGATTTTTCTCGTTCGGCAAGAAAGACGACGCACCGCGCCGGCGGAGCGCCGCTACGCAATCCACGCGTAGCGGGGCGGCGCACGAAGGGCGCGAGGCGCGGCGTACCCGCCGCAGCGAACGCACGCGCGATGCCGACGCGATGCTGCTCGATCCGACCCTGCCTGAAAAGCAGCGTGCGCGCCGCCGGCTCGTCGGCGCGATTGCGCTCGTGGTCGCGGCGATCGTCATCCTCCCGATGGTGCTGGATTCGCACCCGAAACCCGTGACCGACGATATCGCTATCGATATTCCGAACCGTCCCGCAACGGTGCCGTCGCGGGTGAGCGACGATAGCAATGACGACACGCAGGCCGGCGTTGCGCCCGATCGGGCCGATGCGAGCGAGACGGCCGCCGGCTCGGGTACCGCGGTAGCGGGCATGGCGCCGGCACCCGCTGCTGGGGCCGCCGTCAAGCAAGGCAAGGGGGCTCAACCGTCGTCGGGAGCCACTGCGCCAACCTCATCGAAGCAAACGGAATCGAAGTCGACGTCGGCCAAGCAAGCGCAATCGGATGGCGCGTCGGCGCGTTCGAGCGAGGCTCAGGCCGGCAACGCGACGGCTGTTCCCGCGCCGAGCCCGGCACAGGCCGATTCGGGCACACCGGCTGCGCCGCCTGGCGCGCGGTTCGCGTTGCAGCTCGGCGTATTCGCCGACGAGGCGCGGGCGCGCGGCTGGGAAACGAAGCTCAAAGCCGCGGGCGTGCCGGCCTATGTCGAACATCGCAAGCAAGCGGACGGCAAGACGCGAGCCTGGTTGCTCGCGGGGCCCTTCGCCGATCGCGCTGCTGCCTCGGCTGCGATCGCGAAAGTGCGCGACGCCGGCTTGACGGCGAATACCGGCAACGCGGCGCAGTGACGGCCCGATGCTGACCGCATTCGATTACGCGGCGCTTGCCGTCATCGGTTTATCGGCACTGCGCGGCGCGTGGCGCGGCTTGTTGTCGGAAATATTCGGATTGATCGGCTGGGTCGTGGCTTTTTTTGTTGCCTGCCACTACGTACAGCTCCTGGTGCCCTATATTCCAAGCGACTGGCCCGGCGGCGCGCTCACGCAATGGCTCTTGGCATTTGCGGTGATCATGATCGGCGTGGTGCTCGTGGCGAGTGTTGCCAATGCCTTGATCGCGCGGCTCGTAGCCGTGAGCGGTCTCGGCGGCGTGGATCGCTCGCTCGGCTTGCTGTTCGGCATCGTGCGCGGTGCGGTGTTCGTCCTGCTGCTGGTAGCGCTGGCGGGGCTGACGCAATTGCCGAAGCAAGAATTTTGGCGCAAGGCGCTGCTGCGGCCCTATGCCGAGCAAGGCGTGCGCGAGTTGAAGCCCCTGCTACCCCCGGCGCTCGCCGCGTACGTTCGCGTGTGACGCTAGTGCCGGCCGCGTGGCCGGCGCTTAAGTTTTCGTATCTTTGAAGGACCCTGCCATGTGCGGCATCGTAGGCGTAGTCTCCCATTCCCCGGTCAATCAACTGATCTACGACAGTCTCTTGCTGTTGCAGCATCGTGGCCAGGATGCAGCCGGTATCGCGACGGCGAACGGCAGCACGTTTCACATGTACAAGGCCAACGGCATGGTGCGCGACGTGTTTCGCACGCGCAACATGCGCAGCTTGCCCGGCACCGCCGGCATCGGCCAGGTGCGTTACCCGACGGCCGGCTCGGCGTCGAGCGAAGAGGAAGCACAGCCGTTCTACGTGAACGCGCCGTTCGGCATCATCCTCGCGCACAACGGTAACCTCACGAACTGGCAGCAACTGAAAGACGAGATGTTCCGCATCGATCGTCGTCACGTGAACACGAACTCGGATACCGAGGTCTTGCTCAATGTGCTGGCGCATGAAATGCAGTTGGCTAGCTCCGGGTTGCAGCTCGAACCGAGCACGGTGTTCAAGGCGGTGGCCGGCGTGCATCGCCGTGTGCGCGGCTCGTATGCGATCGTTTCGCTGATCGCCGGTTACGGGTTGCTCGCTTTCCGCGATCCGTTCGGTATTCGTCCGCTTTGCATCGGTAAGCATGAAACGGAGCACGGCGTCGAGTGGATGGTTGCGTCGGAATCGGTGGCCGTCGAAGGCATCGGTTTCGAATTCGTTCGCGACGTGGCGCCGGGCGAAGCGATCTTCATCGACATCGACGGCCATCTGCACAGCCAGCAGTGCGCCGATACGCCGAGCCTGAACCCCTGCATCTTCGAATACGTGTACCTCGCGCGTCCCGATTCGGTGCTCGATGGCGTATCCGTCTACAACGTGCGCTTGCGCATGGGCGATTATCTGGCGGAGAAGATCAAGCGCGTGCTGCCCGGTGTGCCGATCGATGTCGTCATGCCGATTCCCGATTCGTCGCGTCCGGCTGCGATGCAGGTTGCCGCCAAGCTCGGTGTCGAGTATCGCGAAGGCTTCTTCAAGAACCGCTATGTGGGCCGCACGTTCATCATGCCGGGCCAAGCGGTGCGCAAGAAATCGGTGCGTCAGAAGCTGAACGCGATGACGATCGAGTTCAAGGACAAGAACGTGCTGATCGTCGACGATTCGATCGTGCGCGGGACGACCTCGCACGAGATCGTGCAGATGGCGCGCGATGCGGGTGCCAAGAGCGTGATCTTTGCGTCGGCGGCGCCGCCGGTGAAGTATCCGAACGTCTACGGGATCGATATGCCGACGCGCAGCGAACTCGTGGCGCATGGCCGCACCGATGAGGACGTCGCCAAGATCATCGGCGCCGATCATCTCGTCTACCAGGATGTCGACGCGCTCAAGCGAGCCGTTAGCGACATCAATCCGGCGCTTACGCATTTCGAAGCGTCGTGCTTCGACGGCGACTACATCACGGGCGACATTACTTCGCAGTATCTCGATGCGATCGAGCGTGCGCGGCTTTCGCCGCAATCGCAATCGGAGCGCGATTCGGCGGGCGATGCGGTGGACGGCTCGGTGACGCGCTCGCAACTGCATTTGCAGTTGTCGGTGGAGTGAGGGCTGCGCGCCACGCTTCGCGCGTGGCGTGTACAGCATGCCGTTTGCCGCTCGAAAATAGCGAACCCGGCAAGGACGAAGAAGCTTGAATTGGGATCGTCGGGGTGTCCCGACTCGTCAAGATAAAGTAGATGCAATCGTGGCCTTTCCTTTATCCATCGCACGAATTAATGCGTCCGCGTTGCCCGCCACTGCCCCGGCGCCAGCCCGAAACGGCGGGTGAACGCGTGCGTGAAGGCGCTTTGGTCGGCGAACCCCACCGTGAGTGCGATATCGGTCAACGTGAGGCGCGCATCGCTCAGCAACGTGAGCGCCGTATCGAGACGCAGCCGTTGGAGATACCGGTGCGGCGTCGCACCGAATGCCTCGTCGAATAGCTGATGGAACCGACGCTCGCCGATACCGCAGTGCGCGGCGAGATCGGTTACCCGCAGCGGCTCCGATAGATGCGCACGCAACCATTTATCGATCCGCGCATAGTCGAGCCCCGATACCGGCGCCTCGATCCCCAGGCTGTCGCCCAGCAACCGGGCCAAGCGCGCCGCCGTATCCCAAGCCATGCGGCGAGTCAGCTGTCCGGCATGCGACGTATCGTCCGGCTCTTCACGACCGCCGGCCTCGCGCCGTTGGGAGGCCGCCGCGGTATTCACCGCAGCAGCATACGCGGCGGCTTCATGCACTAAGCGCACGAGCGCGTCGTTCATCGTCAACGGCACCGAGCGCGAGAAGAAGCGCTCCGGCAACGCCAACGACGCACAAGGCACATCGAGCACGAGCTGCCGGTTCTCGCCGACGCCCGCATACTCGTGACGGGCACCCGCTGGGATCAACCAAGCGTGGTGCGCGTCGATACGATGGCCGACTCCGTCCACGGCCATCTCCATCGCCCCATCCACGCCAAGCACGATCTGATGGAATGGGTGCACGTCGCACGCGCTCACCGCGCCATAGCGGCGCAGCGATAGCGCCGGCGAGGCGATTGTGTGCGCGTGCATCGTCATGCCGTATGCAGATTGCACACCGAAGCGCGCTCAGGCCTTCAGCAATTCGACTTCGAACACGAGCGTCGCATTCGGCGGAATCACGCCGCCCGCGCCACGCACGCCGTAACCGAGTTGCGGCGGGATCGTCAGGCGTCGCACGCCGCCTTCTTTCATCCCTTGCACGCCTTCGTCCCAACCCTTGATGACCATGCCGCCGCCGAGCACGAACGCGAACGGATCGTTACGGTCCTTGCTCGAATCGAACTTCTGGCCATCGGTGAGCCAGCCCGTGTAATGGACCGTGACCGTACGCCCCGCCGCGGCTTCGGCACCCGTGCCTTCGGTCAAGTCCTCGTACTTCAACCCGGATTCGGTTGTGACGATTGTCATGATTGTTACGCTCCGATTTCAGATGAAACCGTCATTGTAGGCGCTGCACCCGCGCCGGTGCCTATAATGTCCGTCTACTCAACAAGCCTACGGCCCGACGCGGTCGTTGCAACGTTGCGAGCCGCGTTCGCGCTCGCGTTGCAGCGGTGCAACCGCCACAGCCGAGCGATCTTACGAGAGGCCGATCGTGTCGACGTTTTCCAACGCCGCTGCCGCATCCGACCAACGTCTTGCTCATTTGCGGGCGGAAGTCGCGCTTTTCATGCGCGATCACGTTCTGTCCCTGGTATCGCACGATTTGCGCAGTCCGCTGAACGCCATTCATAGCTGGGCCTATGTGCTCGAACGCAAGCTCGATGCTGCCGACGCCTCGGCGCAACGCGCGCTCGCCGGCATCCGCTCGGGCGTCGAGCAGCAAGTGAAACTGCTCGAAGAAGCCGTGGACAAGACGCGCGCCGAAACCAAATCGTTGCCGCTCGCCCGCGAGGCGTTCCCCATTCGCGCGGCGATCGATCGAGCACTCGACGATGCGCGTCGTGCGCTCTTCGACGCTCGCGGCACGACGTTGACCGTCGTATCGTCGTTCGATGCCGAGCGATGCGACGGCGATAGCGAGCGCCTTGCGCAGGCGCTATGGGCCATGCTGATTTTTGCGGCGGAAGCCAGTGCGCCCAGTGGCGCCGTCGCGCTCAAGACGGCGTTGGAGGCCGGTTTTTGGCGGAGCGAGGTGGCCTTTACGCCCGATTTCGCTGCGCTGGCCAATGCCGACTTGCCCCACGCGTTGGAGCCATTCGCACGAACGCAGGCAATGCTTCCCCGCGAGGCCGGGCGCATTGCCTGGGTGCTAGCGATCGTTCAACGGGTCGCTGCCGCGCACGGCGGGACGTTCGAGCAAGGGCCGATGCTCGACGGCGAAGCGACGGCCCTCGTCCTGCGCATTCCCCTTTCCGCTCTATAGGCCCGTAGCCCCGTCGCCCCATAGGCCCATCGCCCCATAGGCGCACGGAGCGTGATGCGTGATGCGTGATGCCTAGGCAAACGGCGAGCTACCCGCGCGGCACGCCTTCTTCGACGAGCAGCGCGACGGGCAACGCACACAATGCGTCGCGCAGCGCGAGCCTGCCTGCGCCGTCGGCTTTGGGCGCGGCCGGACTCATGCAATCGAAGAGTGCGCGCCCGGCCAGCGCAGACGGCAATTCGATCGACGTGTCTTCCCACGCCGCCGGATCGACGAGCGGCAAATCGCTGGAATCCGAGATCAACGACGACGCGAGCCGCGTCGCGACGACGATGGCATAAGCGTCGCCGTGCCGCCGTGCGAACGCAATCGCATGCCGCGCGCGCGGGCCGGTTACCGGCAGCGGAATGTACGAGCCTTGCAGAAACAGTGCAGGGGAAACCGCGCGCAACGTCAGCGCCCGGTGCAGGACGCCGAGCTTCACACGGCCGTCGCGCCAACTGCGCAATTGCTCGCTCGGGGGCGTGTCCACTAGCCACGCGCTGCGCTGTCCGAAATCGACGGGGCGACGGTTGTCGGGATCGACGAGGCTAAAGTCCCACAGCTCGGTGCCCTGGTAGAGATCGGGCACGCCGGGGCAAGTCGTCCGCAATAGCGTTTGGGACAAGCTGTTGATCGCGCCGGCCCGGGCGATGCGCGCGACGAACGACGACAACTCGCGCAGGAAACCGTCGCGCCGCTGCGGCGCCAAGATGTCGAGGAGAAAGGCGCGCGATGCCGCTTCGTAGGCTTCGTCGGCGGCATGCCAGCTCGTCTCCAGCTTGGCTTCGCGCAGCGCCTTGAGCTGCCATTGCGCGATTCGTTCGGCGAACGCTTGGACGCCGTCGGCATCGGCATGGTCGAGTTCGTACGGCCATGCGCCAACCAGCGTTTGGTAAAGCATGGCCTCGGCCGTCGGCCCGGGCGCCCAGTTCGGCGCCGCGCCCGGTAGCGGGGTGCAGGCCATCGAAATTCCCGCCGATGCCGCCATAGCCCCAGCCGATGTCGATGTCGTTCCGGTGAGCGCCGAAGTGGCCGAAGAGATCGTCGCGGGCTTCGCTGGGGGCAGGGCGTCGCCCGCTTGCCTCGTTTCCGGCGGGCTTCCAGCCTCGTCGATCGCGCGGTTTGTCTCGTCGATGTCGTGCGTGGGCTCGTACGCGCGACGATGGGGCGCATTCAACGTCGACCATGCGCGCAGCGTCGCCGTCCATTCGTCGGCGATTTCGCTCAATACGGCCAGCCGGGCTCGTACGTCTTCGCCACGCTTGTGATCGTGCGTGGCGGTGGCGATCAGCGCATGCGGGAAGCGTCGCGCGCGTTCGAGATTGGCCGCATGAAAACCGTCGACCTCGAGCGCGAATGCCCCCGGATCGGCGCCGACTTCGTTGCGCGACAGCAAGCGGCCGTAACGATAGAACGCGGTATCTTCGAGGGCCTTTGCGGCCAATGGCGCGGTGACCTGCGCAAACAGCGTAGCCGCCGCGCGCCGCTCGCGGCTCGGTAGCGCGTGCCCGGCCGAACTTGCATCGCCGCCGCGTGCCTCTCGGGCGTTGCGCTCGTCGACATCGTCGCGACCTTCGGCGCCGAGCGACGACGCGACGAACGCTAGCACCGCATGATCGCCGCGCGCCAATGTGCGGCGCGCCCCTGCGAGCGCCTGGCGGAAATACGCGTCGTCGGCGTTCGTCGGCGATCCGTTGCGCGCGTACATCCGATAGACGGGGAAATGGACGGCCAATTCCGCCAGCACGCGACGGATCGCCGTGAACGTGAAGTCGCGCGTGACGGGTTGTTCGCGCGCGATTCGATGCAGGCCACGGGCCGCGCGATCGAGTTCGGCCGACAAGTTCTCGGCGAGAACCTTACGCCGCACATCGCACACCAGTTCCGCGTAAGGCGTATTCGTTCCCGATAACTCGGCCCATGTCGCCGTCAGTGGCGCTTCGCCTCGGGCATCGTGCAGTAGGGCACCGACGTCGTTCATGAAGTCGTAGCCCGTGGTGCCGTCGACTCCCCAATCCGAAGGCAACGCTTCTCCGTGAGCGAGGATCTTTTCGACGACGACATAGGCGCGCGAGCCATCGAGTTGGGTCGGCCGCTCGGCTTCGCGTTCCGCGAGTTTTTCGCGCAATCGCTGGCAATACTCGCGCGGATCGACCAGGCCATCGACATGATCGATCCGCACACCGTCGATCACGCCCTGCGCAAACAGGCGCAACACCAGCGCATGCACGGTATCGAATACTTCCGCGCGTTCCATGCGCATGGCGGCGAGCGTGCCGATGTCGAAGAAGCGCCGCCAGTTGACTTCGTCGGCCGCGGTGCGCCACCACGCGAGACGAAAGAACTGCCGTTCCAGCAATCGATGCAGGCGTTCGCGCGCGGCGGCGTTCGTCGGCGCGTAGCCGGCTAGGGCGGTGTCGAACGGCTGCACGCCATTAGCCGACGCATACGCGCGTAAGGCCTCTTGCGCAGCCTGCGCGCGCGGCCGCTGCTCGGGCTGGGTCGTCAAGCCTTCGAAGCGCTCGGCGAGCGCCGTCAATTCCGGATGCACCCCGTGCGCCACGCCGCGCAGGATCAGCGGATAGTCGACGGGACAAATCGGCAGCCGATGCTCGCCGTAGCACGCGAAGAAGCGGCCTTGCCGCGCATCGAAAGACAAATGGATCCGGCCTGCCGCGAGTTCCTCGCCGTACGGCGCCCCAAGGCACGGTGCTAGGACCTTACCGCGCAAGGCCGGATCGGGCGAATGCCAGTCGATGTCGAAGTACCGTGCGTAGGTGGCGTGCCGGCCCCATTCCAGGATGTCGAGCCACCAGGCGTTATGGCCGCCCGCGATGCCCATATGATTGGGCACGATGTCGGCGATGAGCCCCATCTGCCGCGCATGCAAGGCATCGGCCAGGCGCAGGAGCGCCGGCTCGCCGCCGAGTTCCGGGTTCACACGTGTGTAGTCGATCGTGTCGTAGCCGTGCAGGGAGCCGGGCGTCGAAGTCGTCATCGGCGACAAGTACAGATGGCTCACGCCGAGCGCGGCGAAGTAATCGACGTGCGAGCGCGCATCGTCGAATGTGAAGCCCCGGTGGAGCTGGAGACGGAGCGTGGAACGCGGGACAGTCATGGCGTGCGAGACGGTTCGGAGGCTGGGCCCTGGCGCGGGCGCGCGGCACACGTGCGCCTGCGCGAGAGCGCGAGTAGGCGGTCGGTCAAGGCGCCGCTTTCGAACAGCGCATCGATCGGCGCGGGTACGCGTCGGCGCCAGTTCGGATGCTCGTCGATCGAGCCCGGCAAATTCGGTTGATCGGCGAGGTTGAGCAGATCCTCGAGGGGATACAGCGCAAGCGGTGTCGGCGTCGAGGCGACGAAGGCCAGCGCTTCGTCCACGGGCGGCTGGTCTTTGGGCGGCGCCCCCACGCCCGATGCCGCGACACCCGCTTGCTGGAACGCACGCCACAACGCGTGACGGTCGGCCGCGCGCTGCGCGTTGGCCAGCGCGACGGGGTCGCGCCCGTCCGCGCGCGGCGCTGTTTGGCCGACTCTGTCGCGCCAGGCGATGTCGTGTCCGCTCCACCAGCCTGCGACCGTCGGCAAATCGTGCGTGGTCGTGGTGGCTAGGGCCGTGTGGCTCCATTGCGCGGGCGCCTTGAAGCTGCCGCCGTCCTCGCTGCGCTCGAACCACAGTACGCCGATACCGAGCATGCCGTGACGGGCCAGGCGTTCGCGAAACCCTTCGGGGACGGTGCCGAGATCTTCGCCGACGACGATGGCGCGGTGGCGCGCCGATTCGAGCGCAATGAGCCGCAGCAAATCCGTCATCGGGTAGCGCAGATAGGCGCCGTCCGCTGCACTGGCGCCTTCGGGCACCAGCCACAGCCGTTGCAGCCCGAGGACGTGATCGATCCGCAAGCCGCCCCCGTACGCGAAGGTCGCACGCAGCATATCGATAAAGGCGCTGAAGCCTTGCATGCGCATGGCGCGCGGCGAGAACGTCGTGAGTCCCCAGGACTGGCCGGCTTGATTGAACAAATCGGGCGGGGCGCCGACGGAGACCGCGCGCAGCATATCGTCCGGATACGACCAGGCATGGCTGCCCGCACCGTCGCAACCGACCGCGAGATCGGCCACGAGCCCGATCGCCATGCCCGCCTCGCGCGCGGCGCGTTGCGCATCGCCTAGTCCCTTCGCGGCGAGCCACTGCAAGAACAAGTGGAATTCGACCTCGTGACGATGCGCGTGCGAGAACGTCTTTACCTCGGGGCGGCGCGGGTCTCTCAGCGCTTCGGGCCACTCGCGCCAGTGCCCGGCACCGTGGGTGGCGCGCTCCATTGCGTCGATCGCTTCGAAGCGTGCGTGATCTTCGAGTGCGCGGCCGCCTCGAGCGCAGAACGTGTCGAACGCTTGGGCGAGCGTGGTTGCGGCCGGGCGCTCGTGCGCGCAAAACCGGTCGTAAAGCGCATGCAGCACCGAGAGTCGAAGTTCGAGCGCCTCGCCCCAATCGACGAGCGGCTGCGCCTCGAGCGCGGCCCACCGTTCGCGAGGCGATGGCCGACCGTCCACCTGCGCCATCTCGAGCGCAGCCTCGAACGCTTGCATGCCGAGTGCGGCGGACGGGTCGATATGCGCGGCATTGAGGAACAAGCGGGAAGAGGGCGCATAGGGGCTGAACTTGCGCGGATCGGCGCTGAACATGGCATGGGTCGGACTGACCGCGAGCACATCGGCGCCCTCGTTCGCGCTGTGCCGCGCGAACGAGGCGAGCGCGGTGTAATCGCCGATGCCGCCGTCGCCGACGCGACGTAGGCCGTAGAGCTGCGCGCCGATACCCCACAGCGAGACGGTGCGCGGCGCATCCGCATCGCTGCGCCGCGTGCGCTGACCGTTCGCGCGGGCGTTCGCATCGCGCCATGCATCGTGGACCGTATAGCAACGCGGCGGCGCGACCGCCAGACACACGCGCTGACCGGCAACTTCCAACGTGTGGTATCCGGGCTCCGCAATCGGGGCGAGCATCGCCGACTCGCCCTTCGGCATGCCGAAGCGGCCTTCGACGATGCCGCCGCTTTCGAGTTCGATCCGGTACGCCCCACCGGTTTGAGTCCCCGCCAACGGCAGCGCCGTCGCGCGATGACATTCGGCCGTCACGAGCGGCGGCAGCGCATGCGCGGTGCGTTCGGCATCGAGCATCGCCAACGTCTGCTTTGCTTCGTCGGCCGTACTGCAGGGCAGCCCGAGGGCGGCCAACAGCGTGGCGAGCGTGTCGGTCTTCACGCGGTGCGTGCGCTTGTCGGCGTCTTCCCAATGCACTTCGAAGCCGGCTCGCGCCGCAATCCGCTCGATCGTGTCCCGGCCGAGCGATGACGATGCCGGTCCAGGTGTGTTCATGAATCGCTCCTCGGGGGCGTATGGACGCGAACGTCGTGCTGCAGCGCGAACGCGTTCACGTCGCCCGTCAGCCACGCAATGCACGCGTAGCCCGGCAATTGCTTGGCCTCGACGCTGTCGCGTGCGCGGGCCGGGGTTTCGAAGACGACCATGCCGTCGGGGCACGTATCGAACGGTAGCGTGTCGGACGTCAGATTCAGCGCGATCGAAAGCGTTGCGCCGTCGCCCAATTGCCAGCGCGCGACCAGCGCGTTGGCGTCGTGGCCGACCGCTGTCCGGAGCAGCGCGACATCGAGCGAACGCGCGCCGCGCAGCCGCGGGGCGATCAGCTTCGCGCGCACCGCGAGGGCCGACCGGTAGAAATGCAACCATGCCTCCCGTTCGCCGTGCGCGGAAGGCGGTGCGGTGCCGGTGCCGTTGGGTTCTTCCTCGGTCGGCGGCGACGAGAGTGCGAACGTTTGCACCGCGTTCGGATCGGGAATGCGCGCGCGTCGTTCGGGATCGGAGAAGGCGGAAAACTTGGCGAATTCACGCCGCCGGCCCTCGCGTACCGCTTCGGCCAGCTCCCCTCCGTAGTCGGTGAAATAAAGGAACGGCTGGGTCGAGCCGAACTCTTCCTCCATGAACAGCAGCGGAATTTGCGGCGACAACAGCAGCAGCGCCGTCGCCGCGAGCAGCGCCTGGGGCTCGCATAACGTGCGCAGACGCTCGCCGAACGCGCGATTGCCGATCTGGTCGTGGTTTTGCAAAAACATGACGAAGGCCGTCGGCGCCAAGTGCGCACTCGGCTCGCCGCGCGGGGCGCCGTCGTGGATCGGAGACGGATCGCCTTGGTACGCGAACCCTTCGGCGAGGACGCGTGCGAGTTTGGCGATGGGGCGATCGGCGTAGGCGCGATAGTAGCCTTCGTGCTCTCCCGTCAGCAGGACGTGCAGCGCGTTGTGCGCGTCGTCGTTCCATTGCGCGTCGAAATGCGACTGCAACAGGCTGGCCGTGTTGTGCTCGTTTTCCAGCACGAGATGCACGTGTCTATGCGGCGGCAAAGAGGCGCGAACCCGGTCGGACAACTCGCGCAGCCAGCCGTCGTCGCCGATCGCATGGACGGCATCGAGGCGCAGGCCGTCGAAGCCGTATTCGTGCAGCCAGTAAAGCGCGTTCTGAAAGAAAAATTCGCGCACTTCGTGGCGACGAAAATCGATGGCCGGTCCCCATGGCGTCGCCACGTCGTCGCGAAAGAACGCGCGAGCGTACTTCGGCAGGTCATTCCCGTCGGGGCCGAAATGGTTGTAGACGACGTCGAGCAGGACGGCCAGCCCCAACTCGTGCGCGCGATCGATCAGCGCCTTCAGCTCTTCGGGACGCCCATACGCCGAATCGGGCGCGAACGGCAGCACGCCGTCGTAGCCCCAGTTGCGCCGCCCCGAAAAGTCGTTCAGGGGCATCAGTTCGACCGCGGTCGCACCGAGTTCCGCGATGTGCGGCAACCTTCGGGCCACGTTCGCGTAACCGCCTATCGCCCCGACGTGCAATTCGTAAATCACCATCTCTTCCCAGGGACGGCCTCGCCACTCGGTCTGCCGCCAGCGATAGGCGAGCGGATCGATCACCTCGCTCGGCCCCTGTACATCCTCGGGCTGAAATCGCGACGCAGGGTCCGGCACGGCCAAGTCTGCGTCGAGCCGGTAGCGATATCGCGTACCGGCGCCGCATTCGGCTTGCGCTTCGAACCAGCCGTCGCCGGTTGTCTGCATTCGAGCGGTATTCGCCTTGCCCCGATATTCGAACTCGACGTGCCCGGCCGTGCACGACGGCGCCCACACCCGAAAGCGTGTGAGCGGTGCTCCGGTTGCGGATGCGCCGACCCATTCGGCGCCGAATCCGAACCGATGCGCGCGGCGCTCGTGCGGGTCGGATCGATCTACGGACATATCAGCGGCTCCTTGTTCGAGAACACGAGGCTTGTCGTCAATCTGCGGCGTCATATCACGTCGTAGGGCGTCGGCGCGGGCGCCGGCTTCGCGCTAGCGTCAAGCAGCGGCTTCGCGACGAGCAGGACGAAGCCGTGCGCGCCCACTTGCCGCTGCTCGCTCGCGAGACGGTGCGCGGCTGCCTCGGGTGCCGTGCTGTCCGCGAGCACATTCCATTCCAGACGCGGCGGCGGCAATGCGAACGTCACGTCTTCATGCGAGCCGTTGTGCATCAACAGCACCACCTCGATCTCTCCGTCGAGATCGAAGCCGGCGCGACGCAAGGTGAGCGTGCGCGCTTCGGGGTCCTGCCAGGCTTCGCTCGTGAGCGCCTGGCCGCGTTCGTCGAACCACTCGACGTCTTTCACGCCGGGTAGCACGTCGGCGTCGCCGCGCAGGAACCGCGTATCGCGCAGCAGCGGATGCTGACGGCGCAGCGCGATCAGGCGCGCGGTGAAGGCGATCAACGCGCGGCCTTCCGGCGCATCCGCATGCGCCCAATCGAGCCACGATAGTTCGTTGTCCTGACAGTAGGCGTTGTTGTTGCCGCGCTGGCTCCGCCCGAATTCATCGCCGGCCGCGAGCATCGGCGTACCGAGCGACGTGAATACGCTCGCGAGCATCGAGCGGGCGACGCGCGCTCGCGTTGCGTGGATGGCGGCATCGTCGGACGGGCCCTCCGTCCCCCAGTTCGCGCTGCAATTCTCGTTGTGGCCGTCGGCGTTGTTTTCGCCGTTCGCTTCGTTGTGCTTGTGCTCGTACGAGACGACGTCGGCGAGCGTGAAGCCATCGTGCGATGCCACGTAGTTCACGGAAGACCAAGTGCGCCTGAAGCGATGGTTGAACAATTCGGCCGAACCCGCGATACGCGCGGCAAGCTCGGCCCGCATGGATGCATCGCCGCGCCAAAAGCGCCGCACGCAATCGCGGAACTTGTCGTTCCATTCCGCGAATCCCGGCGGATGGTGTCCAACCTGATAGCCGCCGGGACCGACATCCCATGGCTCGGAAATGAGTTTGCGTTGCGACAGCACGGGGTCTTGCCGAATGACGTCGAAAAAGCCCGATCCGGGATCGAAGCCGGTCCCTTCGCGCCCGAGCGTCACGCCGAGATCGAAACGAAATCCGTCGACGTGAAACGAGCTGACCCAGTAGCGCAGCGAATCCATCACCATTTGCAGCACGCGCGGATGCGAGAGATTGAGGGTATTGCCGCAGCCGGTATCGTTGATGTAATGACGCTCGTCGCCGGGAATGAGCCGGTAGTAGCTCGCGTTATCGAGCCCGCGCCACGAGACGGTCGGGCCCAGTTCGTTGCCTTCGCACGTGTGGTTGTAGACGACGTCGAGTATCACTTCGATGCCGGCTGCATGAAGTTGGCGCACGGCGATCCGCACCTCGTTCAAGCGCCGGGTGGAAAGGTAAGACGGGTGCGGCGCGAAGAACGCGGCGGTGTTGTAGCCCCAGTAGTTCGTGAGGTCGCGTTCGAGCAAGAATCGTTCGTCGATAAACGCGTGGATCGGCAGCAACTCGATCGCCGTAATGCCCAGATCGTGCAGATGATCGACGAGACGCGGCGAGGCCAGCGCCGCGAACGTGCCGCGCTCGTGCTGGCGGACGTCGGGGTTCAGCATCGATAGACCGCGCAAGTGGGCTTCGTAAATCACGGTTTCGGACCACGGTACGTCGGGGCGCACGTCGCGCGACCAATCGAACGCTTCGTCGATCACGACGCATTTGGGCACTGCGGGCGCCGAGTCGCGCTTATCGATCGACAAATCGAGGCGGCTCGAATGCACACGGTAGCCGAACAGCGCATCGGCCCAGCGAAAGGGGCCCGTCAGCTTCTTCGCGTACGGATCGAGCAACAGCTTGGCCGGATTGAACCGATGGCCCTGCTGCGGTTGGTAGGGGCCATATGCGCGAAATCCATAGACGGTGCCCGGGTGCGCGCCGGGCAGATAACCGTGCCAGACCTCGTCGGTGCATTCGGGCAGCGGCAGCCGGGCGAGTTCTTTGTGGCCCGCCGGATCGAACAAGCACAGATCGATCTGCTGCGCATTCGCCGAAAACACGGCGAAATTCACGCCCAGACCGTCCCACGTCGCACCGAGCGGATAGGGTGCGCCGGTTTCGAGTCGGTCGGGTATCGAATTCGCCATGCCGCGTCCTGGTGTTCGGGTATCGATGAGAGGCGTTCAGGTTCTGTCGCATCGGGCACGGCGATGTCGCGGCGGGCGCGATCATTCGGCGCGCAGCACCATCGTGGCGAGCGGCGGCAGCGTCAGCACGGCCGATTGCGGTTTGCCGTGACTGGGCACCTCTTCGGTGACGACGCCCCCGCTATTGCCGACATTCGATCCGCCATAGACAGCGGCATCGGTGTTGAGCACTTCGCTCCACCAGCCCGCGCGCTGCATGCCGATGCGGTAGCCATGACGCGGCACCGGCGTGAAATTGCAGACGACGACGATTTCGCGGCCCGCGCCGTCGCAGCGCCGATAGGCGAACACGCTGTTGGCGCTGTCGTCGCCGACGAGCCATTCGAATCCGCCGGGCTCGGCATCGAGCGCGTGCAGCGCCGGCTCCGCCGCATACAGGCGGTTCAGGTCGCGGACCAAGGTTTGCACGCCGTGATGCATCGGCTCGTCGAGCAGATGCCAATGCGGCGAGGCGTCGTGATCGAATTCGGCGTATTGGGCTAATTCGCCGCCCATGAACAGCAGCTTCTTGCCCGGGTGCGACCACATGAAGCCGAAATACGCGCGCAGATTGGCGAACTGCTGCCAGCGATCGCCCGGCATCTTGCCGAGCAACGAGCCCTTGCCGTGGACGACTTCGTCGTGCGAAAGCGGCAGGACAAACCGTTCGGAGTAGGCGTAGACCATGCCGAAGGTCATGTTGTGATGATGGTAGCGACGGTAGACGGGGTCTTCCTGCAGGTAATGCAGCGTGTCGTGCATCCACCCCATGTTCCACTTGAAGTGAAAGCCCAGGCCGCCGTCCTCCGGCCGCGCAGTCACGCCGGGCCACGCCGTCGATTCCTCCGCGATCGTGATCGCGCCGGGTACGCCAGGGGCATAGACGACTTCATGGTTGACCCGCTTCAAGAATGCGATCGCTTCGAGGTTCTCTCGTCCGCCATAAATGTTCGGCACCCACTGGCCTTCGGCGCGCGAGTAGTCGCGATAGAGCATCGACGCCACCGCGTCGACGCGCAGCCCGTCCACGTGATAGCGCAGCAGCCAGGCGAGGGCCGAGGCGATGAGGAACGCGCTGACCTCGTTGCGGCCGAGGTTGTAGATCATCGTGTTCCAATCTTGGTGGTATCCCTCGCGCGGATCCGCATGTTCGTAAAGCGGCGTGCCGTCGAATTGGATGAGCCCGTGCGCATCGTTCGGAAAGTGCGCGCTGACCCAATCGAGGATGACGCCGAGCCCCGCCTCGTGCGCGCGATTGACGAAATGCGCGAAACCGAGCGGCGGCCCGAAGCGCGCCGAGGGCGCGAACGGCGACAGCGGTTGATAGCCCCATGAGCCGCCGAACGGATGCTCGGCGATCGGCAAGAATTCGACGTGCGTGAACCCCATCCCCAGCGCATAGGGAATCAGGCGATCGGCCAGCTCGTACCAATCGAGGCCGCGGCGGCCGTCCTCTTCGATCCGCAGCCACGATTCGGCATGCACCTCGTAGATGGCGATCGGCGAGCGGGCGCTTTGCAGCGCGGCGCGGTTGGCGATCCAAGCGCCGTCCGTCCAGGCGAATTGCTCGAGTTCGTTCCAATCGGCCACGACCGATGCCGTCGCCGGCGTGCGCTCCGTTTGCAGCGCACAGGGGTCCGCTTTGAGCGGCAGCGTATGGCCGTCGCGCGAAACGATCTCGTACTTGTAGCGTGCGCCCGCGCACAGCCGAGGGATGAACAGCTCCCACACACCGGCCACGTGCCGCATCCGCATCGGGTGGCGGCGTCCGTCCCAGGCGTTGAAGTCGCCGACCACCGACACGCGTCGCGCATTCGGCGCCCAGACCGCAAACCGAACGCCCGGTATGCCTTCGAGCGTGCAGGGCCGCGCGCCGAGGCAATCGAGCACCGCGTAAGGATCGGCGCGGGCGAGGCGCGCGAGCGCTTCCTCGGAGAGCACGGGGCCGAACGAGTACGGATCCTCGATCTCTTGCTCCACACCGTGCCAATCGATGCATAGGCGGTAGGGCTCGTCGCGTTCGACCAGCCCAGCGAAAAGCCCGCGCGCGTCGATCGGCGCGAGCTTGCCGAGGCACTCGCCGTTGCGGCGGGCGACGACAGCGACACCGGACGCGCCCGGCAGCAGCGCCCGCACGGCGTGACCCGCCTTTGTCCGGTGCGGCCCGAGTTGGGAGAACGGGTCGGGGTGGCGGCCGTCGACGAGCGCTTCGATATCGACGGGTTGCATGCCTACGGTCGGATCGCGGTCGGCGATCTCGCGTACGCGCGAAGGTTGGTCGTTCATGGATCCCATTTCGACAGTTCTCACGTTTGCGCAGGCGCGCTACCCGCCTCGCCGTCGTGCGTTTCGCCCAGCAGTCTCGCGGCCAGCGCGGCGAGGCCGCGCAGCGGCAGCCCGAGCCAAGTGGGCCGGTTCGCCGCTTCGTAGCGCACTTCGTAGGCGGCCTTTTCGACGAGGAACAAGTCGAGCAAGACCCCTTCCGCTTCCGGCGAAACCAGTGGATGGACCGCGTGGCCGACCGCCTCCCGATAACCGTCGAGGAAACCTTGCTGGCCCTCTTCGCGGAAGCGCTCGAACAACGCGCGCTTGCGATCCGCCGTCAGCGTCGGCGCATTTTCCGAGACGGGTTGGGCCGCTGCGCTCGCATACGAGAGCGAGCGCAGCATGCCCGCCACATCGACGAGCGGGCTGCGTTTCATGCGGCGCTCGTCGAGCGGACGTGCCGGTTCCCCTTCGAAATCGATGAGGTAGACATCGTTCTGCGCGATCAAGACTTGGCCCAGGTGGAAATCGCCGTGTACGCGGATACGCAATGCATCGACGTGATGCGGCACGTGCCGCTCCAGCGCTTCGACGAGCGCCGCGCGGCGCTCGACTAGCCACTGCGCTAGCGCGCGCGTCTCGTCGTCGATCGCCGTGCTTTCTTTCGGCGCCTCCGCGGCCAGCACGTCCAGCGCGTGTTCGAGCATCGCACGCGCGCCTTCCACCCACCCGCGCACGTCGGCACGCGTGGCCTTTTCCGGGGCGAAGGCGGGGTCGTCGCATGGTGCGGCGAGCGCGGCGTGCAGCTCGCCGAGGCGCCGGCCGATCGTGCCTGTCAGCGCGCGGTATCCCGCGAATTTCTCCGGATCCGGTTCCTCGGTTTCGGGTGTCAGCACCAGTTCGTCGATCACGCGACGCAAATAATCGAGCGCCCAATTCCATGCATCGCCTTGGTTCTCGATGAAGCCTTGCAGCAGCGCGAGCGTGTGCGGCACTTGCTGGGGATCGACTCGCACGACTTCGCCATAAAGCGGCGCGGTATTCGCATAGCCGATCTCGGTCAGATGCCGGCTCATTTCCGCTTCGGGATGAATGCCGCCGATGAGCCGTCGCACGAGCTTCAAGACGGCGCGTTCGCCGACGATCAGCGAGCTGTTGCTTTGCTCCGCCGAGATCCAGCGAATCTCGGGCGCATCGCCGAGTTCGTCGAGTTCGCTAGAGCGAGCCGTGGGTACAAAACGGATTTCGCTCTTTTGAACGGTGGGGACGACGGCCTTTTCGCGCATCTTGTGCAGCACACTATGAGCGAACAGCGGCAGCGAGAATGCATCGGTCAAATGCCCGATCGTGCGACCGCGCCGCACGCGAGCCAGTGCCAACTGCATGAACAGCGGCACCGTCGTATCGGCTCCCCACGTAATGGCGAGCGGCAACACGTAGCGTTCCGTATGGCGCCCGACGTCGGCTTCGATTTCGGTAAAGGCGAAGCCTGCATCGGGGATCGTCGTCAGTGCCGCCAGCTTGACCGCATGGAGCTTCTGGTCCTTCGACGCGAACCAGCGGCGGCGGCTCAAGTACGAGGGCAGCACTTCCGATTCGAGCAACCGGACGTTTTCGGGCGTCGGGCCCGTTTGTCCCGCGCGCATCACGAGCGTCACGAATTCGGGCAATTGCTCCGATCCCGGCTGCGACCACGAGGGACGATCTTCCCTGTTGCAGAGCGAGAACCAAAGAAAACCGTAGGGCGGGAACGTCAGGAGATAAGTGAGCTGACCGATCGCCGGAAACACCGAATCGGCCGTCATTTCGACGGGCACGCGACCGGCGAACTCGGACAAGTCGAGTTCGACCGCCTGCGGCGCGCGCGACAGATTCGCGACACAGAGAATCGGCGCCTCGCCCTCCATCTCGCGCAGATACGCGAGGATCTTGCGGTTCGACGGACGCAGGAAACGGATCGTGCCGCGGCCGAACGCGTGCTTGGACCGGCGCGTGGCGAGCATGCGCCGCGTCCAGTTCAAGAGGGAATGCGGGTCGCGCGTTTGCGCTTCGACGTTGATCGCATCGAAGCCGTACAGCGTGCCCATGACGGGCGGCAAGACGAGTTGTTCGGGATCCGCGCGCGAGAAGCCGCCGTTGCGATCCGACGACCATTGCATCGGTGTGCGCACGCCGTCGCGATCGCCGAGATGGATGTTGTCGCCCATGCCGAGTTCGTCGCCGTAGTAAATGACGGGCGTGCCCGGCATCGACAGCAGCAGCGAGTTGATGAGTTCGATGCGGCGCCGGTCGCGCTCCATCAGCGGTGCGAGGCGGCGGCGGATGCCGAGGTTGAGCCGCGCGCGCCGATCGCTCGCGTAGGTGTTCCACAGGTAATCGCGCTCGGAATCGGTCACCATCTCGAGCGTGAGTTCGTCGTGATTCCGAAGGAAGATGGCCCATTGGCAAGACGGCGGCAGCTCCGGCGTTTGCCGCATGATGTCGGTGATCGGAAAGCGATCCTCGCTCGCGATCGCCATGTAGATGCGCGGCATCAGGGGGAAGTGAAACGCCATGTGGCATTCGTCTTCCTGGCCGAAGTATTCCTGCACGTCCTCGGGCCACTGATTCGCTTCCGCGAGCAGCATCCGGTTCGGATACTCGGCATCGATCGTGGCGCGAATGCGTTTGAGGATCGCGTGCGTTTCGGGCAGATTCTCGTTGCTCGTGCCCTCGCGCTCGACGAGGTAGGGCACCGCATCGAGCCGCAGCCCATCGATCCCCATGTCGAGCCAGAAACGCATGACCTGCAGCACTTCGCGCAGGACCGACGGATTATCGAAATTCAGATCGGGCTGGTGCGAGTAGAAGCGGTGCCAGTAGTAGGCTCCGGCAACGGGATCGTGCGTCCAGTTCGTCGGCTCGGTGTCGATGAAGATGATGCGCGTGCCTTCGTATCGCTTGTCGGTATCGGACCACACGTAGTAATTGCGGTGGTTCGAGCCCGGCTTCGCGCGGCGCGCGCGCTGAAACCAGGGGTGCTGATCCGACGTGTGATTGATGACGAGCTCCGTCACGACGCGCATGCCGCGCGCATGCGCGCCTTGAATGAAGTGACGCAGATCGGCGAGCGTGCCGTAATCGGGGTGCACGTTGCGGTAATCGGCGATGTCGTAGCCGTCGTCGCGGCGCGGCGACGGATAGAACGGCAGCAGCCAGATCGTGTTGACGCCGAGTTCCGCAATGTAGTCGAGCTTCGCGATGAGGCCCGGGAAATCGCCTACGCCATCGTTGTTCGCATCGAAGAACGACTTCACATGCACCTGGTAGATGATCGCGTCCTTGTACCAGAGCGGATCGTCGGACAGCGCCGAGCTGGCCGCTCGCCGCGCCGTGCGCGAACGCCGGGTCGACTCCGCTTGCGTGGCGGCAGAGTCCAGAGGGTGATCTTCACGCTTCATGGTGCGTCTCCGAGGCGCCGTGGGCGGCGAGACCTCCCGGGGCGGTACGGCCTAGGGAGGCTTGCGCGCGTTCATCGCGCGGCAAGCCCGCGGCGGGCGCGATACGCCAAATGGCGAAGGGGCGTGTATCGGGTTCGATCCTGACGTGCTGGCGTCGGCCGCGCCATTCGACGCGCTGCCCCGTGACGAGATCGGTGACGGCCAGCGCCTCCCAATCTTGCATGCGCCAGTGCTCGTATATCGAACTCGGCAGTTCGAGATCGGCCTCTTGCGGCCCGAAGGCATCGAGGCTGATCGCGACGAGGATCACGTTTTCGCGCGAGCGCGTCGCTTTCTCGAAGAACAGGATGCGATCGTTATGCGCGGTCAAGAAGGTGAGGCCGAGATGCGAATGCAGCGCGGGATTGGCGCGACGAATACGGTTCAGCAAGGTCACGACATCCACGATGTTGCCCGGCCGCTGCCAATCCCACGAACGCAGTTGGTACTTCTCCGAATCGAGGTACTCCTCGCTGCCCGGGAGGGCGGCCGCTTCGCACAGCTCGAAGCCGCTATAGACGCCCCACAGGCCGGATAGCGTTGCGGCCAGCGCCGCGCGGATCATGAAGCCCGCGCGGCCCTGCGCTTGCAAGTGGCGCGGGTTGATGTCGGGCGTATTCACGAAGAAGTTCGGCCGGAAGAACTCGCGCACGTTCGTCTGCGTGAGTTCGGTTAAATATTCCGTGAAATCGCTTTTCGATTCGCGCCACGTGAAGTAGGTATAGGACTGCGAAAAGCCGAGTTTCGCGAGCCGATACATGAGACGCGGGCGCGTGAAGGCTTCCGAGAGAAAGATGACATCGGGCTCGCGCGATCGAATGTCGGCGATCATCCACTCCCAAAACGGCAGCGGCTTCGTATGCGGATTATCGACGCGGAAGATGCGGACCCCGGCATCGACCCAGAACGCGATGATGTCGCGCAAGGCGAGCCACAACGCAGGCTTCGCATCGTGCGCATAGAACTCGGGGTTGACGATGTCCTGATACTTTTTCGGCGGATTTTCGGCGTAGCGCAGGGTGCCGTCGGGGCGCCAGGCGAACCACGTCGCGTGCTCGGTCAGCCAGGGATGATCGGGCGCGCACTGGATGGCGAAATCGAGCGCGATCTCGAGCCCGTGCTCGTGTGCGGCGGCGAGCATGCGCTTGAAATCGTCGAGCGTACCGAGTTCGGGGTGCACGGCCGTATGGCCGCCTTCGTCGCTGCCGATCGCGTAGGGGCTCCCGACATCGCCCGGCAACGCTTTCAGCGTGTTGTTGCGGCCCTTGCGATTGATCTTGCCGATCGGGTGGATCGGCGGAAAGTAGAGCACGTCGAAGCCCATGTCGCGGATGCGCGGCAATTGGGCGATGACGTCGTCGAACGTCCCGTGGCGCGAAGGGTCGCCGCTCATCGACCGCGGGAAGATTTCGTACCAACTGCTGGAGCGGGCCGCGGCGCGCTCGGCATCGATGCGATAGATCGTCGCGTCGCGCGAGAGAAACGGGCGATGCCGCGCCTGGGTGACCGCATCGAACGTTTCCGGCGCAAGGACGGCCTCGAGCTGCGCGGCGTGGTTGGCTTGCGCGAAACGCGTGGCGATGCGCTTCAATTCGGCAATCGCGGCGTGCCGTGCATCGTGTTCGCGGTGCTCGTGATGGATCTGCTGCTGCGCGCCGGTTGCGTCGGCGGTCTCGGCTTCCGCCAAGACGCGCGCGAGCAGATGGCGCGCCTCTTCGAGTTCGAGTTCCACCGATTGATTCGCGTCGAGCTTCTTTCGGATGTGATCGACGAGCGAGGCGAAATCGTCGCGCCAGGCGATGACGGTGAACTCGTAGCGTCCGACTCGAGAAAGGGTGATCGTGGCGCGCCACAGGTCGAGCCCTGCCGGTTCGGCGGGCCGCATCGGCGTCTCGCGCCAGGCCGTTTCGTCCGTCGCACGCCAGATGACGGCGGCGGAAATTTTGTCGTGACCTTCGCCGAAGATCGCTGCGCCGATATCGATGGCCTCGCCGACGACGCGTTTGACGACGAAACGTCCGCCGTCGACCGTAGGTGTCACGCTCTCGATCGCAATTCTCGGCGCGGCGAGCGCTTCCGTGGCCGACACGACCGCGCCGCGCTTCGTCGCGCGCCGCACCGAAACGTTGGGGCAAGGTTGTGCTCGATAGACGCGTGTTTCGCCGGGCGCAAGCGAGAACGCGGCGAGCGGTTCGGCCGGCTCCGTGCAAGGGTTGGCCAACGGCTTGAACGCCATGAAGTTGCCCGGCACGCCGTCGAGGAAATGCGCCGGCTCGACATACGCCGGGCGCGTCAAATCGGGATTGGCGATGAGCAGGACCGCCTCGCGCGAATCGCGCAGATCGGGGCGTTCGCCCCGCATGACAGCCGCGACGTTCGATCCCGCCGCCGACAGTTGCCGCAGCTCGCCTACCGTCGAGAGCACGGTGGCGTATTGCCGTAAAGCGTTGGCTTCGCGCACGGCATCGCTCAAGTCGAAACGGGGCGCCGCACAGGCATGGCGATATCGGTCCGCGCTGCTGCCGCTGGCCGTGTACGAGAGCGGTTCGGCAACCCCATATTCGAAGCCCATCGGCACGAGCCACCCGGTGCCGAGCGAAGCGCTGGTGGTCATGGCGCGGCGATAGGCTCGCTCGATCGCGCCCGCATCGGCGGTATGGGCAAGCTCGCTGACGAGGCGCGGCCCATACGGCGCCTCGGGAAACGCAATCGGTGCGCCGACGCGAGCGAGCGCCGCATGCTCTTCGCCGAGCCAGTCCTCGCGAAAATCCCACCAACGTACCGAAGAGAACACACTGTCGAACCGTGCCGGTTCCAGACGAGCGAGGTCGCTGCGCGCAAGCCCTGGTGTCGCGGCGAGCATGCGCACGGTGTCGCGTCGCGCGCGGACGGCGGCCGTCAGCTCGCGCCATAGATCGACGGGCACGTGATGCGGCGAGTCGAACCGGAATCCGTCGACGCCGGCATCGGCCAGTGCGGCGAGTCGTTCGCTCCACCAAGCGCCGAGCTGCGCGGCCGCGTGCGGATCGCCGAAGTTGGCATACGCCGCGTTGTCTTCGTGCCTGGCGTGGCGCGGGTCGAGCCGAACGCGTGCCGGCTCGTACGGATGAAACCATTGAGGATGAGTGCGCAACAATTCGCTGTCGGCTGCGATGCGATCGAGCACGACGTCGACGAGCAGCGCTAGACCGGCAGCACGGGCGGCGTCGGCGAGCCGGCGCAGGCCGGTGTCCGCGTCCACGGATGCACCGAACGCCGGGTGCAGCCGCGCGTGATCGGCGACGAGTTGAGCGTGTCCGGCTTGCCCGGTGGCGAACGGATTGCCGATCAGAACATGATCGAAGCCGAGCGCGGCGGCGCGCTCGAACTGTGCGGGCCAGGCGTCGAGCGGCCCGACGAGCAAGGGGTGAAGAAAATAAATCCGCGGCGCATACGCGTGACGATATTCCATCGGTCCGTTCCGGTTCGTCGGCGATGTGGATGCACGTTGCGCGTGCGATCGCATCGCGTTGTCAGGCGGCGCTCGATGATCCCGTACGCCGGCGCGGCGATTCGCCGGGGCAGCGGCAGGCACGAGCGCGCCAGAAAGCGGAAAGCACGATGCATGCCGCCGAGCCCCGAGCAGGGGTCGCGTTCGACGAACGGAAGGCGTCGATCGCGTCCAGTATGCGCGCGTTGGCGGGGGCCGGCATACGCTTTTGCGCCATGGCGCTCGGTTCGGCGCGAACAGCGAGGACCTCGCGTATCGACCGATCTCGATGGCGGATTCGTCTGCCGGGTGCGGTGTAAATGTGACAGCCGGCGGCGCGTTTTTACATCGGCGCCGCCATCGAGGTTGAACGACCCGCGGTAGGTATCTGCATTTTCGACCGCGCGTGGGAAAGTGCGGACGCAATCGATTTCATCCAGTCCGCCAACGCCGAGCCCCGCCAAATCCCGCCGACGATGCGCGAACACGCTATGCCGATTGTCTAAATGCTGGGACGCGGCTATAGTCGCTGCCAGTGGGCACTGCCCGAGGGTTATTACCGATAAGGAAAGACCGCCATGTCTAGGGCGGCGTATCAGACCGGAATCGGGGGCGCAGACCGCCGGCCAAGGCCGGCGGTGTCTTGGACACGATGCTGGAGCCCAAATGACAGACGCTCGAACCGGCCGCCCCTGCGAGGCGCGGCCGGGTGCCGCTCGTAGACAATTCCTGCTCAGCGCCGGCGCTTCGGCGGCGGCCACCGCGTTCGTGTCGGCGTTCGGGCTGCCGCTCGCGATCTCGCGCGCATTCGCGTTTTCGCCGCCGGCCGGAAGCGGTCTCGATGCTTTCACTGCCCTCACGCAACAGCTCACGGGGCGCGCGTTGCTCGATCCCTCCCTCGCTTCGCGTATTTACGACGCGCTGTCCCAGTCCGATAGCGCATTCGTCTCCCATGTCGCCGCGCTCAATACGTGGCTCAAGACGCATGCCGGCGTACCGAGCGATCAAGTGATCGCCGCGCTGCAGAGCCAAGATCCGGCGTTGGCGAAGGCGGTTGTGGATATCGTGCGCGCTTGGTACCTCGGCCTCGTCGGCCCCATGCCGACCACTCGCGTGCTCGCCTATGAGCACGCGTTGATGTTCGACCCGGTGAACGACATTCTCACGATCCCATCGTATTGCCGGGATGTGCCCTTCTACTGGGCGCACAAGCCGGCGGCCGTATGACGGGGCCGTGCCGAGCCAAGGCGACGCGCCCTGTGTGCATCGTTCCTTGAACCCCGTATTCGGCACTGCAGAGCAATGAAATAGGCGAAGCGCTTATGGCAAAGAATTCTTCGGCCGATGTCGTCGTCGTCGGCTCGGGCGTGGCGGGCGGCCTCGTCGCGCACCAACTCGCATTGGCGGGGGCATCGGTCATCCTCTTGGAGGCGGGGCCGCGCCTCGCGCGTTGGCAGATCGTCGAAAACTTTCGCAATTCGCCGGCTAAGCAGGACTTCGCGACGCCGTATCCGTCGATGCCTTACGCCCCGCATCCCGAGTATTCGCCGGCCAACGGCTATCTGATCCAAAAGGGCGACTATCCCTACGAGTCGCAGTACCTGCGGCTCGTGGGCGGTACGACGTGGCACTGGGCCGCGGCCACTTGGCGCTTGTTGCCGTCCGATTTCAAGCTCAAGACGATGTACGGCGTCGGTCGCGATTGGCCGTTTCCCTACGAAACGCTCGAGCCGTGGTATTACGCGGCCGAAGTCGAACTGGGCGTGTCGGGGCCCGACCTCGCCGTCGATCTCGGTTCGCCGCGCTCGAAGCCGTATCCGATGCCGCAATTGCCGCTGTCGTATATGGACGCGCGTTTTTCCGACGTGCTCAATGCCAACGGCTTCAAGGTGGTGCCCGAGCCCGTGGCACGCAACAGCCGCCCCTACGATGCGCGCCCCACGTGTTGCGGCAACAACAACTGCATGCCGATCTGCCCGATCGCCGCGATGTACAACGGCATCGTGCACGCCGAGAAAGCGGAAAAAGCCGGCGCAACACTGATCGATCGCGCCGTGGTCTACCGCATCGAAGCCGACGACAAAGGCCTCGTCACGGCGGTGCACTACAAGGACCCGTCGGGCGGCACGACCCGCGTCGCGGGCAAGCTGTTCGTGCTGGCGGCGAACGGCATCGAAACGCCGAAGCTCATGCTGATGTCGACGTCCGATAAGTTTCCCCATGGCATCGGCAATCGCTCCGATCAAGTCGGTCGCAATTTGATGGATCACCCCGGCACGGGGGTGAGCTTTCTCGCCAACGAGGTGCTGTGGCCGGGACGCGGCCCGATGGAGATGACCTCCGTCGTCAATTTTCGCGATGGCGCTTTCCGCTCGGATTACGCCGCGAAGAAGCTGCATCTATCGAACGGCGTGGCGACGATGGCGGTCACGTCGGCATTGATCGACAAAGGCGTGACGGGCGGCGAACTCGATCGGCAGATCCGCGATCGGGCGGCGCGCACGCTGACGATCAACAGCTTCCACGAGCATTTGCCCGAGCCGCAGAACCGCATCGTGCCGTCCTCGGATCGCAAGGATGCGCTCGGCATCCCGCAGCCCGAGATCCATTACTCGATCAACGATTACGTCAAAAAGAGCGCGGCCAACACGCATGAACTCTACGCCCAAATCGCGAGCTTGTTCGGCGGTACCGACGTGACGTTCGACGATCGGTTTGCCCCGAACAACCACATCATGGGGACGACGATCATGGGTACCGATCCGCAAGATTCCGTCGTCGATGCCGATTGCCGGACGCACGATTCGCCGAATTTGTTTCTGGCGACGAGCGGTGTGATGCCCTCCGCTGCCTCGGTCAATTGCACGCTGACGATTGCAGCGCTGGCACTGCGGCTGGCCGACAAGCTCAAGCGCGAGCTTTGAAACGCGACGACTCGATGAGATTTCCGATGACGAATCTGCGACTGCGTTCCGATGCGACCGACCTGCGCCACGGATCGACGCCTCACCCGGTCCGGCGGCGCCCGACGAGTATGAACGTGCTGGCGGCCGCCTTTTCGGTATTCGCGCTTTATCTGGCGTGGCATGCGTCGAACGATCTCGAGTCGTTGCCCGCCGACGAGTTGCCGCTTTCGGCGGCGCAGGCGCAAGGCGCGAGCGAGGTAGGCGTGGCGGGGGCGTCGGGGTCCGCGCATGCGAGCACGACGTTCGGTGCCAGTGCATCGACGGCTGCGGGCGCATCGCCTACGGCGAACGCTGCGGCGGCTGCATCGGCTGCATCGGCTGCATCGGCTGCGTCGGCTGCGTCGGCTGCATCGGGACTCGGGCCATCGCCGTCGGCTACCGCTACGACGCTCGCGCACGCGGCTTCCGTTCCGGACAGCGCATCGCGTTCGGGGCCGGCGAGCGCTGCAACGGCTGCCGTAGCGGGACCTTCGGGCGGGTCGGACACGCCGGCGGCCGGCGCCCCGGCGATCGATGCCGATTCGGCCGATCTCGTGAAGCGCGGCGAATATCTGGCCCGCGCCGGCGATTGCATCGCCTGCCACACGGCCGACAAGAGCCGGCCGTACGCGGGCGGCGTGCCGATCGGCACACCGTTCGGCACGCTCTATACACCGAACATCACGCCCGATCCCGAGACGGGTATCGGCCGCTGGACCGACGCCGACTTCCTGCGCGCCATGCAGCAAGGCATCGGCAAAGGCGGTCAGCATTTGTATCCTGCCTTTCCTTACGCGGAATACACGCGCGTGACCGAACGCGACGTGTTGGCGATTCGCGCTTACTTGAACACGTTGACGCAGATTCGCTATACGCCGCCGCGCAACGAGTTGAGCTTTCCGTTCAACCAGCGCTGGTTGATGTTTTTCTGGAATCTATTCAATTTCCACGAAGGCCGCTTCGTGCCCGATCCGAAGCAAAGCCCGCAATGGAATCGCGGCGCTTACCTCGTCGAGGGCCTGGCGCACTGCGAGGAATGCCATACGCCGCGCAACGTCATGCAGGGGCTCAAATCGAGCGATCGCTTCTCGGGCGAAGTCCAAGCAGGGTGGCGCGCATTCAATATCACCCCTGACAAAGCAGGCGGGATCGGCAATTGGAGCGACGACGAGATCGTGCGTTACCTCGCCACGGGCGCCGTGGCTGGGCGAGCGAACGCGGCGGGGCCGATGGCCGAGGTGGTGGCGGACAGCACGCAATATTTGACGCCCGACGATCTGCGCTCGATCGCCGTCTATCTGCGCTCGGTGCCGCCGGTCGCGGGCGGACAAACCCGTCCGCGCGATCAGTGGGGCCGCCCCGCGGACGACGTGAAAGGCTTGCGCGGTAGCCGGATCACGGGCGTCGACGGCGCACAACTGTTCGTGGCGAACTGCGCAAGCTGCCATAGCTGGACGGGGCAAGGCATCGGCGCATCGGCGCCGCTCGCGTACCCTTCGTTGATCCACAATAGTGTCGTGGGCTCGCCCGATGCCTCCAATTTGGCGATGGTGATCTTGCATGGCGTGAATCGACAGACGAAGGAGGCGGACGTGATGATGCCGGCCTTCGGCGACGAATTGACCGACGATCAAATCGCCGCAATCGCGAATTACGTGACGAATCGCTTCGGCGATCCGAAAGCGACCGTGACCGTGGACGACGTCGCGAAATTGCGCCGGCGCCAGCCGTAGCGGCGGCTCGGTCCCACGCAGCCACACCGCCTGCGCGCTAGATCGAACAAGCCGAACCCGCCGGACTATGATGCCCGTATGGACACGACAAGCGAGGCCTATCCCATCGTCTGCCGGCACGCGGCCAATACCGCGGGCCGGGATTTCGTCGTCGGCGATTTGCACGGGTGCGTCGATGCGCTGCGTTACCTGTTGCGCGAGATCGTCTTCGATCCCGCTTGCGATCGGCTGTTCTCGGTGGGCGATCTCATCGATCGCGGCAGCCAATCGGAACAAGCGCTGGCCTTGCTCGATAAGCCGTGGTTCTTTCCCGTGCTCGGCAATCACGAGGAGGCGCTCTGCCTAGTGGCGGAAGGGAGTATGCGGCGCAGCGCCTGGGACGCGCTTGGCGGCGACTGGGCTCGGTCGGTGCCCGATCGCACGCTGCGCGCGTACGCCAAACGGCTGCGCACCTTGCCGCTCGTGCGTGTCGTGGGCAGCGGCCCGCGGCGCTTCAACGTCTTGCACGCGGAGTTCTTCGGCGACGATGCCATGCTCGACGTCGGCTTCTTCCCGGAGCGCGTGCGTCAGCAGGTGCTGTGGGGCCGCGAACTCGCGCTGGGTAGCGGCATCGTCGAACGCCAGGCGGGACTATCGCCGACTTACTGCGGCCATACGCCGATGCGCGAAATCGGCCGTATCGGCGCGCAGATCTTCATCGATACGGGCGCATTCGCCGCCACGGGCAAGCTGACCGTCACCGAAGCGTTGACGTCGCGCGCGTGGTCGGTGTCGGTGGAGCAGGCGCTGCTCGAAGGGGCAAGCCAGATGTCGCTGCCGTGACCTGGCGCAAGAGCCGGGTAGCGGCCATCGGGCGCCGATGCCGCTGGCCTATCCGACCCGATTGAGTTCGAACACGCTATCGATGGCCGTCCCGTTCCAGTTGTATTCCAAGTAGGCGGCATGGTGGCAGTCGCGCAGCAGGGTCGTCTTGAAGGCGGCCAGGCATTCGCCCGACGGATCGCGCACGGACGGATAAACGATGCCCGCGGCACCTGCTTGCCGAACGCGCCGCCCGAGCGCTTGGCCGGCCGAATAGTCGATCGGAGAGAGCACGGCGGCGTCGAGCGTCGGATCGTCGCGCAGATCGACGGCTTCGCCGCGGGCGAGCACCGTATAGAGCCGCATTTGTTGGCGCAGCGGCGGCTCCTTGGTCGCGGCTAGAAACAGGGCGGCGTGATAGCGCGTTTCGGCAATCGCCGTGCGAGCCTCGCGGGCGCAATAGAAGATGCCGTAGCTGCCGTCCGAAAACCGGCTGCCGAGGGGATTCAAATGCGTGAATGCCGCCATGATCGGCCCATAGCCGGGGCCGAAGCGACGTTCGCCGGGCGGCACGAGATCGAGTTCGCCGATTTCGGTGCGCAGGCGGTCGTTCGTCATCGCTTCGAGGGCATAGAGCGCGTCGAAATCTTCTGACGATGCCACGCGATCGAACAGATTGACGGCGGGAAATCGCGTTGGGATGACGCGATAGGCCGGCGACCAATCGATACGGGCGACGCGCGTAGGAGGGAGGCGGTCTTTCGCCGTCGTCACGCCCATCCGCCCCGCATCGCGTCGAGATATTGCCGCACGGCGAGGAGATCGCCGACGTTGCCCGCCAGCATGCGCTCGAGCGCGCTGGCCCCGCCAAACGGCGGCGCGCTGTTCGGCCGCTTGATCCATGCGTCGGCCGTGGCGGGCTCGGGTAAGAGAATCTGCAATGCCTTATAGATGCCGAGCAGCAGCGAGAGGCGCTCGAGCGTATCGCGCGAGAGCCGCGCCGAGGCGGGCGCCGCTTTCCATTTGAAAAACGTCGAGCGCCCGGGCGAGCCCAACAGCACGATCTGTTCGTCGATACCGAGCCCCCAGTCTCGCGCGATGTTGAAGAACGCACGCAGGCCGGCGGCGGACATGTCCGCCATGGACGGAGCGGTGGCGGGCGCCTGCCTGCGCGCGTGCGCGGCGGACAAGCGATGGGCGGAGGCGGAGGCGGGCGGCATGATCGATCTCTATTTGAACTACAAGTCGATCTTAGTCTATTTATGGATTAATGCAAGCTGGTCGTGCCGATTCCGCAACGTCGCTCGTCAAATGGAGGCCGAGCCGTGCGACGGCTTGTGCTGGCGGCGAGGTAGAGACGACGCAGGCGGCGGATCACAAGGGACCTCGCTGCCCCTCACGTCCGCGCCGGCGCAAGGCTCAAGCGGCGAAGGCAGCAACTCGGGGACCGCGCAGGCAAAATCGGGATCTTCCTCGACGCAGCGCGGACTTTCTCGCTCGCAGGCTTTGAAGCCGCTGCGGCCGCGCGAAGCGGTGCGTAGCGCCGATCGTTCGGCGCCGCAGCCCATTGACACGCGCAAGAAAAAATCGTTGGGCGAGCGGATCAAAAGCACCGTCTCGGGACGGCAGTTCTCGGTGACCGCCTTCATTCCCGGCACCGGCGGGACCTTCCTGCAAGAGGTGGCGCCGCACAGTGCCACCTCTTACGAGCCGCTCGGGCGGCGCGATGCGCTGCTGCGCTAGCTGGGGCCACGTCAAGGGAAGCGGGCTTACCCGTTAGCTTCGGCGGGCTGCGGCGCGGAGAGTGACATTTCGGAGAGCGCATAGCTTGAGCGCGCCAGCACCTCGGGTGGTACCGGCACATGCCTGCAGGCGACGAGATCGCCGTTGCGGAACATCAGCAGGTCGCCGGGTTGGCACTTTGTCCAGGCCTCGTCGGTGAGCGGCACCGTCGCAATGACGGCGGTCTTGTCGGTTGGCTGGTTGCGCTGCGCAAAGTCCACGCACAGATCGTCGTCGACGAGTCGGGCGCTGGAGAACGGCCATTGGCGGATGACGTACGACAGCCGCGTCGAGCAATACGCGTATAGGCACTCGCCGTTCGAGAGCAGGAAGTTGAAGATGCCGCGCTTTGTGATAACCGCGGTGAGCGCTTCGATCTGGTCGAAGATCGCTTCCGGCGTAGTCGCCCTGTCCGGGCAGCGCTCGGACAGGGCGTTAAGCACCGAGCAAAAGATTGCTTCGCTGTCGGTTGATCCCACTGCCTCGAACGGTCCGGAAGCGACCGATTGGGGATCGTCGATATCACCGTTATGGGCGAACACCCATTGCCGTCCTTTGAACTCGCGCATGAACGGATGGCAGTTTTCGACCCGCGAGCTGCCTTGCGTTGCCTTCCTGATGTGTGCGATGACGTTGCGCGAGCGGATCGGATGTTCTTTTAGGAATGCCGCCATCGGCGAGGACGATGCCGGCTGGTTGTCGACGAACAGCCGCCACGATTTCTCTTCGAAGTAGGCGACGCCCCAACCGTCCACATGATGGTCCGTTACGCCGCCGCGGGCTGTGAATCCGGTAAAGGAGAAGGTGACGTCATTCGGTTCGGCGCAATTGAGGGCGAGGAGCTGACACATTTTGTTGGTGAATAGATGGGAAAGCTGCGTAGAGTCCTGCTCACACATTATCTCTTTTGTTTGCTTAATCGTAAGTAGAAAAATTTTCCATTTCTCTGCAGGCTTGGGCGGATTTTTAGTAGTTTCTTTTTCCCGTTGCCGAATACTATCAGGGCGCGTTTGGGGAGTCGCTACGCCAACTCGCGGCGACGCCAAAGACGTATTCAAAGCAATCGACGACGAGACCTTTTACCCGCCATGTCCTCATTCAAGCGTGTCAACTCGCTGGCAGCTACATGCGCTGTCGCCTTATGCATCGCCCCGGCCCTCGCCATTGCGAAGCCGCTAACCGTTTGCACCGAAGCTAGCCCGGACGGCTTCGATGTCGTGCAGTTCAATTCGCTCGTAACGACCAATGCGTCAGCGGACGTGATCTTCAATACACTCGTCTCGTACGACCCGGCGAAGAAGGTCGAGAGCGCGCTGGCTCAGAGCTGGGAAGTGAGCGGCGACGGCCTGATCTACACGTTCCGCCTTCGTCCGAACGTGCAGTTCCAGACCACCGGCTACTTCAAGCCGACGCGCCCGTTCTCGGCCGACGACGTGGTATTCACGTTTAGCCGCATGCTCGATGACGGCAACCCATGGCACAAGGTGGCCGGCTCGAGCGGCTTTCCACATGCGCAGTCGATGGGGCTCACGAAGTTGGTCAAGTCGGTCGCGAAGGTCGACGAGCACACGGTCAAGTTCACGCTCAACGAGCCGAACGCCACGTTTCTTTCGATGCTGACGATGGGCTTCGCGTCGATTTACTCGTCCGAATACGCCGACCAGCTGATGCGTGCAGGTCGGATGGGCGACCTCAACGCCAAGCCGATCGGAACCGGCCCGTACCAACTGAAGAGCTATGCGAAGGACGCCGTGATCCGTTATGACGCGAACCCGAGCTACTGGGGGCCGAAGCCGAAGTCGGACAAGCTTGTGTTCGTGATCACGCCTGATTCCACGGTGCGCGCACAGAAGGTGAAGGCGGGCGAGTGCGACATTGCACTATCGCCGAAGCCGCAGGACGTCGCCGATGCGAAGCGGAACCCGGCGCTGAAGGTCGTGGAGACGCCCGCGTTCATGACGGCATTCGTCGCGCTCAACACGCAGAAGAAGCCTTTCGACAACGAAAAGGTGCGTCAAGCGGTGAACCTCGCCTTTGACCGAGCGGCGTACCTGAAGGTCGTCTTCAACGATACGGCGACGCCGGCCGTGAATCCGTTCCCGCCCAACACCTGGGGCTACGACTCGGCGATTAAGGCATACCCGTACGATCCGGCCCAGGCGAAGAAGCTGCTTACCGAGGCCGGGCTGCCCAATGGCTTCTCGACGACCATCTGGGTGCGCCCGAACGGCAGCGTGCTCAATCCGAACCCGAAGGCGGGCGCGGAAATGCTGCAAGCCGACCTTGCGAAGATCGGCGTGAAGGCCGACGTGAAAGTGATCGAATGGGGCGAACTCATCAAGGAAGCAAAGCTTGGGCAGCACGACATGCTCTTCATGGGCTGGGCTGGCGATAACGGCGACCCCGACAACTACATGTCTCCGCTGTTCAGTTGCAATGCGGTGAAGTCGGGTATCAACTTCGCCCGCTACTGTGACGCGAAGCTCGATCAGTTGATCGTGCAAGGCCGCAGCACGACTGATCTTTCCGCTCGTATCGACGCGTACGGTGCTGCGCAAAAGATCATCCACGACAAGGCGCTGTGGATTCCGTTGGGCTATCCAACCGCTGCCGCGCTGACGCGGGCGAACGTGTCCGGCTACCGCGTGAGTCCGTTCGGCCGGCAAAACTTCGCGGATGTCTCGCTTCAATGATCGCGCCTTGACGTTGGCTGTCCGGGTAGTGCATTGCCGCCGCCCGGATGTGATCTGCACGATGTCCGCTTGTCCGGCGCCGCGGCGTTGCGCGCGGGCTCGTGACAAGTCGGACTCGGGCGCGGTAGTCGGGACCATTTCGAAGGAGAGTCGTCACATCTAACACAAATCATTCGCAATCAACAACCAATACTACTTCGTACAAGCTATGACGTGCCCCGCAAAGGTGCGTCCGATAAAAATACCTGGAAACATGATGAAGCGCCTTATCGCCCTGGCAGTCTCTCCTGCTCTTCTTTGCTGCGCCAACGCTTATGCGCAGAACTCGGTCACCCTTTACGGCATCGTCGATTCGGGCATCGCGTATGTCCACAATGCACAGGACTCGTCAGGCGCAAACCAGTCGAGCCTCGTGAAGTTCAGCAGCAACAACCTGTCCGGCAGCCGCTGGGGCATGAAGGGCACCGAAAATATCGGCAGCGGATTGTCGGCTATCTTCCAACTCGAAAACGGCTTCAATGTCGGCACAGGCGCGCTCGGTCAAGGGCAGCGTGAATTCGGCCGCAAGGCAATGGTTGGCCTCGCGGACCAGACGTGGGGCACGCTGATGTTGGGCCGGCAGTACGATGTCGTCGTCGACCTCGTCCAACCATATACCGAAGACGGCTACTTCGGCGGTATCTTCGCGAGCCCGGGCGATCTCGACAACTACGACAATAGCCTGCGCGTCAGTAACTCGATCAAGTACGTGAGTCCGACGTTCGCCGGATTTCAGTTCGAAGGTATGTATGGCCTCGGCGGCGTAGCGGGCGAGGCCGGCAACGGCCGTACGTACAGCTTCGGCGCTTCGTACGCACAGGGGCCGTTCGCGGTTGCTGCGGCGTTCTTCTACGCGAACGGCGGTAACACGACGACATCGGCGACACCGAGCGTGCGCACCTGGAGCAGCAGCTCCGACACGCTATTCAATACCGTCATCAACCAGGGTTTTGGTAGTGCAGACTCGATCCAGATTGCCCGCGTCGGCGCACAGTACAACATCGGTGCAGCGACGCTCGGCGCCGCGTATTCGAACACGCAATATGGTAGCGATTCGCTATCGGCGTTCCATAGGACGGCGAAGTTCAACAACGGTTCCGCTTACGCGAACTACCGTTTCTCGCCTGCATTGCTGGTGGGCCTAGGCTACAACTACACGTCACTCACCGGCCCGGTGAGCGCGCACTACAACCAGCTCAACCTTGGCGCAACGTATTCGATCTCGAAGCGTACCGATTTCTATGCCATGGGCGGCTACCAGAAGGCTAGCGGCACCACACTGAACTCGAAGGGAGCGATGGTAAGCGCGGACGCGTCGATCGGCTCGTTCGGCGTCAACTCCGGAACGAACTCGCAGGAAGTCGTAGTGATCGGCATGCGCCACAAGTTCTAAGCGGGTCCGCCGGTCGAACTGCCCGCGCTAGGGGCGGTACGGCCGGCGGCGTGAACGGTTGCATTGAAGCAGGCGCGGATGTGCAGGATCGTGTCCCGAGCCCCACGCTGCTTCAATTTGTGTCTCCAGGCGTACCATGGTCCAATTCCTTTTTCGACGCATCGGCATGGTGATACCGACATTCATCGGCATTACCATCCTCGCATTCGCACTCATCCACTTGATACCGGGTGACCCCATCGAATTGATGATGGGCGAGCGCGGCGTCGATCCGGCTGTGCACGCCGCCGCGCTGCACCAGCTCGGTCTCGACGAGCCGCTGCCGCTGCAGTATCTCCACTACATCGGCCGCGCGCTGCACGGCAACCTCGGCATGTCGCTCATCACCAATACGAGCGTCACGGGTGAATTCCTCGCGCGCTTCCCGGCGACCGTCGAGCTGTCGTTCTGCGCGATGATTTTCGCGCTCGTCGTCGGCTTGCCGGCCGGCGTGTTCGCGGCGCTCAAGCGCGGCACGGTGGTCGATCACGGTGTGATGGGCACTGCGCTCACCGGCTACTCGATGCCGATCTTCTGGTGGGGCTTGATCCTCATCATGTTCTTCTCGGCCGGTCTGGGCTGGACGCCGGTGTCGGGCCGCATCGCGGCCGAGTTCGACATTTCGCACGTAACTGGCTTCATGCTGATCGACGCCCTGCTCGCGCCCGACGAAGGCTCGTTCAAGTCGGCGGTGAGCCACTTGATCCTGCCGGCGATCGTGCTCGGCACGATTCCTTTGGCGGTGGTCGCGCGGATGACGCGCTCGTCGATGCTTGAAGTGCTGCGCGAGGACTACATCCGGACGGCACGTGCGAAGGGCCTCTCGCCGGTGCGCGTGGTCGTCGTGCATGCGCTGCGTAACGCTCTGATTCCGGTCGTGACCGTGATCGGGCTGCAGGTCGGTACGTTGCTTGCCGGCGCCGTGTTGACCGAGACGCTGTTCTCCTGGCCGGGTGTCGGCAAGTGGCTGATCGACGCGATCAGCCGACGCGACTATCCGGTCGTGCAAGGCGGGATTCTGATGATCGCGACGCTTGTGATCGTCGTGAATCTCGTCGTCGATTTGCTGTACGGTGTGCTCAACCCGCGCATTCGCCATACGAGGTAAACAAGTTATGGCAGATATCCATATCTCAGTCCCCCAAGCGGTCACGCCCTCCAGCGGCCGCACGCTTGCCCTGCGAGAATTCTGGGCCAACTTCTCGCGCAATCGCGGCGCCGTCATGGCGGGCGCGATCGTGCTCGCGTTGATTTTCGTCGCGTTCTTTGCGCCGCTGATCGCGCCGCACAGCCCGATTGAGCAACATCGGGACTACATCAAGATCCCGCCGGCATGGCTCGACGGCGGCAACTGGAAGTTTCTGCTCGGCACCGACGAAGCCGGTCGCGACATCTTGTCCCGCCTAATGTTCGGTGCGCGGATGTCGTTCTGGATCGGTTTTGTTTCCGTCGTGCTCGCCCTGATCCCGGGTATCGTGCTAGGTCTGTGCGCGGCGTTTTTCCGGTGGGCCGACACGCCGATCATGCGCGCGATGGACGTGCTGCTCGCCCTGCCGTCGCTGCTGCTCGCGGTGGCGGTGGTGGCGATCATCGGTCCCGGGCTCACGAACACGATGTTCGCAATCGCGATCGTCGCATTGCCTGGTTATGTACGTCTGACACGCGCGTCGGCGCAGGGCGAACTGCACAAGGAGTACGTAACCGCTTCTCGCGTGGCAGGTGCCGGCACGCTGCGGCTTATGTTCTCGCAGGTGTTGCCCAACTGCACGGCGCCGCTGATCGTGCAAGCAACGCTCGGTTTTTCGTCGGCGATTCTCGACGCGGCTGCGCTCGGCTTTCTCGGCCTCGGCGTGCAGCCGCCGACGGCCGAGTGGGGCGCGATGCTTGCTTCGGCGCGCGATTACATCGACAACGCGTGGTGGATCGTGACGATGCCAGGCCTCTCCATTCTGATCTCGGTGCTCGCGATCAACCTGCTCGGCGACGGGTTGCGCGACGCGCTCGACCCCAAACTAAAACGGATGGTGTGATGACGACGATCAACAATCTTCTGACCGTCCGCAACCTGCGGGTGAATTTCAGCGGCCTGCCGGCCGTCGACGGCGTCGATATCGACATCGCGCCGGGCGAGACGATCGGCATCGTCGGCGAGTCGGGCTCGGGTAAGAGTGTGACGACAATGGCGCTGATGGGCCTCATCGACGCGCCCGGCATTGTTACCGCCGATGAAGTCACGTTTGATGGCAAAGATCTGCTCAACGCTTCGGCGAAAGCGCGCCGGAAGATTATCGGCAAGGACATTGCGATGGTGTTCCAGGATGCACTCACTAGCCTGAACCCGAGCTATACCGTCGGTTATCAGATCAAGGAAGTGCTGAAGCTGCACGAAGGCTTGCGCGGCGCGGCGCTCGATCGGCGCGCGCTCGAGCTGCTCGATCAGGTGGGCATCCCCGACGCCAAGAGCCGCATTACGGCGTTTCCGCATCAGCTCTCGGGCGGCATGAATCAGCGCGTGATGATCGCGATGGCCGTGGCCTGCAATCCGAAGCTGCTGATCGCGGACGAGCCGACCACGGCGCTGGACGTGACGATCCAGGCCCAGATCATGGATCTGCTCGTCAAGCTGCAGAAGGAGCGCGGCATGGCGCTTGTGCTGATCTCGCACGACTTGGCCGTCGTCTCGCAGGTGGCGCAGCGCGTGGCGGTGATGTATGCGGGCGAAGTCATCGAGACGAATCGCGTACCCGACATCTTCGCGCGGCCGCATCATCCCTATACGGAGGCGTTGCTCGCGGCGATTCCCGAGCACAATGTCGGCGCGTTGCGACTCGCCGCATTGCTGGGCATGGTGCCGGGCCGCGACGACCGTCCGGAGGGCTGCATGTTCGCGCCGCGCTGCAAGTACGCGGCGGACGATTGCATGAAGGCGCGGCCGCCGCTTGCCATGCTTGACGCGTCCGACGAACGGATGCGTGCACGTTGCATCAAGCCGCTCAACCTCGATGCAAATTCGTCGAGCCGGACGCATCATTTGCACGCTTCGCCCCCCTCCTCGCTTGGAGTCGCATCATGAACGCAGTCCCTCAAACGATTCGAGCACCGCAAGCGCCCCGGACGCATCAGGCGCCTCGCGCTCAGCATGGCAACGATCTCGTACTCGTCGCCGACCAGTTGGCGAAGCACTACCCAGTCCGGCGCGGGATGTTCGGGCAGGGAACCGTCAAGGCGCTCAACGGCGTCTCGTTTTCGCTCGCGCGCGGTAAGACGCTTGCGGTGGTGGGCGAGTCGGGTTGCGGCAAGTCGACCCTGGCCCGCCAGCTTACGCTAATCGATCCGCTCACGTCAGGTCGTCTGGTCGTCGACGGCATCGATGTCGGGAGCGCCGACAAGACCAAGATCGGCAGGCTGCGCCGCAGTGTTCAGATGGTGTTTCAGAACCCGTTCGCGTCGCTCAATCCGCGTAAGACCGTCGAGCAGACACTCAACGAGCCGCTTGTGATCAACACGAGCCTGGGGACGGCTGAACGCGCCGAGCGCATCGCGCAGATGATGCGCACGGTCGGCCTGCGGCCCGAGCACGCGAAGCGCTATCCGCACATGTTTTCGGGTGGCCAGCGCCAGCGCGTGGCAATTGCGCGCGCGATGATCCTCGATCCGCAGATCGTCGTTGCGGACGAACCGGTCTCCGCGCTCGACGTGTCGATCCAAGCGCAGATCCTGAACCTATTCATGGACCTGCAGGATCAGTTCAAGACGAGCTACGTGTTCATCTCGCACAACTTGTCCGTGGTGGAGCACGTCGCCGACGACGTGATGGTGATGTACTTCGGTAGTGTCGCCGAGTTCGGCGACAAGAAAACGATCTTCGCGAGGCCGTGGCATCCGTACACGCGCGCTCTGATGTCGGCGACGCCGGCGATCTTCGAGTCGGACCGGCGCATTCAGATCAAGCTGCAAGGCGAGCTGCCGTCGCCGCTCAATCCGCCGTCGGGATGCACGTTTCATCAGCGTTGCCCGTATGCGATCGACCGGTGCCGCGAAGAGGTACCGCAGTTGCGCGAAGCGGAAGGACGGCAGGTAGCGTGCCACCGCGCCGCGGAGATAGAGGAGATGGATACCTGAAGAGACCCTCCCGCAGCAGCGCGGGAGGCGTAGCGCGTTTAAGACCGGCTTGCTTTCCTGCGCAGCGGGTGCGATGTCGGCCGGCACACTACAAGTGAATAGTCTTCACCAGCATTGCAAGCGACACGCAAAGCAGAACAATCGCGAACAGCACCTGCACCTGCTTCGCGTCGAGGTGATGCGAGACCGTTCTGCCCGTAACCATTCCCGCGGCCGTGCTGACCGCAAACCACAGAACGAACTGGGTGGGCAGCACGGTGCCTCGCAGCAACATGAGCGCAACTCCGCCGCCACCGACGAGCGCAATAACCATCAACGAAGTGGCCACAATGCCGTGCATCGCGAGATTGGTCAACTTGCGTAGCAGCGGAACGATGATAAAGCCGCCGCCGACTCCGAGCAGACCAGTCACCAGGCCGGTCACCGCACCGGTTCCGAGCAGACAAATCCAGGTTGTTAGCGACCAGATGAATCGACCGGTATGCGCATCGACGCGAGCGATAAAGGAGGACGAGCCGCGGTCCGCTGTGCGGCGTGGAGCATACGCCTCGCGCAACAGACGAGCGGCCACGAACAACATCACGCAACAGAATCCGAGCGTCAGACTGCGCTGCGAGAGATGCTTTGCGATGTGTTCGCCCACCGCCGTCATGGGGATCCCGGCAATAGCCATGGCCAAGGCTGCCCGGTAACGCGTGAGACGCTTGCGGAAAGCGTCGATCGCACCAATCGCGGCACTGCCGGAAATGGCGATCAGGGCGACGGGTGCCGCAAGCTGCATCGGCCAGCCCATGCCCGCGACCAGTGCCGGTACCGCCAGAATGCCGCCGCCTGCGCCTGTCAACCCGAGGATTGCGCCAATAGCAGCGCCGAGCAATAGCGAGAGGACCATGCGTTCACTTGCCAGCCTGGTCTGCTGCTTGCTTCGACATCGTGTAGATCATCGCGGACCGCGTGCCCGTCCGGCAGTAGGCGAGCGCAGGCTTGGGCACGCTTTCGAGCAGCTTGCGGAATTGATCGACGTCGTCAGGCGAAGGCCGGCCGCTTTGAACTGGAAGGTAATGCACGACCAACCCTGCCTCGCGGGCTACCTCTTCGATTTCCCGGAAAGTCGGCTGATCCGGCGTCTCGAAATCGGGACGGTTGCAGATGACCGAATTGAAACCCTGCGCCTTGACCTCTCGCAGATCCGCCGGGGCGAGTTGAGCCGTAACCGCGAAAGTGTCGCTCAAATACTTTACATTCATTCTGAGGTTCCGTGTTGCAGGGACATGTTGATCGGAATCTTGATATAGGACACACCGTTGTCCTCGGGTTCGGGCATATGTCCTGCACGCATGTTTATCTGCACCGAAGGGAGCATCAGCGCGGGCATAGGCAACGTGGCATCTCTTGCCTGACGCATGCGAACGAAGTCGTCCTCGGCGACGCCGACGGCCAAATGAATATTCTCTTCACGCTCTTGCGCGACTGAGCATTCGTATTGCAACGGCCGTCCGCCCGGGCAGTAGTCATGGCAAATGAACAACCTTGTTTTTGGTGGAAGCGACAGCACCTTCTTTACCGACCGATAAAGCGCCCGCGCATTTCCGCCGGGAAAGTCACAACGGGCTGTCCCGTAGTCGGGCATGAAAAGCGTGTCTCCAACGAACGCGCATCCGTTTGACTCCCTGCTTACGACATAGGTGACGCATGCGGGTGTATGGCCCGGGGTGAACATTATCTCCACTTCGAGCATCCCGACCGCGATCTTCTGACCGTCTGCGAGCAGCTGATCGAATTGCGTGCCGTCCGTACAAAAACCCGGTTCTGCGTTGAAGACTCCCCTGAAAAGTTTCTGAACTTCGGTCACCCGAGCACCGATCGCAATCTTTCCGCCCACGACGCTTTTCAAATAGGGCGCGGCGGACAGATGGTCGGCATGGACATGTGTTTCGAGCAACCATTCCACGGTTGCGTCGAGGTCCCGCACTCTCGATGCGATTCGGTCGGCCGACGTCGTAGCCGTACGTCCGGTCTTCGCGTCAAAATCCAGAACCGTGTCGATCAATGCGCACGCTCTTGAAGCCTCATCAAGGAGAAGGTAGCTAACCGTGTTCGAGACTTCGTCGACGAATGCTTCCACTGAATACGAAGGTTTCATCATTCACTTCTGTTGAGATGACCTGTGATCCGGCTTCCGGCCCGGTCACTTCCAATTCCTCATTCAAGGGGCGACGACGCTGTATCGCCCGCACCGGTCGCCGGAAACGGCAGTAGCGGATCATGCATGCTCGGCTTCGGGCGTCATCGCGACTGCACCGCACTCCTCCAGTACTCGGCTGAAGCAGTCGATTGCGAAATCGACGTCCTCGTTGGACGTGAAGCGGCCCAGGCTGAGACGCACGGTCCGTTCGGCGCGCTCTTCGGTCAGACCCACTGCAGTCAGTACATGCGATGGCGTACCGGCTGCCGAGTTGCATGCAGATGTCGACGAAACGGCGAGGTGATCGGTCAGCATAAACGGGAAGAAACTAGGCAAATCGATCGTCAGGCTGATTGTGTGTGGAATGCGCGGGGCGCCGGCAGCGTTATGCGTGACGGTGCCCCGCGCAAGCAGGGCGTGGAGCAGCCGTTCGCTCAGCGCGGCGATACGCTCGCTTTCTGCGCCCATTTCTACGCGCGCGATGTCACATGCGAGCCCCATGCCGACGATCTGGTGCGTGGCCAGCGTGCCCGAGCGCAAACCCCGCTCATGGCCGCCTCCGTGCATCTGACAGGCGACCCGACCGGCTGCCAAAGGACTCACGTATAGAGCGCCTATGCCCTTCGGGCCATAGACCTTGTGGGCGGACATCGACATCAGGTCGACGCCCATTTCACGCACGTCGATCGGCGTTTTTCCGAGCGCTTGAGCGGCGTCGACATGAAGAAGCGCACCCGCGGCATGAACCAGGCGCGAGATCGCTGCGACGTCAGTCAGCGTCCCCAGCTCGTTGTTGACGAGCATGACAGAGACCAGACCCGTGTCGCCGCGCATCGCGGCAGCGACAGCGTCGGGCGTGATACAGCCATCGGAATTCGGCGAGAGATAGGACACTTGCATACCGCGCCGCTCGAGGCTGTTGGCGGTATCGAGAACGGCCTTGTGCTCGAGTCTGCTCGTGATCAGATGCGCCTCAGGCGAGAGATCGCCGAACCCCTTGAGCGCGAGGTTGTTCGATTCCGTGGCGCCCGAGGTCCAGATGATCTCGTCGGGTCGCGCGTTGATGAGGTTCGCGACCTGCTCTCTCGCACGTTCGACGAGGTCGCGTGCCTGCAGGCCGGCGGCGTGGGAACTCGATGCCGGATTGCCGAATGCGCCGGAATAGCCGAGGCAACTACACATTGCCTCGATAACCCGCGCATCCGCCGGAGTCGTCGCTGCATAGTCGAAATACTTGAAATTGTTCATTCGTCTGCCGGAGCGAGAAGGGGATCGAAAAGAGATTCGAATGGGCTAGATGCTACGCGGCGGATACTAGTATTTGCGTTTTAAATCTATGTCAAAACGACTGATTCGTGGATAAAATTTCTCCTATAACTCGGATGTTCATGAAATTTTTTGGCGTGCTGCCGTGGCGCCTAGATGCCTGGCTACCATTCTATCGACGGGGATTACCACCGATGACAACGACGATACGCAGAATCGAGGCGCGCGACGAAGCGCGGTGGCGTGAGCTGTGGGACGGCTACACGCGCTTTTACGAACGCGAGCCTTCGGAGCCGGTCACGCGCCACGCTTGGGCGCGGATTATGGATGAGCATTCGCCGGTCCATGCCATCGTCGCCGAGCGGGACGGCGAGGTGATCGGCATCGCGAACTACATCGTTCACGAGAGCACATCGCTGCTGACGCCCGTCTGCTACCTGCAGGACCTGTTCGTCGATCCGCTCGTGCGGGCGGGCGGCGTCGGACGCCAATTGATCGACTGGTTGCTCGCCGAGGCGCGCGCGCAGCGTTGGTCGCGCGTGTACTGGACGACGAAAGAAAACAACTATCGGGCGCGTGGTCTTTACGACAGCTATACGCCGCGCAGCGAGTTCGTGCAGTACCGCGTCGACCTCGGCTGAGCTTCCGCCGCCAGCCGCCGCGCTCCGTAGACCGTGTGCGGAGCGATCGGCGAAGCATGGCGCAGCTACCCCCGGGCGAGCGATTTTGCCAGTGTCCGCAGCGCATCCGCCGAGCGCGGATCGCGCACGCGCGAATACATCACGACATGCGATTGCGGCAACCGCGGCAAGCCGAACTTCTCGCCGACATCGACCACGCCAGGCGGCGCCACGCGCCGAGCGAGCGCCGACACGGCGAGCCCGGCGGACAGGGCCGCCCCGAGCGCCGCCATGCCGCCGCCGACGAACGTTTCCTCCCAGGCGATGGATGCGCGCTCGAGCACCCGAACCGCGGCGGCGCGTACGCCACACGGCCCCGAGAGCACGGCCAGCGGCAACGGCGCGTCGACTGGCGGCGTCCAATCGGCCGCGGCGAGCCAGACGAGCGGTTCGACGAACAGCGCTTCGCCATCCGGCATGCCGCCCGTATGCGCGGTGCGCGCCGCGACCTCGTCGGGCTCGTGCCGCACGATGGCGGCGTCGAGCCTTCTTTCGTCGTACTGAGCGATGAGCGCGGCCGAGGAGCCCAAGTGCATCTCGATCAGCAGGCGCGGATCGTGTCGATGCAGGCTCGCGACGAGCGGGGCGAGATCGGGCCCGGCGACGTGTTCGCTGAGCCCGACCTTGAGCCGCCGGCGCTCGGTGCCGAGCGAACCCAACGCACGGTCGTGCACTTGGAGCAGTTCGCGCGCGGCCTCCAGGAACGCGCCCCCGGCGGAGGACAAACGGACCGTGCGCGGGGTGCGTTCGAAGAGCGGTTTGCCAAGATGCGCTTCGAGCCGCTTCACCTTCAAGCTGACGGCGGACTGCGTGGTCCCGAGCAGGTCGGCCGCACGCGTGAAGCTGCGTAGATCTGCAACGTGAACGAAGGCGCGCACCGTATCGAGATCGAGCACTTTCATTTCAAACGTAAATGGGAGAAATCATGATTCATTTCTGTTCATTATGTATCGCGCGCCGTATTCTGACTACGCCCCATGAACAACACGGAGAACCGCTATGCCGCTCGCTCGTATTTCGCTCCCCGCCGGCCGTTCGGTCGAATACAAAACCGCGCTGACCGACGGCGTGCTGCGTGCGCTCGTCGAGACGTTCAACGTACCGAAGGACGACCAGTTCATGGTCCTCACCGAGCATGCCCCCGAGGACTTGATCTACAACCGCGGCTACCTCGGCATCGAGCGTAGCGACGGTTTCGTGATGATCCAACTGACAGTCAGCAACACCAGGCCGCTTGAAAAGAAGCAGGCCCTCTACCGCCGTATCGTCGAGCTGTTGGCGGAGAACCCGGGCGTCAGGAAGGAGGATGTCTTCATCAATTTGGTGGAGGTGTTGCCCGAGAACTGGTCGTTCGGCAACGGCGAGGCGCAGTACGTTGCCAAGTGAGCGGCGGGAGACCTGAAGCGCCCCCGCTTTAGCGACGAAAGGGGGTTTCAACAGTTTGTGCCAAATCTGTGCATAACTATGCTAATCTCTCCAATATGGAAAGATTGATTAGCATAGGTGAAGCTGCTTCGGTGTTGGGTGTGTCTATCACGACCCTGCGCCGCTGGGAGGCATCGGGTCGGCTGGTCGCCGAACACACGGCGGGCGGCCACCGCCGGTACGATCTTGCCAAGCTCAAGCCTGAACTGTTCCGCGCCGAAGCAGACGCGCAGCGCCGCACCGTGGCCTATGCCCGCGTCTCCAGCCACGACCAGAAGGACGATCTGGAGCGGCAGAAGCAGGTGCTCGAACTCTACTGC
>NZ_JBQCIV010000032.1:0-62924 GCF_051953405.1 Trinickia sp. | reverse complement strand
GCCCCAAAGCTGGTCTGCCCGCGCAGGTATGTCTTGACTACCCGCAGCTTGAATTCCTCGTCGTATTTCAACATGAACAACGCCCCAAAGGTTGGATTGATGTCCAACTTTTGGGGTGCACTTCAGTGTCGGGGCCCGCTGGAGGAGTAAAAGGCCGTTCGACGGAAGCGGGCCCCGACACCCCAGCGGCTATGACCACTACCGCCAATAAGCAGGCACCCGAACCGGCAAATCAGGGCACCGAGCGCATGATGCGGGCCCCGACACCCCAGCGGCTATGACCACTACCGCCGATAAGCAGGCACCCGAACCGGCAAATCAGGGCACCGAGCGCATGATGCGAGCCCCGACACCCCAGCGGCTATGACCACTACCGCCACTAAGCAGGCACCCGAACCAGCAAATCAGGGGGCCGAACGCATAATGCGGGCCTTCTCGCGCTCCCAGTCGCGTTTCTTTTCGCTTTCGCGCTTGTCGTGCAGCTTCTTGCCCTTGGCCAGCCCGACTTCGCATTTCACGCGGCCGCCCTTGTAGTGAAAGTTCAGTGGCACAAGCGTGTAGCCGCGCTGCTCGACCTTGCCGATCAGCTTCTTGATTTCGTCGGCGTGCAACAGCAGCTTGCGTGTGCGCACGGGATCGGGCTTGATGTGCGTCGAAGCCTCAGGCAGCGGGCTGATATGCGCGCCGATCAGGAACAGCTCGCCTTCGCGGATGATGACGTAGCCTTCTTTGATCTGCCCGCGGCCGGCACGCAGTGCCTTGACTTCCCATCCTTCGAGCACGAGCCCCGCTTCGTAGCGTTCCTCGATGGAGTAATCGAAGAAGGCTTTTCTATTGTCGATGATGCTCATGGATATGGACGGCGCCCAACTCGTTTAAAATCACGATTTTAGCAAAGCGGCGCCCATCGAGCCCGCCACGCTCGCTCCCCCTTGCGCCGCGCGCAGTGCTTCTTATGGCAGATGTTCAGAAAACCGTGTTGATCCGCCACTCCGCGGAGAGAATGTTCGACCTCGTCACCGACGTGGCCGACTACCCCAACTTCCTGCCTTGGTGCGGAGGTGTCGAAATACGCCGGCAGGAGGAGCACGAGATGGAGGCGCGCATCGACATCAACTTCAAGGGCATCAAGCAGCATTTCGCCACGCACAACACGCAGGAGCGGCCGACGCGCATCGACATGGAGTTCGCCGATGGCCCGTTTCGCAAATTCACGGGGTATTGGCGCTTCACGCCCCTGCGCACCGACGCTTGCAAGATCGAGTTCGCGCTGCACTACGAATTCACCAGCGTGATCCTCGAAAAGATCATCGGCCCCGTGTTCAATCACATCGCCAATACGTTCGTCGAATCGTTCGTGAAGCGCGCCGACGAGCGCTACGGCCGGCCATGAGCGCATCGCTTTCCATCGACGTCGAGGTTTGTTACGCACGCGCCGATGCGCAGACGCTGATTGCGCTCGTGCTGCCCTCCGGCGCCACCGTGCGCGACGCCATCGCGGCGAGCGAGATTGCCCGCCGACACCCTGAAATCGATCCGGCTACGGCCACGCTCGGGATCTTCGGCAAGCTGACGACGCTCGATGCGCCCCTGGCCGACCATGATCGCGTCGAGATTTACCGGCCGCTGATCGTCGATCCGAAGCTGGCGCGTCAGCGCCGTGTCGAAAAAACGCGCCGCGCCGGCTCGATCGAAGGCCGAAAGTGGCTGCCTAAGGATTCGCGCTGAGCGAAGCGGCATCGATGGGGGCGGGGCGGCCGGCGCCGTCGTCGTGACGCCGGACGGACCACGTCACGCCCGCGATCAACAAGCCGATGGCGGCGGCTTCGAGCGGCCGCGGTAGCCGCGCGTCGTAGACGAATCCGTACAGCAATGCGAACAGCGTCTCGAAGACGATCAATTGACCCGAAAGCGTGAGCGGAACGCGCTTGGACGCGGCGTTCCACAAGCCGGTGCCGAGCCATGACGCGCCCACCGCGAGCCCCATGTTGAGCAGCCAGAAAAGATGCCAGCGAGCGGGCGCGAGCGGTGTGGTTACGGCTGCGCCGGGCGCGAGCGAGCACGCCGCCCACAGCAGGGCGCCGAACACGCCGGTTGCGAGGCCCAGCAATACGGACCATTCGTTACCGTCGAAATGAGGGTTGCGTCTCAAATAGCGGGTGTTTTCGACGGCGAACCACGTCCAACCGGCGAGCGCGCCGGTTGCGCACAGCACGCCGACGAGCGGGCCCACCCATCCGCCCGTGCCGGACGGCGACGCATTTCCCGCGAAGACGTCGATGTTGATGCACACGATGCCCGCCGCCACGAGCAGCAGCGGCCAGCGCAGGCGCGAAAGCGGCACAGCGCCTGAGTCGCGACGGCCCGCCAACGTGACGGTCACCGGCAGCACACCGACGATCAGCGAGGTTGGACCGATGCCGACCCGATGCACGCCGGCGGTCAGAAAGACGTAGTAGACGAGGTTGCCGACCAACGCGAGCTTGCCGATCGCCCATACGTCGGCACGCGTGAGCTTATTGGCGAGCCGACGCGCCATGGGCGCGGCGGCGGCCAGGGCAACGAGGCCGTACATCATGCAACGCGCGGCGCCGAGCAGCAGCGGTGCAAAATCGGGGAGCAGACGCGGCACGAGAAAGACCGTGCCCCAAATCGCACCCGCCATCACCCCATACATCACCCCGCGCCGCATGCTTTTCTCCTTCGGAATAGGTAAGCGGAGCAAAGCTTAAGCGTCGATGCTGCCCGCCGTCTTGTTCGATCCTGCAATCGTCGGCCTATCGCTTGCGCGAGCGCGGGCGGCGATGCTTTTCCTCTGCGTTTTGGCGATCGGCGCCCCGAACGTGCGCGGCAGGCAAACGAAACTCGCGCGAACATGGCTCGAACGGGAAAGCGAAACGAACCGAGGTCCGCCCACACAAAAATCGCTAACTTGCTGTTCGCACAGTGAAAAGCAGGGAGGTATCGCGTATAATTCGCTTTTGCGCCTATAGGATTTGCCATGCGTCTGATCCAAAAAGCACTCACGTTCGATGACGTGCTCCTCGTCCCGGCGTTCTCCGACGTTCTGCCGCGCGACACCAGCCTCAAAACCCGGCTGACCCGCAACATTTCTCTGAATATGCCGCTCGTGTCGGCCGCGATGGATACGGTCACCGAAGCGCGGCTCGCGATCGCGATGGCGCAGCAAGGCGGCGTCGGCATCATCCACAAGAACCTGACGGCGGCCGAGCAGGCGCGCGAGGTGGCGAAGGTCAAGCGGTTCGAATCGGGCGTCGTGCGCGATCCGATCACGGTTCCGCCGCAAATGAAGGTGCGCGACGTGATCGCGTTGTCGCAGCAGCATGGCATTTCGGGCTTCCCCGTCGTCGAAGGCGCCCAGTTGATGGGCATCGTGACGAACCGCGACCTGCGTTTCGAAACGCGCCTGGACGAACCCGTGCGCACGATCATGACGCCGCGCGAGCGTCTGGTCACGGTCAAGGAAGGCACGGCGCTGGCCGAGGCGAAGGCGCTCATGCATAGCCATCGTCTGGAACGCGTGCTCGTCGTGAACGACGCGTTCGAGCTGCGCGGCCTCATGACGGTCAAGGACATCACGAAGCAAACCGAACACCCCGATGCCTGCAAGGACGAGCACGGTAAGCTGCGCGTCGGCGCGGCCGTGGGCGTCGGCGCCGACAACGAAGAACGCGTGACCGCGCTGGCGGCCGCCGGCGTCGACGTCATCGTCGTCGATACGGCGCACGGCCACAGCAAGGGCGTGCTCGAGCGCGTCCGCTGGGTCAAGAAACACTTCCCGCACGTGGAAGTGATCGGCGGCAACATCGCCACGGCCGATGCGGCGCGTGCGCTCGTCGAATACGGCGCGGACGGCGTGAAGGTCGGTATCGGCCCCGGTTCGATCTGTACGACGCGGATCGTCGCCGGCGTGGGCGTGCCGCAAATCACGGCTATCACGAACGTCGCCGAAGCGCTGAAGGGCACGGGCGTGCCTGTCATCGCCGACGGTGGAGTGCGCTTCTCGGGCGACGTGAGCAAGGCGCTCGCGGCCGGTGCGAATGCCGTCATGATGGGCAGCATGTTCGCGGGCACGGAAGAGGCGCCGGGCGACGTGTTCCTGTTCCAAGGCCGCCAGTACAAGTCGTACCGGGGCATGGGCTCGGTCGGCGCGATGAAGGACGGCGCCGCCGATCGTTATTTCCAAGACAACTCGGCGAACATCGACAAGCTCGTGCCCGAAGGTATCGAAGGGCGTGTCGCGTATAAGGGTTCGGTGGGTGCGATCCTGTTCCAGCTGATTGGCGGCGTGCGCGCGAGCATGGGCTATTGCGGCTGCCGCACGATCGACGAATTGCACGAGAAGGCGCAGTTCGTCCAGATCACGGCGGCCGGCATGCGCGAATCGCACGTGCACGACGTTCAGATCACGAAGGAAGCGCCGAACTACCACATCGACTAATCCTCCCTCGATCGCCGATGAAACCGCTGCTACGCGCCGTTCTGATCGTCGATGCCGGGCTCTACTTGAGTTCCGGCGCGGCATTGCTGCTTTCGCCGCTCGCCGGCGTGCAGCGCGCACTGCAGTTGACGCCGATCGAGCCGGCGATGGCCGGGCAAATGCTCGGCCTCGCGCTGCTCGGGTTGGCGTGGCTGTCGCTGCGCGGTGCCGTCGACGGTGCGATGACGGTCGGGGTGGCCAAGATCGTCGGCCATGTGACATGGCTGGCCGGCGCGCTCGTGCTGGCGTGGACGGTCGGGCCGCATACGCTTTGGCTGCCGCCGCTCGGCATCGTGCCGAATCTGTTGATCGGCGGGTTGCTCGTCATCGTCGGGCTTGGCGGTGCGCGTTTTGCCGGTGCGGTGCGTCGGCGCGAAATCGACAAGGCCGCGCAGGCTGCGCAGGCCGCGGGCGGCGGCTTGCAGGGCAAGGGGAAGGCTCGTGGCGCCGCTGCGCCGTCTGCGCCTAGCCCGGCCACGCCCGCGGAGCCCGTGCTGCGTCCGTCGGAGCGAGCCGAGACGGCCGGCGATGGCGCGGCTTCGCGCATCGAGCGTCCTTTTGCGGTGTCGCCTGAGCCGCGTGCGCGGGCTGTCGACGGCGCGGCTGAGTCATCGGCACGCGCCAGCGCCGCGGACGGCAACGGCGACGTGCGCGGGGAGCAACCGGCTTCCGCACCGAGGCCTCCGTTTCATGGTTGATCGCACGCGCGTTCGTGCCTTCCGCTATCCAGCCTTATTTGCGTCCGCGCTTCGGTTGCGCGGCGCTCGAAGTTTGACCCCTTATCCGCCGCGCGGCTTGCGCTGCGTCCGTATTCGTTCACTATCGATCCGTGCCCACCATGCATGACAAGATTCTGATCCTCGACATGGGTTCGCAAGTCACCCAGTTGATTGCGCGCCGTATTCGCGAAGCGCACGTTTATTCGGAAATCCATCCGTACGACGTCGACGACGCATTCGTCCGCGAATTCGCCCCGAAGGGCATCATCCTTTCCGGCGGGCCGAGTTCCGTCACGGAAGAAGATGCGCCGCGCGCGCCGCAAGCGGTGTTCGAACTGGGCGTACCGGTCCTCGGCATTTGCTATGGCATGCAGACGATGGCCGAGCAACTGGGCGGCAAGGTCGAGTTGGGGCACGTCCGCGAATTCGGCTATGCCGAAGTTCGGGCGCGCAATCATACGAGCCTGCTCGAAGGCATCGAGGATTTCCGCACGGCGGAAGGCCACGGCATGCTCAAGGTGTGGATGAGCCACGGCGATAAAGTCACGCAGATGCCCGAGGGCTTCGCGCTGATGGCGTCCACCGAGTCGTGCCCGATCGCCGCGATGGCCGACGAAGCGCGCCATTTTTACGGCCTGCAATGGCACCCGGAAGTGACGCATACGGTGAAGGGCCGCGCGATGCTCGAACGCTTCGTCTTGCAGATTTGCGGCGCGAAGGCGGATTGGGAGATGGGGCACTACATCGACGAGGCGGTGGAGAAGATCCGTCAGCAAGTCGGTAGCGAACACGTCATTCTCGGTTTGTCGGGCGGGGTGGATTCGTCGGTGGCGGCGGCGTTGTTGCATCGTGCGATCGGCGATCAATTGACGTGCGTATTCGTCGATCACGGTCTGCTGCGGTTGAACGAAGCCGAGCAAGTGATGGCGACGTTCGGCGATCATCTGGGCGTGCGCGTGATTCACGTCGATGCGAGCGAAGCGTTCCTCTCGAAACTTGCCGGCGTGACGGATCCCGAGCAAAAGCGCAAGATCATCGGCGCGGAATTCGTCGAGGTGTTCCAAGCCGAGGCGGGCAAGCTGAGCGATGCCAAGTGGCTCGCGCAAGGCACAATCTACCCGGACGTCATCGAATCGGCCGGGAAGGGTAAGAAGGCGACCCATACGATCAAGAGCCACCACAACGTGGGTGGGCTGCCCGAGACGTTGAATCTGAAGCTGCTCGAGCCGCTGCGCGAGTTGTTCAAGGACGAGGTGCGCGAGCTGGGCGTGAAGCTGGGGTTGCCGCACGAGATGGTGTATCGCCATCCGTTCCCGGGGCCGGGCCTCGGCGTGCGGATTCTCGGCGAAGTGCGTCGCGATTTTGCCGATCTGCTGCGTCGTGCCGATGCGATTTTCATCGAGACGCTGCGCAATACGATCGACAAGGAAACCGGCAAGTCGTGGTACGACCTCACGAGCCAAGCCTTTGCCGTGTTCCTGCCGGTGAAGAGCGTTGGGGTGATGGGCGATGGGCGCACGTATGAGTACGTCGTCGCGCTGCGCGCCGTGCAGACGCTCGATTTCATGACGGCGCATTGGGCGCATCTGCCGCATGAACTGCTGGGGCAGGTGTCGAACCGGATCATTAACGAAGTGCGCGGGATCAATCGCGTTGTTTATGACATCTCCGGGAAGCCGCCGGCGACGATCGAGTGGGAGTGAATTGGGATCCTCTGTAGTGGTCTGCAGAGGTCTATAAGTCCCACGATTTCCTTCGGAATCAAAGGCTTATTGTCTTTCTTGGTTTGCTAGTGTCCGACGACAGCCGCGCCTGATCACCGGTACCGGGGACGGTATAGCCTCATCTTTCTCTGCAGCCGGCCCAACTTTGATACCGTCACCGGCGTGACGGTATCAGTTCTCGAGTTGCGGGCGCCGAATCCGACAGGGAATATCTAAAGATCGCCGACCAACTTGGCCCGTATGTGGCGGTGATGGCGTCTGGGGTGGTTAGTTTCCGTTTGACTATCGCCTCAATGGCCGTCGCGAGGCGCTGGTCACGGCTCGCTACGATCCGCGGTTGCCCGCTCCCGCGACTCTAGCCGATTCGACGCGATCGATGGGTAAGTTCGTGTCGAAGCTGCAAAGCGTGCGCAGGATGACTCACCAATCAGACCGAACAGAGCCGAATCCGCAGGTGTGCGCCATGTGTTCTATACAACAAACGCAGCCGCTCGAGAGCAGTGTCGTTCTACTAGATCGGCGGATCACCAGAAGTTGGCCCACTTCAAGCCTCTCCTTCGTCAAACTTCACTGATGCTGAATTGTGAGTGACAAAGAAGCATCACCGAACTTAAAGCAAAATCTCCTTAAAAGAATGAAACTAACGATGGCATTGATATCGATGCACTACGGTGTTCGAGTTATTGCGAGCAAGCTGAAGCTATGGAAACGGCAGCTCGCTTTTGTGACAATTCTGAGCGTCATCTGCCCTGCTTACGCCTACACGACATCGACATGCGATGAGACGTGGTACGCGCCAGCTAAGGGACAGGAATTCTCCGGATCGGTAAAATCTTGGACGAAGGTGAAAGAGCAGTCTTGCGTCAAACATTCCGTAAATTTATTAAAAATCACCGGGCAAACGCAAGACGATTATACCGATACGTCAGGCGCCAACGAGTCGGGTGCATTCGCGATGGTAGACGGCAGTGGCTATTATGTAGAGTTCCTGGATGTTCATCAAGGGGCGTATTGTGGCGGCGGGGATGTTCCGGGGATAGACCCGCAATGCTTTCTTCCCGGTGGTCTAAGGCATAACGAAATTCATAAGTACCGAAGCTACTATCAGGTCAGTCCTGGGCGGGCGCTGAAATTGCTGGCTGCGGACAAAGGCGATTCTTGTGGAGGGCGTTATGCGACCGACGGCCGAGATGTGTTTATGATCTCGCATGCGCTCGATGACGAACACGGGAACTTTCCATATACACCCGTCAGGCTCGGAAATGCAGATGTGCCAACGTTTAAGTGCTTTGTGCCGATAGGTGGCCGGGCAGGGGCGTTTAGTGATTGGGCCATGGACAAAAATCGGATATTTTTCTTTGGGCGAGAAGCTAAGGGGATGAGCGTCAAATATCCGGTGCGTGTGTATGAAGGCGGTTTGGCAAGTGTCTCCGACCTGGCGATAAATGGGGATAAGGTTTTCAAAATAGAATTCGACTCGGTGGATTTGGTGCCAGGCGTGAACGCAGACATCCACATCCTGTCGAAGGAGTTTTTTACCGATGGGACGGCGGTTTTTGATAAAAATTTTAATCGGATTGCTGGCGCAAAGGCAGGCGAATTTGTAGTCCTTATGCCAGTATGTCCGGTGCCGGGAAATCCGAATCTTGCCTGTGTTAGTTTTGATCCGAAGGGAAAATTCGATTCTTCTATACCCGTTACCGGAGGGGGAATTGGCGTTCAGAATGGAAAAATCATGCTTCCTCTGGACGACACTCCTTCTAAAATATCAATCAAAGGTGTAAATGGTAAAAACGCGACTTATTTTCTGGTCGATGGGTATCAAGGTGCGGTTTATCACGTCGCGCCTTTCATGTTGTTCAATGGTCGCTTGTATAACCTAACTGCAATGGCAGAGGGCTTAGGAACGGACGGTATCTCTATCCGCGGTAAGCTGAAAAGTGCAAAATGCGGGTACGTGCTCGACGACATTGGTGCAATCCAGTTGGAGTCGCTGACAAGATCTCCTGCCCAGAAAATCCCCGATTTTTGTTAGTTTGCAGTTCAAATCGCCGACCAAGATGCTTGGCCGCCAGCCCGATTCCTTAAATCGGTTGTGGCAGCCTATCTGCGGCGACGGGGCTGTAGGAACCAGTGGCATTGCGGAAAAATCAGCGTTTTAGCGGGTGAGGCCCTCGAGCGCATGGACTCGATGTTCGCGCGCATGGACGAGAGCGATGCGACTGGCGGCCGGCCAAGCATCCCGCCAGCTGATTCGCGCACTGCTGCTGCAAGCAGCTGTATTCGTGCGAGCAGTCTTTCCTCCGCAAAGCCGGTAGACGGTGGCCGCGCCCGCCGCTTTGTGACGGCTGACGGTCCGTTGCCGCCGCGGCTGGCTGCCCTTTGCGCGCGGCGTGTGACGATCGGTAAGCGCGCAATAAATCATCGTCTTTGTCACTCGAGAGGACAACGAAACCATTGATGTCGCACTGCACGTGGCCTTACTCGATCTCCTGACTTATCCAGGCTATCCGCCTGCCTGGGTGGCGATCGAAAAGGGCCTTAGCAACGACTACGTCGTCGGCGACACCAAAGAGAACCTCTATCCAGTGCGCTACGCGGCAGCATGGGCCCTCGTGCATCGGATCAGCCGGCATCCCGTCGAGCACAAGCTTGCGCCATGGGCGTCAATCAAGGAGGCGGCGGACCACATCGACCCGCAGTTGGCCGCACCGCTGCTGCTCGCGCTCGGCGCGCAGTTGGCCGTCGACTGCGACGCCGGAACCCTGGAGGCCCTTCGCGGCGCCAATGCCTCTGACGTCCGCACCGCGCTCGCTCTATCGATGATCGACGACCGAGGAGTTGCACGAGAGCTGGCGATCCAGCATGGCCTCCTGGCGACCGGCCATCCCTTCATCGACGAAGGCGACGATGTCTCAGCAGCCGATGCCCAACTCCCCCGTTGGCCGCTCTCTTCATGCGGTCGCGCTTGGCTTCTATTTTTACAAGATGGCACCGACGTAGAGTCGACTCTGCTGTGGATGATGGCTAAGCGAACAGGCCTGACCCTAATCGACGACAAATTCGAACCATGGCAGTTTCGAAGAAAAGATGCCTTGCCGATCATGACCTTCGCCGAGATGTTCGGAATGGAATGACGACCGCACTAGAGGTAAAGCTGCAAGGGCGAAGCGGTGTGGACCTCCGCCGTCTATCGAGACGTGTGGCGGCATCTTTCAGATCCCAGAGGCCGCACAAACAAAGTGAGTGCGCTGAAATGACTGGAGGCAATGCTGAAGACATCGTCGACTGTGCGCGACGCACTCTTGATATCATAGCTGTCGATTGACTATGGGCTCATCAGAGTTGCCGCCCGCAAATTGCTCCGTCTCCCGCACCTGCAAAAGGCTTGCGGTCATGACGGTACAAGCGACGGTAAAGGCCTATCTCGATCATCGTAATTCCCTTTAACCATGCGGGTTTGCGAGACCTGTTGATGATCGAGTGGGAGTGAAGGGTTTCTCTCGAACCACTCACTGTTATGACCGACGCACCTCGGCCGATTCTCGTTGGTAAGACCATTGATCTTCGCGTCCTCGAACTCGAAGACGCGCCTCGGCTCGTCGACGCTGCGGCAGACGGCGAGTTATGGAACTTGAAAGTGACCGTCGTGCCGGGGCCGTCGACGATCGACCGATACATCGCTACAGCATTGCAGGGGCTTCACGAAGGTCACGTGATCCCGTTCGTGGTTATCGCCCGCGACAGCGGCCGCATCGTCGGCAGCACACGCTTTTGGAAGATCGACAGGGGGAATAGGAAGCTCGAAATCGGCCACACCTGGCTGAGCAAGTCCGTCCAACGAACGGCGGCAAACACTGAGGCGAAATACCTTCTGTTGAAATATGCGTTCGAAGTAATGCAATGCGTCCGCGTGCAGTTCACGACCGATGAGCTGAACGAGAAATCGAGGGCGGCGATATTGCGCATCGGTGCAAAGCAAGAAGGTGTCATTCGCCATGAGCGGATCATGCCTGATGGCCGCAAGCGGAATTCGGTGCGGTTCAGCATCATCGATACCGAATGGCCCGATGTGAAAGCAACGCTGGAAGCCAAGCTAGCGCGCTCAGCAGAAGCGCCGAATACCGAAAGCGCCTAGCTGCGCTTTTCCAGAGAAAGCGGCCTGAACTCGAGGGGCATCGCGTCCTGCGCCGCTATGTTGTGCCCGGCGAACGCTTGGCGATAGGCGGCGGGTGTCGTCTGCTTGAATGCCCGAAACCGACCGCCCATCTTTGGTTCGATCGGCGATTAGGCGCCGGATACCTGGGGGCGCCGCCTCATGCAACGCGCGGAGCGTCGACAAGCCGAGCAGGAAGGGCAACGCGTCCGCGCGCTCGGTGAACGGGACTATCTGCGCGCAGATCGGCCGATGCTCGACTCCCGGACAACGAGGCTCGGGGGCGCAAAGTACTGGACCGGTGGTCCAGGCACCTCGGATACCGATGCGAGGCGGCTTAACAGCAATTCACTGGCCTTAGTACCGAGTTTTTCCGCACCTGCGGACAATGTGGTGAGCGGTGGGTTCGTATGTTCAGCCGCGACGACGTTATCGCAACCCACGACGGCCAATGCCTTCCCGGCACGCTTTCCCATCCTGTCGAGTTCGTGTAGCACACCGAAGGCGACCTGGTCGTTATAGCAAACAGCTGCGGTTGGCCGAGGCTTCATTCCGAAAATCGCGCGTACCGCCTTCCGTCCACCTTCTGGCGTCAACTCGACGTCGACGATCCATTCATCCGCGACCGTGAGGCCATGCTTCGACATGGCGGACAGGTAGCCCTGGCGCCGCTGATTCGAAACAGCGTAACCGGGACGGTTGCCCACGAACGCGATTCGTGTGTGGCCCTGCTGGATCAGATGCTCGGTTGCAAGCGCAAAGCCGAGGTTGTTGTCTACGCCGACGGTATCGACGTCTGGGCCCATCGGACGCATAACGAGAACAAGCGGGATACCCCACGACGCGATCTCCTTTGGTAGGTCGTCGGGCGTGCCGAGCGCCGGCGACATGATTAACCCCGCCACGTTCTGCTCGCGCATCGACTGCAGCACGCGCGTTTGGGTCGCGAGGCTTTCCGCGGTGTGGGCCATCAGTGTCGTATAACCGGACTGCGCCAGCACGCGTTCGATCGAAACCAGCAACTCGACGAAGAACGGGTTGGTCAGGTCGTTGATGACCATGCCGATCGTCGTGCTGCGACCGCCGCGCAGGTTGGCGGCGCCCCGGTTATAGACATACCCGAGTTCGTGCGCAGCTTTGCGTACCTTCTCGGCGGTCTCCGCCTTAATCTTCGGGCTCTGCTGCAGCACAAGGGAGACCGTGGACTTCGATACGCCAGCCGCGGCGGCGATGTCCTGGATCGTGGAACCCGGTTTTATGGTGCTTCGCACAGTTGGATCGTTCCAAAAAAGATTTGACACACCGCATGCAGTCTACTACAGTTTGTTGGAACGATCCAATGAACGAATTGGAACGATCCAAAAAAATCCCGCATAAACATCCGGCACAACCTTGGCGTCGCGGCTCAACCAGCAGCGATGGTTTCAACGTCGAAATTGGAACGATCCAATTTCTGAATGACCGGCGGAGACGAGCATGAGCAATCGAATAGGGTGGGCGCTGATCGGCGCGAGCACGATCGCCGACGAATGGATGGTTAACGCGATTCGCTCGCAGGATGGCGCCATCGTTACGGTGGTCAGCGGTAGTGAGGCGCGCGCCCGCGAGTTCGCGGACAAGCATGGCATACCGTCGGCCACGGCCGAACTGGGTCAAGCACTGGGCCGGGCCGACGTGCAGGCCGTGTATATCAGCAGCACGAACGAAAATCATTTGCCGCAGGCGGTGGCGGCTGCCGCTTCGGGAAAGCACGTGCTATGCGAAAAGCCGCTCGCTCTTTCCGAAGCGGACGCGCGCCGGATGATCGACGCATGCGCTGCGAACCACGTGGTGCTTGCTACCAACCATCATTTGCGTTGCGCGGCCACGCATCGCAAGCTGCGCGAACTGATCCAGTCCGGGTCCGTCGGCAAGCCGCTTTTCGCTCGTGTATTCCACGCGGTTTCGCTGCCTGCCCATTTGCGCGGCTGGCGTCTTCATCAGACCGATGCGGGTGGCGGTGTGGTGCTCGACATTTCGGTCCACGACATCGATACGCTGCGCTTCGTGCTCGACGCGGAGCCGGTCGAAGTGACCGCGATGACTTCGTCGAGCGGCATGGCCTCGCACGGCCTTGCCGATGGGGTGATGGGCATCGTGCGCTTTGACAGTGGTGTGCTCGCGCAGATTCACGATGCCTTCACTGTCCCGTTTGCACCGACCGGACTCGAAGTGCACGGCACCGACGGCTCGCTGTTCGCACGCGACGTCATGACTCAGCGCGCAATCGGTGAAATCGAACTACGTTCCGCCGAGGGCAGCGAGACGATCGACGTAGAACATCGCGACCTCTACGCCACCGCGGTCGCGCAATTCCATCGTGCTGTGCTGCATGGCGAGGCCCCGGCGGCAACTGGCGCCGACGGCTACCGCTCGCTCGTCGCCGCGCTCGCGATCCAGCAATCGGCAGCGTCCTCGTCCCAAGTCGCGATCCCGTCTACCCCGGAACTCTGAAGCATCGTCAGGAGAAGTGTTGTGGCTTCCAGCAAAGTGGTGTCGCTGGCCCAGGCGGCTAGCCTAATCAACGATGACGACATTGTCACGGTAAGCTCGTCGAGCGGCCTCGGCTGTCCTGACGCGATGCTCGCGGCGATCGGCGCGCGTTTCGAACGGGAGGCTCATCCGCGCCAGCTCACGCTGCTGCATCCGATCGCTGCAGGCGACATGTACGGCATCAAAGGCATCGATCACCTCGCGAAGCATGGCTTGATCCGCACCGTGATCGCCGGCTCGTTTCCAAGCGGTCCGTCTAGCTTGCCCATGCCGGATATCTGGCGAATGGTTGTCGACAACGAGATTCGGGCCTACAACCTGCCGAGCGGCGTGATGTTCGACATGCACCGCGACGCGGCGGCGAAGCGTCCCGGCGTGTTGACGAAGGTCGGCCTCGATACGTTCGTCGATCCGAGCCGCCAGGGCGGTGCCATGAATCGTGCGTCCGAAGCCGAGCCGATCGTGCGCAAGGTCCAGTTCGACGGGCAAGAGTGGCTGTTCTTCCCAAACATCGTGCCGCGTGTCGCGATCGTGCGGGCGACCACGGCCGACGAGAAGGGCAACCTGTCCTACGAGCATGAAGGCGCGCTCCTTGGCGGGCGCGATCAGGCACTCGCGGCTCGCAACAACGGTGGCATCGTGATCGCGCAGGTCAAGCGCGTCGTGAAGGCCGGTTCGCTGCCCACCCAGCAGGTGCACATTCCCTGCAATCTCGTCGACTACGTGGTGGTCGACCCCGAACAGAAGCAGACGACGCAGATCGCATACGACCCGGAAATCAGCGGCGAGATCAAGGTACCGTCGAGCGAGTTCTTATTCGCCGATTGGAACGCGGAGAAGGTGATCGCGCGCCGCGCCGCCATGGAACTCTCTGACGGCGATGCGGTGAATCTCGGATTCGGTATCTCGGCAAATGTGCCCCGCATTCTCCTCGAGGAAGGCCACGACGGCAAAGTGACGTGGGCGATCGAGCAGGGCGCGGTCGGGGGCATGCCGCTGCTCGGCTTCGCTTTCGGATGCTCCGCGAACGCGGACGCGATCATGCCGTCGCCATCGCAGTTCATCTATTTCCAGGGCGGCGGCTTCGACGTGTCGCTCTTGTCCTTCTTGCAGATCGATCAGTTAGGCAACGTGAATGTATCGAAGCTGCCGAGCAAACCGTATTTGACCGCCGGCTGCGGCGGTTTCATCGACATCACGACGCACGCGAAGAAGCTGGTGTTCTCAGGGTTCTTCACTGCCGGCGCGAAGCTCCAAGTGGGCGATGGCCGACTCGAGATTCTTCAGGAAGGCAAGGCGAAGAAGCTCATTGGCGGCGTCGATCACGTCACGTTCAGCGGGCGCATGGCACGACAGCGCAATCAGCAGGTGCTTTATGTGACCGAGCGCTGCGTCTTGAAATTGTCGGAGACGGGGCTCGAAGTACTCGAGATCGCGCCGGGCATCGATCTGCAACGCGACGTGCTCGAGCAGGCCGAATTCCCGCTGTCCGTCTCGCCCGATCTAAAGACGATGAATGCCGCGCTCTTTACCGACGCCCCGTTCGGGCTGCAACTGAAGGGGGCGCGTCGTGGCTGAGATCGAACTCGTGCAGTACGAGCGCCGTGGCGCAATCGCCATCGTCACGCTCAATCGCCCCGAGAAGCTCAATTCGTTGACACCCTCGATGTTGGAGCGGCTGGACGAACTGACAGCTGAGATCGACGCGTCGCCGGACGTGCGGGCGGTCGTTGTGACATCGGCGGGCACAAAAGCGTTCTGCGTCGGCGCGGACATCAACGAATGGTCCGCGCTCGGTCCGCTCGACATGTGGCGCACATGGGTGCCGCGTGGGCATCGCATCTTCGATCGTCTCGCCGGGCTGCGCGTGCCGGTAATCGCGGCGATCAACGGTCACGCCTTCGGCGGCGGGCTCGAGCTGGCGGCGGCCGCCGATCTGCGCGTGACAGACCCTGCCGCGACCTTCGCACTGCCTGAAGCCGGCATCGCGACCTGTCCTGGGTGGTCTGGCACGCAGCGTCTCGTGTCGATTATCGGCGCGAGCAAGGTGAAACTGCTCGCGCTGACCGGGCTACGCATCGATGCAAAGCGTGCCGCCGAGATGGGTCTCGTCGACGAGATCGCGGCCCCGGGCGGCGCGCTCGGCACGGCACTCGAGATGGCTGCGCGCGTGGCGCGTCTCGCGCCGGTCTCCGTGCAACTGACCAAGCAGCTCGTGAACGCGGCGAATGGCGAAGGCGCCGCCGCCACGCTCGAAGCCATGGCCGGCGCGCTGGCCGCTACGACCGCCGATGCGACCGAAGGTATGTCGAGTTTCCGCGATAAGCGCGCGGCCAATTTTGAGGGCAAGTGACATGAGCGCAGCAAACATCAATGCAAAATTGAAGCCGTTGCTGGTGGCATCGTCGGAACCGCCGGTCGATGTGTACCACGGACGTCTTTTCATCGACGGCAAGTGGCGTGCCGCCACCGGCGACGGCTATATCGAGCGGCGCAGCCCGGCGCACGGCACGCTCGTGAGCACCTATGCGGCAGCCGCACCGGAAGACGTCCGTGCCGCGATCGAGGCTGCGCATCGTGCGTTCCGCAAGGGTCCCTGGCCAAAGCTGAAAGGTGCAGAGCGCGCCCGCGTGCTGCTCGCGATCGCGGAAGGCATTCGTGCGCAGGTGGAGCGGCTGGCGCTCGTCGAGTCGCTCGAGAGCGGCAAGCCGCTCTCCCAAGCGCGAGCCGAAGTGTCGGGCTGTATCGATTTGTGGCAGTACGCGGCGAGCCTCGCACGCACGACCTCTGGCGACACCTATGACACGCTGGGCGAAGACATGCTGGGTCTCGTGCTGCGGCAGCCGGTGGGCGTCGTCGGGATCATCACCCCGTGGAATTTCCCGCTCTGGATTCTGAGCCAGAAGCTGCCGTTCGCCCTTGCGGCCGGCTGCACTTGCGTCGTCAAGCCGAGCGAGTTGACCTCCGGCACGACGCTGATGCTGATGGACATCCTCGAACAAGCCGGCGTGCCCGCCGGTGTCGTCAACGTGGTCACGGGGCTCGGCGCACCGGTCGGGCAACCGCTCGCCGAAAGCCCGCTCGTCGACATGCTGTCGTTTACTGGCTCGACGCGTGTGGGTTCGATGCTCGCGGGCCTCGCATCGTCGAAGCTGAAGAAGGTCGCGCTCGAGTTGGGCGGCAAGAATCCGCAGATCGTGTTTCCCGACTGCGACTGGGACGCGATGATCGACGCGGTCGTGTTCGGCGTCTATTTCAATGCCGGCGAATGCTGCAACAGCGGCAGCCGAGTGCTCGTGCACGAGTCGATCGCGGAGCGTTTCGCGCAGGCGGTCGTCGAGCGCGCGAAGGGGGTGCCGGTGGGCGACCCGTTGCATCCCGACGCGAAGGTGGGCGCGATCGTCAGCGAGCAACAGATGAAGGACATCCTCTCGCACATCGAACGCAGCGTCGCCGCGGGTGCGCAGATTCGCGTCGGAGGGGCGCGCTACGAAAGCGCCGACGGCTTCTATCTCCAGCCGACGGTGCTAACCGGCGTGACGCCTGAGATGAGTGCGGCGCGAGAAGAGATCTTCGGACCTGTGCTGTCGGTGATTTCGTTCCGCGACGCGCAGCACGCGATCGAGATTGCGAACGATACCGCCTACGGTCTTTCCGCGGCCGTCTGGAGTCGCGATATCGACACCTGCCTCACGGTCGCGCGCGGCGTCGACGCGGGCACGGTGTGGGTCAACACGTTCCTCGACGGATACCCGGAGCTGCCGTTCGGTGGGTTCAAGGCGAGCGGTGTGGGACGTGAACTCGGGAAGCAGGCGGTCGAGGACTACACGGAAACCAAGACCATTCAATTGCACATCGGCGAGCGCAGCAGCCGGTGGATGCCGCTGGAGCAGTGACGAGCAGCAAGGCACGGGTCCGGCACAGCGCCGGACGCGTTTTTCGCATTCTCTCCGTAAGAGAGAGATCAACCTGGTGGAGTGAGACATGTTGAGGAAGACCCTTCTCGGCCTCGTGGCGGCTACGGCGCTCGGTGTCGGCACGGTTGCGGCGGCAGCCGACAGCAAAACCGTCGAAGTGATGCACTGGTGGACGTCCGGCGGCGAGGCCAAGGCACTTACGGTTCTGAAGGACGGCTTGAAGCAGCGAGGCTATGCGTGGAAGGATGCGCCGATCGCAGGCGGCGGCGGAGAAGCGGCTCGCACGGTCCTTAAGGCACGCGTCGCCTCGGGTAATCCTCCCGACGCCATCCAGATGCTCGGCTTCACGATCCCCGAATACGCTGAGCAGGACTACCTCGCGAATCTCGATCCGCTTGCAGCGAAGGAAGGCTGGGACAAGCAGGTGCCGGCGCCGATTCAACGTTTCTCGAAGTACCAAGGGCATTGGGTAGCGGTGCCGGTCGATATTCACCGCACCAATTGGATCTGGGCAAACAAGAAGATCTTCGACGATCTGCATCTGACGCCGCCGCAAACCTTCGATCAGCTCGTCGCCGATGCCGCCGTTATCCGTAAGGCCGGCTATATCCCGCTCGCGCATGGCGGCCAACCGTGGCAGGAGGCAACGATCTTCGATAGCGCGGTGATGTCCGCGGGTGGCCCGAAGTTCTATACGCAGGCGCTCGTCAATCTTGATCCCGCCGCGCTCGGCTCGAAGACGATGGAGAAGGCGTTCGAGCAGATGCGTGCATTGCGCGGCATGGTCGATCCGAACTTCCCGGGCCGCGACTGGAATCTCGCGACGGCGATGGTCATCAACGGCCGTGCCGCGATGCAGATCATGGGCGATTGGGCCAAGGGCGAGTTTGTGAATGCGGGCAAGAAGGCGAACGTCGATTATCTGTGCTTCCAATATCCGGGCACGCAGGGCGACTTCATCTTCAACACCGACCAGTTTGCGACGTTCAAGAAGGGCGATGCGAGCCTGCCGGCCGAATATGCGTTCGCCTCGACGGTGATGGACAAGGCGAATCAGGCGAAATTCAACCAGATCAAAGGCTCTATACCGGCGCGGCTAGACGTGCCCGCCGACGGCTTCGACGAATGCGGCCAGAAGTCGATGGCGGACCTGCGTAGTGCGCTCAAGAACGGCACGATGGTCGGCAGTTTTGCGCATGGGCACGCGATGCCCGACGGTCCGAAAAACGCGGTGTACGACGTCGTCACGCATTTCTTCAATTCGAACGAGTCGTCCGCCGATGCGGTAAAGCAGCTCGTCGAAGCGGTCAACAACGCGAAGTAAGCGTCTGCGACGACCGGGCGCGTCCACACGAGCGGACGTCCCGGTCCCGAAGTCCCGAAGTGGAAGGTGGCTGCTATGAACATGACTCACCGGACTCACCACGCCTCGACTCAAGATACCGTGGCCATGTCCACTCCCGAATCCGTGCGCCAAGCGAGCCTGCGCAACCGCATCGAGCGGATGTTGCCGAAGCTGGTGCTGTCGCCGACGCTGATCACGACGTTGATCTTCGTGTACGGCTTCATCGTATGGACGACCGTGCTGTCGTTCACGCGCTCGCGTGCGTTCGCCAACCTGCGCTGGGGCGGCGTCATGCAGTACGCGCGGGTCTGGGCGCATCCGCGCTGGCACGTCGCGGTGATGAACCTCGGCCTTTACGCGTCGCTCTATGTGGTGCTGTGCATGGCGATCGGCCTTACGCTTGCGATCCTGCTGGATCAGCGGATCCGCGCCGAAGGCGGGCTGCGCGCCATCTTCCTTTATCCGATGGCGATCTCGTTCATCGTCACGGGCACGGCTTGGAAGTGGATCCTCAATCCTGGCCTCGGTTTGTCGAAGCTGTTCCACGACTGGGGTTGGACGAGCTTCCAGTTCAACTGGATCATCGACGACCACATGGCGATCTACTGTGTCGTGATTGCTGCCGTCTGGCAGGCATCGGGCTTCGTGATGGCGATGTTCCTCGCGGGCTTGCGAGGCATCGACCAAGACATGATCAAAGCCGCGTCGATCGACGGCGCGCGCTTGCCGGCAATTTACCGCCGCATCGTCATTCCGCAACTGCGACCGGCATTCATCTCAGCGTTCGTGATCCTCGTTCACCTCGCCGTCAAGAGCTATGAGCTGGTCGTCGCGCTGACCGGCGCGGGTCCTGGCTATTCGACGGAGCTACCGTCGACCTTCATGTATTCGTTCACGTTCACCCGCAACGAGCTGGGCATGGGCGCGGCGAGCGCAGTGATGATGCTGTGCACGGTCGCCGCGATCATGGTGCCCTATCTGTATTCGGAGCTGAGGCCGCGCCGCGGCAGCGGCTCCCACTGAAGCGAGCAGGGAGACTGTCATGTCGCAACGAGGATGGGATTCACCGCAGATGGTCATGGGGCGACACAACTACGTGTCGCGGATCGTGATCTATGGGTTGCTGGCCGTATTCGCACTGGTCTACCTGGTGCCGCTTGCCGTGATGATGCTGACGTCGTTCAAGCCGCTGCCCGAGGTGTATAGCGGCAACATTCTCGCGCTGCCGCGCGAATGGACGCTGCAGCCGTGGATCAAGGCATGGGGCGAGGCGTGCGTCGGCCTTGACTGTTCGGGCGTGAAAGGGTTCTTCTGGAACTCGACACGCATGGTGGTTGCGGCCGTCGCGATCTCGACCTTCATCGGCGCGCTGAACGGCTACGTGCTGACGAAGTGGCGCTTCAAGGGCGACAACGTCCTATTCGGTCTCGTGCTGTTCGGCTGCTTCATTCCGTTCCAGATCGTGCTGATTCCGATGGCCACGTTTCTCGGCAAGATCGGACTCGCGCAGTCGATCACGGGTCTGGTGTTCGTGCACGTCGTCTACGGTCTGTGCTTCACGACGTTGTACTTTCGTAACTACTACATCTCGTTTCCGGATGAGCTCGTCAAGGCGGCGATGATCGACGGCGCGCGCTTCTTCCGGATTTTTCTACGGATCCTCCTGCCGTCTTCGGGCGCGATTGTCACTGTCACCGTGATTTGGCAGTTCACCAACATCTGGAACGACTTCCTATTCGGTGCTTCGTTCACGACAGGCAGTACCGCGCCGATTACGGTGGCGCTCAACAACATTGTCAACACGTCGACGGGCGTGCGTGAGTACAACGTGCAGATGGCGGCCGCGGTGATCACCGCGCTGCCCACGCTGCTGGTTTATATCATCGGCGGCCGCTACTTCGTGCGCGGCATGATGGCCGGCTCGGTAAAGGGGTAAGCACATGGCTTCGCTGCATATTTCGAATGTCCGCAAGGCCTACGGCGCCACGGAAATCCTGAAGAACATCAATATCGACGTGTCGCACGGCGATTTTCTGGTGCTGGTCGGTCCATCCGGATGCGGGAAATCGACGCTGCTTTCCTTGATCGCCGGGCTCGACACCATCTCCGACGGCGAGATCCGCATTGGCGAGGACCGGGTCAACGATCTGCATCCTAGCGAGCGCGACATCGCCATGGTGTTTCAGAGCTACGCGCTCTATCCGAATATGACGGTCGGCCAGAACATCGGCTTCGGTCTGGAGATGCGCAAGGTGCCGAAGGTCGAACGCGAAAAGGCTGTCGCCGATGCTGCCCGCCTGCTGCAGATCGATCATCTCATCGACCGCCGTCCCGCGCAGCTCTCGGGCGGCCAGCGGCAGCGCGTGGCGATGGGGCGGGCGCTTGTGCGCAAGCCGAAAATCTTCTTGTTCGATGAGCCGCTTTCGAATCTCGATGCGAAGTTGCGCGTCGACATGCGGACCGAGATCAAGAAGCTCCACCAGCGTCTCGGCGCGACGATCGTGTACGTCACGCATGACCAGATCGAGGCGATGACGCTGGCGACACGCATCGCAGTGATGAAGGGCGGCGTGATCCAGCAGTTCGGTACGCCTGCCGAGATCTACAACACGCCAGCCAATACGTTTGTCGCGACGTTCATGGGCTCGCCGTCGATGAATCTGATTCCGTCCTCGCTTGCCACGCAGGACGGCAAGCTGTTCCTGACGATGGGCGAAGGTGCGGCGGCGGTCAGTCTGGAGCTGCCGCAGCAGCAGGGCGAGGCCGTTTTCAGTCACGCGGGGAAGAAGGTCATTGCGGGTTTGCGGCCGGAAGCGATCGGTGTCGAGCATAGCCGCTCGCAGAGCGCGGTGCGCGAGGTCGACGTGAAGATGCTCGTGATGGAGCCGACGGGCCCCGACGTGTTCGCGGTCATCGAGATGGGCGGCGTCGAAGTGGCGGCACGCCTAGGCGCCGATATTCCTCATTGCGCGGGTGAGCGTTGCACGCTGCGCGTGGATTTGTCGAAGCTCGTGCTCTTCGACGCGCAGACGGAACAGAGGATCGGGTGATGAATACCGCTGTCGCTGTCGCTGACGTTGCGGGAAGCGGGCCGGGGCTCGGCGAGGGTCGTCCTGTCGCGCTGGTCACGGGCGGTAGGCGCGGCATCGGCCGGGCCATTGCGATCGAACTGGCCAGCCGCGGCTATGACGTCGCGATCACGGACCTCGAAGACGATGAGGAGGCGTCGATCACGCTACGCGGTATCGAATACCACGGCGGCCGCGCGCTGTTCGTCCAGTCGAATCTCGGCGACGTGGCATCGCACGTGGCGGTCGTCGAACAGGTGCTTGGCTGGGCCGATCGGATCGACTGCCTCGTCAACAACGCGGGAATCGGTTCGCCGGTTCGCGGCGATCTGCTTGACGTCGAGCCGCGAGCGTTCGACCAGGTGCTCGGCGTGAACCTCAGAGGGACATTCTTCATGACGCAGGCCGTGGCTAAGCACATGCTGTCCGTGGCGTCCCCGCATCCACGCTCCATTGTGACGGTCTCGTCGGTGTCCGCGACGATGGCTTCGCCGGAGCGCGCAGAGTATTGCCTCTCGAAAGCGGCGCTGCCGATGATGACCCGGCTCTTTGCGCTTCGGCTCGCGAAGTGCGGCATTCCCGTGTTCGAAGTGCGGCCTGGGATCATCCGCACGCCGATGACCGCAGGCGTCGCACAGAAATACGAAGCGCGCTTTGGCGAGGGGCTTGTACCGATGGCGCGCTGGGGCGAGGCCGGCGACGTAGCCAAAGCCGTAGCACAACTGGTCGGCGGCTCGTTGCAGTTCGCCACGGGGAGCGTGCTGAGCATCGATGGCGGCCTGTCGATTCCGGCGTTTTGAAGGTAAGCACCATGAACACTGAGACGTTCGATTACATCATCACGGGTGGAGGGTCGGCCGGCTGCGTGCTCGCGAACCGCCTAAGTGCCGATCCTGCGATCAGGGTGCTGCTGCTCGAAGCGGGCGGCAGCGATCGCCACCCGTTGTTTCAGATGCCCGCCGGCTTCGCAAAGATGACGAAGGGCATCGGCTCGTGGGGCTGGCACACGGTACCGCAGCAACACCTGAAAGGGCGCGTGCTGCGCTTTACGCAGGCCAAGGTGATCGGCGGCGGATCGTCGATTAATGCGCAAATCTACACACGTGGCGTGCCGGACGACTACGACGCATGGGAGGCGCTGGGCGGCGCCACAGGCTGGAGCTATCGCGACGTCTTACCGTACTTTCGCCGATCGGAGAACAACCAGCGCTTCGCGAACAAGTATCACGCGTATGGTGGCCTGCTCGGCGTATCGAACCCGATTAGCCCGCTGCCGATCTGCGAGGCGTTTTTTCAAGCCGGGCAGGAGATGGGGATGCCGTTCAATGCCGACTTCAACGGTCCAAGTCAGGAGGGGCTCGGCTATTACCAACTGACGCAGCTCGACGCACGCCGCTCGTCCGCGTCGGTCGCCTTTCTCGAACCCGTGTTAAGTAGGCCGAACCTAACCGTGCGGCTGCAATCGCGCGCGTTGCGCGTGATCGTGGAGGGCTGCCGTGCCGTTGGCGTCGAGGTGGCATGCGGCGCCGATCGCACGCCGGCCATCATCCGTGCGACGCGCGAGGTGATCGTGTCGTCGGGCGCGATCGGTTCGCCGCGCCTGTTGATGCACTCGGGCATCGGGCCGGCCGATCACCTCGAGTCGGTGGGGATTCGTCCCGTTCTCGATCTGCCGGGTGTAGGCGCCAATCTTCAGGATCACCTGGATCTGTTCGTGATCGCCGAATGCACGGGCGATCATACGTACGACAAGTACAACAAGCTTCACCATGCTGCGTGGGCGGGACTTCAATACTTGTTGCTGAAGAAGGGTCCGGTAGCGTCGAGCCTCTTCGAGACCGGTGGATTCTGGTACGCGGATGGCGCGCCGTCGGCAGCGGTTCGTTCGCCGGACATCCAGTTTCATCTCGGGCTTGGCTCCGGCATCGAGGCAGGCATGGCGAAGCTGAACCATGCGGGTGTCACGTTGAACACCGCATATCTGCGTCCAAAATCGCGCGGCACCGTGCGGTTGCCGAATGCGGATCTCGATGCGGCGCCGCTGATCGACCCGAACTACTGGTCGGATCCGCACGATCGCAAGACGGCGCTCGACGGATTGCGGCTTGCGCGCGAACTGATGAGCAAGCCGGCGATGAAGCGCTACGTGCAGATGGAGATATTGCCAGGCGCGAAGGTGCGCACTGAAGACGAACTGTTCGACTACGCATGCGCAAACGCAAAAACGGACCACCACCCGGTGGGCACTTGCAAGATGGGTCCGCCGGCCGATCCGATGAGCGTCGTCGCGCCGGACTTGCGGTTGGTTGGGATCGAGAACCTGCGTGTCGTCGACGCGTCAGTGATGCCGTTTTTGCCATCGTGCAACACGAATGCGCCGACGATCATGATCGGCGAGAAAGCCGCCGATCACATCCTCGGACGCATCCATCCGCTGGGCGCTGCGAATTCCGATCTTCAGTCAACCAAGGCAGCCGCATCGAACATTCATTGAGACATCCGACCATGAAAATTCGCCTTCCTGCCGCGGACGATCGTATCGCGGACTATCTCCTGCGGCGCCCTGAATCCGGGGAGTTGCCGCCTGCTTCGACTTTCAACCGTGTCGCATATGCGGCTGCACACGTCGTTGTGAATCCGTTGCAACCGTATGATCCGTGGTCCGCCACGCCGGCGATCGACTGGGACAAAACGCTCGAGTTTCGCAGCTATCTCTACGGGCTTGGCTTCAAAGTAGCCGAAGCGATGGACACCGCTCAACGCGGCATGGGGCTCGGTTGGCAGAGCGCGGCTGAACTGATCCGCCGCAGCGTTGCGCATGCCAGGCAGATTCCGGGCGCCGACCTCGCGTGCGGCGCGGGCACCGACCACCTCGACGACAGCCGCAGACACAACCTGTCGGACATCATAGGCGCTTACAAGGAGCAGTTCGACGTCGTCGAAAGTGCAGGAGGCCGGGCAATCATGATGGCGAGCCGTGCGTTGTGTGCGGCAGCGCGCTCGTCCGACGACTACAAGCATGTGTACGACGCCGTCATTGCCGAAAGCCGCAACAAGGTCGTGCTGCACTGGCTTGGTGAAGCGTTCGACGCATCGCTCACTGGCTACTGGGGTAGTGGCGATGTGCGGACCGCCATGGCGACCGTGCTGGATATCATCCGCCTTCATGCGGGCAAGATCGAAGGCATCAAGATTTCGCTGCTCAACGCGGAATACGAACGCGAACTGCGCTCGCAGTTGCCCGATGGCGTGAAGATGTACACCGGCGACGACTTCAACTATGGTGACCTGATCGCAGGCGACAGCACGGGCATCTCGCACGCGCTGCTCGGCATCTTCGATCCGATTGCCCCGGTCGCTGCGAAGGCGCTAGGTTTGCTCGCGAGAGGCGATCTCGATGGCTACCGCGCGGCGATCGATCCGACCGTTGCGCTGTCGCGCGAACTGTTCCGCGCGCCGACGCAATACTACAAAACCGGCGTGGTGTTCCTCGCGTGGTTGAACGGGCATCAAGATCATTTCTCGATGGCGGGCGGCATGGAGTCCGCGCGCTCTGTGTTGCACTTCGCGGAGGTCTTTCGTAAAGCCGACGCGGCGGGCGTTCTAATTCGACCGGAGCTGGCGGTCGAGCGCATGGCGCGCTTCCTGAGCGTGCGTGCCGATATCGCGCAGTGATTCGGTCGGTGGGGCGGGCGCTTGCCTACGTGGAATAGCCTTTACTCCTCAGGCAAGCGCCCGCCCCACCGACCCACGGGCCGGTTATGTGCCTAGCCGCGCTTTTCCAGCGAAAGCGGCCTGAACTCGAGGGGCATCGCGGCCTCTGCCGCCAGGTTGGGTCCGGCGAACGCTTGGCGATAGGCGGCGGGTGTCGTCTGCTTAAATGCCCGAAACTGCCGGTTGAAATTGGCGACGTTCGGAAACCCGGAGCGGGAAGCCACTACGGATACCGGCCATGATGTATCGACGAGCATCCTGCACGCGTGGCCGATGCGGACGCGGTTTAAGTATTTGCCAACGCTTTCGCCGAGATGTTGAACGAAGTAGCGATTTAGCGTTCGCTCCGAAAGGGTCGCTGCTTCGGCGAGTTCGCGCAGCGTCAGGCGGTCCGCAAACCGCGCGTCGATGATGCTCAGCGCGCGATTCAGACGCTCGGGTTCGTGGCCTGACGGCCGCCCCACCTGTGCTTGGCTAAATGCGGTGGGGGAGGCAAGCGGTGTCGCATCTGCGTCTGCGAGCTGGCACAAGACACCGAGCACCGCGCTCAGGCGTTCTCTCGGCGATTGCGACAGCAGCGCAACAAGCTGTCGACTGACCGCTGCCCCGGCCTCGGGTGCAAATGCGAGGCCAGACGCGCCTTTGCGCAAAAGCCTTCGGAGCGGCTCGTATTCTGGGCAGCAATCAGCCAGACGCCTCGCCCAGTCGCCGCTAAACCAGACAACGATTGCCACCTGCGGCGCGCCTGCGTCGATCGACCTGTTCGAGGCCCATGTGTGCGGCAGATTCGGCGGCACGAGCACCAGGTCGTTGCCTTCGTAGTCGGTCACCGAGTCGCCGATGTAGCGCTTGCCGCGGCTGTTCATCGTGAGGGTGAGTTCGTACTCCGGATGGTGATGCCATTCGAACGGTATGCGGGCGAGCTTGCGGTGGTAGACCCGGATGGAACACCCTGCATCCATCGTCACATGTTCGTATGCGGGTTTCATGGCAAGAAGCGCAAAGAGATTGTCCGAATTCTATCGCTATTGTCGCGTTCTGGGCGCTAAGCTGTGAGCACACACAGAACACATGGAGACGCGCTGTGGAATCCCTGCACATCGAAGACATGCCAGCGGCAATCCGCTCGGTGAAGAAGCAACTGCGCCAAAGTCTTCCCAACTACCGAGAAGTATTCGAGGAAGTGGACGCCGAAATTAGGCGCAAGGTAGACGTCATCCTAGGTCAGCGCCAACGAGGTGAATCGGTCATCCCGGAGATCCAGTACGCGGACATTGCCGCGGGACAGGTGAGCGATTCGGCTATTGCGGCGATCAAGGATCGCGGCGCATGCGTCGTGCGCGGCGTATTCAGCCCGGAGCGCGTCGACGCGTGGGACAACGAAATTGCGCAATACGTCGAGCGAAATCGCCTGGACGAAAAGCTCGCCTATAGGGCAGAAGATAAGTTTTTTGGCACGCTCTCATCGAGCAAGCCGCAAATTTACGGAATTTACTGGTCCGCCCCGCAAGTGGAAGCGCGACAGTCTCCCGAACTCACCCAGACACGCGTCTTTTTGAACAGTCTCTGGAAGTGGCAGAGCGAAGGTCGCATTCACTTCGATCCGAAGAGCGCTCCGGTCTACGCGGACCGCCTGCGTCGGCGTCCTCCGGGTTCCGAATCGTTAGGGCTCTCGGCCCATTGCGATGGCGGGTCGGTCGAGCGCTGGCTCGATGACAACTTCCGGCATGTCTATCGTCACGTGTTCAGCGGCGAATGGCGCCGGTACGATGCTTTCGACGCGGCCTACCGGCCGCAGGTGCGTGAGATTCGCTCCCCGACCGTATGTTCGATGTTCCGCACTTTCCAAGGATGGACCGCTCTCACTCGCCAAGGGCCGGGGGACGGCACCTTGCAACTCGTGCCGATCGCAAATGCAATGGTCTATGTCCTGTTGCGAGCGCTTCAAGATGACGTTCCCGATGACGATCTATGCGGCGCCATGCCGGGACGTGCGTTGTCGATCAACACGGAATGGCATGGGCCCCTTCAGGAGGCGCTTACGTCGATTCCCGTCATGCAGCCCGGTGACACTGTGTTTTGGCACTGCGACGCGATTCACGCGGTCGAGGATGCGCATCGCGGGACCGGATATAGCAACGTCATGTATATCGCGGCGGCCCCGGGCTGCGAAAAAAATGACGAATATCTGAAACGGCAACTGCCCGCATTCCAGAAAGGCGAGAGCCCGCCCGACTTTCCCGCGGACAACTTCGAGTGCGATTTCGTCGGCCGTGCGACCGAGGCCAGTTTGACGGAACTGGGAAAACGGCAACTGGGGTTCGATCTCTAGGCGCGACGTACCCGCATCGTGAATCCCGCGCGAAGCCATTCGCGCGAGGAAAGGCTCGCGCCGCGAAATGGCCGACGCGAGCGTTTCAAGCAATATTCGGAGACAACAATGCACGCCGACGTCGTCATTATCGGTTCAGGTGTGGGAGGGAGCGCCGTTGCTTGGCAGCTAGCGTCGACGGATGCGCGCATTCTGATTATCGAACGTGGGGACGATCTGCCGCGGGAGGCGGAGAACTGGGATGCCGAAGCCGTGTTCGGACAGCTCCGGTATCGGACGCGCGAAACTTGGCTGAATAGCGCGAACCAGCGGTACCGTCCCGGTCAGTACTACTACGTCGGCGGGCATACGAAGTTCTTCGGAACAGCGATGTTCCGATTCAGGGAGGCGGATTTCGAGGAGGTGCAGCACGAGGAGGGCGTCTCTCCGGCGTGGCCGATCTCGTATTCGGACCTCGCACCGTACTACGATCTTGCCGAGTCGCTCTTTGGCATCAGAGGAGATGCGAGCGGCGATCCGTCCGAGCCGCCTCATAATCGCCCGTATCCTTATCCTCCCGTACCGGACGAACCGGCTATCGCGAGGCTGCGCCGCGAGTTCGAACGCCTGGGGCTGCATCCTTTTCACATGCCATCGTCGATCGATCTTGGCTCGGGCGGGCGTTGCGCGCGGTGCGGAACCTGCGATGCTTTTCCATGCCGCATCGATGCGAAGGGCGACGCGGAGACATGCCTGTTGCGTCCTGCAATTCAGCGCGGTTCGGTCACGCTGATGACTGGGGCCCGCGTCACTCGCCTCACTACCGACGAGACCGGAAAAAGGATCGTGTCGGCGGAAGTCGAATCTCGTGAAGGTCGAAAGACAATTACCGGCGACACGTTCGTCCTGTCTGCCGGGGCGATCAATAGCGCGGCCCTGTTGCTTGCATCGGCTAACTCGCGCATGCCCAAAGGGCTCGCGAACTCGTCGGGCGCCGTAGGGCGGTACTACATGAATCACAACTGCACGGCGATTCTGGCGATCGATCCGCGCCGTATCAACGACACCCGATTTCCGAAAACGCTATCCATCAACGATTTCTACTTCGCAAGCGAGCACGACAAATGGCCGCTCGGCAACATTCAGATGCTCGGGAAAATTCGCGAAGCGATGCTGCGCGGCGCCATGCCCTACATGCCGATGCGAATGCTGCGCTACCTGAGCGATCATAGCGTCGATCTGTATGCCATGTCAGAGGATTTGCCGGATCCAGACAGTCGCATAGAACTGACTTCGCAGGGGGAAATCAGGCTTCTTTGGAAACGCACGAACCTGAAGCCGCACATGCGGTTAGTCGAGAAAACGAAGGAACTGCTGCGTCTGTCGGGGTTTCCCTTGGTCGTTGGCCGGCGATTTGGCGAGGACACGCCTTCTCATCAATGCGGCACCGTTCGCTTTGGCTCCGACCCCGCGTCGTCACCGCTGGATTCCCTGTGTAAAGCGTACGACCACCACAATCTCTACGTTGTCGATGCCGGATTCTTTCCGTCATCCGCAGCATTGAATCCAGCGCTGACGATCGCTGCGCAAGCACTACGCGTGGGTGAATCGTTGTGCCGCACACTGGGTTATCGGGTGCAGGACAAGCCGATTCGCACCCGCACGGAAGGAGCGCGGCAGCCGACGCGGATATCCATGAAGAGCGAACGGCCAATGTGAGTAAGCGGGGCGTCGGCACCGTCTCGACGTTGTGATGGACTGTTGCCAGCGTAGGCCCCACCCAAAAAGTTGAGGGGGAACGCCGTTGCAAGCGTTCCGCCGTCTTCGGTCGCTCAAGTCGGCAACTGATTGAATTTCCGAATGGCTTTGTCCACGAAGGATTCGGGCAGATAGCGGCGCAGAAAACGCACCTGACCGGCCTGTTTGCCTGCGGTGTAGCGCCGCTTCGGCGTGATCTCCGTCGCCGCTTTCAGCACCGTGGCGGCGACGATCTCGGGCGCGTCGCCCGCTTCCATCATGGCCGGCAACAGTGCATGAACGCGGGCGCGATCCGAATCGTAGACAGGCAGCGCGCGGTCCGGCTTGATCGTGTTCTCCTCGAACGACGTACGGGTCACGGCAGGCTCTACCAGCACGACACGAATGCCGAGCGTGCGCAACTCGTGGTCCAGCGATTCCGAGTAGCCCTCCACGGCGTGCTTCGTTGCGGCGTACAGCGCGTTGTACGGCGATGGGATCAGACCTAACACGGAACTCATGTTGATGATGCGCCCTCGCTTTTGGCTGCGCATCGCCGGCAAAACCGCGTTGGTGACGCGCAACACGCCGAAGACATTCACCTCGAATAGCGACCGAGCCTGCGCAGCAGACGACTCTTCGGCCCCGCCGAGCAAGCCGATGCCTGCGTTGTTGACCAGCAGGTCGATCCTGCCTGCGGCTTCCAAGACTTCGGCGACCATGTTCTGGACGGAGTCGTCGTCGGTGACGTCGCACGTCAGCATCGTGATGTCGTCAACGCTCGCGGGAGATGTCTTGCGGCTGGTGCCGAACACACGGTAACCCGCTTGCCTGAGGGCCAAGGCCGTGGCCCGTCCAATGCCGGAGGACGCTCCAGTCACGAGGGCGACGCGCATGTCGTTCTTGCTCATCAATCGATTCTCCAAAGGGTGGGCGAGCGGCATCGTCGAAAGTGTTACTATCGATTCGATACTAAGTATGCTAGCACAGTCACTATCGAAATAGTATGGACAAGGAAATTCCCTGCGATGAACCGTGCCCGATCGCGCGCAGCCTGGCCGTGTTCGGCGACGCCTGGAGCCTGTTGATCTTGCGGGATGCCCATGCGGGGCTGACCCGCTTCGACCAGTTCCGTAAGAGCTTGGGCATTGCCCCGACGATCCTTTCCCGGCGGCTTGCGACGCTGACGGAGGAAGGCATGTTGGAGAAGCGGCTTTATTCTGAGCACCCACCGCGAGAGGAATACGTGCTGACGGCGGCCGGATCCGACGTGTTGCCGGTGCTCTTCATGATTGGCGAGTGGGGGCGCCAGCACCGTAGCAGCGGTGACCTTGTGCGCTTCCTGGATGCCGAGACAGGGACCGAAATCAAGCCGGTGGCCATTGATGAGAACACAGGCGCCCGGATAGGATCGCGCCAGATACGAGTCATCCCGCCAGGGTGATCAGCCCTGAAGACGCGAGATGGTACGAACTGGCTGAATTGAAACCGCGGGGGCGTTTTATGGTCGGCGTCGGTTGGGCTCAGGCCGGGTTGCAACGCTGTACATTGCTGGACAGGAACGTGCTCCGGAGATCGTCGTGCCAAAGTCCAGCCAAATGAAACCTACCGTCGCGAAGCGAGGTGGCAAGGGATCGGCCGCTAAAGCCGCCCCAATTCAACTGGCATCTGCGAAGGCTAAGCAGCGAACGGTCGCCCCGAACGTCGCAAAGACGGCGGGCAAGCTGAGTGTGACGTTCGGCGAAGTCTCTGTCGTTGTCACGCAACCTACCGATGAAGCCATCCAGAAAGGCGTCAAGGCCAGCGCGAAGGTCATCAGGGATCTCGGCAAGCGTTTGTTGACCCCCGGAGTCGAAATCAAACGGGCGCGGGACATCCCCGTGTTTACCGCTGATCCGCACAATCCCACCCGGGTCATCCGGAAACTGAACGGCAAGTCGGAAGTCGGGCACTTCGTTCGCGGTGAATTCAGGGTGGATGCAGTAGCGGCATAAGCGATAGGCCATTATTCCCGAGCCTGGGCGCGATGGTCGCCTGCGGTCATGGGCCCAGAAGCTGCGGGATATTGATGAGATGTGGATGGCTGTCGCGCAAAAGGGCGTCCAGAGTACGGCCACGTTTAGCGCAACTTTCGATGCGGCCCGGCGAAACCCGTTTACCGCCCGGCCTGTTTTTCGATATCGCTAGCGATATAGGGATAGCTAGCCTGCAGAGCAGCGCAGCGCTCGCGCAGGAAGACATGCAACGCATTGATCGCGGGCGTCAGTTGCGTGCGGTGGGCACAAACCAGGTGGAGCGGCGCCGGCTCGCAATACGCCGGCGGAAATAACTCCACCAGCCGGCCTGCCTTCAAATCGTCGATCAAATCTAGCCGCGACTTGTAGACAAGGCCTTCCCCGGCTATCGCCCAGCGGCGAACGGCATCGGCATCGTCGCTGATGCGATTGCCCGTGACCGCCACCGTGCGCTCGCCGCCAGGCGGGGTAAAGCGCCAGCGTTCATGGATCTGCTCGCTCCAAACATACCGAAGGCAATTGTGTCGCTGCAGGTCGTCTACTTTGGTGGGTATGCCGTGCCGTTCGAGGTACGACGGCGCGGCACACAGCGCGCGTCGGTTGTGCTCGACCAGTTTCATGGCCAGCAACGACGAGTCGGGCAGGGTTCCGTAGCGCACGACCGCATCGAGCGGCTGACGGATGAGGTCGGCGGCACGGTCGCTCATTCTCACATGCAGCGACAGGCCAGGGTGCAGGTGCTGAAATTCGTCGAGCCACGGCAACAGCAGGTTTCGACCGAAGTCGGACGGCGCCGACAGCCGCAGCGGCCCGGACAACGCCCCCCGGCCGCTCGCCAGCGCCAGCTCGCCTTGCACGAGCGCGCCAATCATGACCCGCGCGTGCGGTAGATAACGCTCGCCAGCCTCGGACAGTTGCATGCTTCGCGTCGAACGCGTGAACAGCCGCGTGTCCAGCGCGCGTTCGAGCCGCTGCACCGAGGCGCTCGCATGTGCCGGCGCGATGTTCAACTGGCGTGCCGCCTCCGAGAAGCTTCCGTAGTCCACCGTGTGCACGAAGATCTGGACGTCGTCGAGTCGGATAATTTTCATCGAAACACCGAAAGTGTTTGATCGAGCAGGGTGTTTATCAGCATATCGGAGAAAGATAACATGCGCTCAAACCTTCTCGGAGAGCAAGCATATGAAAGCGATCGGCTTCTATCGGAACCACCCCATCAGTCACCCGCAGGCGCTGCAGGATATCGAGCTGCCGACGCCGGAATTGCGCGACCATGACCTGCTGGTGGAAGTGAAAGCAGTGTCGGTCAATCCCGTCGACACCAAAATCCGCCGCGGCGGCGATATCCCGGAAGGCGGTGTGCGCATTGCCGGCTGGGATGCGGCGGGGATCGTCCGCGCAACCGGCGCGTTAGCCTCGCGCTTCAAGCCGGGCGACCGTGTCTGGTACGCCGGCGACATTACCCGGCCCGGCAGTAACAGCGAGCTGCACGCGGTGGACGAGCGCATCGTCGGACCGATGCCGACAACGTTGGACTTTGGACAGGCCGCGTCGTTGCCCCTGACGACGATCACGGCGTGGGAACTGCTGTTCGACCGCCTGCGCGTTCAGGCCGCGGACCCGAGCGACAACAACGTGCTGCTGGTCATTGGAGCGGCTGGCGGCGTCGGCTCGATTCTGACTCAATTGGCGCGCGAGTTGACCGGCATGACCGTGATCGGCACGGCCTCGCGGCCCGAAACTCGCGAATGGGTGTTGGCTCATGGCGCGCACTACGTCCTCGATCATGGTCAGGCCTGGGCCCCCCAATTGGCCGCGCTCGGCATCGAGCACGTGACCCACGTTGCCGGGTTGAACAACAGCGCCGCCTATGTGCCGCAAATCGCTGCCGTGCTGCGCCCCGAAGGCCAATTCGCCCTGATCGACGACCCGGTGGGACTGGACATCGGTCCATTCAAGGGGAAGTCCATCTCGATTCACTGGGAGCTGATGTTCACCCGCGCAATGTTCGCCACCGACACCATGGCACGGCAGCACGCTTTGCTGCGCCGCGCGGCTCAACTGGTCGATCAGGGCCGCCTCAAGCACACCCTGACCCGGCGCATCGACGGCATCCATGCAGCCAGCCTCATCGAAGCGCATGCGCTGGTCGAAGCCGGCAACATGATCGGCAAAGTCGTCGTGGCCAACCCCTGAACCCGTTCGAGAAGGAGTATCGATATGAAATCGCCAATCGTCAGCACGGCCACGATTAGTCTGGAAGCCGCGCAAGCGCTGCTGGCCGAAGCGCGCCGCGCGTGCGCCGCGCGCGGGTTCGACGCGACCGTCGCCATTGTCGATGCAGGCGGACACTTGCGCGCGTTCGAGCGCGCAGATTCCGCCCCATTCCTGACTGTCGACGTTGCCATCGACAAGGCATGGACTGCCGCATCGTTCGGCATGGCCACGCAGCAATGGAATCAGTACATGGCCGAGCCGACCGTGGCCCCGCTGGCAACCCATCCACGGCTCATGCCGGTGGGCGGGGGCATCGCGATCTTGCATGAAGGGCGCCTGATAGGGGGCATCGGCATTTCCGGCGGAACATCGGTTCAAGACCATGAGGCCGCGCAGGAGGCGCTGCGACAAGCCGGTTTTTTGCAGTAGGCACTAGGGGTGAATGGTTTCGCCGCGTGCGAGCATGCCGATGAACTCCTCGATCTTGCGGATCCGTGTTTCAGGCTTTTTAGCGTTCTGTATCCGAAACAGGATGGCATAGCGGTTCCGCGCGTTCAGCGTTGCAAAGAACGCGCGGGCCTTGGGATTGGCGTCCAGCGCGGTCTGCAGATCGTCTGGTACGACCGAGTTGCTGGGCGACGCGTAAGCCGCCTCCCAGCGGCCATCCTCTTTGGCTTTTTCGATCTCTCGCATGCCGGCAGGAAGCATTCTGCCTGCGGCGACCAGAGCATCGGCTCGGTCTCTGTTCAGCCGAGACCAGATGCTTTTTGCGGACCGCCGAGTGAAGCGTTGCAACCAGTATTCTTCGCTTTCGGTCTGTTTTTGGCCGTCGATCCAGCCGTGGCAAAGGGCGCTCTCCACAGCCTGTTCGTAAGTCAAGGTGGGCTGCCGGGCACCCTTTTTGGCAAGACGCAGCCAGACCCCGGTCGACGTGCCGCCGTTGCGGGCCAACCAGTTTTCCCATTCGTTCCGGTCACGGAATGTCAGTCCAGGTTCAGTCATGGCGATTCGAATGCTCGCGTTCACGCCGCGAGGTTTTTTGGCCGATCGAAACCTCGCAGATTACCGGTTCGCACGGATTTTGGAATGCCAGGTCGACCTTAGGATGGGCGAAACGCGCCGCGCCGATTTCGCCGATTTCGGCGGATTCGGCGCGAAAGGCGGGGAGCGATTGGACTTACCGCGGCGCCGATAGCGCGTTTCCGCCAGATTTCCATTCCACGTTGTCTTATCGCCGGCGGGCTGACATAGTCGGGGCAACCCAATAGGCCGAGCGACCGCACCCGCCTTCATGAACCGTACGCTCCCCGCCCTGACCGGGCTCAGATTCTTCGCCGCGCTAGCTGTCTTTCTCTTTCACTTCGGCGCAACGTGGTCGCAGCGGCATCACTTCCCGCATGCGCTTACCGCTCTCCTGAATCATGGTTTCATGGGAGTGAGCATCTTTTTTATTCTTTCCGGCTTCATCCTGTCGCATAGCTATAGCAATGGACTCGGGGCGTGGCGAGACGTCGCTCGCTTCTGGGTGTCGCGCGTCGCTCGGATCTATCCCGTCTACTTGATTGCGCTCGCGCTTGCCTTTCCGCTGCTAGACGACGTATCGCTTCGTTCCGCGGCCGATGTCGTGTTGATGGTGCAGGCATGGGGGCCGGCTCGGTCCGATGCCGGCTACTATTGGATCGAACAGGCGTGGACGCTGTCGGTCGAGGCCACGTTCTATCTCGGTTTCCCGCTCCTCTTCGCATTCATCCGCCGAGCGAGACGCGTCTACGCCATCGCAGGCGTGGCGATCGCTTCCCTCTGTATCGTGTCGTTCTCGATACCGTGGATCAGCCCCGCATCCGTCGAGCATCGCGAGCTGCGCGATTGGCTGCTCGATGTCCCACTCCCATTCACCCGGATGGTCGAGTTCGTCTATGGCATGTTCTTGTATCGAGTGTTTTTGTTCGCAGCGCACCGACAACGATCGAGCGTGGCCGCTTCGGTTGCCGTCACGGCAAACCTTGCGGCGATAGCGGCCTTGCTCGCGAGTCCGCTCGACTCGCACTGGAGCTCTTTGGCGGTCGTGCTTTGCGGTGTGTTGATCTATCAGCTGGCTGCGTACCGCACCTGGTTAAGTACGCTGCTTGCCAGCCGGTGGGCACTGACGCTAGGCTGCGCGAGCTACGCGATTTATTTGCTGCAGGGGCCGGTGCGGGCATGGGTGGGGACGCTGGTGGCCAGCGAATCGCTGGGCGCGGCAATCAATCCCCTCGTCCTCGTCGCTTCGTCCATCATTGTCTATCGCTGGATCGAGGAACCCGCGCGTCGGTCGATCAAGCGGGCTGCCGAGTCGCTGCTCTCGGACGGCAGGACGGCGCAAACCTCCGTCTCCGCTCGCCACGACGCGTGACCGCGAACGTTTCCGATTCGCGACAGCCGACAACCGCTGTACGCATTACCGGTGCGTTCTAGCGTGCCGGCCGCGATGAACGATCAGTGCCGGGTAATGGCGGGCCACACTAGGCGTTATGCGCCAATTTTTGCGTCGATGTTGCGCTGCATTCGGCAAACCGGGATATTTGCCGCGTACTCGATTCGTTATGCGAGGGACGGCGCGAATTTGCGCGGACCGCACCATCGCGCCGGGGAACGTGAATTCGCTCTGATTCGCTACTCGACGATATGACGGCAAGAACAAATTTCGATCCGATTCGACTTGCGATTGCCCGAACGGCCGATGGGGGCGAGCGATTGCTGTGCCGGTCAGCGAACAATGTCGAGTGCTCGATGCAATTAGTCAGTGACGACCAATAGGCGGATGTCGCGATTCGAGGCGAGTTTCGCGTGACTTCGCAGCCGATCGAATCGACGCCGGTACGACGTTCGATGGAGTCGGAACGAAATTCGAACGATGGCTGGACCGCGAGCTTCGAGCGTCTTGTCCGATACCGATTCGGACGAAGACATTTGCGGTACTCGCGCGAGTCCGGCCGACCTAGTCTGCTTTCGGCAAATCTTCTGGTGAGGAAAATGGTAGACGCTAGTTCGATGCCGCGGGGCAGTGCAATTTCACATGCCAGACGGAGGAGCCATGTATCTCTGGAAAACTAACGCACAGCCCGCGACTTCCCAAGGCCGGTTCCCCGCGGAAGAAAATTCGAAAGAGGCCAGCAAGGTGCCCATCGAGGGCAGTCAAAGCAATTGCCGGATCGGCGTGGTGATAAGCGACGATTGTTCGCCGAGCGACGTTGCGAGAGTCCTGGCGCATACGTGCGAGCATTTCGGCACCGAGTACGGGCCCGGAAATAAGGTCGGTAAGTTCAGCGTCACGATGATCGCGGCTCGAAGCGGGTTCATCTTTCGCGAAAACGCATCGCTGCCCGTCTGGTGCGAGGCCATTTGCGACGTCGATCCGTTGCAGTTTCATTATTTCGTGGTACCTAAGTCCGGCAAAGGGACGGTGGAGCCCCGGCCCGAGATCGTCGCTTGGCTGACCCGCGCCGGGGCCAGCGGCAAGATCGTGTTGCTGTCGCTCGAGGCGGACAGCGCTCGCGCGCGCGCCGAGGGGCCGGTGTCCGACGCAAGCGTGGCACGCGAAGCAGATCGACGCGAGAGCGGGCGAGACGAGACGGTTGCGGCTCGCCTGCATGAGGCCCAACGCGGCTACGAGGGCTCGCAAGTCAGCACCGTGCTCGAGAAACCTACGCCGAGCGAGCGGATCAAGGCCACCGTCGAATGGCTCAACGAGAATTACGGCGGCCGTATTTCGATCGCGAACATGGCGGAGTACGCCTTGATGAGCGAACGCAATTTCCTGCGGCGCTTCAGGGCCGAGATCGGACACACGCCGCACGAGTATCTCTCGCAGATCCGGCTCGAAAGCGCCCGGCAGTTGCTGCTGTCGACGGCGCTGCCCGTGGATAAGATCGCGCGGCACTGCGGCCTTTTCAACGGCGATCATCTCCGCAAGCACTTTCTGAAACGCTTCGGGATTAGTCCCGCGGAATATCGAACGGCCCGTTTCACCGCGCTGCACGCGCTGGGCGGCGCCGACGCGGATCGCGATCCGCAGCGATAGCGATGGTTCGTTCGTGTCTTTCCTCGCGGTGCGCGAACCGAATCGGGGCGGGCCGGTAGCGCGCCTTTTTCGCTCCGGTCCGATGTGCTCGCATCACTGGCCAAGAACAATGAAAAACGTCGAAAAAATGGGCGCTTTGGATATTTACGTCCTCGAAGGCGGGATCGATTTGGTCGAGCGTGTGAGCCGGTGCTTCGACCGGGTGGATGTCAACATCATCCCGATCGACGACTTGGCAATATCGCCGGCTCCGGCGGCCGCGCGCAGGTCGGTCGCCGTGATCGGTATGCAGGCGGTGGGCGGCGGCGCAGCCATGCTCGATCAATGCCAGCGCGCGAGTGTCATGCCCGTCGTTTGGGTGGGCGAGCCGCTGCCGTCGCTCGATCTCGCGGCGCATGCCGATCTGCACGTATTGCCGCTCGATTTCACCGCCGCCGCGTTACGGGCCCTAGTGACGAAACTTGCCGAGCGGATCGTTGCCCCGGCAACGGATGGGTGCGAAGCGAACCCGTTCGTCGCCCGCTCCGATTGCATGCGTGCGCTCTTGCAAGAAGTCGATATGTTCGCCGATTGCGACACCAACGTCCTGATTCGCGGCGAGACCGGTGTCGGCAAAGAGCGCGTGGCGAAGCTGCTTCATACGAAGCATTCGCGCCGCAGCCGTGGGGCGTTCGTCGCCGTCAACTGCGGCGCGATACCCGACGGGCTGTTCGAATCGCATTTTTTCGGGCACGCAAAGGGGGCCTTTACGGGCGCCGCGAGTGCGCACCGGGGCTATGTCGAGCAAGCCCATGAAGGTACGCTTTTTCTCGACGAAATCGGCGACCTACCGCTACATCAGCAAGTGAAGCTCCTGCGAGTGCTGGAGGACGGGGCCGTGACGCGAGTCGGCGCGAGTGCGCCGATCAATGTGCATCTTCGTGTCCTCGCCGCTACCAACAAGGATTTGCCGCGCCTCGTGGCGGACGGTTCGTTTCGGGCCGATCTGTACTATCGGCTTGCTGTCATCGAGGTGTACGTGCCGTCGCTCCAGGAGCGCGGCGCGGCCGATACGATCGGCATCTTTCGCTCGGTCGTCGGTTCGCTCTTCAGCGAGGAGCTGCTTGCGACTTTGCCGGATATGCCGTCATGGCTCGGCGACGCGATCTCGCAGATGCGCTTTCCTGGGAACGTGCGTGAGCTTCGCAATCTGGCCGAGCGTATCGGCGTGACCGTGCGGCAGATGAGGGCGTGGGACCGGCTGCGGCTCGAAGCGGTGTTGGCGCATGCGCAAAGGACTCAGGCGGCCCTGTCGGCGCGAACGGGTGCGGTTGCGCGGTGGGATGTCGCCGATCGTACCCGCGTGCTCGATGCGCTGGCGACGAATGGGTGGCGGCGCCAAGACACGGCCCATTACCTCGGCATCAGCCGCAAAGTGTTGTGGGAAAAAATGCGCAAATATCAGATAGCCGATCCTGAAAGGGCGAGGGTATAGTGTTTTTCCGGCGGTTCGCTCGAACCGCCTTCTGCGTTTCCTGCACCTCCCGCACCTCCCGCACCTCCCGCACCTCCTGTTTTTCCTAATCCTCGATCTACCGATAGTCGGGGCGGCCGTCGCACGCCGAAGCCTATCGCGCTCCGTGTTGTCGTTGGCCGTTCGGATGACTATCGGCGCGGACCGACCGAGCACGAAAATCGATCGTCGATGACCAACGCGGCGAGGATCTATTGACCAATGGAATACGAGATGAAGGCAGGGGTGGGCGACCGCCGCCCCGGGGCGCGATCCGGTCCTCCCGTTCCGGCTTCAGTGTGGCGCGGACCTATCCGGAGACGGATTCGGGGGCGATGCCGTGCGCTCGATCGAACGGATGCCGTCGATCGGTTGCCGGATTTGCAATCATTGATTAAAATGCAATCAATGATTAATGGAGGGCCCCGGCATGGCGAGCATGACGATCCGCAATATCGACGAACAACTGAAGTCCCGGCTCAGAGTGCAGGCGGCCCACCACGGACGTTCGATGGAGGACGAGGCACGGGACATTCTTCGCGCCGCGCTCTCGACGGAGGGAGAGGGTGGGCGGCAAAGCCTGATCGAGTCCATTCGCAATCGCATTTCACCGCTTGGTGGAGTCGATCTGGCCTTGCCGGCTCGCGAGACGATCCAGGACCGAGTGGATTTGGGCGCATGATCATCTTGGATACGAACGTCCTCTCGGAGACGTTGAGATCGGCGCCGGATCCGCGCGTGATCGAATGGTTCCGGGCGCAGCGGCGTGCGGCCCTCTTTACGACAACCATCACCCGCGCCGAAATTCTTTACGGTCTCGGGCTGTTGGCCGACGGGGCTCGCAAAGAGGCGTTGTCGGGTGCGGTTCAAGCCATTTTCGAAGAAGATTTCGCCGGCAGGCTGTTGAGTTTCGATAGCGATGCCGCGGATTTGTACGCGACGATTGCCGTGTCACGCAAGAACGCCGGGAGGCAGATCAGCCAGTTCGACGCGATGATTGCGGCAGTCGCGCGATCCGCGGGGGCGACCCTGGCGACGCGAAACGTTAAGGATTTCGTCGACTGCGGGATAGCGGTTGTCGATCCTTGGTCAGCATGACCGTTGCCCGTATGCCCGCCCCGGTGGTGCCACTGAGGTGCATCTACTCGGCGCGCCAAGGTACCGTCGGTGAGAATCGACCGGCGATCCAATCGATGAATGCACGCGTTTTGGCCGGCAAAAGCCGGTTCGTGGGCACCACGGTATAGATGGCGCCCTCGTCGCGCGGCAGCCATTCGGTGAGCACGGGCACGAGCGTGCCGGCGGCGAGTTCTCTTCCCACCAGCCAGTCCGTGCTCAGCATGATGCCCATTCCCCGCACGGCGGCATGGACCAACGCTTCGGCATCGTCCGATACGAGCGGGCCTTGCGCTCGTATCGTTGCGCGTTCCCCTTGCGCATTGACGAACGTCCAGTTCGGGTGAGACGCCAAGCCCGTGAACACGAGGCAAGGCGAGCGCGCCAAATCTTCCGGCTTGGTCGGTGCGCCGTAGCGATCGAGAAAGTCCGGCGCTGCGCACAGCAGCCGGCGGCGCGGTGCGATCCGACGAGCGACGAGCCTCGAATCGGCGAGTTCTCCGAGGCGAACGGCCACATCGAAGCCTTCCGCCACGAGATCGATGAATCGATTCGAGTACGAGACGTCGATACCGACTTGCGGGTACGCCGCCATGAACTCGGGGAGATACGGCGCGATCCACATTCGCCCGAACGTGGCGGGAAGCGCGAGCCTGAGCGTGCCGCGCGGCGCTCCCCGGCCGTGCGTCGATGCTTCTTCCTCGGCGTCGGCCAGCGCGGCGGAAATGGCCTGCGCGCGTGCGAGAAAGGCCGCCCCTGCCTCGGTTAGCGCAACGTGGCGCGTTGTGCGGGTCAGCAACTGCACGCCCAGACGCCGCTCGAGCGACTGCACGCGGCGCGACAGCACGGTGGCATCGCGGCCAAGTATCGCGGCTGCCTTGGTGAACGAACCCTGTTCCGCCACAGCGGTGAAGGCGGCTATCTCGGCGATCTGATTTCCGTCGAGCCATTGCTGCATGGGGTGCATGAGTATCCTGTAATGAAGACAGTTTATCTGGTTTATGTGCACGAGTAATCTTCGTTCATCCCAACCAGGAGCCCAGCCATGCATGCCATCGAACTTTCCGCGCCTTCCCTTGATGCTTTGCGTTCCGTGACGTTGCCGCAGCCCCAGCCCGGCCCGGGCGAGGTGCTGTTGCGGATGCGTGCGGCGAGCCTGAATTTCGTGGATCTCGCCGTTGCGACCGGCCGCTATCGTGTGCCTCGTTTTCCCATCATTCCGGTGGCGGACGGTGCGGGCGAGGTGGCAGAGGTGGGTGCCGGCGTGAACGAGTTCGCCGTCGGCGATCGCGTCATCCCCCACTCGAAGCCGCTGTGGGTGGGCGGCCCGGCACGGGCGCAACTGAGTACGGCAACACGCGGCGTGGTGTTGCCCGGTTCGCTCGCCGAATACGTGGTGTTGCCGGCCAGCGCGCTCGTGCCGACGCCGGCACATTTGAGCCACGAAGCCGCGGCAACTTTGCCCATCGCGGCCACCACGGCATGGCGCGCGCTGCGCGCCGCGAACGTGCGTCCCGGCTCGGTCGTGACGTTGATCGGCACGGGCGGGGTCAGCATCTTTGCGTTGCAGCTCGCCAAGGCGGCCGGCGCCACGGTCATTATCACGTCGTCGTCCGACGAAAAGCTCGAGCGTGCGAAGGCGTTAGGCGCCGATCATACGATCAACTACCGGACAACGCCGGCTTGGGATGAAGCCGTCCTGGAAATCACCGGCGGCAACGGCGCCGACTTGGTCGTCGAAACCGGCGGCACGCAAACGTTCGGCCGTTCGATCAACGCGGCGGCGGTGGGCGCAACCGTGTTCGTCATCGGCTTCGTGACGGGCGCGACGGCGTCGGCCGATCTCATGGCGATCATGACCAAGGCGGTGAACGTGCAAGGGAACAACACCGGGGCGGTGTCCGACCTGCGCGATGTCGTACGCGCCATCGCGGCCAGCAAACTCGTGCCGGTCATCGACAAAACCTTCGGACTCGATGAAGTGCCGCAGGCCTACGACTATCTCGCGCATGGCGGTCAGCACTTCGGCAAGATTGCCATCGCGCACTAGTCGGGAAAGGAGCAGGGCGGGCGAGGCGAGGTAAGGGGCGCGCCGTTCTTCGCCCGTTTCGCGCCGCTCCATGCTTCACCGGCACGCCTTTATCGCCCTGGCACGCCCCACTGCGTCGACACGCAGTCCCTCAGCAGGTCGGCGAGCACGTGCGCATCGTCCGAGCAGCGATCGGCCCGGTGCAAGACGATATCGACCGATCCAAGCGCGGGCGCGCCCGTGAGGACGGATAGGGGCGCAGGGACGGTGAGCGGCGTGCGCACCGTCACACCTAGGCCTGCTCGCGTTCCGCACCATAGGCTCGCTAGACTCGGCGTGGCCATCGCTACACGCCATGTCAAACCCGCACGGGAAAGCGAATCGATTGCCATGTCGCGGAAAAGGCATGGGCCGTCGAAGACCGCCAGCGGAACGGTCGAGCGCGTGCCGCTGCGGGACAGCGTCGCGGGGCACCCGAGCCAAGCGGCGGGTACCGTCGCGATCTGCTCGCCGCCTCCCGTCCCAGGCATCGCAAACGCTACGGCGGCATCGAGCTTGCCGCTCGCCACATCGGCGGCGAGTTCGAAGTTGCGCCCGGCCTTGACTTCGACTTGGACGTTCGGCCGCGCATCGGCGTAACGCGCGAGCAGATCGGACAACATCGTGTCGGCAAAGTCCTGCGCGATGCCCATCCGGACGGCGGCGCGCGTATCGACCGCGCCGAGCGCATGGCCGATCTCGTCATTGAGCGCGAGCACACGCCGCGCATAGTGCAGCAGCACGTTGCCCGCGTCGGTCAGCGCAAGCCCGCGTCCTCGACGGCTGAACAACCGTTGGCCGGCCTGCGATTCGAGCTTGCGCAACTGCATGCTGACGGCCGACGGCGAGCGATGAAGCCGCGCGGCGGCGTGCGAAAAGCCGCCGAGTTCCACCCCGACGACCATCGTGCGCAGCGCATCCATGTCGAAATTGAGCGGTTGTCTCATTTTCGATTTCCTGAAGTAGCGGTTTCGAAGTTTGCGATTTTCAAAACCATAGCAGGTCTCTACGATGCGTCGGGCGCTCGAATCGCCGAGCGCTCCGAACGGTCGATTCGCGCGGACCGACGTGCGAGCGAGCGGTTCGGTTCGAGGTGGATCGAGACAACGAACGAGGGACGATGCGATGACCGAGCGGCACGCGCCGATAGGATTTGTCGGGCTAGGAGCGATGGGCGAGCCGATGGCGCTCAATTTGAGGAAGGCGGGCGTGGCGCTCGTCGTATGGAATCGTTCGGCACCGAAACGGGCCGTGCTGGCGCAAGCGGGCGCGAGTGTCGCCGAGGACGCGGCGCACGTGTTCGAGCGTTGCGAAATCGTGTTGCTGATGTTGGCCAATGCCGAGGCGATCGACGGTGTGCTGGGGCGCGGCGAGCCCGTCTTTCGGCAACGTGTTCGAGGGCGCACGATCGTTCATATGGGCACGACCTCGCCCGGCTATTCGCAAGGACTCGAACAAGCCATCCGTGCGGCGGGCGGCCGCTACGTCGAGGCCCCGGTATCCGGTTCGCGCAAGCCAGCCGAAGCTGCGCAACTCGTGGCCATGCTGGCTGGCGAACAAGACGTCGTCGAAACGGTGCGCCCGCTCGTCGCGGCGATGTGCCGGCAGTGCGAGTATTGCGGAGCCGTGCCCGCGGCCTTGACGATGAAGCTCGCCGTTAACCTTTTTCTCATCACCATGGTGACGGGCCTTGCCGAAGCGGCGCATTTTGCCAAGCGCCATGGCTTGGATCTTGCGCAGTTCGCAGCGATCCTCGATGCGGGACCGATGGCCAGCGACGTTTCGCGCGTGAAGACCGCGAAGTTGCTGCATGAAAATTTCGACGAGCAAGCCAGCATCGAGAACGTATTAGACAACAACCGCCTCGTCGCAGCGGCCGCTCGCGGTGCGCGGATCGCATCGCCGCTGCTCGACGTCTGCCACGCCTTGTATCGCGAAACGCGCGAACTCGGGCTTGGGCGGGCGGACATGATCGCCGTCGTTCGAGCGATCGAGGCGCGAAGCGACAGCGTGTCGCGCGCACCCGCCGGCCTCGGGTAGCACCAGGCCGTAGCCGATGCGTAAACTCGTCACCGCGTGGCCTTAGCGAGAGTGCGGCGCCCGCTGAGTAGTGGACGATCGAGCCGACCCGGTATATAAGAGTTGGACGAGGCGTACGCGGCCGTCCGCTCGCTTGGCCTCGCCCAGAACAGATCGATAGGAACGCCCACTATGACTCCCGATCCGAACCGGCCGAAAGAAGAACCCACGAATCCCGATGTCGGCCAACTCAATGACGCGTTAAACCACGTCGATACCTTGCTGTCGTCGGGCAATATTGCTGTCAGTGCGGCAAAGGGCATTCTCTACAGCCTGATCGAAACGCTTGGCGCGCTGGTAGGCGATCCGGACTTGCCCGAACACAGCCGGGCGGGATATGAGGGTTTGCTCGAGACAGCGCGAGAACTGCGTTCACGGGTAGGCAAGTGAGCGGATCCCCGTTGGCCAGGCCGCAGGGCGTTGCGGCGCAGGGATGGGGCGGTGGTGGCCCGCGATGGTCCGCGCCGACAAGCCGTCCCGCGCCGTCTGCGCATCGCGCGGCGGCACCCCGAGGGGGGCCTCCACCAAACCCGGCTCGACTCCCTGCTAAAATGCGCTCGCCGCAATGTAGTGGATCGCAGATGAAATTGCTTGATGCCTTGGTCGAACAGCGCATTGCCGCTGCCGCCGCGCGTGGCGAGTTCGACGACTTGCCGGGTGCCGGGGCGCCACAGGACCTAGACGACGACTTACTCGTACCCGAGGAAGTCCGCGTCGCCAATCGCATATTGAAAAACGCAGGGTTCGTGCCGCCGGCGGTCGAACAGTTGCGTTCGCTGCGGCATCTTCAGGACGAACTGAATGCCGCGGGAGACCGTGCGACGCGGTGCCGGCTGCAAGCGAAACTGCTCGCGCTCGATATGGCGCTGGAATCGCTGCGCGGGGCGCCCACGGTCGTGCCGCGCGAGTATTGCCGCCGTATCGCCGAACGGCTCTCCGAACGCGTGCTGGACGACGAGAGCGAAATGGCCGCCGCGCATCCGGCGAGGATTTCGTGAGCGAGCCGTTCGCGTCGCCAAACCTGGCCGCGGCTACCTCGGCCGCATGCGCGGGCGGCGACATGCCTGTCGATACCGCGGTGTCGGAGCGCGATCGCCGCTATATGGCGCTGGCGCTCGAGGCGGCCGAATCGGCTCGCGCGGCGGGCGAAGTGCCTGTCGGCGCCGTCCTGGTGCGAGGTGACGAGGTGGTCGCGACCGGATTCAATCATCCGATCGGCGGGCACGATCCTTCCGCGCACGCGGAGATGGCCGCGCTTCGCGCGGCCGCGCAAACCCTTCGGAATTACCGGCTACCCGGCTGCGAACTATACGTGACGCTGGAGCCGTGCCTCATGTGCGCCGGGGCCATCATGCATGCCCGTATCGCACGTGTCGTCTTCGGTGCGCACGATCCGAAGACGGGCGCGTGCGGCAGCGTCGTCGACGCATTCGCCAATCGTCAGCTCAATCACCATACGCAAGTAGAGGGCGGGGTCCTCGCGACCGAATGCGGCGATGCGCTCAAGTCGTTTTTCGCGCATCGGCGACAAGCCATTCGCGCCGAACGGGCGGCCGTGGCTGCCGCGGCCCAGGCTTGCGTGCCCGAGCAGCCGGTCTAAATGCCGTACCGGGCCGCTGCGCGTCCAATCGCTCGAAAACAACGAGGTCGGCCATGACCCATTCGCGCACGATCGAGATCGTCGCTCCCTCCGGTTACCCGCACGACGAATACGCTGCCGCGCGCGGCATCGCTCGCCTTGTCGCGCAGGGGCACCGCGTGCTCGGCACTGAGCGCGTCCTGCGACGCCACCAGCGCTTTTGCGGCACCGACGCCGAGCGCGCACACGATCTGAACAGCCTCGCCGATCCCGCTCGTCCGCTGCCCGACATCGCCCTCGCATTGCGCGGCGGCTATGGCGCCGTCCGGATACTCGACGCGCTCGATTACGCCGGTCTAAAACGCCGGTTCGCTGACGCGCCGGTCGCCCTGTGCGGCCATAGCGATTTCACGGCCATTCAATTGGCGTTGTTCGCGCGCGCGGACATCGTGACGTTCGGCGGCCCGATGCTGACGGCCAACTTCGGCGCCGAAACGCTAAGCGCATTCACGAGCGAGGCATTCTGGCGCGCCCTCGAATCGCCGGAATTTACCGTCCGCGAAACGGCCCCCCAAAGCGTGGAAATCGATGTGAGCGGCCCGCTTTGGGGCGGCAACCTCGCCATGATCGCCGCGCTCGTCGGCACGCCTTACATGCCGCGCATCGATGGCGGCATCCTGTTCTTGGAAGACGTCAACGAACACCCCTATCGCGTCGAGCGCATGCTTTACCAACTCCATCTGGCCGGCATCTTGGCGCGTCAGCGTGCGCTCGTATTGGGCGATTTCACGGGCGCTAAGCTCTCGCCGTACGACAACGGGTACGACTTCGCGTCGATGGTCGAACAAATCCGAGCAGCGACCAGGCTACCCGTCGTGACCGGGCTGCGCTTCGGCCATGGTGTCGATCTCGTGACGCTGCCGTTTGGTGCACAGGCTCGCCTCCAAGCCGCGCACGATGGCTTTTCGTTGACGGTCGCCGGGCATCCCACCCTTCGTTGACGCGAACGCGCGGGCGGGCGTCCGGCGCGAGCGTCGAACGGATCTAGCTCCAAGATTGTTGACAATTTGCAGGCCAGGCGGTGCCGAAAGTCGGTGCATCCCGAAACTGGAAATGCGCGAGATTGGTGCTTTCATGCCCATAAATGGCCTATTTGTCGGGTAAGTGCTTGGCGCGAATCGACGCGCCGCCGCAAAATAAATTGTTGACAATCTTTATGTCGAATCTACTATACCCACCATGCCGACGACGAAATTGTCCGAGCCCGTTACGCCGATGGCCATTGCCGAACGCATTCGCGATGCGATTCTCGAGCACCGGCTAGAGCCCGGCGCGAAGCTCACCGAAGCGCAATTGTGCGAGGTGTTCGGCGTGAAGCGCGGCGCGGTGCGCCAAGCGCTCTCGCAACTCGCGAGCGAGCATCTCGTCGATCTGGAGCCGAACCGCGGCGCCTTCGTGGCAAGCCCTTCGCTCCAAGAAGTGCATGAGGTGTTCGAGATGCGACGCATCATCGAAGGCGCCGTCATAGCGCGCGTTTGTCGGGATCAAGGCGGGCAGGGCGCCGCGCATTTGAAGGCGATCGCGAAGATGATCGAACGCGAGCGCAGTGCATTCGAGCACCGCGATTTTCGTTCCTGGATTCGGCTCTCGGGCGAATTCCATACCGCGCTGGCGGCATTGACGGGCAATGGGGTGCTTTGCGATTGCTTGGCGGGACTCGTCGCTCGCTCGACGTTGATTTCGGCGCTCTACGAATCGCTCGGACGCAGTCCCTGTTCCTTCGACGACCACGCCGAGATCGTCGAGGCGATCAAGTTGGGCGATAGGGCCCGTGCATCGGAGTTGATGGCACGGCATCTGGAGTCGGTCGAATTGAAGATGCTCGATCGGCCGGCGCGCGGCGCGGCCGATTTGCGGGAAGTCTTCGGCGTCTAGATCGCTGCTTTGCGGCGCTAGCCGGTTGCGATGCAAGCGACCGCTCGGGTTGGACGATACGGGGCCCGCGGCTCCGATATAAATAATTAGGATAACTAACTACCTGTCGGGGCATTAGGGGGACGATGGCCGCACAAGCGCCGACTGCGGCCGGTCGAACGAGGCGCTTACTTGCGCGTCGGCATCGAACATGCCGCGTCGCAACGCTCGTGTATTTGAATGGAGACGTCATGCCTGATTTGACCGTACCCACCGACGCCGGGGCTCTCGGCTCGTCGCCCGCTCGCAGCGATACCGGCTTTCCGGCCGGCTATAGCGAGCGCTTGTGCAATGCGGATCTCGCGCCGTTGCGCGATCAGCATTGGGGCACTTACAACATCTTTGCATTCTGGATGTCGGACGTGCACAGCGTCGGTGGTTATGTTTTCGCCGGCAGCCTGTTCGCGCTCGGTTTGACGAGCTGGCAGGTGTTGATCGCATTGCTGGTCGGCATCGGCATCGTGAATGTCTTCGCCAACCTGATCGCGAAATCGAGCCAACGCAATGGCGTGCCCTATCCGGTCATTTGCCGAGCGACGTTCGGCGTGCTCGGCGCCAATATCCCGGCCGTGATTCGCGGCCTGATCGCCGTTGCTTGGTATGGCATTCAAACGTATCTCGCATCGAGCGCGTTCGTCATCGTCCTGCTCAAGTTCGCGCCGCAATTGATGCCGTATGCCGACGTTCATCGCCACGGCTGGCTCGGGTTGTCCACGCTCGGATGGGCCGGCTTCATGTTGCTCTGGGTGCTGCAGGCGCTCGTGTTTTGGAACGGCATGGAGACGATCAAGAAGTTCATCGATTTCGCTGGCCCCGCCGTGTATGTCGTCATGTTTATCTTGGCCGGCTACATGGTGGCGCGAGCTGGAATCTCCAACATCCACCTCAATCTCGGGACCGTCAAATATCACGGCTGGGAGGCGCTGCCCGTCACCATCACGGCGATCTCGCTCGTCGTGTCGTATTTCTCGGGGCCGATGCTGAACTTCGGCGATTTCTCGCGGTATTGCAAGAGCTATGAGAGCGTCAAACGCGGCAACTTTTGGGGGCTGCCCGTCAATTTCCTCGCGTTTTCGCTCGTGACGGTGGTGACGACTTCGGCGACGCTGCCCGTATTCGGCGAGATGATCACCGATCCCGTGGCGACGGTCGGCCGTATCGATCATTCGTTCGCGGTCGTGCTGGGCGCCTTGACGTTCATGATCGCGACGATCGGCATCAACATCGTCGCCAACTTCGTCTCGCCGGCATTCGACTTTTCCAACGTGGCGCCCAAGCACATCAGCTGGCGCGCCGGCGGCATGGCCGCTGCCGCCGCATCGGTGTTCATCACGCCGTGGAACCTGTTCAACAACCCGGCCGTGATCCATTACACGCTCGACGTGCTGGGCTCGTTCATCGGGCCGCTGTACGGCGTGTTGATCGTCGATTACTTCATCGTCAAACGGCAGCACGTCGTGTTGGACGAACTGTATTCGATGTCCGAAGCCGGCGCGTACTGGTATCGCGGCGGCGTGAACCGTCGCGCCGTGGTAGCCGTGTTGGCCGCCGCGGCGATTGCGGTCGTTTGCGTCATGACGCCGGCGCTTGCGTCGCTCGCCAACTTCTCCTGGTTCATCGGCGTTGCGCTGGGCGCCGCGTTTTACGGCATCGCGGCGCGCGGCGATCGTCGGTAACGTCTGCGCCTAAGGCATGGGGGAGCAGCAGTATGAAGATCAAACTCATCAATCCCAATACGACCTCGCGCATGACCGATACGATGGCGGCGTGCGCGCGTGCCACGGCGGCTGCGGGCACCGAAATCGTCGCGGCCACGTCGACGATGGGGCCGCCGTCCATCGAAAGTTGGTACGACGAATCGCTCGCGTTGCCGGGGTTGCTGGCCGAGGTGGCGGGCGGCGAGCGTGACGGAATCGACGGCTACGTGATCGCTTGTTTCGGCGATCCGGGATTGTTCGCCGCGCGCGAATTAGCGCGCGGTCCCGTCATCGGCATCGCCGAAGCGGCGATGCATGCCGCAAGCGTGATCGCGCCGAGTTTTTCCGTGGTCACGACGCTGGCGCGAACGACCGGTATGGCATGGCATTTGGCCGAGCGCTACGGCATGAAACGGTTTTGCCGCTCCGTGCGGGCGACGGAGGTCGCCGTGCTCGATCTCGATCGGCCTGGCAGTGCGGCGCGCCGGCTCATCGTCGACGAATGCCGTCGCGCGCTCGAGGAGGACGGGGCCGATGCAATCGTGCTCGGGTGCGCCGGGATGGCCGATCTCGGCCGGGCGATCGAAGATGCCGTGGGCGCGCCGGTCGTCGAAGGCGTCACCGCGGCGTTGAAATGGGTCGAGGCCCTCGTTTCCCTCCGGTTGCAAACCGCCAAACGGGGCGAGTACGCTCGCCCGCTCGTCAAACGCTATGACGGACCGTTAGCCGATTTCAGTCCCCGCGCTACCTGAAGCGACTGCCCGAAGCGCTATCGGAACCGGCCGCCGCGGCCCAGTGCGCGGCGCGACATATGTTTGCGGTGACCCCCGCTATCGGCCTATCTATATGGGCGCGCCACGGGGTTTTCTATACACTGATTCGACCGAATTGAACCGTTGCGGCGTGGTGCACCTCGGCGTTGCCGTGCCGCTCTCCAACGCTTGTCTCGAATCCTTGCCATGACATCCGACTCCCGCTATCCGCGTGACCTGATCGGCTACGGCCGGCAGCCTGTCCAGGCCAACTGGCCGGGGCGCGCACGCGTTGCCGTCCAGTTTGTCCTGAACTACGAAGAGGGCGGCGAAAACTGCGTGCTGCACGGCGATCCGGCCTCGGAGCAATTCCTCTCCGAGATTGTCGGCGCACAAGCGTATCCGGCGCGGCACATGAGCATGGAGTCGATCTACGAGTACGGATCGCGCGCAGGCGTCTGGCGCATTTTGCGCGAGTTCGACAAGCGTGGTTTGCCGCTGACCGTGTTCGGCGTCGGCATGGCGATCGAACGCCACCCCGAGGTGGCGCGCGCATTCGTCGAGTTGGGGCACGAGATCGCCTGTCACGGATGGCGCTGGATCCATTATCAGGACATGTCGCCCGAACGCGAGGCCGAGCACATGCGGCTCGGGATGGAAGCGATCGAGCGCGTGACGGGGGTGCGGCCGCTCGGTTGGTACACGGGCCGCGATAGTCCGAACACGCGCCGGCTCGTCGCCGAATACGGCGGCTTTCTATACGACTCCGACTACTACGGCGACGATCTGCCGTTTTGGACGGAAGTCGACGTGACTGGGGGCGAGACGCGCACGCAGCTGATCGTGCCTTACACGCTCGACACGAACGATATGCGTTTTGCGACGCCGCAAGGCTTCAATACCGCCGATCATTTCTTTACGTATTTGCGCGACGCGTTCGATGTGCTCTACGAAGAGGGCGACGAAGCGCCGAAGATGCTGTCGATCGGCATGCATTGCCGCTTGCTCGGGCGTCCCGGCCGTTTTCGTGCGCTGCAGCGGTTTCTCGACCATATCGAACGGCACGAGCGCGTCTGGGTGGCGCGCCGCGTCGATATCGCACGCCATTGGCACGCGCATCATCCCTATCAGTCGAAAACGGACAGCTCACGCGCATGAAGCCGATGCAATACTCGCTGGAACAATTGAATTCGATGCCGCGCGATGCGTTCGAGGCGGCACTCTCGGGCATCTTCGAGCATTCGCCTTGGGTCGCGCAGCAGGCGGCGGCCGCGCGTCCGTTCGAGAGCATCGACGCGTTGTACTCGGCCATGCGCGAGATCGTCGCGAATGCCGGCGCGGCGCGGCAGCTCGCGCTCATCGACGCGCACCCGGAACTGGCAGGCAAAGCCGCGGTGCGGGGCGAATTGACGGCCGAATCGACGCGCGAGCAAAGCGGCGCGGGCCTTGCCGACTGCACGCAGGAGCAATTCGACAAGCTGCAGCGCTTGAACGCGTCGTATCGCGAGAAGTTCGGCTTTCCGTTCATTCTCGCCGTGCGCGGCTACGACCGCGCCGCGATCATCGCCAACTTCGAAGCGCGCGTGAACAATACGCGCGACGACGAACTGCGCGAGAGCTTGGAGCAGATCTATCGCATCGCACGGTTTCGCATCGACGATCTCGTCACGGCATGAGCGCGGAAGGCGCCTAAGGCAAGCGAAGGGCGCACGACGCGGCACGACGAGGTTTCATTCGCAGTACGAACGAATTGACAGACACGAAGGACGACAACGATGGCTCTCCCGATTCTCGACCCCAACGCGCCCGATTTCACGCGCCGCTACGTCAACTTGGCCGATCCGCGCCTGGGCGCACAGGCGCTCGAGGCGAGCGACGAATTCTTCGCGCCGAAAGAGCGCATGCTGAGTCCCGAGCCGGCCGTGTTCATCCCCGGCAAGTACGACGATCACGGCAAGTGGATGGACGGTTGGGAGACGCGCCGCAAGCGCACCACCGGGTATGACTGGTGCGTCGTCAAGCTTGCGCGAGCGGGCGTCGTGAAGGGGCTCGACATCGACACGAGCCATTTCACCGGCAACTTCCCACCCGCCGCATCGGTCGAGGCCGCTCGCGTACCGGCCGGCGAACAGCCGAACGAAGCGACGCAGTGGACGGAAATCGTGCCGTCCACGACGCTGCAAGGCAATACGCATCATTACCTCGACGTTGCCGATGGCGACGCGTATACGCACATTCGCTTGAATCTGTATCCGGACGGCGGCGTTGCGCGTCTGCGCGTGTACGGCCAACCCCAGGTGGACTGGGCCAGCGCGAGCCGTAGCGCACCGGTCGATCTGGCCGCGATGGAGAACGGCGCGTATATCGTGGCCGCCAACAATCAACACTTCGGCGCCGCGTCGAACCTCTTGATGCCGGGTCGTGGCGTGAACATGGGCGACGGCTGGGAAACGCGCCGTCGGCGCGAACCGGGCAACGATTGGGCCATCATCGCGCTGGCGCAGCCGGGAACGATCGCGAAGATCGAGGTGGATACCGCCTTCTTCAAAGGCAACTACCCCGATCGCTGCTCGATCCAGGCCGCCTACGTCAAAGGGGGTACCGACAGCTCGCTGATTACCCAGGCGATGTTCTGGCCGACGCTGCTCGGCGAACAGAAGCTCCAAATGGACAAACAGCACTTCTTCGAAGCCGAACTGGCCGCGCTGGGTCCCGTCACGCACCTGCGCTTGAACATCATCCCCGATGGCGGCGTCTCGCGTTTGCGCGCCTGGGGTGTGCTGGCATGAGCAGCGCGCTCATGAAGGCCCTCGCGATCGAGCCGCTTGAGCGGGCGGCGTTCGCCCCGTTCGGCGACGTGATCGAACTCGAAGGCGCACGGCAGATCCCGATCAATCTCGGCACGACGATGCGCTTTCACGATCTTGCCCGCGTGGACGTGGCGGACGCAGGCGGGCGGCCGCTCGTGAACCTATTTCGCGGCCAACCGCGCACGCTGCCGTTCGAGGTCGCCATGCTCGAGCGCCACCCGCTCGGCTCGCAAGCCTTCATTCCGCTGACAGATAAGCCCTATCTCGTGGTCGTGGCGCCGGCCGGCCCGCTCGAGACTCGAGCCGTGCGCGCGTTCGTCTCGCACGGGTGGCAAGGCGTGAACTACGCTAAAGGGGTCTGGCACCATCCGCTGATCGCACTCGACGCGGTGAGCGATTTCATCGTGGTCGATCGGGGTGGAGACGGACACAATTGCGATGAGCAAACGCTGCCGGAATCGCTGTGGCTGACAGCCGAGGCGCTGGCCGGGGCGCGCCGCTAGCCGCGCTCGAAGTCTGGCACGATTCAAACGCCCGTGCGAGGTTTGCACGGGCGTTTTTGCGTGCATCCGGCAGGCGTAGCCCTTGCGTACCTTGCTCGTAGGAAAACACTGACACGGGGGCTGCCAGATATGACGCAAGGTTCAGCGGCGGCTGATTTGTTTCGCAAGAGGACTCGCCGATACTTTCGTCACAGGAAAGCGATTTCGTACGACGCATCACGGCACGAACGCTTCGAACCTCGAGCCACGGAGAGATCGCCATGAGCCGCTTCGCCAAAGACCTCATCGAACTTCAACGCCTTTGCCTTGGCGGCTCCGGCGCGCTGACGCAACATCTGCTGCGCGAAATCGCCCGCAACCTGATCGCGGCGGGCGTGGCCGACGAACGCAACGGCTGTTGAGCGCATTTTCGCGCAAACGTTTGGCGCGCAAGCGCAACAGTTTTCAGTGACGGCAATGAGACGCGCAGTAGTGAGTTTTACGTTTATCCGTCACCTTTTAATTCGAATCACGAACCCCTGGCAGAGACAGTCATGAACGGTTGCGAGACGCTTGAATCGATCCGCGAGATCAACCTGTCGTACCTTTCGCTCGCGCAGCGCCTGTTGCGCACGGACCGCGCAAGCGGCATGGAGCGGCTCGGACTGTCGGCGCAGATCGCGGACGTGATTGCCGATCTTTCGGGGCCGCAATTGCTGAAGCTGGCCGCGTGCAGCCAACTCGTGTGCTTTTTCCGGTTCAACGATCGGGCGATGCTGTCCACGTTGGCCGCGCCTGCCGCCTCCGCTGCGCATACGCTGAATCGCGAAGCGTTGATGGCGCAAGCCGCCTAAACGCAGGCCGCGGCGCGCGGCCTGCGCGTCACTGTCCCAACGAGAAAGCCCCTCGAGCATTCGTCTTGCTCGAGGGGCTTCGTTTTCTCCGGCCGTCACCGTGTCGGGCAGTCGGGCCCCCATCGCTTACTGCTGCTTGCCTGCGGTAAACCAAGCGGCGATCTTTTCTCGCTCGTCGGGCGTCATCTTCGTCACGTTGCCGAGCGGCATCGCCTTGAGCACGACGGCCTGCTCGTACAAGCGCTGCGCGTTCGTCGAAATCTCTTGCGGCGTGTCGAACAGCACGCCGGCCGGTGCGCTGCCCATCAGCGTTGGATGGGCCGAATGGCACTCGGCGCATCGTTGCTGCAAGATCGGCCGGATGTCGGCGAGCTTGACGGCGGGCGCGTTGGCGGCTTGCGCTTGCGGCATGACGGGCCTGGGCAGCGTGACGGCCAATGCGAGCGCGAGCAGCGCAACGCCGCCCACCGGCAGGTACCACAGCACCTGGCCCCGATGGCGCATGACAAAGAATTGCCGAATCAGGGCGCCGGCGAACAGGATCGCGACGAGCACGGCCCAGTTGTACGGATGGGTGTACGTCATCGCGTAGTGGTTCGAGAGCATCGCGAACACCACGGGCAACGTGAAGTAGGTGTTGTGTACCGAGCGTTGCTTGCCGCGTTTGCCGTAGATCGGGTTCGGCGCTTCGCCCTTGAGCATCGCGTTCACCATCTTGCGTTGGCCCGGGATGATGACGAAGAAGACGTTGGCCGACATGATCGTCGCGAGCATCGCGCCGACGATCAGGTAGGCGGCGCGTCCCGAGAAGACATGACAAGCCAGGTACGCGGCGACCAGCACGTACAAGCCGACGCAGATGCCGAGCGCACCGTCCTTGTGACCGAGCAGGCGGCACAGCGAGTCGTACACGATCCAGCCCGCGGTCAAAAAGGCTAACGCGGCGGCCACCGCTTCCACGGGGCTCATGGGGAGCACGTTCGGATCGACGAGGTAGGTGCTCGGGGAGAATAGGTAGAGCACCGTAAACAGGCCGAAGCCGGACATCCACGTGGTGTACGAGGGCCACTTCGACCAATGCAGATCGTCGGGCATCTGCGCGGGCGCGACCATGTACTTCTGCATGTTGTAAAAACCGCCGCCGTGGACGTGCCAAAGTTCGCCGAACACGCCGCGCTCGACGAGCGTCTGATCCTTCGGCTTCTTCAAGCTGTTGTCGAGTGCGACGAAATAGAACGATTCGCCGATCCACGCGATCGCGGCGACGACATGCAGCCAGCGAATCGCGAGATTCAGCCAATCGGTGATAAAGCCTTCCATGAAATGCCTCCAAGCTCCTGATGTCGTTGGTATCGTGCGTTCAGCTGCCGCGATAGGTGCTGTAGGCCCACGGCGAGACCAGGAGCGGCACATGATAGTGCGCGCCGGCATCGGCAATGCCGAAGCGTAGGACGACGCGATCGACGAAGCGCGGTTGCGGCACGTTCACGCCCAGCGCGGCGAAGTAATCGCCGGCATGAAACACGAGTTCGTATTCGCCCGGGATCAACGCATCGCCGTCGAGCAGCGGTTTATCGCAACGGCCGTCGTCATTGGTGACGGTTTTCGTGATCAGACGGCGCGTATCGCGCTCGAGCGCATACAGCTCGAGTGCGATACCGGCCCCGGGGCGGCCGTGCGCCGTGTCCAGAACGTGGGTAGTGAGCTTTCCCATTCGCAGTTTTCCTTGTGATGAACGCGAAACGTGTCATGGGCGGCCCGATCCCATACGCAAACGGCGGATCGAGGCTCCACGTCGGTGGCTACATACCCGTCGGCGATGTAATGCGAGCGCCGTGCCGTCATTCTAAGAAGTTGGCGACGGCTCGCGCGCAAGCGATAGGAAAGATAAGGGCCGGCGCATGAGGCGAGGGCGGCGCGTCCTATCGCGCCCGCGCCTGCTCGACGCAAGCGGACAAAACCGGCGAAAGCCGACGAAAATGGCGATGGAAAAGGACCCAATATATCGAATCGCTGAAGGCGAGTATCGCTGAATCGTACATTGCCAGCGCTATTTTGGCTCCTGATCGTTATGGCATCGCCCATCCGCCTACTCCAACGACTCAACGCATACGGAAGCCATCGAATGACGAACGAACAGCCCATGCACGCCAGCGGTGCGGCACGCCCTCGAACGATGCTCGTCAAGCATGCCGACGTGCTCGTGACGATGGACGGCGCGCGCCGGGAACTGCGCGATGCGGGGCTCTATATCGAAGGTAACCGGATCGTCGCGGTCGCCCCGACGAGCGCATTGCCCGAGACGGCCGATCAAGTGCTCGACGCGCGTGGACATCTCGTGATGCCCGGGCTCGTCAATACGCACCACCACATGTATCAAAGCTTGACGCGGGCGGTGCCGGCTGCCCAAAACGCCGAATTGTTCGGCTGGCTGACGAACCTGTATCGGATTTGGGCGCATCTGACGCCGGAGATGATCGAGGTGTCGACGCTTACCGCGATGGCCGAGCTGCTCTTGTCGGGCTGCACCACGTCGAGCGACCATCTTTACTTGTACCCGAACGGGAGCCGGCTCGACGACAGCATCGGCGCCGCCGCGCGCATCGGGATGCGGTTCCACGCAAGCCGTGGAAGCATGAGCGTCGGGCAAAAGGATGGCGGGTTGCCGCCCGATTCGCTCGTCGAACGCGAAGGCGATATTCTGGCCGACACCCAGCGGCTGATCGAGACCTATCACGACGAGGGCCGCTACGCCATGCTGCGCGTGGCGGTCGCGCCGTGCTCGCCGTTTTCGGTGAGCCGCGATTTGATGCGCGAGTCCGCGGCGCTGGCGCGGCACTACGGTGTGTCGATGCACACCCATCTCGCCGAAAACGTCAACGACGTCGCCTACAGCCGCGAGCGTTTCGGCATGACGCCGGCCGAGTATGCCGAGGATCTCGGATGGGTCGGCGCCGATGTCTGGCATGCCCACTGCGTCCAGCTCGACGCGCCCGGTATTGCGCTGTTCGCGCGCACGGGCACCGGCGTGGCGCATTGCCCGTGTTCGAATATGCGGCTCGCCTCGGGCATCGCCCCGATTCGCCGTATGCGCGACGCGCAAGTACCGGTGGGGCTCGGTGTGGATGGGTCGGCTTCGAACGACGGCGCGCATATGCTGGGCGAGGCGCGTCAAGCGATGCTGTTGCAGCGCGTCGGCTTCGGCCCCGATGCGATGAGCGCAAGAGAAGCGCTGGAGCTTGCCACGTTGGGCGGCGCCGCGGTGCTCGGGCGCGACGATATCGGAGCGCTCGCGCCTGGGATGGCGGCCGATTTCGTGGCGTTCGACTTGCGCCAGCCGAGCTTCGCGGGGGCGCTGCACGACCCGGTCGCGGCGCTCGTGTTTTGCGCGCCTTCGCAGGTGTCGCTGAGCGTCGTCAACGGGCGGGTCGTCGTGCAGGATGGGCGTTTGACGACACTCGAGCTTGCGCCTTTGCTCGAGCGTCACAACGCGCTCGCGCGCACGCTCGGCGAAGCGGCGCGCACGGCCTGAGCATGCGAATGCGGGTCGCGCTCGTGCGCTTGCCCCGAGCGGGCTCGGGGCGGGGGCGGCGAGAGAGGACGGCCGTATGGCCGGTACGGTTAGGCGCGCTCGACGAGCGTGCGCGTCGCATCGGCGACGAGGCTGCGCAGCCAGCGCACTTCGTCGGAGTAGTGGCAGCGCTCGTGCCACAGTTGGTAGTACTGCATGGGTGGAAAGTCGAGCGGGGCGGGCAAGACCGTCAGCGGCAGATACTTGGCGTAGTGATCGGCGAATAGCCGTGTCGTCGTGAAAATGAGGTCCGACTTGATCAAGACGTATGGCGCGAGATTGAAATACGGCAGGGTGACGACGACATGGCGCTTGAGCCGTTCGCGCGCGAGATGAACGTCGATCGCGCCGCGTTGGCCGACCGAATACGGTGTGGGCGCAAGGTGCGGCGCGTTCAGATACTGGTCGAGCGTGAGCGTGCCGCGCTTGGCGAACGGGTGCGTGTTGGCCATCAGGCACACGATTTCGTCGACGAACAAGTTCGACAGATGCAATTGCTCGGGCGGTTCGGGCCAGTTGCCGATGACGACGTCCAGTTTGCCGTCTTCGAGCGCCAGTTCGTAATCGAACGAGGGCCCGAGCGAATGAAATTCGAGCTGTGCGTTCGGTGCGGCTTGCCGGAATCGTTCGACCACCGTCGGGACGAACAGGACGTTCAGGTAGTCGGGACAGCCGATGCGGTAGCAGCGGATCGACGTTGCGGGATCGAAGTTGTGCTGCTGAAAGCGAATCCGTTCGATTTCCCGCAGCGCGTTCTGCACGGGCTCGAGCAGGCGCAGACCGTACTCGGTCGGCACCATGCCGGACTTGCCGCGTACGAGCAGCGGATCGCCCGTGATGTCGCGCAAACGGCGCAGCGCGGCGCTGATCGCCGGTTGCGATTGATTGAGCTTGACGGCCGCGCGGGTCACGCTGCGCTCCATCAAGAGGGTGTGCAAGACGCGCAAAAGATACGTGTCGATCGCCTCGCGTTGCTGACTCATGAATGGCTCCGATATATGTTGCGGCTGATCGAGCGGGGGTGGGAGTATCAGATTTTTAATATGTGCATGAAGCACAGTCAAGGGCGCACATACCCGTGTGGCGCAACGGCCGCATCGAGTGTTCGTACGATATTGTCGGCTCGACGCTCGCGCGCGATTTGGGTATCGTCGGGCCACGGCCGCCGGTCGGCGCGGCGCGAAGCGGCGCTCGACCGGGGCAGGCGGCATAGGGGAACGGGGAACGCGACGAGCATCGAGCGCGTCGCGCGATAAGCGGGTAGGCAGTCAGTTCGACGGATCTCATGGGCGATCAATCACATTTCCACGGCCAGGCGGGCGCGCGTTCGCCGGTCGTGCCACGGCTCGCGTTGACGGGCATCAGCAAGCAATATCCGTCGGTGAAGGCGAACGACGACGTGCATCTCGTCGTGGCGCCGGGCGAGATCCACGCCGTGCTCGGCGAAAACGGGGCCGGCAAGAGCACGTTGATGAAAATCATCTACGGCTCGGTGCGGCCCGATGCGGGCGAGATTCGCTGGGAAGGCGATCTCGTCGACATCGCGAGCCCCGCGCAGGCGCGCAAGCTCGGGATCGGGATGGTGTTTCAGCACTTCTCGCTGTTCGAAACGTTGACGGTGGGCGAGAACATCGCACTGGCGCTCGACGAGCCGTTCGATCTGTCGGCGCTCGGCAAGCGCATTCGCGACGTGTCGGCCGAGTACGGCCTCGACATCGACCCGCAACGGCATGTGCACAGCTTGACGGTGGGCGAGCGCCAGCGCGTGGAAATCGTGCGTTGTCTGTTGCAGCACCCGCGGCTCCTGATCATGGACGAGCCGACTTCGGTGTTGACCCCGCAAGCCGTGCGCAAGCTGTTCGATACCTTGAGGCGTCTCGCGGTGCAAGGTTGTAGCGTGCTCTATATCAGCCACAAGCTCGACGAAATTCGCGAGCTGTGCGATACGGCCACGGTCATGCGCGGCGGCCGCGTGACGGGCCACGTCAAGCCGCGCGAACAAACGCACGCGTCGCTCGCGCAGCTGATGGTCGGCCATGCGCTGCCCGACTATACGCGCCGCGCCCATACCCCGGGCGAGGCGCGGCTTTCGGTACGGAAGCTGTCGGCGCCGAGCGACGACCCATTCGGGACCTCGCTGGAGAATGTGACGTTCGACGTGCATGCGGGCGAGATCTTCGGGATCGCGGGCGTGTCGGGCAACGGCCAAGCGGAACTATTGGCCGCGCTCTCCGGCGAAAAGCGTAGCGCCGCCCAACCCGATGCCGTGACGATCTGCGGCAAAAGCGCTGGAAGTCTTTCGGCTGGTGCACGCCGTCGCTTGGGCTTTGCGTTCGTTCCCGAAGAGCGGCTCGGGCGTGGTGCCGTGCCGGCCATGTCGCTCGCCGACAATGGTCTGCTCACTGCGCATCGCCAGCCCGGCATGGTCCGCCACGGTTGGATCGGCACCGGCGCCATGCGCGCGTTCGCGACGCGTTGCATCGAAGCGTTCGATGTGCGCTGCGGCGGCCCGGACGCGCTTGCCCAGTCGCTATCGGGCGGCAATCTCCAGAAGTTCATCGTGGGCCGCGAGCTCTTGCAAGCCCCGAAAGTGCTCGTGGTCGCACAGCCGACGTGGGGCGTCGACGTCGGCGCGTCCGCGTTCATCCGGCAACAGCTGCTCGATTTATCGGCCAAGGGGGTTGCCGTGCTCGTTATCTCGGAGGAACTGGACGAGCTATTCGACATCTGCGACCGGATTGCCGTGCTCGCGCGCGGGCGTTTGTCGCCGGCGCGCAAGACGGGCGAGACGAATGCCGAGGAAATCGGCCTCTGGATGGCGGGCATGTTCGGCGACCCTGGCGCGGCGCCGCCCGCTGCGCAGCCTTTGCATGTTTGACACGACATCGGTGCGCTGCCGCGGCGACGCAGGAACGGCCTTAGTCGGCCGGTGCCCCGCGCGGCCGCGCCGACGCTAGGTATCGAAGAATCGAAGAATCGACCCCCCACGCTCGAATTGACCATGTATTTTCCTTACCGACTTGAAGCCCGTCCGACGCCTTCTCGCGCCATGCGGCTCGCCGTGCCCCTGATCGCCGCGTTGTTGACGCTTGCGATCGGCTTTCTGATCTTCGGCCTCGTCGGGCGCGACCCGGTGCAGGCCATGCGGGCGTTCTTCATCGATCCGTTGGCCGACGTCAACGGTTGGTCGGAGTTGCTGCTCAAGGCCTCGCCGTTATGCCTGATCGGGCTCGGCCTCGCCGTCGGCTATCGTGCGAATGTATGGAATATCGGCGCCGAAGGGCAGATGCTCGCGGGCGGTATCGCGGCCAGCGGCGTTGCGATCCACTTCGATCAGGCAAGCGGCGCCTGGATCTTGTTTCTGATGATGGGGGCGGGCATCGTGGGCGGCATGTTGTGGGCCGCGATCCCGGCGTTTCTCAAGACGCGTTTCAACACGAACGAGATCTTAACGAGCCTCATGCTGACCTACGTCGCGACGCAGTTGTTGATCTATCTCGTGAGCGGCCCATGGCGCGATCCGCAAGGCATGAACTTCCCGTTGTCGGAGATGTTCTCGGGCGACGCGTTGTATCCGACCTTCGGTGGCGATTGGCGTTGGCACTGGCTGCGCGGGACACGGCTCAATGCGTCGATCTTCCTGACGCTGGCGGCGATCCCCGCGGTGTGGTTCTTTATGCGCAAGAGCTTTGCCGGTTTTCGGATGAACGTGGGCGGCCTCGCGCCGCTCGCCGCGCGCTATGCCGGGTTTTCCGATGCGGGCACGGTCTGGACGTCGCTCTTGATCAGCGGCGCGCTTGCCGGCTTGGCCGGCATGGGCGAGGTGGCCGGACCGATCGGTCAGTTGCAGGCGACCTGGTCCCCAGGCTACGGCTTTACGGCGATCATCGTCGTTTTCGTGGGGCGGCTGCATCCCATCGGCATCGTGTTGGCCAGTTTGCTGATGGCGCTGCTCTATTTGGGCGGCGAGGCCGTGCAGACGTCGATGCAGCTTCCGCAGGCGTTGTCGGGCGTATTTCAGGGCCTGTTGCTGTTCTGCCTGCTCGGGGCGGACTTGTTCGTCAACTATCGTCTGCGCCGCGTGCCTCGCGCGGTGCACGGCTGAGCAAGGCTATCGAAGCAGGTTTCGCGTAATCGTATGACTCGCCAATCGAAATAGAACGACCATGGATATTCAACAAGCTGGCTCGCTAGCGTCGAGCGCTGTCGTCGCCGCCATTCCGTTGATGCTGGCGGGCGCCGGCGAACTCGTCACCGAAAAATCGGGTGTGCTGAACCTCGGCGTCGAAGGGATGATGCTGATGGGGGCGGTGACCGGGTATGCCGTCACCGTGGCGACCGGGCATCCCTGGCTAGGGGTGGCGGCTTCGATCGGGGCGGGTGTTGCGATGGCGCTCCTGTTCGCGTTTCTGACGCTGACCATGCTGGCCAATC